>CAKQTC010000007.1 GCA_934274515.1 uncultured Clostridia bacterium
AGTGCAAAGGCAGTCTCGAAAAAAGACTGCCTACAATAAAAATTTGTGTTCGTATAAATTCCCACCGCTTCCGCCACAGGGAGTCGCGTTTGAACACGCGGCTCTCTTATTTTTGTCTGAAAGGAGTTGCAGGTATCGTTTTTCAAACTAAGCAGTATGAAATAAAGCATTCAGACCATTATCTTACGCAGAAACGCAATACTCATGGCAACTTTATAAAATAACTCAATAAATACGATTTAAGGCGATAGAACGATGATTCTACCGCCTTTTTCTATGCCGTTTATTAGTCCGTCCGATTTATCACCTTTCGGTCTACGTTTGTAGCACAGTGAAAAGCGTAAGTCAACGGCAAAAAATTGTTACAGAAAACTTTAACGTATTAAAAAAATAGATTTTATATTGAGTTTGGCTCATTGTTGAAGCTATACAGCAAATTGATGCGTAATCTCTTTTTTTATTTATGCAACAATTTTTATGCTTTTTTCGTTGACTTCTGTCTTAATGGAATTAAGTTAAAAATACTTAAATCTTTTCTCGGTGCTACCCCGTTTTTGCCGAAAGGCGAAAATAATCGGAGGTAAATCCAAATGAAAAGAAAATTTTTAGATTTCAGCGTTATGAAAGAAGAAATCTCACAAAACAACGTGCTTGAAATGGCAGAACTTATCGCATTTATGGAACTACGTTTCCAGATAGGTTATTTGGGAAGTCGCGCACAAAAAATGTATGCTGATCTGTACGCCGATATTAAGCACAAAAACGAATTAGGCTATATGCTCAGCGATTCTTACGATTTAGTACAAGAAGGTGCGTTGTGTCTTTGTGACCATTATGGAAAGCGTTTGAATGACGTTTTAGGTTATAGTAAAAAAGGCAAGCCGATTACCATCGAGATTGCCTGTATTCGTAAAATGATGAAATTGATAAACCGTAAAACAAGTGATTATTATCGTACTGTAAGTCTTGATGCTTTAACGCCCGCAAGCGAACCGTTATACGAAATAAAAGAAGAAGTCGCACAAGATTATACTCTATACGAAAAAATCGTTTCGAGCCTTAATTTGACCGAAAATATGCGTATTGCTTTGGAATGCCGCCAAAACGGCTTAAGTTATCCCGAAATCGGCAGAGTTTTATCTCACGCGCAATCTACGGTGTATGAATACTTTATCAAAATGCGCCAAAGATACACGGCGATTTACGGATAAGTAGCGGTTTTGACTCAAATATATTTCAATTCCTGCAAAAAGATAATCATAACTAAATAACCTCATGCAAATAGCCCGACTTTTCAGCCGAACTATTTTATCTTTGCTTGAAATATAAGCCAAAAATTTTATTTAAAGTTTTGTTGTACCAATCTTGGGACAACAAAACGCAAGATAGGCATTTAATATCTTGAAAATTTTACGGATTAATGCTATAATATTAAAAACGTTTAAGAGAATCATATGAAAAACGACAAGCATAAGAAAACTGCATTATTAAGAGTACTTTGTTACCTTAAAGAATTGCTTATTGATGTTAGTGGAGCACTAAACTATGATAGTTGGGAAAAAGCGGGTTTTTCAAGAAGTATTATTCGCGAATGCAACACGATCTATTTTACGCCTTACTTGCTGAAAACGTTCCCCACGTTAAAAGACTATTATGAACCAAGCATGATAGAAGAAGTGTATAGCCTAAAATTACCAGTTAATGCTTGCAGTATTGATGATTTCCGAGATATTGCTGAAATGATTTTGGACGGAACGATGGACGAATCTACGAGGCAAGCTTATATAAACAAATTAAGCACAAAACTTGTAGAAATTGGAATAAGTAAACACTAAGAAACCAGAGGTGAACAAATGACGGAATTATTTTTGAATGAGCTTTTTAATATAAGCGCTGAAGAAAAAACAGATTGGACAATCTGTCTAAACAACGGAACTAATGACAACGTATACTCTTTTGCGACTAATGAAAAACGTTTGATGGAACATATTTCTTGGAAGAAACATGCTGGTTCAAATATCTCTTTCAGAGTTATCTCTACAAGATACTGTTTACAGTTTATTAGGTTGGATAAGGACAAAAAATGGGATCAATGGCTTTTCTTGGGAGCATACGAAAAAACTGATGAAATAAATAAATTCGATGATGGACACGAAACTTATAATCTTGTTCCCATCGATAAATTTGAAGCCTTCAAAGAGCGGTTGATTGTGAGATACAAAAGGCAACAGGGGCCCAAATGTGTTAAGCTGCCGATAGATGATATTAATAAAATTGCCGTAGTACAGTTACTTGATAAAAAATACGGCGATGTACAAATTCCTTTTGAGGGATACAATAAGGTGTCTTTACCATTTATCCAGTTAAAGGAAATTATCGAGAAGAATAACGACGAATGGCGTATTGCTTTATCGAATGTAAACTGTGTTTATGTAATTACTGACACTTACAATGGAAACGTATATATCGGTAGCACATATGGTTACGACGGAATTTGGGGCCGCTGGTCTTGTTATGTCTATACTAACGGAACTGGACACAATGATGCATTGGATGAAATACTGAAAAACAATCCGGAGTATCCTGCAAAAAATTTTAAGTGGTCGATACTGGAGTGTTTTTACACACGCGACGGAAACACTCAATTAATTCTTGATAGAGAAAAGTATTGGAAAACGGTATTTGATTCAAGACAACACGGTTATAATAAAAATTAACTTTTGGCACCGTTGCGTGGGCTTGTCTTGATACGAGAGCGGCTCGGCTTCGCCTCGCCGCAGACAAGCCCACGCACATACCAAAACCGACCGATTAAACCGAATTTGACTGAACTTCGAATTGCTAATTGACCGCCGCAAAAACTGCCGCCAAATTAAACGCAATCGCCCGTATAGATAAATGAAAGCGCAGACGGAAGGCGAAGTCGCCGCTAAACCGCTTGGCGATCTTTCGCCTTTTAGCCGTCCGCGCGCATTTCATTTAGGGCTATTGTAGGACGTGCGCGCCTTTTAATTTGCTTTCGGCATCTGGTCTATTACTTCCTTGCTTACTTGCCCCACAAGGCATCCTTCGTCCCAACAGTTGAAGTTGTCAAAGAGCAACAGTTTCTTATCCTCTTGCCCTATGGTGCAGGCAACGTCGTCGTCCATAATGTCGGATATGAAATATTGTGGCAAACCTTTGGAATAAACTATTCTTCCGCCGCCTTTTTCGAGATACTTCATAATATACCTCACGGCTTCGCTTAAAACGTGTTCGTTTACTTCCTTGAAGTCCGATCTGCCGAAACGTTCGTTAAAATATGTATTCTGATAAGTCGTTTGCACTTTCTCTTTGACGGGCGAGTAGTCTTTTACTTCCACAAGTTCACCGACCATTGCGCCGGCGGAATATAAAACAGCCCGTGAAAATGTAATCTCTTTTTATCCGGTGAACGTTCCCACACGCCTACGTATTTCAATTTGCGGCGGTAACACATTTTCTTGAACGTATCGGATAGTTTCTTTCTGAATGATTCTTCGGTGTGTTTCTTTCCGTCGTAGGTGAAAGTGCAAAAATAGTTGAAAGCCTGCAGGTTTACCTTGCGCACAAGTCTGACACGCTTGGCAATAGCGTTGCGTTTCAGTCTGACGAACTGACCGTCAACGTATTGTTTTGCCGCTTCGGCGTTGGCAAAATACTGCTTCATACGGTCATAAATATACTTTTCGCGCTCGCGCTTTTTGAGACTTTTACACTCTTCATACAGTTCGTCGAACAGTTGCCTACGGGTTATCTTTCGTGTTGTCGTAGGCATTGAAATATCGTCCGTGGGCGGACTTTCGTTTTGTTCCGAACATTCTCCCAAACCGACATCGTTAGTGTCGCTAAGTGCAGTTAAAGCCGTTTCAGTGTTACACTTGTCTACATTTAACTGCGGTTGTTGCGATGTATCGTCAATGCCCTCGATTACTTCTTCGGGGTGGTAGCGTTTCGGTGCAGTAGGTCTTGTCGTGTGCGGAATCGCTATGAAATGACTTCCGTCGTTGTATATTTTACACTTTTGATATGGCATAATTTTTACCTCCTTTCCACGCATAAAACGTGGGTATTTTTTATTAAACCAACGGGAAACGATTGAACGAAAATATTACTTCGTTTCCGTCGGCGGCGGCCTTTGGAAATTCATGATTTCTGCAAGCTGCTTTTCATACCTGCGCATCATAATTTCCGTGACCTTATGGATAATTTCTTCTCTGAATTCGTCCATATCCTTTTTATCTACTTCGTCGAGTTTTACATACAGCGGAATATTGACGGCGTAACTGCCGTCTTTTCTTCTAAGCCCTATGTATGCTACCTTTTGGTATTGTTCGTTCATTTTATCGTCTCCCGTTTGTTTTTGTGATTTTAGATTACTTCGCTCACGTTGCAGGTTTTGCAACAATTAGAAATTTATCTTACAAAAAGTGTAAGCCCATTATGGGACACCTTTTGTCCCAATTAAAAATCTTTTTGTAGTCGTATCTTAGCAGTCAAACCGGAAGGGTTTTTCCTATTTGAAAATTTTCTTGATGAAACTTTAGGACCGCAATACGACACCTTTTGTCGTGATTAAAAAAATTTCAACGACTTTTGCCTTTATTCTAAAAGTCGAACTCGCAAAATCTTTGCGACATCGAAAAAACTTTTTACGATAAAATTTTACACCGCGATTTTACCGATTACCAGAACATCGGTGTGACGGAAATGTTCCTATTTGTGATGCCATAGTAACCTTGACATAACCGCCGAGTAACTTCGATGTGATGTTTTTTGTTTTACGAAAACAGCATACACGAAAGAAAAATTAAATGTAACAGACTTTACCAAGCACTTCGGGTTACGACCGTGAACTTTTGGATGTTGGATATAACCAACCCATAAAAAGCGGTAAAAGCACAACAAAAAAAGCCGCTCGGTTTCGACAAGAAAAACCAAACGGCTGAATGAAATAACAAAAAATATTTGTGATTCACTATTTCTTAATATTGACTTTTTACGAAATAACGACTATAATAATAGCAGAATAATTTCAAGGAGTGCTTTATGAACAGAGCAGGACAATATATTACCGCACTCGGCGGTATTGCCGGTTACAAAGCGTATAGACCAAATCCGTTGCCGCCGTTTCCCGAAATCGAAATGGATGCGGAAATGGTCGCATTGCTTTCTAAGACGCATAATTTTCTCGGCAAGTTGGATATGACGTCGGAACTTATTCCCGATATGAATCTGTTTTTGAGCGCATACGTCCGAAAAGAGGCACTGCTTAGTAGTCAGATCGAAGGAACACAGGCAACTTTGGAGGACGTGCTTAATCCTAACGTTGACGTGGCGGTAAATCTCGAAGTAAACGACGTAGTTAATTACGTAAATGCGCTTAATTACGCTATCGCGAGAATGAAAGAATTGCCTGTGTGCAACCGCCTTTTGTGCGATACTCATAAGGTTTTAATGCAAGGCGTTCGCGGACAAGAGAAAAATCCCGGAGAATTTCGCCGCAGTCAAAACTGGATAGGCTCGTCAAACAGTAATTTACAAACTGCAAGATACGTTCCGCCGACAGTGGAAGATATGCAAACCGCAATGAGCGATCTCGAAAAGTTTATAAACGACTACGATATGGATATTTTGCTGAAAACGGCGCTCGTGCATTATCAATTTGAAACCGTTCACCCGTTTTTGGACGGCAACGGTCGTATCGGAAGAATGCTCATCACGTTAATGTTGCTTGCCGACGGAATACTTCGTCGTCCCGTATTGTATTTGTCGCTATATCTTAAAACCAATCGTATCGAATACTACGACCGATTGAGCGAAGTCCGCACTAAAGGCAATTACGAACAGTGGATAAAATTCTTTTTGCACGGAATAATCGAAACTTGCGACGATGGTATAAAGACAATCGAAAGCATAAATTCGCTTATCAAGTCTGACGAAGAAAAACTTGTCAAGAAAACCGAAACGGTTTCAAAGGTTTTTGATTATATCAAGGAACACCCGATTATCTCTATCGGCGGAGCCGCAACCGCGCTCGGTTTGTCGTATAACGGCGTATCAGGTGCAGTCAAAAAGATGATTGAAGTCGGCATATTAAATGAAACGACCACAAAGGCGCGTGACAGAGTTTTTGAGTATTCGAGATATATCGATATCTTGAAATCAGGCACTTAATATAACTTTTCGATTTTATTTTTCGGTGTTATGGTATCGGAAAAAGTCGGCTCTGTCAAGGGTAGAAAATATTGCTGAAAATTATGAGTTAATCGGCTTATACGGCAATATTTTCTACTTATTCCTTGACTGTTCCGCCATTTCCCGATAGTTCGTTTGCCGAAAAAATAAATTTCTTCTCGGAGGAAAAACAATGGACAACGGAGTTATCTACGCCAGATTCAGTTCTCAAAGTCAAAACGAGCAAAGTATTGAGGCGCAGGTTCGTATCTGTAAAGAATTTGCCGAAGGTAAAGATATCAATATAGTAAATATTTATTCGGATAAGGCGCGGACGGGAACGAACGACGCAAGACCTGCTTTTCAGCGTATGATTGCCGACGCTAAAAGCGGAGCGTTTCAGTATATCGTCGTGTATATGTTTGACCGCTTTGCGAGAAATCGCCGCGACAGCATTATGTACAAAGAAATGCAGAAAGAAGAAGGTATCAAAGTTTTGTCTGCGCTTGAACCGATTGCGGAAGACGAAGGCGGCGAATTCTACGAAATGTTTTTGGAATGGAACGCCGAGAAATACAGCAAACGACTTTCCAAACGTGTTCGCGACGGACTTGATATAAGTGCGGCAAACGGCTCATATTGCGGTGGAACGCTTATCTACGGATATAAACTCGAAAACGAACCGATCCCCGGTAAACCGAATAAGTTTTACAAAAAAGTCGTAATAAACGAAGAAGAGGCTGAACTTGTAAGGCTTGCCTTTAACTATTACAATAAGGGTTACACTAAAAAGCAAATAGCCGATATGCTCAATGAACAAGGCTATCGTATTAAAGGAAAATTATTGAAAGGCAAATTTTTCGATAAATGGCTGACGAATCAAAAATATACAGGTACATTCACATTCGGCGGCAGAGAGTGCAGCAATATGTATCCGCCGATTATAGACAAAGAAACGTTCGATGCCGTGCAGGAAAGACTTGCCAAAAACAGGTATACTTTGGGCGGTAAAGAAACTGCAAGAGTGCCTTATCTGCTTACGGGAAAATTATTCTGCGGTCATTGCGGAACCGAAATGGTAGCCGACGGCGGAACAAGTAAGACGGGTGCGCAACATCACTACTATATTTGTAAAAAACGTCGTAGCGGTAAATGCGATAAAAAGCGTGAAAACAAAGATAATCTCGAATTATACGTTACCGCTTGCGTGAAAGAATTTTTGAGCAATCCCGAAAATGCCGAAACTGCAGTAAACGACGTTCTTGCGTATTACGATAAACGAACCGACGAGCAAAATCTGAAAAGCATTACGGCGAAAATAGCAAAAATACGTCAGGAAGTATCCGAACTTACCGACGCATTCGTAAAAGCGAAAAGCGTATTGTTGCAAAACTCTATTGAAACGAAAATGGCAGAATACGAAGTTTTGCTTAACGACCTTGAATCACAAAAGGCGCAACTCGAATTAGAGCGCGGCTATAAATTGACAAAGAAAGACCTGCTTGTGTTTATTGAAGAATTGCTCAAAGGCGACGTAAACGACAAAGATTACCAAAAGCAAATTATAGACCACCTTGTCAGTCAGGTTTTTGTTTCCGACGACAATACCGTCGTTTATTTCAATATTCGCGGTGGAAAAGATATTGAGAAATTGACCATTGACGATACGAAAGAAGTAGTGGAAAAAGTTCAAACGCAATCACCACTTGCCCGCCAAAACGTCCGAATTGAATTCGGACGTTTTTTTCAACGAAAAATTGAACGTCAATTTACTTTTCTCGAATTGTATTTTGCATTTAGTAAAAATTTATTACGTGTATATTGACATTTTCATTTGTATCTTTTTTTATCTTTCTTGATACTTGTTTATATGCATATTAAACGAAATTCTAATTTCATATCTAAAGAAAAATTATTTTGACGTTTTAATTCACGCTTTAAGCCGTTTCCGGAATAAGATATAATAGAAATAAAATCTCCTACTTCTTACATATCAAACTAACAAGGAGATTATTATTATGTGCTGCTTTATTACGCCTGTAAATAACTGTTGCTGCCAACGCAACAGAGTTTGCTGTCCTTACAACAGAGTCTACTTTCAAAGCAACGTTATTCCGAACAATAACGTGATTATTCGTCCGATTACTCCGGTGGTCACGGTTAACCCTTACGTGAACAACGCGATGTCCGCCATAGGAACCGCAGGTGCGGTAGCGAATCTTGCCGCTATTCCTCTTACCGCAGGCGCAGGAACACCCGACACCACGCTTAACGTGGCAAACAACGCGCTCAACGTCCCGGCAGGAACTTACCTCGTCAACTTCGGAGCAACCGCAAACTCTTCCGAAGGGACCGCGTCGGCAGTAAACGTACAATTATATGCCAACGGTTCTCCGGTAACGGGACAGGTCGTCGGCTCAAACGGAACGACCACTCTCCCCGCGTCGGCAAGCGGTTCGCTCATCTACGCCGCAACCGCTCCCACAGCATTGTCAATCAACAATACGTCGGGAAACTCTATCACCGTTTCGAACGCATATATCGTCGCTCAAAAACTCGCCTAAACAAACCTCTACAAAAGAAAAGGCGGACTTCCGTCCGCCTTTAACTTTTTATAAATCTTTTATATTATTCAATAGGTTTTTTCGCAGCCTCGTTCAATGCGTTGAGCATTTGATCGGGGTCGACTCCGTGAACCAGCGCAGCCTGTTCAATTGTTTCGCCGTGGCTAAGGGCACAGCCCAAACAATGCATTCCGAAATCGGCAAGTACTTCTGCCATCGCGTCTACGTTTACGCCTTCCGTACGGAACGCGTCTATCAATAACATATCTTTTGTCAACATACGTTTTATCCTCCAAGTTTATTTATTCTAGTATATACGGTTTATAATTTTTTTTCAACCTAAATAACGCTTTTATTTATCGGTTTTGCAATTTATTCCGCGTTCCCCTCGGTTTCGGGCGTTTTACTCTCTCCGTTATCGGGTTCGGGTAACTCGGTTTTGAATTTTTCGAGTTTTTCAACGATTTTTTCGATTTCTCTGTCTTTGCCTCCGATTATTTTCAATAAATCATCGTTATCGTACTCGAACGTAAAGTACACGCAATTCGTTTTGATAAAATCTATAAAATCTTTGACTTCTTTGATTTCAAGTAACTGCGAACTATCGTCTAAACCTTCGATGTACATTAACATATCTTCGAAGTTATACCACACGTCGGTAAAGAAATCGTTATCGACCCTAACTTTTATCTCCGTTTCGGAAATCGCCAGGCTGCGTAAAGCATACGATATTAGTTTGTAAATATCCATCTTCGACGAGCCGTTCAGGTCGTTTCTCACAAGCCTGTTCGCAAGGTCGGAAAGATCCACTTTCATTTGATAGAGGCAAGTTTCTTTCCCGTCAACGTTTTTCACAACGTAAGCAACATCGTCGTAAACGTACAATGCTCTGTCTACAATTTTTTCGGTTTTGTCGTAATATTCCAAAAAAACGAAGTTATCTTTGCTGTTATCTTGGAATACTCTCGTTATCACGTTGAAATCGTAGTTATTATAAACGGGTTCATCACCTTGTGCGTCGTCCTTTACTTTAATAGGAACCTTCAACGAATATACAGCGTCGCTGTATTTTTGATAAGAGTCAAGTTCCTCCTTATTATTTACAAAATCGATTTTAACGCCTTGCGCATAATCGTTTGTTATTTTCAAATCGTTTATTTCTGCATACAGTTTTAACTTATCCGTATCGATAAGTTCGCTGTCCGAATGCGACATATCGATTTCCGCCTCACATACGACGCTTTGTATCTTCTCTCCCGAGATAATAAACATCATCGTCATAGTACTGTCTGGAATTTGTCCTTTATTGAGTTGTTCAACGCTTATCCCGAAAACGCTGGCAGCAAAACTTTTGATTTTCTCCGCGTCGGTTTCGGATACTTTTTTTAGCGAATTCAATCCCTTGCTGAAAATGCTGTTCAAACTTTCCTTGACGTCTACTTCAATCGAATATTTATATTCGAGTTTATTGCTGTTTCTTCTCGTCAATGCGGCAGGTTCCGATTTAAGTTTGATGAAACTCGAAAGCATTCCGGCAAGGTTACTCAAACTATCCGACGTAGGTTTTTTCATAGGATACGGATAATAGTTCGTCCAACTTCCGTTTACCACGTCAAACTGAACCTTATTGTCGCCTATCGCAAGATATAAATCGTCTTTATAGAGATGTAGCGACAGCAGTCTGCTCTCGGCGTCAACTTTTTCTTTGTTTGAAATATCCACCGCGAAAATCGTTTTATCTCTTATTTGGGTAGGATCCGAACCGTCGTATTTTCCCTTTACGTTAAGGTAAAAATCGTTGTTGTTAAGCCTAAACAGCCCTGCTCCGTCGATTGTAACCTGTTTTTTGGCTTTTACTTTCTCTTCGGAAAGTTCGTAAGCGACATTAGTAAAGCCTAGCAGAAATCTGCTATACATATCCTTTCTGTCTACCGATTCGATTTTCTCCCAACCTTCTTTCGGAAGTTCTTTTCCGCAAACGTCACATTTTCCGTCGGCGTTATTGTCAACGTGTTTGCCGTCGCCGCAATCTTTATCCTTGTTGCCGCCACCACCGCCGCTGCCGCCATCGCAAGCAATCATCGCCAACATAAGCGTCGCGATTACGATACCGAAAAAAATCTTAACTACGTTTTTTTTCATAAAACCCCTCCTCCTTTCGGGTGAACCCGATAAGTCTTATTTGGTTTTTTATCCTATATTACTACCTACCTTTTCTTTTATCGTCTTTTGTATAAATTCTATGCTGTCTTCAATCTTTACGTCTGTTTGCAAAGATTTATCTCGTAATTGCAGTTCGATTTCTCCTTTGGCTAAACTTCTGGGGCTGATTACTACTCTTATCGGTATCCCCATAAGGTCGCAATCCGAAAATTTCACGCCTGCGGACGTTTCTCTGTCATCGTATATGACTTCTATCCCCGCTTTCGTAAATTCTTCGTAAAGTTTGTCCGCCTCCGCTTTAACAATCGGATCGTCAAGTCTTAATCCGCAAAGATACACATGCCACGGAGCAATGCTCATCGGCCAAATCAAACCTTTTTCGTCGTGACTTTCTTCCGCAACGGACGCAAGCGCTCTCCCCACGCCTATTCCGTAACAGCCCATAATAGGGTTAATCTCCTTTCCGTCGGCGTTATGTACCGTCATATTCATCGTTTTCGTATACTTTGTGCCGAGTTGGAAAATGTTTCCCACTTCGATACCGTTTTCAATGGTAAGCGGTTTGCCGCAAACAGGGCAAGCGTCGCCGATTTGAACTTTTGCTACGTCTACGTACTCTTTGACGTTAACGTCACGAGCCATATCCACGCCCGTTAAGTGGTATTCCGATTTGTTCGCTCCCGTCACCATGTTATTTGCATTTTCCAGCGATTTATCGAAAACGACGGTCATATCGCGCGCGTCAAGATTTACGCAACCGATATTTCCTGCGTGCAAAACGTCGGAATCGGCAAGATTCGCAGGGACGATCTGTTTCCCGATAATTTTCGTAAGTTTACTTTCGTTTATTTCAAGGTCGCCGCGAATAAAGCAAAGCACTATGTTTTCCGTTCCTTTTTCGTAATAACATACGGCTTTAATCGTTTTTTTCGCTTCTATTCCGAGTTCTTTACATACGGCGTCTATGTCTTTTTTATCCGCAGTGAACACTTCTTTGAGTTCTTCGCTTTTTGCGTCGCGAACGGACAACCTGTCGGTGACTGCTATTTCCATATTCGCTTTATATCCGCATTCGGGACAAATTACTATGCTGTCCTCGCCTATAGGCGTAAGCAACATATATTCGTGCGCGATATTTCCGCCCATCATTCCCGTATCGGACTTAACGGCGACGACGCGTTTCATTCCGATACGATTAAAAATCCTTACGTAGGCATCGTAAACTCTTTTGTAGTATTTTTCAAGGTCGTCTTGACTTGTGTGGAAAGAATACGCGTCTTTCATCGTAAACTCTCTTACTCTGATAAGTCCGCCGCGGCATCTTGCCTCGTCGCGAAACTTGGTTTGTATCTGATAAATCATAAACGGCATTTGCTGATAACTGCTTACGGTGTCGCGCGCAAATTGCACTGCCGCCTCTTCGTGCGTCATTCCGAGAACCATATCTCTTCCCGACCTGTCCTTGAAACGCACGAGTTCGTCCCCGATGCTGTTATATCTTCCGCTTTCTGCCCAAAGTTCTTTCGGCATAACGACGGGAAACATAACTTCCTGTCCGTCAATCGCGTCCATTTCTTCGCGAATGATTTTTTCTATTTTCTTAGTAATACGTTTGGCAGGCATCGCAAGTGTCCAAATACCGTTTGCCACCAACTTCATATACCCTGCCCTCATAAGCAAGATATGACTTGCCGCCGTTGCGTCCGCGGGGCTTGTTTTCGTTCTTTCCCCGACGAGTTTTGAAAGTAACATAACTTTTTCTACGCTCCTTTCTTACGCAACCTTAATCGTCCATTCGCCGATTTTCAAATCTTCTCTCGCTTCGAGCATATATACTACCATCGTAAAATTGCCCGCTTTCTTAAACTTGCCTTTATCGTCCAGCGCATTTTTAAGTTTGTTTTCTTCTTTTTCCGCTTTGTCTACAAACACGAGATTTTTGGTAAGTTTTCTTTTCGAGCCGTCTTTAAGCGTCGCTTCGATAACTGCGTCGGATTCCTTATATTCGTTGCCGATAGCGTAGTTTTTTTCTTCAATGGTAATCTTATCGTAATCGATAACCGCTTCTTTGTCTCCGCCGCACGCGACGAGCAGGCATACCGCGCTCAAAACAAATATCGCGGTCATAATAATTGCTGTTGCTTTCTTCATTTCTTTCTCCGTAACTTTGCCCATCGGGGCATTATTTTTTTCGCTTTAATTATATATGATTATAGTGCTTACTGTCAATAGCAAAAATATATTTTTGCACATACAGAATAACGTATATTTCGCAAAAAACGACTGTAAAACATTCCCTTATCGATTTTTCGGATATGTTTTAATCCCATAAAGTGAATTCAAGGTCGAGGACGCAAACCGTATCGCCGTCTTGTGCGCCTTTTTCTCTTAGCATATCTATGATGCCGCGCTCGCGCATTTTACGTTGAAACCAGTTAAAACTGTCCGTGTCGTCAAGATACGCTTTTCTGGCAAGTTCTTCGACGTACCCGCCCGTGACGTAATAAACTCCGTCTTCATAAACGATTTGCACTTCGTTTTTATCCGTCTTTTCATATTCGAATTTTTCAAACTCGATAGGCGCAAGCGGCGGAAGAGTTTCCAGTTCTTTCGCAATTTCGTCCACGAGTTTTTTTACTCCGACCGTAGTCGCAGCACTAATAGGTATGACTTCTTTCCCTATCGCTTTTGAAAATCTCTTCGTTTCGCTATCGTCGGGCAACAAATCCGTCTTGTTTGCCACGACTATCTCCGGCAGCATAAAAAGTTTTTCGCTGTAATTTTTTAGTTCCGCTCGAATTTTGTTATAATCTTCCACAGGGTCGCGCCCTTCGCTACCGCTAATATCCACAACGTGAACTATAAGGCGTACCCTTTCGACGTGACGAAGAAAATCGTGTCCTAATCCTGCGCCTTCGCTCGCTCCTTCGATAAGTCCGGGTATGTCCGCCACGACAAAACTTTTGTCGTAGTGTTTTACCACTCCGAGATTAGGCGACAGCGTAGTGAAATGATAGTTCGCTATCTTCGGCCTTGCCGCACTTATTACGCTTAATAGTGTACTTTTCCCCACGTTCGGGAACCCCACAAGTCCAACATCGGCAATTGTTTTAAGTTCCATTCTAAACTTTCTTTCTTCGGTTTTTTCTCCGTTTTCGGCGAACGCGGGCGACCGTCTGGTCGGCGTGCAAAAACGTGCGTTCCCTCTACCGCCCCTGCCGCCTTTAAGCAATAAAACCTTTTCGCCGTCGCTAAACACGTCGGCTATTATTCCGCCTGATTCCGCGTCTTTTATTACCGTACCGCACGGTACGCGAAGCACTATGTCTTTACCGCTCGCGCCAAACATATTGTTTCCCGTTCCGGGTTGTCCGTTCTCGGCGCGGAAATGCTGATTATAGCGATAGTCGATAAGCGTGTTTAGCGAACTGTCGGCAAGAGCATAAATGCTTCCGCCTCTTCCTCCGTCGCCCCCGTCTGGTCCGCCCTTGGCTACGTATTTTTCGCGATGAAACGATACTGCTCCGTTCCCGCCGTTCCCCGCTTTGCAATAAATTACCACAGTATCAAGAAACATATTTTTCTCCTTTGCCGCTTTATTTATTTTTCTCGTACCGACAAACGCCCTTTAACAAACATTCGTCGCACTTAGGTTTTCTGCTGTCGCATATATATCTTCCGTGAAATATCATTGTGTGGTGCGCCGCATTCCACTCTTCTTCCGGAAAAATCCGCTTTAAGTCCGCTTCCACCTTCTCGGGCGTGTTCCCGTCGGATAATCCTATTCTTCTCGCGACGCGAAAAACGTGAGTGTCCACGGGCATTGCAGGCTCGTTAAACCCGACGCACGTCACGACCGACGCGGTTTTTCTTCCCACTCCGGGCAATGCGACGAGTTCATCGAAACCGCTCGGCACTTCTCCTCCGTACTTTTCTACGAGGGTTTTACTCATCGCGATTATATTATTTCCCTTATTATTGAAAAAACCGCAACTGTAAATATAAGGTTTCAATTCGGCAAGCGTAAGCGACGCGAACTGTTCGGGTTTGTTATAAACTTTGAACAGTTCGTCCGTTATCATATTTACTCTTTTATCGGTACATTGCGCGCTGAGTATAACCGCAACGAGCAACTCGAATACCGAGCCGAAATGCAGTTCGCACCCTGCGTTCGGGTGCATTTTTTTAAGTAAATCGAGTATTCCACGCGTTTCTTTCGTATCCATTCTTTTTTAACCTTTCTTTTTGAAAAAGTTTATTATTTTTTTTATAAACGGCGGACAACTAATACAAATGATTTTCATTATAGACGCTCCTTTTACGCCCATTATATGAAAATATCGGTTATTTCGTTACGCCTTTAAGCATCGCTATCGTTTTTTTCGGATCGGCAGACTTAAACACCGCGCTTCCGGCAACGATTACGTTTGCTCCCGCTCCGATTACGTCGTTTACGTTCTCTTCCGTCACTCCCCCGTCAACTTCTATATCTACGGTAAACCCGTTTTCCTCTATCGTTTTACGCAAATATCTTACTTTTTCCAAACACTCCGGTATCATCTTTTGCCCGCCGTAACCGGCGTAAACCGTCATAACGACAACGATGTCGCACTCCGGCAAAAGGTCGATGTAATCCTCCGCTTTTACGTTAGGGTTAAGAGCAATTCCCCCGCGCCGCGACGCACGCTTAACGCTACGCAGCAATTCAAGCGAGTTGGCGGACGCTTCGGGATGAAACGTGATTATATCCGCTCCCGCGTCGATAAACCGCTGTACGTACCGCTCGGGTTTATCAATCATAAGATGTACGTCCAAAGGAAGTTCGGTAACTTTGCTGAGCGCGGCGACCATAGGCATTCCGAACGTGAGATTCGTTACGTATTGCCCGTCCATAACGTCGCAATGCACCCAATCTCCGCCCCAATCCGCAACGTTTTTTACCGTTCTCTCCATATTCGCAAAATCACCGCTTAAAATAGACGGCGAAACGATTATTCCGTTATTCATATTTTTTCTTCCTCCTCTCGGCAAGTTCGTTGTAAAGTTTAACGTATCTGTCGTATCTTACCGCGTTTATTTTTCCATCTTCGAGTGCCTTTTTTACGGCGCAACCGGGTTCTTTCGTGTGCGTACAGTTCGTAAATCGGCAACCGCATTGCAACGCAAGAAATTCATCGTAGTAATAGACGAGTTCCTCCGGATTGATGTCTATACTTTCCATTACCGAAAAACCGCACGTATCCGCAATTCTTCCGTTCGGCAAATCGTATATTTCGACGTGGCGAGTCGTGTTCTTTCCGCGTTTAATTTTGCGGCTCAACTCCCCTGTTTCGAGTTTTTTTCCGCCGAGCGCATTGATTATCGACGATTTCCCGACCGCGCTCTGTCCGCAAAAACAAACAAGACGTCCGGCGATAAACTCGCTTAATGCCTTGATATTGCTTCCCGTTTTTGCACTAACGATAAATGTCGTCACTCCTGCTTCATACGGTTTTAGTATTTGTTCGGGGTTAACCGCTATATCGCTCTTGTTATGCAATATCACGGGCGTTATCTTTTGTTCGTGACAGTTAAGCAACAGTTTCTCCACCAAATTAAAATCGGGTTCCGGCAACGGCGCGATAACGATAAAAAGAACGTCAAGGTTGGCTATGTACGGGCGTATCATACAATTTTTTCTCGGATAGACGCTCTCGATAACCCCGTCGCAAAACTCCACGTAGTCGCCTACGTACAGTTCGTTTTCTTTCTTAACTTTACCGCGAACGGCACAAACTTGCACGCCGTTTTCCCCTTTGACGCAATATTGCCCCGCTACCGCTTTGACTATCTGCCCTTTAATTTTCTTTAATCTCCTTATTAATATAACTGTTCCTTAATTGACCGCACGCACCCATAACGTCGTTTCCCATAGAACGGCGCAATGTATTGCTTATTCCTTTCGCAGTGAGCGTTTCCATAAACGACTTTACGGTATCCTTATCAGCGCCTTTAAGCCCCCGTTCTTTGACATAGTTTAGATTTATCAAATTAACGTGACAGTTCAGTTTCGCAAGCAGATTTGCTAGTTTGACGGCGTCCGTTTTGCTCGAGTTTTCCCCCGCTATAAGCGAATATTCAAATATTATTCTTCTTCCCGTTTTATCGAAATAGTACTTCGCCGCGTCTAAAACTTCGTCTATCGACCACTTTTTCGCAACGGGCATTATTTTTTTTCTTTCTTCGTCGTTGGGCGCGTGAAGACTTATGGTAAGAGTAACGGTGTACCCGCTGTCGGCAAGTTCCCTTATTTTTTCAGGCAGTCCGCAAGTGGATAAAGATATGTTTCTTAGCGATATCCCCAAACCTTTCGGGTCGGATATTCCCGAAAAAAACTTAATAACGTTGTCATAATTATCGAGCGGTTCGCCGCTACCCATCATAACTACGTTCGTAATCGCCCTGCTTTTACGCGTACCGCCGTGACGAGCATTCGCCGCAATTACCTGACCGAGCATCTCGCCTGCCGTTAAGTTACGAACAAGCCCGTTAAGCGTGGACGCGCAGAACGCGCACCCCATGCGACAACCTACCTGTGTGGAAATGCAAAGCGTGTTCCCGTAATTGTGCGGCATAAAAACGCCTTCGATTATATTCCCGTCGTTAAGTAAATACAAGTACTTTTCCGTTCCGTCTTTACCCGTAAACGCCTCTTTTATTACCGCGCCTTTCGCGTAAAACTCTTTTTCGAGCGTTTCTTTAATAACTTTCGGAACGTTGGTCATCTCATCGTACGATTTATTCGCTTGCACTGCTTGATACACCTGTTCGGCACGAAAACGCGGATAATCGGATAGTACGGTTTCGAGTTCGGTCAAGGTTAAATCGCCTAAACACGCTTTCTCATTTTGCATACGAAAAATCCCTCCGTTCCTTTTCCGTCCGGCAAAAGTTGTATTTTGCCGTCGTTATCGTACTCGCAGTCTATTTTTTCTAGCGAGAATTCGTCGTGCTTTTTCAAAAAAACGTTCACCACCGCTCCGTTTTCCATATCGAAAATCGTGCAAGTCGCGTATACGAGCGTTCCCCCGTCGGCAACGTATTGCGACGCGTTGTCGAGAATTTTAAGTTGAATCTCGGATAAACGTTTAATATCGTCGTACGTACGATTAAAAATTATATCTCTTTTTTTATCGATTACTCCCAGTCCGCTACAAGGCACGTCCGTCAAAACCGCGTCAAACGAGTTTTTCCATTTATAAACCGTGTTCGTCGCGTCTTGTTTATACGTTTCTAATCCGACTTTCATTCTTTCGGCATAAGAACGAATAAGTTCGACCCTATGTTCGTGAATGTCGCAAGCAACCACTTCCGCTCCGGTTTGCGCCATAAAAACCGCTTTCCCTCCCGGCGCGGCACAACAATCGAGAACTCTCATTCCTTTTTTCGCTCCTACGCAGTCGGCAACGAAACACGACCCGTAACTCATAAACGTGATTTTCCCCATACAAGACAAAAGTTCTATTTCTTTGTTGTTTTTCACAAAATACCCGTAAGAGGTTTTTTTTGCTCCCTTGTCGGCTTTAAGCACGTCGTCTTCCGTCGTCCCCGTCGCAAGCCGTACGTGGGAAAATCCGTATTCGTTAGCGTTTATAATGCTTTCGTAAGTATCGGGATAATCTTTTCGATACATTCCGACAAGCCAGGACGGTAAATTGTATTTAACTTCGTAATAGTTCTTGTCACTTTTCGCAGGTAAAGCAAATTCTGCGCGCGCCGCTTTTTTTATGACGGCGCAAACAAACCCTTTAAGCGCGCCCTTCCCCAAACTTTCAAGGCATTCCGCGCTTTCGTTGATAACGACGTTTTGCGGAGTATCCAAAAATTTAAGCGAATATAACGCGATAAGCAGAAGCGGTCGAACGTTGTTTTTTATCTTCCCGTCCGAAAGTTTGTTTAATTGATAATTTAACTCGTAATGCTTATCCAAAACGCCGCAAACGAGTTTCTTCACGCGTTTGTTACTGTTTTCTTTCATAACGATATGCAGATATGCGTTATCCCTGTATATCTGAGTAAGAAAATCGTATGCCGCGCGAAAATCGTTCCTATTCACCCAACACACTCCCGACGGGAATCTTATGCCCTAATAAATACGCCGTCGTATCCATCGGCTTGCCGTTCTCGCCTTGTATTTTGTTTACTTTAACGTATCCGGCACCGCACTTGACGATAAAACCGCGTTTACAGTCCGATTCGACGACTTCTCCGCTCTTTTTGCCTCCGGAATATTCGACAACCTCGGTCTTCAAAAACTTTATCGCGCCGCCGTTGTAATGCGTGTACGCAGTCGGCCACGGCGTCATTCCTCGCACGAAATTATGTACTTGTTGTGCCGTGCGGTTAAAATCTATCTCCCCGTCCGCTTTTGTGAGCATCCTGCAATGAGTCGCTTGCGTTTCGTCTTGCTTTTCCCATTTTAGGTCGCCCTTTTCCGCTTTGTCGAGAGCCTTAACTATTAGTTCTGCTCCTATGTCCGATAATGCAAGCAACGCCTCTTCGCTGTTTTCATCGGTTAATTTTACCGATTTTTTTAGCAACATATCTCCCGTATCTACGCCGAGTTCGGTTTTCATAATGGTTACGCCAAGTTCTTCTTCGCCGTTTATCAAAGCCCATTGTACGGGCGATGAACCGCGATATTTAGGCAGTAGCGATGCATGAACGTTAAAAATAGGACAAATATCGAGTATGTTTTGTCTTAAAATTTGTCCGTATGCACAAGTCACCATTATATCGGGATTAAGCGCGCGAATACTCTCTTCGCCTTCTCTCGATATATTTGCAAACTGCATTATAGGTAGGTTGTGTTCGAGCGCGTATGCTTTAACCGCTCCGACGGTTATTTTTTTACCGCGAGCATTTACTTTGTCGGGTTGCGTTATTACGGCGACGACGTCGTGAGGAGAACGTACTATCGCGTCGAGAACCTTAACGGCAAACGTCGGCGTGCCGAGAAAAACTACTCTCATTGTTTTTTTCCCTCGTATTTTTTAGTGTAGAACAAAATGCCTTCGAGATGGTCGAGTTCGTGACAAACCGCTCTTGCAGGCAAACCGGTAAGTTCTTTTTCGTATTTTTTCCCTTTCCTGTCATACGCACTTAACGTTATCTTATAAGGACGCAAAACTAAACAGTTTTTGGAAGAATTTACGCTTAAACAGCCTTCTTCGTCTATTTGTTCTCCCTCCGCAGCAATAATTTGGGGATTGACCATTTCGAGTTTTTCTTCGTCCGCTTCGACAACCGCAATTCTTCTCAAATAACCTATTTGAGGTCCGGCAAGCCCTACGCCGTCCGCTTTTCGCATTGTTTCAAACATATCGTCGAGAAGTTCTCCGATTTTCTCGTCAAATACAGTTACTTCTCGGCATCTCTTGAATAGAATATCGTTATCCTCTTGAAAAATCTTTCTTATAGCCATTTTGCCTCCGTTGTTATCTCATATTCGTCGGATTAATCTCGACGAACGTGGTTACGTTTTTAATCGCAATCTTATCCGCCGCTTGATAAACGAGCGGTAAAACGTCGTTTACTCCCTCTTCCCGTATCCACACCACTATTTGAAAACGGAACTCGTTGCTTATTCTTTTAATCGGCGCGCGCATCGCTTGCACTCTAAACAGCGCCGGATACTGCGCTTTTATTGAACGCATATATTCGTATCCCTGTCTAGCCGACGCTATCGCTTTTTGCTCGTTCTCGCTCTTTACAAGCACTCGTGCTATCTTTGAAAACGGCGGAAAAGACGTGTTTTCTCGTATATTGTTTTCTTTTTCAAAAAAACCGACATAGTCGTAATTCCTTGCAAAACGATAAACGTAATGGTTCGGATTATACGTTTGAATTATTACTTTACCCTCTTTTTCATCTCTGCCCGCTCGTCCCGCTACCTGAGTTATTTGTTGAAAAGTGGTTTCGTTACTACGATAATCGCTCCCGTACAAACTCAAATCCGCGTCGGGCACTCCGACTAACGTGACGGACGAAAAATCGTGTCCTTTAACTATCATTTGCGTTCCGACGAGTATGTCCGCTTCCTTTTTGGCAAACGACGAAAGTATTTGCGCCGTAGAATCCTTGCCGGACGCGGTATCGTTATCTAATCTTAACAACCTTGCTTTCGGAAACAGTTCGGCAAGTTTTTCCATTACCGTTTCCGTTCCCATTCGACCTAAACTCAGTTTTTCGCTGCCGCATTCCGGGCATACGTCAAGATTATAAAACTGTTTTCCGCAATAATGACATTTCAACGTGTTGTCTTCTTTATGATACGTTAAATTCACTTCACAGTCGGTACACATAGGAACATACCCGCACTGTTTACACCGTATGAACGAGGCAAATCCGCGCCTGTTTATAAAAATCATCGCCTGATTGCCGTCTTTAAGCGTTTTGTCGAGTTCGCTTAGCAATTTACGAGAGAACAAACCGTTGTTTCCTTCTCGAATTTCCCTGCGCATATCCACGAATTCCATATCGGGCAACGCGCGCTTGTTGGCGCGATTTTTAAGCGTAATAAGCCTATATTCACCCTTAACCGTGCGATAATAAGTTTCCAGCGACGGAGTCGCGCTCCCCAAAACAAGTTTCGCGTCGTTGTATCTGCGCCTGAATTCCGCTATGTCGTGCGTGTGGTACCTAGGATTCGATTCGCTGACGTAACTCGTATCGTGCTCTTCGTCGATTACAATTATCCCGACGTTTTTAAGCGGAGCGAATATCGCGCTTCTCGCACCCAACGCCACTTTTGCTTCCCCCGTAAGAAGTTTTCTCCACTCGTCAAACCGCTCTCCGTCGCTCATACCGCTATGTATCAGAGCCACTCCTTCCCCGAACCTTCTACGGAAAACTCCCAGCATTTGCGGCGTGAGGCTTATTTCGGGTACAAGCATAATCGCGGTTTTTCCATTTGCAAGAGTTCTCTCTATCGCCGCCATATAAACCTCGGTTTTTCCGCTACCCGTTACCCCATGCAAAACGCACGGTTTGTCGCTTGACATAATACTTTCAACCGCGTTTTGCTGTTCGTCGGTAAGCGTAACCGATTTTTCGTCGGCGACCACGCCTTTTAACGGAACGCGGTTCACCGTAACAGTGTCTTTATGTAAAATGCCCTTTTCGATAAGGGCTTTAACGCAACTCGCGCCGTATTTTGCGGATAAAACGGTTTCAAACTCTCCGTTTTCATCGATTTCTTCGATTAGCGCGAATTGTTTAGGCGAGTTCTTCCTTATCAACGTCAAAGCAAGTTGCCTATCTACGTCGAGTTTAACGAACCCGCGCGTAAGTTCTCTTACGTGTCCGCCCCTTAGTTTAGACGGAATGCTTAATCTTAGCGTATCGGCGTATCGAAGATTGTTGTATTTTTTGAGATATTCGCTTAACGCTATCATCTCTGGAATTATAGGCGTAAATTCGTCGAGTTTTCGGATAATATTTTTCGTTTGTATGTCCGTCTTTTCTTTTGTTCCGACGACAAACCCTTCTATCGTGCGTCTGCCGAAAGGAACAAGTACTCGACTGCCTACTTCAACGTCGAATTCCGACGAATAATCGAAAACTCTGTCTACTTCCGAGTTGCTTACGTCAACGATGACTCTGTAAATCATAACGAAACTATCCCGTCAAGTATAACGTCGGCAAGTTCTCTCTTCGTCATCAAAGGCAAACTTTCCGTTCTGCCGTCGGCGAAAATAATCGTCGCTATGTTCGTGTCGCAGTTAAATCCCGCACCTTCCTTCGTGACGTCGTTGGCAACTACCATGTCGGCTTTTTTCTTGATAAGTTTTTGCGCCGCGTTTTCAAGCAGATTTTCGGTTTCCGCCGCGAAAACTACAAGCGTTCGGTTGTTTTTGATTTCGCCTATCTTCGCCGCTATATCGGGATTTTTCACAAGTTCGAGCGTAAGCGTTTCGGACTTGACTTTTTGCGAAAATTTGTTTTTGACTTTATAATCAGCAGGTGCCGCGCTCATAACGAACGCATCGCAGGCTTTTTCTTCTGCTAATACCGCTTCGAGCATATCCGAGGTGCTTTTTACGGTAACGACTTTACAATCGGCGGGAATTTTAGCGGTAACGGAACCGCATACGAGCGTAACAAGTCCGCCGCGCGCAATCACCGCTTCGGCTATCGCAAACCCCATCTTGCCCGAAGAACGGTTCCCGATAAACCGCACCCCGTCGATATCTTCTACCGTTCCGCCTGCCGTTACCAAAACGCGTTTTCCGCGAAAATCCGGCAAAGGAGTAAGAAGTTTATCTACAAACTCGACTATGTTTGCAGGTTCTTCCATTCTTCCGACGCCCTTGTCGCCGCACGCAAGCAGTCCGACGGTCGGCTCGACGATATGCACGCCGCGTTCTTTAAGAGTACGCAGATTTTGTTCGTTTGCGTCCGCCACGTACATTTTCGTGTTCATCGCGGGGCAAACCACTTTTATCGCTTCGGTTGCGGCAAACGCAGTCGTGAGCATATCGTCGGCTACGCCTGTGGCAAACTTGGCGATAACGTTCGCCGTTGCCGGCGCAACAAGAAAAACGTCCGCCCATTTAGCGAGCGAAATATGCTCTACGTCGTAATGCGGTTTCTCTTCGAACATATCTTTGATAACCGCATTTTTTGAAAGCGTTTCAAACGTAAGCGGCGCAACAAACTCAGTTGCGTGTTCTGTCATAACGACTTTTACGTTATAACCTAGTTTTTTAAGACGAGAAACGATTTCGCACGACTTGTAAACGGCTATGCCGCCGCTAACGCCGAGAACAACGTTTTTCACTTATTGACCGACCTTTACAATTACTTTTCCGTCGTAAATTTCCTGAGCGGCGTACGAAATAGGTTTCATTCCGCTTTCTTCGAGTTCTTTCGCTTTCGTTGCGCTGAGTTCTCTCGCTCTTTTCGCTAATCCGCAAACAAGCGCATAGCGGCAAGGCGTTCTCGTAATTAGTTTGTCAATAGGTGGTTCGATCATCATAATGCAATTCTCCTTTTACTATATTTTACAGGTCGGTATGACCCAAAATGATTTTATCGATGTTTTTTATGTTGCGCGATACTTTCTGTCTTTCAGCCTCGATTATCGCGTCGACTTTGCGTATACAACTGTCCAAATCGTCGTTAAGCACAACGTAATCGTAATCATATGCACAAGGAAGTTCTTTTCTGCACTTGGCCATTCTTTTGGCAATCTGCTCCGTCGTTTCCGTCTTCCTGTCTTCAAGCCGTCTTTTAAGTTCCCGTAAATCCGGCGGAACGATAAAAATACTTACGCATTGATACTTTTTACGAACGTTCTCCGCGCCAGTGGTTTCTATTTCTAAAATAACGTCCTCGTTTCTGGCAAGTTTTTCGTCCACTTCCTTTTTCGGAGTACCGTACCCTGTATCGAACGCTTCGACATATTCGTACATTCCGTCACCGTCTACAAGTTCGCGAAAACGCTCCTTGTCGATAAAATGATAATGAACGCCGTCTATCTCGCCTTCGCGGGGTTTTCTCGTGGTAACAGAAACGTTGACGGATATGTCTTTCATATCTTC
The DNA here is from genome assembly GCA_934274515.1 of uncultured Clostridia bacterium. Classification (GTDB taxonomy): domain Bacteria; phylum Bacillota; class Clostridia; order Christensenellales; family DTU072; genus CAG-1782. The sequence continues at coordinate 24,506 of CAKQTC010000007.1, forward strand.
ACAGACGCGTTTTAGCACCGTGCCTTTACCCACGCCGCTCGGACCGCTTATTACGAATAAAATTCCTCTTCCTCTACTCAATGTTTTGTACCTGTTCCCTAAATTTTTCCAGTTCGTTTTTCGCTGCAAGCACTTTTTGCGTAAGCATAATGTCGTTACTCTTCGACCCGGTCGTGTTAATCTCTCTGTTGATTTCCTGTACGAGAAAATCGAGTTTTTTTCCTACTTCGTTTTTCTCGTCCATAAGAGAAAACCCGTGTTTTAAGTGCGCACGCAATCTGGTTATCTCTTCGTCAACGTTGCATTTATCGGTAAAACAAGCGACTTCGGTAAGAAATCTCGATTGATCGATTTCCACACCGGACAAAACCTCTTCCATACGCTGTCTTAGTTTTGCCGCATAATTTTCCGCAACAAGCGGCGCGCGTAACGCTATCTCTTCAACGATTTTTTCCAAATTTTCAAGTCTGAAACGTAATTCTTTTTTTAACGCCGCGCCTTCTTTTTCCCTTGCCTGTACGAGATTTAGGCACGCCTCTTCGGTCGCAGATTTAGCAAGAAAAATAAGTTCGTCTTCGTTTGCCTCTTCGGGCTCTACCGTGACTACTTCGGGCATACGTAATATTTGCGACGCGGTAACGTCGTTCGTCACGCCGATACTTTCGAGTTCTTTTGCGGCAGAAAGATATTGCTTGGCTAAGGGTAAATCGACCGAAACCTTGCCGCGTTCGTCACGCGCATCCCTATACCCGACAAAAACATCCGTATGTCCGCGTTTAACGTACTTTTTCACTATTTCCCTTATTGCATCCTCGGCAAAAAATAATGCGCGCGGAGATTTTATCGACAAATCGAGAACCTTATGATTGACCGTCTTAACGTCAACCGTAATCTTTATTCCGCTCCGTTCGGCTAAGCCTTTTCCGAACCCCGTCATACTTTTCATTTTATTCTTCTCCGATTTTCGATTTTTCGATAGTATACCACACATCGCGCACGCTGACAAACGTTTTTATATATTTTATATAAATAAACGCGCCCGAAACGAGCGCGTCAACGTGATTACGCAAAAAAACTTAAAGCACAAGCCCGTTTTCTCTAAGCACGGATAAAAATTTATCTTCATCCCATATTTCTATCCCCGCTTTCTTTGCTTTGTCGAGTTTGCTCCCCGCTTCTTCCCCGGCTATGACGAGATTAACGCTTTTTGAAACGCTGTCCGCTGTTTTTCCGCCGAGTTCTTTGATAAACTCTGCCGCCTGCGACCGTTTGAAAGACGCCAGTGACCCGGTTAAAACAACGTTTTTTCCGCTGAAAACACCTTCTTTTTGCTCTTCAACGCGAATTCTAACACCTTTTTCAAAGAGTTTGTCTATTTGTTTTACATTGTCTTCGTCGTCAAAAAACTTACGTACGTTTTCCGCCATAACAAGCCCGAAATCATCAAGAGTAACGAGTTCTTCTACGCTTGCATCGCGAATTTTGTCAAACGAGCCGAAATGGTCGGCGAGTTGTTTCGCCGTTTTTTTCCCGATGGTAGGGATGCCCAAAGCAAAAACAAATCTGTCAAGCGTCACGTCTTTGCTTTTTTCTATCCCTTCAAGTAAATTGTTTATTTTTTTGTCCTTAAACCCGTCGAGTTTGTAAAGTTGTTCCGCCGTCAATTCGTAAAGTTGATACGGATATTTTATACCGAATTCGTTATAAAGTTGTTCCGCTGTTTTCTCGCTGAACCCGTCGATATTCATACACGATTTTTGCGCGAAATGGTCCAAAGTCGCGACTATCGCAGGCGCACATTTATCCGGATTCGTACAATATAAAAACGCTCCCTCTTCCTTGACAGACGCACCGCACGCGGGACATACTTTGGGTTTAGGCACGTCAACCGAATCCGGCAACAATTCCGCTAGTCCCGTTATCTCCGGAATGACGTCGTTACTTCGCCGTATAAAAACTCTCGAATGTAACTTTATTCCCTTTTTTAGGATATCCGAATAGTTGTTTAAGGTAGCCCTTTTTACCGTTACACCCATTAAGTCGATAGGCTCAAGTATGGCTAGCGGATTAAGTTTACGCGTTCTCGACACCTGCCATACGACGTCTTCGAGGACGGTCGTTACTTCTTCCGCTTCAAACTTATACGCAAGTGCCCAGCGCGGGAATTTTTCGGTAAAACCGAGTTCTTCACGTATATCCATCGAATTGATTTTCAGCACCGCACCGTCTATCAAAAAATCAAGATTCGGTCTGTTTTTTTCAATTTTATCGATTACCTTTTGCGCATCTTTTTGCGATTTTACAACAGTAAACGCATCGTCGGTCAAAAAGCCGTTTTCAATTAAAAATGTATGAACTTCTTGCTGTGTTTTGAATATTTTTCCCGCAGAATAACCTATATTATACGCTACAAAATCAAGTTTTCTCGCCGCAGTAACGGCAGGGTCTAGATTTCTAATTGCTCCGGCAACGCCGTTTCGTGCGTTTTTAAGCGGCACAGCCGCCGTTTCGTTATATAATTTGAGTGAACTCAGTCGCATAAGTCCCTCTCCCTGTATCTCGATTTCACCCTTAAAAGGAATTGTAAGCGGCACGCTTTTTATCGTTCTTACCTGTGCGGTAACGAGTTCTCCCGTAGTTCCGTCTCCTCGGGTCGCCGCTGATACGAGTATTCCGTCGTTATAGGTAATCGAAAGCGTAAGTCCGTCAAATTTGTGTTCCACAGTCATTTCGGGAATGAATCCGAGTTGCTTTTCGATACGTTGAAAATACGCGCCGAGTTCTTCGCTTCCCTTGGCCTTATCGAGCGAATACAATTTCAGTTTATGCTTGTACGAAACGAATTCTTTAAGGGGTGCGCCGCCTACTCTGTGCGTAGGAGAATCCGGCAACGCTCCGTACCGTTTTTCAAGTTCGACAAGTTCGTAATAAAGCGCGTCGTACTCTGCGTCGGATACGGTCGGATTGTCCTGCTCGTAGTATTCTTTTGCGTATCGATTTAACAAATCGACAAGTTCGCGCATTCTGTCCATATCAAAACCCCTTTTTTTCGTTTTTATTCGCTAAGCGTAAGCGGTGCGTTCATTAAAGCAAATTTTTTCACTCCTAATCCGGGAAAAGCAACGCTTACGGTTGTTCCCGTTCCGCTTCCTGCCATTGTGATTACTGTTCCTTTCCCGTATTTCGGATGCGATACTTTTGCTCCGGGCTTGAACCCCGCTCCCGAAACGTTGTAAATTTTAGGTTTAACCTGTATGTCGGTTTTTACGATCGGTTTAACGTTTTTATTTGAAAAATCTATACTTGACGGAATTGCTTGCTCGTAAACGTCGTCATATCTTTCCCTTCCGTACAAACCTTGCCTGTCCCTATTAATAATAGGCTGTGACGCTTCTCCTTTCGATTCCGAGAAAAACCTAGAAGGAATTGCAGATTCGGTTCTGTTATATTTACGGCGAACCCCGCGTACAGCCGAAACGTAAAGCCTTTCTTTTGCGCGAGTAAGAGCAACGTACATAACTCTTCTTTCTTCTTCGATACCGTTCGCTTCACGCATGCTTTGCGCCGAGGGAATTATTCCCTCTTCGCAAGCAATAATAAACACTACCGGAAATTCCAGTCCTTTCGCAGCGTGCATCGTTGCTATTACCACGGAATCGGAATCTTCTTCTTCCGTCGCCGCGTCGGTATTAAGCGCGAGCGTTTGCAAAAACTCGCTAAGGGTTATTTCCGATTCTTCATAGTTTTCCTGTAAATAAGTCAAAAATTCTTCGATGTTTTCCCAGCGGTTTAAGTCGTCTTCCTTTCCCGTAGAACGATAATATCTCTCAAACCCTGCCTTCATTACGAGTTCTCCCACAAAATCGACAAGGCTCATATTAGCAAGATCGGTCTGCATATCTCCGATTAAGTCGCGAAAAACGCCCACTTTGGATTTTATCGTTGGCGAAAAATCCGAATAATTTATATCCATTATTACGTCGTAAAGCGTAACCCCTTTTTCCTTTGCATAATCGGAAAGTTTTTCAATCGTAGTATCGCCTATTCCTCTTGCGGGGAAATTTATCACCCTCGTAATCGCGTCCGAATCTCTGCTGTTCACGAGTAACCGCATATATGCAATCACGTCGAGTATCTCCTTCCTGTCAAAGAATTTATATCCGCCGTAAACTTTATAACTTATTCCGCGTTTGTTAAAACTCGTTTCAAATACACGGGTAAGCGAGTTGTTTCTAACCAGAATCGCAAAATCGCTATTTCTGTATCCTTGGCTACGTTTAAGCGATGTAATTTGCGCAATTACGGTATCTACTTCTTCGTATTCGGTACTGCTCGTAATATATTCGACGCGCACCCCGTCTTTTTTTTCGCAGTAAAGCGTTTTGGCGGTTCTACTTTTATTATTCGCGATAAGTCTGTTGGCGCAGTCGAGAATTTGTTGCGTAGAACGATAGTTTTGTTCGAGTTTATAAATTTTCGCATTCGGAAAAGATTTTCCGAAATCGAGAATGTTTCTTACGTCCGCTCCGCGCCAGCCGTAGATGCTTTGGTCATCGTCGCCCACGGCAAATATGTTGCCCCATTTTGACGAAAGCATTTTAAGAAGTTCGAATTGTATTTTGTTGGTATCTTGGAATTCGTCAACGTGTACGTACTTGAATTTATTTGCGTAATACTGCCGCGCCTCATCGTCGGTTGCGAGCAAAGCGCGACATTTAAGCAGTAAATCGTCAAAGTCCATAGCGTTATTTTCAAAAAGCGTTCTGTCGTATGCGTCGTAAACTTCGCAAATAAGCATAGCGTCTTTTTCGTAGGCTTGTATGGCGCGAAAATACTCGTCCGAACATAATCCCGCGTTTTTGGCTTTACCTATATGGAAAGAATATTTATCTTTATCTTTTTCTTCGAGATGTTTTTCACGAAGAACTTTTAATAAAGCGCGCTTAGACGCGCTTTCATCGTATATCGTAAAATTTTGCGTGTACCCGATTTTTTGCGCGTATTTATGCAAAATGCTTACGCAAAGAGAGTGAAATGTCGACACCCATACGTCGTTTGGTCCGAGCATATCGGACAACCTTTCTTTCATTTCTCTCGTCGCCTTGTTTGTAAAAGTAATCGCAAGTATATTCCAAGGAAAAACTTTTTTTTCATCGATGAGATATGCTATTCTGTGCGTAAGCACTCTTGTTTTTCCGCTTCCCGCCCCCGCAAACACCAGCACCGCACCTTCGGTGTCCGTGACTGCGTCGCGTTGTTCGGGGTTAAGTTTCTCTAAATCTGTCATTCTGTCACTCCGTCGGGTATAAATATTTTTTTCGCTAAACCTATGGCGTACGTGTCACTCATTGACGCAAGATAATCGCATACAAAAGTCGTTACGTCGGTAACGGTTTCCGGATGTGGCACTTCGTCGGGATGAACAATGAAATATTTGAATAGCAAATTGAGCATCCTGTCCGCTTTCATTTGCAAGGCCTCGCCGGAAGCATTAAAGTACACTCTTTCAAACATAAAATCGCGAAGTTTATTCATATAAAAGTCGCCTTCTTCGCTTAAAGATACTCTGTTTTTTCCGTAACTTTGTTCTACAATATCCTTTACGAGAGTGTTAATCCTTTCCCCTTTCGTTTTGCCTAAAAATTTAACGCAATCGGTCGGCAAATCGCTTTCTTTGATAACGCCTTCCCTTATCGCGTCGCTTATGTCATGGTTAATATAAGCAATTCTATCTGCATAAGAAACGACTTTGCCTTCGAGTGTAAACGGCTTTCCGCTGCTCTTATGTTGCAATATTCCATCGCGAACTTCATAAGTAAGGTTAAGTCCTTTTCCGTCGTTTTCCAGAATATCAACGACGCGCAAACTCTGCTCGTTATGAGCAAAATGCCCCGTAAGCGCGTTAAGCACTCTTTCTCCCGCATGCCCGAACGGCGTATGCCCTAAGTCATGCCCGAGTCCTATCGCCTCTGTAAGATCCTCGTTAAGTAGCAACGCCCTAGAAATCGTCCTTGCTATCTGCGTTACTTCAAGCGTGTGCGTAAGTCGCGTACGATAATGATCGTCTAACGGACGAAGAAAAACCTGCGTCTTGTGTTTAAGCCTTCTGAATGCTTTGCAGTGAATTATTCTATCTCTGTCACGCTGATATTCCGTTCGATACGGACAAGGCTCGATTGAGATGAGCCTTCCGCGAGTATTCTCGCTTTTTTGCGCGTATGGACTGAGGAAATTCCTTTCGTATTCAAGTTGATGCTCTTTCATTTTCGCTCCTTTGGTGTTTTAATAATATACCATACAAACGTTACAAAACGAAATCTTGTCGGTAACAGTCGTTGCATTGCGTTTTGTCGAACGGAAATCGCCGCTTCCGCTAGAATGTTAATACTACGCTCAATACTCTTGCGAGCAAGTTCCTTGCTTGTATTATACCAAAAATTTGCCTTCTTTTCAAGTGTTAATATGTACTTTTACTTGTCTTGATAAGGTCGCGAATTTAGTTCGAAATAAAAAAAGGACCCCCGATTTCGGGTGTCCTTAATTAAACAAACGGTTACCTTTAATCGATGTTTAACTCATCTGGAATATTTGGTAAATTTTTAATTCCGCGAGCGATGTCGTCATCGGTAGGAATATAGTCGGTCATCGTTTCGTCGTTATAGGCTTTGTATGCGTTAAGGTCAAAATAACCCGTTCCCGTCAAGCCGAAAAGTATAACTTTCTTTTCTCCGTTTTCTTTGCATTTAAGCGCCTCGTCCATTGCTACTTTTATCGCGTGCGAACTTTCGGGCGCGGGAAGTATTCCCTCGCAACGAGCAAATCTCTCTGCCGCTTCGAAAACTTTTGTTTGTTCCGCAGATACCGCCTCCATATATCCGTCGTGATAAAGTTTACTTAACGTCGGACTCATTCCGTGATATCTCAATCCCCCCGCATGGTTAGGCGACGGCATAAATCCACTTCCCAACGTGTACATCTTTGCAAGGGGCGTCATTTTTCCCGTATCGCAAAAATCATATTTATAAACGCCCCGAGTAAGAGACGGACAACTTGCCGGCTCCACCGCAATAAATCTGTAATCTGTTTCGCCACGCAATTTTTCTCCCATAAACGGTGCAATAAGTCCGCCTAAGTTACTTCCGCCGCCGGCGCAACCTATTATTATATCGGGTTTAACTCCGTATTTATCGAGCGCGGTTTTACATTCCAGCCCGATTATACTTTGGTGTAAAACTACTTGATCAAGCACGCTTCCGAGAACGTATCTCGAATTTGGCACAGTTATCGCGCACTCTACCGCTTCGCTTATCGCACAACCTAAACTACCGCCTGTCCCGGGGAATTCTTTAAGAATTTTTCTACCTACTTCGGTAGTGTTGCTCGGACTGGGGATTACGTTTGCGCCGTAAGTTCTCATTACTTCTTTTCTAAACGGTTTTTGTTCACTACTAACCTTTACCATATAAACGTCCAGCGGGATTTTATAAAACGCACATGCCATCGACAAAGCCGTTCCCCATTGCCCTGCTCCTGTTTCCGTCGTAAGATGAGTTATTCCTTGTTGCTTTGCATAGTACACCTGCGCAACTGCAGAATTGAGTTTATGCGACCCGGACGTGTTGTTTCCTTCAAATTTATAGTAGATTTCCGCAGGCGTGTCGAGTTCTTTTTCCAACCAATATGCTCTTACGAGCGGCGACGGACGAAACATCGTGTAAAAATCTCTTATCCCTTCGGGGATTTCTATAAATTGCGTCGTTTGGTCAAGTTCTTGTTTGACGAGTTCTTCGCAGAAAATATGTCCTAAATCTTCCGCCGTAACTTTTTCAAGTGTGGCGGGATTAAGATAAGGTGCGTGTTTCTCTTTCATATCCGCACGCAGATTATACCAGTATCTCGGCATCTCTTCTTCGGTAAGGTAAATCTTTGTCGGAATACGTTTGTCTTTCATTTTTCTTATTCTCCTTTTCTTATTATATGAAAAAACGGTGAACTCGCTTTGGGACGAATTCACCGTGTTGCCACCCAATTTCATAGTTTAATCGCTTAAACTACCTTAATAACAGTACCGTCATACTGTTTTCCGTTTACGCAGGAATTAACGTCGGAAACTACTGCAATTTCGCTCCCGCCCTCAATAGTCCATTCAACATATCTCCACTGTTCCGTCACACCGCCCCGAAACTCTCTGTAAACTTCAATATGCCTACTACTCTATCTCAACGGTTTGTTAAGTTATACTTATCATAGCACCGTAAAAAACCGATGTCAAACGTTTTTACTATTATTAAAAATTAATTTCAGGCATATTATGCGTCGCCTTGCCTCCAACCACGTAAAACCCCTCTGCATAAAACTTAAACGAGCGTAATCCGCACCTTATCGCGGAAAGCCTAATAAGACTTTTATATGCTCTCATATATCCGAATTTATCCATATCTTTTTTAGGTAAAAGCGAATTTTGCGCCATTACTGCTTGCAATTTCATTCCTAAGCAACCGTTGACGCAAACATATGCGTTATTTTTAATCGAATTATAAAACGCTATCGCCTTGATTTTAACCGCATCGCAACTCGTTTCCGACGCTTCGGTCGGATTTTTCACTAACTCAATCACACGTATAGTTGCTCTCGACGTTATCTCGTCCGCAAAAAGTAATTCATTAGGCGTTTTATAGTTATCTATAAATATAACGTCGGGTTTATATTCGACAACGACTTTGGCGATTTCGTCCACAAGTTTGTCAAAATCGATTTTTTCATTTTCGCTAAAAGGTAAGAACTCCACTTCTTTTACACCTAATATTGCCGCAGAAAGCAACGCTTCTCTCTTTCTCAAAGCGGCTCTTTCTTCTAGGTCTTGCGGTTGATTAACCGAAAGGACTGAGTTTGTCGTAATTAAAAACTTAACTTCTTTTTCTAAATTCACAAGTTTTTTTACCGTTCCTCCTGCCGCTTTCGGTATATCGTCCGCATGTGCGGCAACGAATAGAAATCTATTGTACTTTTCGATTTTCGGTGTCGGGACAACCCTTTTTATTAGTTTAACAATACACATATTGCTCCTTTTTTGAAAAAAGTGCGAGAAAAATCTCGCACTGTCTTTTTTCGATAACGTAAACCTAAACGTCGATTTCGTCTTTGCCTTCGGGTTCGGTCGCCGCCGCTTCCGCCGCTTTTTCTTCCTCGGCATAAGGTGTAAACGGTGCGATTTTACCTTCTTCCTTGAATTTCCTGTACGCGTCAAGATATTGATCTATATAATCGTTCTTGTATGCGTTATAATACTCGGTAAAATAATCTCGGTTGCCGTTAGAGTCGTATGCAGGCTCGGGCTTTTTAAGTTCAAAACTGTCAAAAGGGTTCGCCGGCGCAACTTCCGCTTCGGTGTGAGCAATTTTTTTCTTTCTTTTACACATACAATCCTCCATTTCGTCAAATATGATAAAAGTATATCACATAACGACGTTAAAATCAATATCTTATTTTATTTTTTTGCGAAAAACGGACAATTTCGACAAACTCTCCCGTTCGTTTTTCGCATTAAACGTTAGAATTCGTTTTTCAATACAGAGCCTTGCCCGTCATCTCGGCAGGTTGCGGAACATTCATCATTTTAAGGAACGTAGGAGCAACGTCTGCAAGCGTTCCGTTATGCATTTGACATTCTTTGTCCGTCACAAGCACAATCGGAACAGGGTTCGTCGTATGTGCCGTAAACGGTCCGTTTTCATCAAACATCTTGTCGGCATTCCCGTGATCTGCAGTAACGATTGCTTCTCCGCCTGTATAAATAATCGCGTCGATAACTTTTTTTAGTTGTTCGTCAACGGTTTTAACCGCCTTAACCGCCGCGTCGAACACGCCGGTATGCCCTACCATATCGCAGTTGGCGAAGTTAAGAATTAAAACGTCATATTCTCCGCTTCTTACGAGTTCGGCTGCTTTATCCGCTACTTCGACCGCACTCATCTCGGGCTGCAAATCGTAGGTCGCCACTTTGGGTGACGGAATTAGAACTCTATCTTCGTTTTCGTTGGCTTTTTCTACGCCGCCGTTAAAGAAGAACGTCACGTGAGCGTATTTTTCGGTTTCCGCAATTCTCAGTTGCTTTAATCCGAGCGACGAAATGTACTCTCCGAGTGTATTTTTAAGGCTTTGCGGCTTAAACGCTATTTCCAAATAAGGCGCAAAAGACGCGTCGTACTGCGTCATTCCTACGTAAAAAGGTTTAAGATACCCTTTTTTTCTGTCAAATCCGCTAAAATCCGGGGTGATAAACGCTCTGGAAATCTCACGCGCCCTGTCGGGACGGAAGTTAAAGAAGAAAATGCTGTCACCTTCGTCTATCGTCGCCACGGGTTTACCGTTTTCAAAAACGACTTTTGGCGTAACGAATTCATCGGTTACTCCTTCCTCATAACTCTTTTCTACTGCGGCAACGGGGTCTACGCACTGCTCGCCTTCACCGAGAGTAAGCGCATTATACGCTTTTTCAACTCTTTCCCAGCGGTTGTCTCTGTCCATTGCGTAAAATCTACCCTGCACGGTAGCGATTTTACCGAAATTCTCTTCTTTCATAAAGTTAGCGAGTTGGCGAACAAAGTCCGCTCCGCTCTTCGGCGGAACGTCGCGTCCGTCAAGGAAACAATGCACGTACACGTTGTCCAGTCCTTCCGCTTTCGCCATTTTAATAATAGCGAAAAGGTGTTCGATATGCGAATGAACGCCGCCGTTGCTTAACAGTCCGTAAGTATGGAACTTTTTACCGTTATCTCTTGCGTGATGCATTGCGTCGAGAATTGCCTGATTTTTTTGAAAATCACCGTCTTTTATTGCTTTTGTAATTCTAGTGAGTTCTTGATAAACAACGCGTCCCGCTCCCATATTGAGATGTCCTACTTCGCTGTTTCCCATTTGTCCGTCGGGAAGTCCTACGTCCATACCGGACGCACCGAGTTGCGCGTGCGGATATTTCGCAAGAAGAGAATTGAAGTACGGCGTACCTTCTGTCGCAATCGCATTGCCTTTGGTTTCGGTGTTTATTCCGAACCCGTCAAGAATAATCAATCCGTATGTTTTTTTCATATTTGCCTCTTTTCTTGAAGTGCGTGTCGTAAAAACGGCACGCACAGAGTTTTTTTTATTTACGAATTAGTAATTAACGACTTTTGCGAAGTCTTCCGGTTTAAGGCTTGCTCCGCCGATAAGTCCGCCGTCGATTTGCTCCATCGCCATAAGTTCGGAAGCGTTCTTCGGGTTCATACTGCCACCGTATTGAATACGAATGGAGTTCGCACTCGCTCTTCCGTAGAGTTTTCTGACAACTTTACGAATAATTTTGATGGTGTCGTTTGCGTCCTGTGCGGTAGCGGTTTTGCCCGTTCCGATTGCCCATACGGGTTCGTACGCAATAACAATTCTTTTCAGTTCTTGTTTCGTTATGTCTTTAAGCGCGCCGATGGTTTGTCTTGTAACGACTTCCGCCGTCTTTCCGCCTTCTCTTTCTTCAAGCAGTTCGCCTACGCAAACGATAACTTTAAGTCCGGCGTTAAGAGCCGCTTTCGTTCTGAGATTGACGGTTTCGTCGGTTTCGCCGAAATATTGACGTCTTTCACTGTGTCCGGTGATAACGTAACTAACTTTGAGTTCTTTAAGCATTTGCGCGCTGATTTCTCCGGTAAACGCTCCTTTTTCTGCCCAATGTACGTTTTGTGCGCCGATTTGTATATTCGAACCTCTCGCCGCTTTTCTTGCAGTAACAATATCCGTGAAAGGAACGCAGCATACTACTTCGCATTTTGCGTCTTTAACCAAAGGAATTAAGTCCGTGATAAGTTGCTTAGTTTCTTCGTTGGTCTTGTTCATTTTCCAGTTTCCTGCGATAATGTTCTTTTTCATTTTCTTATTTCTCCTTATAACTTTTTATAAATTGAATTTTTTATCGTTTGTCCTTTATCGGTATAATGCCGATAAGGGTCGTTTTTGTTTTATTTATCGTTAAGACAAGCAATACCGGGAAGAACTTTCCCTTCAAACAGTTCGAGCGACGCTCCGCCTCCGGTAGATATATGCGTCATCTTGTCCGCGTAGCCGAGTTGCGCTACCGCCGCTGCACTGTCTCCGCCGCCGATAATCGTGGTCGCGTCCTTAGCGTCCGCAAGTGCTTTCGCCACAGCGTTCGTTCCTGCTGCAAGTACGGGGTTTTCAAATACGCCCATAGGTCCGTTCCAAATAACTGTCTTGGCGGTGCTTACCGCTTCCGCATACAGTTTACGCGTTTCAACGCCGATATCGAGAGCCATCATATCCGCAGGAATATCGTGAATATCTACATTCTTAATTTCAATAGGTGCGTCGATAGGATTCGGGAATTCTTTTACGATAGACGCGTCTACGGGCAAATATAGTTTTTTGCCGTTGTCCTTCGCTTTTTTAATCATATTGCGGCAGTATTCGATTTTTTCATCGTCGACAAGCGAAGTTCCCACTTCGATACCCTGCGCTTTAAGGAACGTATATGCCATTCCGCCGCCGATGATAAGCGTATCGCATTTGTTGAGAAGATTGTCGATAACGTTAAGTTTATCGGCTATCTTCGCTCCGCCGAGAATAGCAACGAACGGGTGTACGGGATTTTCGAGAGCGTCCGCCATTACCGAAAGTTCTTTTTCGATAAGGAATCCGCAAACCGCGGTTTTAACAAAACCGTACTCTACGATTGCAGCCGTGGAAGCGTGCGAACGATGCGCCGTACCGAAAGCGTCGTTGACGTAAATATCACAGAAAGACGCAAGTTCTTTGCAGAACTGCTCGTCTCTTCCTTCTTCACCCGCGTCGAAACGTAGGTTTTCGAGAAGAACACATTCTCCGTCTTTAAGCGCTGCAACTTTCGCTTTTGCGTCTTCGCCTACTATGTCTTTTGCAAACGTAACTTTTCCGTCAAGAAGTTGGTTAAGTCTGTCGGCAACGGGTTTAAGCGTAAACTTTTTAATATCGTTTTTCGCTTTTTCAAGCGCCGCCGCTTTCGCCGCTGCCTGTTCCGCTTCGGGAAGCGCTGCTATCGCTTTCTTTTCCTTTTTGTTAAGTCCGAAACCGGGCGTGAAAATATTATGCGGTTTTCCCATATGCGAGCACAGTATAACTTTTGCTCCGTGCTCCATAAGATATTTGATGGTCGGCAGAGCGCCTTTAATACGATTTTCATCGGTTATCACTCCGTCTTTCATCGGTACGTTAAAGTCGCATCTTACAAGACACCTTTTACCTTTTACGTCAACATCTCGTATGGTTTTTTTGTTCATAAGTCGTTCTCCTTTTTAAGGGTAAATATTGTTCCGCTTTCCGCGGTCGAATATATTGTACCATTATTTTTCCCCTTAGTAAACTATTTATTTGCTTTTTTTCGCAAATAACTTGCAAAAAAGCCTTATTTATAACTTAAAAACGAACAAAACTATTCTAAACGACCGAGTTTGAGAAAACCTAGGGGTGGGCGGGCGGGGGTATCGTTGACGGCAAAAGAAAACGGAACGCCTTGCGAAACAATCTCAGTGCGCGTATCGTTTTTTACCACAGCGTCGGAAAAAACCGAAACAAACCCGTTTCCGAACGCTCCGTGCCCCTTAACCGCCTTTATATATAGACCGCTAAACGAGTCTAACGTTTGATGCAAAATAAAATTTGCACCGCCCGAAAAACAATTTGAACTTTGCGGACACAAAAAATCTTTTCCGACGCTCACGCCGAATTTCCCGACGCGCGTGGAAAAAATTTTAATCGATTTTCCCTGCGAAAAGTCACTTTCCGTTATCGCATCGGCTATCCCCATAAAATAACCTCCGTCAAAAACGGCTACGGAATAAAAATTTTCGTCATCGATACGCACTCTCGCGCAAATCGTTACTACCTTTCCCGTTTCAAACGAGAGAGTTCTTGCGTTTTTAATTGTTTGAGGTATTTCGTAAAATTTTGAAAAAACTATTTCTTTGTGAAAGTTTATCGCTATAATATCGCTTTCAACAACACAAAGCGGCGCTATTTCACGATTATTTTCTATATTGACTGCTACGATTTTAACCATATTAATAAATATGGTTTTCTCGATTTATTTGTTCTTGTTTGACGCTCTTTTTTTCTTTACGAGCAATATAACGATAAACGCCACGGCAAGTCCGCCGCCGATAAGTCCGCCTGCTATAATAAGCGCGAGTTTTTGATTATAGGTAAGCCCCGTTGTTACGTTGTCCTTTTTAACAAAATAATACTCGCCTTCATAAATTATTTTTATAAAATCGCCATAAGACGCATCTTCTTCGACGACTACGTTTACTTTTTGCCCGTCGTGCAAAATTTTATCGGTTTCGCTTTTTTCGTCGTAATACTTGTATAGTTTGATTTCGTCGGACGATTTTTGTCCTGTCGCTTTCGCAACGTATATTTCTTCGTATCCGTCGTTATCTACAGTAAAATATAAATACGAATATGGAACGTATCCCTCATAATGCGAATTATATCTAATTTTAACCCATTGCACGCCTTTTGCATCCAAAATCGGTTGCTCTAATTGCTCCACCTTTTCGTTTTGCTTGATTTCCGGCACTACAGTTTTGGCAGAATAAGACGGTTCGGCGTAAAGCGGCGTTTTTATCAACGTTTTAATCGTATCGGGTTTCGCCGCCGCGCTTGCAAAAATGCAAAAAACGACGAGCAAAATCGTAGAAATAACTACTATTCCCGCTCGTCGTATGCTTTTCATAAATCCTCCGTCTTTGTCTTTTACGCTATTTATTGCTTATATTCATAAGATTATGAATTCGATCGGACGAATTCAACAAATCCGCTACCGACTTGTTTTGGTTGCAATACGCGACTATATACGCGACGTATTTGCTCAAATCCGCTTCGATAAACCACTCGCATTGCTTTACTTCCGGACTCGTATAGGTAAGGTTCGTACTAAGTACCGCGGTAAATAAGCCTTCCTCGTACGCTTTTTGGAACTTTTCTTTTCCTTCGGTAAATATGGCAAAAGTGGCGTTTAGGAATATTCTTTTCGCTCCGTCTTCTTTAAGATGACGGCAAAGCCTAAGCATGGAATCTCCGGTCGCGATAATGTCGTCCGCTACAAGAATATCTTTCCCTTTTACGCTCGTACCTATGTAATCGTGACTAACTATCGGGTTACGTCCGTTTACAATCGTAGTATAATCCCTTCTCTTGTAGAACATACCCAAGTCAAGCCCAAGAACGGACGCATAATATATGTTCCTATTCATCGCGCCTTCGTCGGGAGATACTATCATAAACGTGTCTTTGTTTATGTCTTCGTCGGGAAAGTGCGTTCTAAGCGCTTTAAGTATTTGATACGTCGGGAAAAAATTGTCAAATCCCATCAACGGTACGGCGTTTTGCACTCTGGGATCATGTGCGTCGAACGTAATTATTTCGCTTACCCCCATAGAGTAAAGTTCTTGCAACATCTGCGCACAGTCAAGCGATTCCCTCGAATTACGCCTGTGTTGTCTGCCACCGTAAAGAATAGGCATAATAACCGTAATTCTTTCCGCTTTTCCGCCCGCAGCGGAAATAACGCGTTTTAAGTCGGCATAGTGGTCATCCGGACTCATTCTGTTTTGACTGCCTAACATATTGTAAGTAACGTTGTAATTTCCCGTATCTACGAGAATGTACAAGTCCATTCCGCGTACGCTATCGTTTATCATCGCTTTCCCGTCGCCTGTCGTAAAACGCGGACAGGAAGAAGACAAAATAAAAGTATCCCGTTTAACAAAATCGGCATTACGCTTCGACAAATCGCGATTGTACCAATTTACGAGATACCTGTCAACAAGTCTGCCCATCTCTTTCGCGCCTTCGAGAACGATAAGTCCGAGCGGTCCGACGGAAGATGGTTTGTCAAATACTTCTGTAAAAAATGTAGGCATATATTGCTCCCGTGTTCTTATGATATTACAAATTATATCACATCGTTTACGTTTAAGCAAACGAATAACGCACGCACACCCTAAAATAAAAAACAAAAGCGGCGCCGTTTCGCCGCTTTTGTTTAGGTCGATTTTTTCATCTTAGGTTTGAATAAACTGCGCGCCCGCTCCGTTGCCTTCGTCTTCGCCGCCTTGTTTCCCTTGGAACTGCGACAAATACAAGTCACGATAGAACCCGCCTTTCGCCATAAGCGTTTCATGGTTGCCTTGCTCAACGACGTCGCCGTGGTTCATAACAAGTATTACCTCGGCGTGTTTTATTGTGGATAGCCTATGCGCTATTACAAAACTCGTTTTTCCTTTCATCATATCGAGCATCGCACTTTGTACGTATTTCTCCGTACGAGTGTCAACCGAACTCGTCGCTTCGTCAAGTATAATGATTTTCGGGTCTTTCAATATCGCTCTCGCTATCGTGAGCAACTGTTTTTGCCCTTGGGAAATGTTCGTTCCGTCATCGTTTAGTTCGGTGTCGTATCCGTGTTCCATACTCTCGATAAATTCGTGAGCATGCGCCTTTTTCGCCGCTTCGATTACGTCTTCCCTCGTAGCGTTCTCTTTTCCGTACGCTATATTGTCGGCAACCGTACCCTTGAACAACCAGGTGTCTTGAAGAACCATTCCGTACAAACTTCGTAGGTCGTCCCTGTGCATTTGCCTAATGTCTACACCGTCTATCGTAATAGTCCCCTTGTTCGTTTCGTAGAATCTCATCAAAAGGTTTACAAGCGTGGTCTTTCCCGCTCCCGTAGGCCCGACAATCGCTATGCTGTCCCCTGCGTTTACATGCAAGTTCATATCGGTAATAAGCGGTTTGTCCGACGAATAACTAAACGCAACGTGTTCAAAATTGACTTCGCCAACCATTTTGCTGACGTCCGTATGCTCTTTGTCCGGCTCCTGCTCTTCGAGGTCAAACATCTTAAACACACGTTCTGCACTCGCTATGGACGACTGTATCGTACTCGCTATGTTACTGATGTTTTCTACCGGCTGCGCAAACTGTTTCGTATACTGTATACAAGCCTGTATGTCGCCGATACTAATTACTCCGAGACCTGCTCGATACCCACCCAAAATACAAATGCTGACGTACGTCGCGTTGTTTACAAGTTTTATAAGCGGCAAAATTATACCGGCAAGGAATTGCGCCTTTCTCGTCGCTTTAAGCAGCATCGCGTTTATTTCTTCAAATTTCTCGATGCTGTCTTCTTCGTGATTGTATAGCATAACCACGCGATGCCCTGCGTACATCTCTTCGATATGTCCGTTTAACTGTCCGATAAGTTGTTGCTGCTTTGCAAATTCTTTTTGACTTTTTTTGATAACGAGCATGCTTACAAGCAATAAAAGCGGCACACTCGCTATCGTAACGACAGCCATGACCCAGTCAAGCCTTGCCATCATGAAAATAACGCCGGCAACCGTCGTAACAACGGTGATAACTTGGTTTACCGTATCTTGAAGAGTAACCGATACAAGTTCAACGTCGTTCGTAAGCCTGGATAGTATTTCACCGGTAGGCGTTCCGTCAAAATATTTAAGCGGAACTTTATCAAGTTTGATCTTGATATCGTAACGCATACGACGTACGACGTGTTGCGCCATGGACGCCGCAATCATACCGCCGGTAAACGCAAATATCGCGTTAAGACAATACAACCCGCCCGCTATAAGACAAATACGTCCGACATAACCCATATCCATAGATTCCGTCTTGAAGTATTGAATATATTCCGCCATATAGTTGGTTACCTTTTTCAGTATATCGGGTACCCAAACTGCGAACCATGCTCCGACGCCGCTTATGACCATCATAAGTATAAGCGCGATAAGTTCGGGGCGCATATACTTGATAAGTCTTACTACCGTCTTACCGAAATTTTCCGCGCCTTGGACTTTTTCGACGTTAATCGAACTCGCTCCGAACGCGCCCGACATATCCATCTTGCCGACAGCGGAAACCTTAGGTCCTTCTACCTTAAATAACTCTTGGTTTTGGTCTTCGTTCATAGTCCTAATTCCTCCGGGCTCATTTGGCTAAGCGCGATGTCGCGGTAAACTTGACAGTTTCTGATAAGTTCGCTATGTTTTCCTTTACCTACCATCTTACCGTCGTCCATAACGATTATCTCGTCTGCGTCCATTATCGTACCGATACGTTGCGCTACAATAATAACGATGCTTTCGCCCGTAACTTCTTTAAGCGCCATACGCAATCTTTTGTCAGTCTTAAAGTCGAGCGCGCTGAAACTGTCGTCGAATATGTATATTTCCGGTCTGCGAGTAACTGCTCTCGCTATCGACAATCTCTGTTTTTGTCCGCCAGAGAAGTTTTGTCCGCCTTGTTCGACGGTGTATTCCAGTTGCCCTTCTTTTTCTTTTACGAAAGCGTCGCTCTGCGCGATTTTTAACGCCGCCCACATTTCTTCTTCGGTAGCATCTTCTTTTCCGTAACGAAGATTGTCGGCAATCGTTCCGCTGAACAATATGCTCCTTTGCGGAACAAAACCTATCTTTCTTCTAAGGTCGGCTTGCGGATACGTCCTTACTTCTTGCCCGTCAACAAGCAAACTTCCTTCCGTAATGTCATAAAACCGCGGTATAAGATTGATTATCGAACTCTTTCCGCTCCCCGTTCCGCCGACGATTGCGGTCGTTTTTCCCTTTTCGCATTTGAAACTGATATGGTCGAGTATGTTCTTTTCTGCGTCAGCGGCATATTTGAAACATACGTCCTTGAACTCTATCGTTCCCGTAGTATCGTTTTCGACTTTGCAACCTTCTTCGTCTTTTACCGTAACTTCTTGATCGAGAACTTGAAGAATACGTTCCGCACTCGCAGTCGCTCTCGGGTAAATAACAACCGCACTTGCGATAAATACCATCGCCATCGCTATTTGCGTAATGTACTGCGATACTTCGAGCATCGTCGCTACATCGCTTATCTTCTCGCTCTGGAACTCCAACCAGTGATGCGCAATGAAATCAGGTTGCGCATTAACCATCATCGCGGCACGCCAGTAAATACCTACCGCACAACAGTTAAGACATATATTGATAAGCGGAACAAGTACAGCGCACCAATATTGCAACGTGGTCGCCGCTTTACTCGTTTCCTTATTAACAACGTTAAACCTTGCGTTTTCTTGGTCTTGTTTGTTAAACGCGCGTACAACCCTTATTCCCGTTATTCCTTCACGCATTATAAGCGTAAGTTGATCGACTTTTTTCTGTATTATTTTGAAATACGGCTGAACGATTATTGCCGCAACGATTGCAGACGCAATCAAAATAGGCAAAACGTATACCAAAACCATAGTAAGGTTTTTGCTCGCCTTAAACGCAAATACAAAACCGCCGATAATGGTTACGGGCGTACTGAGCGTCGTTCTGAGTATTACTAAAAATACGTTTTGAATTTGGTTAATATCGTTTGTCGAACGAGTAACAAGGCTCGCCGTACTGAACTTATCGAACTCTGCAAGAGAATAACCTTCGACCTTGCGGAATACCTTGCTACGCAATACTTTACTGAAGTAAGCCGCTATCTTACTGCTCATCATCATTGCAAGTATAGTGCAACCCGACGAACAGAACGTGATAAGGAACATCAGCAAGCCTTTTTTCAAAATAAAGTTCAGATTGCTCGTCTGAATGGTAATCCCGTCCGGGGATTTCCATTCGTCTTCCGTCTTTTCGACTTTTTGGCTAAGATCCGCGGTCGTACTACCGGTCTTACTAAGCGAAATTATATTCAAAAATTCTTTCCAGCGTGCTTTAATTTTCGAGCCCAAAGTATCGCTGTCTATCTTGTTCGTATAACTGCCTACCGCGTCTGCAATTTGTTTATCCGTAATTCCGAGTCTGTTTTTAATCCACTTTTGCTGGTTTATATAACGATATGCGTATCCGCCTATATCGTGACAGAGGATAATTTCATAATCGAGAAAAGGCTCTACTCTCTCGGTATCTTCGTTGTATATATAAGTTAATTTGGATTTGTCTATCGCTTCGCCGTAAGAATCGACTTCGAGCGTAACGAGTTGCCCGAATTCGTCGACGACCTTATTGCCGTCTTTATCGCAAAGTACCGGTATAGGTAAGATATTACCGTAACGGCTGTGTTTCATATTGAGAACGCACGCCGCAAGAAGTTTTTTTGCGTTTTCATCTCCCCATACGCCTTTGTCGTCGTCTTCTTTGAACATATCGAGAAAGGTATTGATGTTAATTGCCGAATTGTCGGCGTCGCGCAAACTCTTATAGTCGATTAAAATGGAAAACGCTTTTTCTACTTTAACAAGTTCGTCGGACGTATACTCGTTTATGTCAACGTGCCCCGTTTCCTTAAACGATACGTGTTCGAGTGCGTTCATAAACGGAATAAGTACTTCGTTAAACAGAGTTTCGCTGTCTTTTACGGGTATGTCTTTGAAGTTAAAATTCAAAGTGTTTCCCGATAAATCGTCGTTCCACGCTCTTTTGATATCGACAGTCGAAAATCCGTCTTTCATTTCGAATACGGGTATGTATCCCTCGTGATAAACTAAACTTTCGAAATCGATGTCAGTGTCGCCGAACGGGTTTTCCATCTCTTTATGAACGTATGCCTTTTCATAATCGAGATAAATTCCGTCGTTTATTATATCCGCCATTAACCCCGGCAAATACAATTCAGCCATTGCCCCCGACGCCAAAAGCACCACCACTACGATGAATATTTTAAGCATCGGCTTCAAATTTTTTAGCAGTCTTGTCATCTCGTTACCCTTTTAACCGACTTTATTATCTATAAACCGTTTTGCAAAACGGATTTTTACTGTTTAACCACAATCGCTAAGAACTTACATCCGTTTTCGGTAGTCGCCACCATTCCGTGCGGTTCGGACGAATCGAGCATAATGCTGTCTCCTTCGTTCAAATAAATTATACGACCGTTTACCGTATACTTTAACCCGCCTTCTAAAACGTAGTCGAACTCCTGTCCTTCGTGTGTGTTCGTCACGATAGGTCTGTTAAGCGCGTCCTTGTCAAACGGCACCACAACGTACAACGGGTCAATCTTATGATTGTAAAATCTACTCGCAAGATGAAGATATTTGAAATTCTCCCTTCTGTCCACCGGAAGTCCGTTGCCTTTTTTTTCAACGGCACAAGAATGCAAACAAGAAAGATTACTGCCCGTAAGCAATTCCGCTATGTCCACACCGAATATTCCCGCACATCGATTGAGAAAACTAAAAGTAAAATCGACTTCTCCGTTTTCAAGCGCATTGTATTCGGTTTCGGATAAATTGCAAAGTTCGCACATAGTCTGTACGGATATTTCCAAATCTTCTCTTATACACTTTATTCTTTGCGCTATAACTTTAACGTCCATTATACTTCACCTAAAAAGAGCATAATTATACCCTTATAATAACGATAGTACCATTATAATACATATCAATAAAAAAAGCAACCCTGAATTCTCGACATAACAAACGAAAAAAGCGACCTAAGTCGCTTTTTCCGTTTTAATTGCAAATATTTTACTATTTCTTTGCTTTCTTCACTTCGTATCCCGCGTAAACGTTGTAATTAATATCCATATCGTCGTTTTCGCTGAATTCGAAACGGCAATCTTTGTCGAGATACCACCCCTTAAACGTATAAGTATAAATGTAAGTAATCTTATTCCCGTTGTATTCTTCGGTCTTTTCTGCAGGCTTACATTCAGCGTTCTTCCCGACGGTCTTGTTTGCTTCCCACCACGTGGCGTCGTCTTCACTCGCGTTTTCGATTTCCGAAAGGAACGACGAGCCGCTACCTACGCTGATGCTTTTCTTTTCGCTGTAAACCATCTCTTGAGCCAAAAGCGTCTTATCTGTTCTAAGATCTTTAATATCTCCGTTATATCCCGTTCTCCACGTAGCGCCTTTGTTTTCGTTGGTTAGGTATCCTTTATTTGCGGTTTGGAAAGAAACTTTTGCTTGCCCGGCAATATGATAGAGTACCGCTTCATAGTCGCTTACGAATAAGGAAATCGCGTGATCCGTCGCGTAGTCTTTTCTAGCCGAAGTGCCGTCCTTATTGTTGTTATGTCCGTAAGGACATTTCGTAACGTCAGCCTCGGATACTTTTTGGTCACAGCAACTCCATTTCCTTGCGATAACGAGGTCTTCCAGTCTTTCGCATTTTTCTTTCCATATGTTGTTCGTGTCAAAACTCATACTGGCGTAGTCGTAGTTTATCGCCGAATTGATTTCTGAAAGCATTTCGCCCCAACGCTGAGAAGACACTTTCGTAGCAAGGTTATCTACTCCTGCCGCTTTCCATTGATCGTAGGTCTGTCCGTAAATAACGGTAATTTTGCCTTTTGCATATTCTTTTTCGTCTATCGTATTCGTGAATTCGCCCGTATCGGTATAGAAACTACCGAGTTCCATTCCCTTGTTTACGTACACGTAGTTCTTAACTCTGTCGGACATCTTTCTTACCATATTCGCGCTATAAGCGTAGACATTGTAATACAATGCGCCGCTCAATTCGCTCTTGTCCATTTTTTCAAGAAGATATTTTACGAGGTAGAGTTGTTGCATTTCAAAACCGAACTTACCTTCGTATTCTTGCTCGCTACTGCCTCCGTTTTTAACTTTGTTATCTTCGTATTTGGTGTTGGCTTCGTTGTAGGCTTTCATTTTCGCGTCGCTACCGCCGTAACACCAAACCCAGTCGCTGAGAGCAAATTGACCTTTAAGTCCGTCGATGGTTCCGTTTACTTGAATGGCCTTTCTCATATTATCGGTGTACGTAGAGGGCGCCGCCGTCATGCTCATTTGCGTAATGTTGCTCCTGATTTCATAAACCTTCGCGTCAAACGATTCGATTTCCTCTTGGAATCCGAAATGCGCTTGATAGAAATCTCTATAAAACGTTTCGCTATAACGGTACGCTTTTTCGTAGTTGGTACGTTGTATCGATACGTACTCCGCCCATTCTTCGTTGGTATAAGTTTTTTGTTTTTCGTATTTAAGTTGTTTTGCGTAGGCTTCTTCGTCTTTTAAGGATACAAAATAGTATTTTTTGTTGTAGTCGTAATAAAATCCGTAAAGCGTTACGCAGTTTTTCAAGCCGTCGCTTTTCTTGTATCTATATTCATTGAAAGCAAGCAAATAAGAAAGCGTTTCGTAATCGCCTAGACCTTTCATCGGGTCTTCGTTATCAACGGGTTTATACATACAATAACGAGAAAACGCGTTAGGCGTAACCACACCGCCGGAAGATGTAAACGCTTCGTTTGCTTTTCCGCCTGATTTGTCTTCAACGAGTTTCACTGCGTATTGAAGCATGTGCGTTGCCGTTCTCGCTGCGGCGTCGCCCGTTAAACCGACTTGTTCGTACACTTTTACAAGTATGCTCCTGTATTGCCACGCGGCGTTGTCTTCCGCAAGATGTTTTTGATCTTTATCCTTATTGTCTGTGGTAAAGTTACTTTTGTCGCTCGCATAGTCTTTAAGTCTGTCATACATATCCCAGTCGTCAAGGAAAGACCAACCGGCGTTAAAGTAACCGTTCGTACCCTTTTGCTGCCTCCAAGTGCTTTGATGATCGGAGAATATACCGCTCCAACTCGTTCCCGAATCTTTCAAATATTTATCGATATCGGGGTTTTCTTCCGAACCGTAGAGATAATCTACGACCTTGTTCATTTCGTCGTACGTGAGCGCGGCGTCTGCCATCGCTTTAAGTATTCCGTCAGGGGTTGACATAGTAAAGATTTTTACGAAAGAAGAAGTGGATTTTTTATTTCTAACGTCTTCCTCCTTTTTGTCAATACGCTTTTGAAGTTTTTGTATTTGTTCTCCGGCGTCCTGTCCCGCATATTTCCCTTCGGCATAATTAACCGCGGCTTTAGCATACTGCGTTTGACTTTTTCCGTAGTTTGTAAGGTTGGCAAGTTTTTTTATATCGGTGGGTTTAAGCGTATCGCCGGTCGCGGCAGTTCCGCCGCCGCCGCTATTGCCGCCGCCGGATCCGCCTCCGCCTCCGCTACCGCCGCCGGATCCGCCTCCACCACCTCCGTTGCAAGCAAATGCCGTGCAAACAAGCATAGCGAGAAGAACAACGAATAATATTCTCTTCAATACTTTCATAATTGAGTCTCCTTACGATTTGTGATTAATTCTATACGCGCACGCGCACATTTTAATCCATAGTTTATTTTACATTACATTGTTGTTTATGTCAATAGTGTTTTTTAAGGTATGTTTTATTTTTTGCTCGTCATGCGTTAAGTTTTTGTAAGGAAAAAACGACGGAACGTAACCGTCGTTTTTTATTTTTTTCGTACCGATTTTGTATTAAAATCTATCGCGTTTTACGTATTCGGTATGCAAAATTTCATGTGCTTTGTGACTGTTCGGTTTACCGAGATACGTTTCGTACAGTTCTTTAATAACGGGATTTTCGTGACTCTTTCTGAGTTTCATCTCTTTATCGCTGTCGTACATTCCTTTTATTCTCGCGGCTTTGTAATCGACATTATTTCTTTCGTAAGCCGTTTTAATCGGTTGTCCGCCGCCGTTTACACAGCCGCCGGGACAAGACATAATTTCTATGAAGTGATAGTTGCACTTACCTTCCTTAATCATATCGCAAAGGACTTTTGCGTTACTCAAACTGCTGGCTACGGCAACCCTTACTTCGATTCCCGCAATATTGTACGTCGCTTCTTTGATACCTTTCAGTCCTCTTACTTCGGTAAAGTCGATAGCGTCGAAACTCTTTCCTTCGAGAACTTCCCTTACCGTACGGAGTGCCGCTTCCATAACGCCGCCCGTTACGCCGAAGATAAGCCCTGCGCCGCTTCCGATTCCGAGCGGAGCGTCGAATTCAGCGTCTTGAATTTCGTTATATAAAATACCTTCTCTCTTAATAAGTCTTGCAAGTTCTCTCGTGGTAAGCACCGCGTCGATATCGGGTACGCCCGCCGCGTTTTGATGCTTTCTCGTTTTCTCGAACTTTTTGGCGGTACAAGGCATAACGCTAACAACGTAAATATCCTTGGGGTCTTTACCTATTTTTTCCGCATAATAAGTTTTTACGATTGCGCCGTACATTTGTTGCGGCGATTTGCACGAAGACAGGTTCGGGATAAGTTCGGGATAATAATGTTCCACGTACTTAATCCAAGCCGGCGAGCAGGAAGTCATCATCGGCAGTACTCCGCCGTTTTGTACTCTGTCAAGGAATTCATATCCTTCTTCCATAATGGTTAGGTCGGCAGAAAAATCTACGTCAAAAACTGCGTCGGCACCGAGAGCCTTAATAGCCGCGACCATTTTCTTTTCCGTGTTCGTCCCTACGGGATAACCGAATTCTTCGCTTATTCCTACTCTTACCGCAGGAGCGGTTCCGAAAACAACGTACTTATCGGGGTTGTTGATAGCCGCCGTTACTTCGTCGATTTCGTCTTTTTCTCTAAGCGCGCCCGTCGGGCAAACGGTGATACATTGTCCGCAGCCTACGCAAGCGACTTCGTTAAGATTTTTAAGGAAGTAACTGCCTATGTTCGTATCGAAACCACGGCTATTCGCGCCGATAACGGCAACGCCCTGATATTTTTTGCATGCCGCCACGCATCTGCGGCAAAGTATACATTTGTTGTTATCCCTTACGATATACGGCGTCGTTTCATCGATTTGGTACTCGTTTTTCATTCCTGCGTACTTTCCGCTTTCGCAGCCGAGTTCTCTCGAAAGAGTTTGCAGTTCGCAACTTTCGCTTCTAACGCAACCTAAACAATCTTGATGATGGTCGCTGAGCAAAAGTTCTACTGTCATTTTTCTCGAATTAAGCACCCTGGGCGTGTTGGTAAACACTTCCATTCCTTCGTTTACGGGATATACGCACGCAGCGACAAGACTTCTCGCTCCTTTGACTTCGCATACGCATACACGGCATGCGCCGATTGCGTTAATATCTCTCAAATAACAAAGAGTAGGGATTTTTATTCCTGCGGTTCTCGCCGCGTCGAGAATGGTAGTTCCCTGAGGCACGCTTACCGCTTTTCCGTTTATTTTCAAATTAACCATATTTTCCATTGTGTACCTCCGAACTATTTCTTGATAATCGCGCCGAACTTACAGTTTTCGATACAAGCGCCGCACTTAATGCACTTCTTAGTGTCGATTACGTGTTTTTGTCTTACCGCGCCGCTTATCGCTTCTACGGGACAGTTGCGCGCGCACTTCGTACAACCTTTACATGCGTCGGTAATTTGGAACGTAATGAGTTTTTTGCATACGCCGGCAGGACATCTCTTCTCGACTATATGCGCTACGTATTCGTCTTTGAAATACCTAAGCGTAGACAGTACCGGGTTAGGCGCGGTTTGTCCCAAACCGCAAAGCGAATTATCTTTGATATAGTAGCAAAGTTTTTCCATATCGTCCAAATCTTGCAACGTCGCCGTTCCGTTCGTTATTTTATTCAAATATTCAAGCAATCTCTTGTTTCCGATACGGCAAGGCGTACATTTTCCGCAACTTTCGTCTACGGTAAATTCAAGGAAGAACTTTGCGATATCGACCATACAGTTATCTTCGTCCATTACGATCATACCGCCCGAGCCCATCATCGAACCGATGGATATAAGGTTATCGTAGTCAATCGGAATATCGAAGTGTTCGGCAGGAATGCAACCGCCCGAAGGTCCGCCCGTTTGCGCGGCCTTAAACTTCTTCCCGTGCGGAACGCCGCCGCCGATATCGTCGATGACTTCTCTTAACGTCGTACCCATAGGAATTTCTACCAACCCGGTGTTCGTTATTTTTCCGCCGAGAGCAAAAACTTTCGTTCCTTTCGATTTTTCCGTACCCATCGACGCGAACCAATCCGCACCTTTAAGGATAATTTGCGCTATGTTCGCATAGGTTTCTACGTTATTAAGGATAGACGGTTTTCCGAACAAACCTTTTACTGCCGGGAACGGCGGTCTGGGTCTGGGCTCACCGCGGTTTCCTTCGATACTCGTCATAAGAGCGGTTTCTTCACCGCATACGAACGCGCCCGCGCCGAGCCTGATGTCTATATCGAAATCAAATCCCGTACCGAGTATGTTCTTTCCAAGCAATCCGTATTCACGCGCCTGTTTTATCGCTATTTTACATCTTTCAACCGCAATCGGGTATTCGGCACGACAATAAATAAAACCTTGGTGCGAACCGATTGCAAAACCGGCAATCGTCATTGCTTCGAGAACGGCATGCGGATCGCCTTCGAGTACCGACCTGTCCATAAACGCGCCGGGATCGCCTTCGTCCGCGTTACAGCAAACGTATTTCACCGGTCCGGGTTGCATATACGCAAACTGCCATTTCTTACCGGTCGGGAATCCCGCGCCGCCTCTTCCTCTTAGTCCCGATTTGGTGATTACGTCGATGACTTCTTGCGGTTTCATTTCCGTAAGAACTTTGATAAGTGCCTGATAACCGTCGTGCGCTATGTATTCGTCGATATTTTCAGGGTCGATTACGCCGCAGTTACGGAGCGCGACTCTCGTCTGTTTTTTATAAAAGTTCGTATCCGAAAGGGCTTTAACGGGTACGTCGCCTCTTTCCTCATGAAGTAGTCTTGTTACTATTCTACCCTTAATGATATGTTCGCTGACGATTTCTTCAACGTCTTCGACTTTAACGCCGTGATAAAACGCGCCTTCGGGATAAACTATGATAACGGGACCGACCGCACAAAGTCCGAAACAACCCGTTTTGATAACCTGAACTTCGTTATCGAGTCCTTTTTCTTTAAGGATTCTATCGAATTCGGCGTGAATTTTTTCGCTATTGTTCGAAGTACAGCCCGTGCCGCCGCAAACTAATATATGGTTTCTATACATATTGCCTCCTTATTCGTTTGTGATTAAATATTCCGTACAAATATTGCCGTTTACGATGTGGTTGGCAATAATATTTTTAACCTTTTCGGGCGTAACGTGAACGTACGTAACCTTTTCTTTTCCGGGGACGAAAACTTCGATAATCGGTTCTAGTTTACACATTCCGAGACAACCGGCGCGACTTACTTTAACGTTAGTAAGTTTTCTTGTCGCGACTTCGTCAACCAACGCGTTAAAAACGGGTCTTGCTCCGGCGGATATACCGCAGGTCGCCATTCCGACTACTATTCTCGTTTCTTGTACGTCGGGATTGTCTCTCAATATTATTTGAGACTGCATTTTTTCACGTATTGCTTTTATATCGGCGATACTTTTCATAGAACTACTCCTCCTAGTATTGTTTGAATATTTTCTTGTATTGTTTCCTTTACGAACCGTAACACGAACGGCTCGTCGATCGGCGTATCTTCAAGTTGCGCTTTTAATTCTACGGTATCGAACGCAAACTCGTTTTCGTTGTATCGAAATGAAAACCACAGGTCTTTATCCGTACATGCCGGCAACAGCGCTATAATCGTTTCCGACAAATCTCCGAGCGGCGGTCGGTCTATGTTGTCGATAACAAACGACGCAACGACCTTTGTCCCCACTCCTTCGGTAGAGTTTATGCAAAACTCTCCTCCGCTCATTTCCGCCTCCATTTTGAAAAGCGGTATCCCAAGCCCGACGTTTCTCGTATCGCGCGTAGTCGTATACGGGTCGGTTACTTTCGCTAAAAACTCTTTGCTCATTCCGCAACCGTCGTCACTGATTTCTATCGTGAGCATACCTTTATACGCTCTTACGTTTATCTCGATATTTTTTGCACCCGCTTTAATCGAGTTATCCGCAACGTCTAGCACGTTCAATGCAAGTTCTCGCATCTTTATTTCCCTGTCAAATAATTAAGCAACGCTCTCGCCGAGCATTCTTCGAGTTCGATTTCGCTCGAACTTCCTATGTCCAACGCAGTATGCGCGTCGGAATTAACCAAAACTTTGTATTTTCTCGCATAATGCTCTATCGTGTCTTTCGACGCCGATAACGATAATTCTATCGCTTCGTACTCTTCTTCCACCATGCCCAAGACCTGTACCATACCGTTCGCCTCACGGTCGATATGAGCCGCGACTGCCACACCGCCGTATTTCTTAACTGCTGACGGCAGGTGCCTTGACGACACCGTTGCGGATACCAAAAGAAGGTTTTCGCGTTTACCGATAACGTTATCGTCCTCGTCCATAATCAGTTGTTCTCCGAAAATTTCTTCCTTGTTTTTGATTTCGGGGAAAACCAAAGTTTTGTAAAATTTTTCAAGGTTCTCATACGTTTCAAACAGACATAGAACATGTATGTCTTCGGCAGTTTGAACTTCAATGGCGGGTACGACCGTTACGCCGAACGCATCTCCCGCTTTCATAGCGGTTGGAACGTTGTCGATTGCGTTATGATCCGATACCGCTATCATGTCTAACCCGTTAAGTTTGGCTTGACCGACTATATTGACGGGCGTCATATCGTTTTCCGCGCATGGGCTCAACGCGCTGTGGATATGACAGTCATAACGTATTTTCATTTCGACGAATACTTTATTATCGCTTCGTATATGTCAAGATCGGTCCCCAACATATTTACGTTATGTTCTTTCGCCTTTTCGAGTAATTGCGGCATAGGCTCGCAACCTTCGCAAAGGACTATTACTCCGACGTCGGCAAGCGTTGCGACCGCGCAAACGTTTACGTTCGTCATTACCGTGAACCAAGCGCACGACGACGGCGCCCTGCCCATAACGAAACTGAGAAAATCTCCGGCATAACCGCCGCTTATTTCTCTGTCGGGATCGCCTACGTTATATATTGTCGCGTTAAGTGCTTTCGCTACGTCTTGTATCTTATTCACAATAATCCTTAAAAGTACATTTCGATTCGGGCGGTATAACGCCGTTTACCAAATCTTCGGCAAATGCGCGACACGAAGGCGCTCCGCACATTCCGCAGTCGCGATGCGGTAACTCGTTAAAGATTTTTTCTATCTCTAACATTTTCTTCATCGCGGTTACTCTGTCCGTAGATAACGAATATACGTCTTTTAATTCCGGTACTCGTTCCCACATATAGAATTCCAACCCTTGCCCCTCGTCGGCAAGTTCGTTATATTTAATAGGCAGTTTTTTTCGCAACTGTCTTATTCTCGCTTTTGCTACGAACGGGTTTTCGACGTTCATTACTCCGCCGACGCAACCTCCGACGCATGCGTTAAGTTCGATAAATTCCACGTTGCCGAGTTGCCCGTCCTCAAGCGCGTTAAGCACTTTTATGACGTTTTCTATTCCGTCGGCAGCAAGATATTTTTCTCGAGAACAATTCCCGGATTCTCCGCCGCTTGATGCCCACGAAATGCCTTGCGCGCTTAGTCTTGTCATAGGTTTCGGCTCTACGTTTTTCATTATCGGCACCAACTGCATATACACTTCACTTGCGGACAATACTCCGTCCACGTAGGGACTGTCTACGCCGATTCCCTGTTTAAGCGCGAAAACCTTTGCAGGACACGGAGATATAAAAAACACGCCCATGTCCTCTCTTTTTATTCCTTTGTCAAACGCCCTCTTTATCGCAAGTTTTGCCGCAACGTCAACCGGTGCGAGCAATTCTAATAAATGCGACTTCAAATCGTGAAACCGTACTAAAATCAAATCCAGTATCGCCGGACACGCGGTACTGATTACCGGTTTTTTCAACGCGCCTCTGTCAAAAAGTATTTTAGTAAGTTCCGAGCAAAGATTTGCACCTTTGCCTACTTCGTATACGTCGTCAAACCCCATTTCCAACAAACCGTTAAGCACGTAGTCGATGTTTGTAAGATTATCGAACTGTCCGTAAAACGACGGCGCGGGCAACGCGATTTTATATTTATAATTTTTTATCACTTCGAGCGAGTCATACGACGGCAACTTCGCTTGATGCGGACAAAGTCTTACGCACTCGCCGCAACCGATACAACGTTCGTACATTACGCTGGCTTTACCGTTCCTAACGCGAATCGCTTCCGTAGGACAACGTTTCATGCAGGTGACACAACCCTTGCATTTGTTCGGATCCAAAATAACGGTATTGTGTTTTAGCACTTCACAGCCTCCTCCCTCGTTGTTTAACTGAAATTAACTCTTAAATATACTTTTGTTCCTTTTCCTACTTCGCTCTCGATTTTGAATTCGTCCGTATATTTTTTAATATTCGGCAAACCCATACCTGCGCCGAACCCCAGCCCTCTTATGTCGTCGCTTGCGGTTGACCAGCCGGGTTTCATTGCAAGTTCTATATTCTCAATTCCCTTTCCGTGGTCTTCAAGGAAAACTTCGATTCTGTCCGTATAAATTTCCGCGCGCGCTTTACCTCCGCACGCGTGTATAACCATATTGATTTCCGCTTCGTACATGGCAATCGCGATACGTCTGACGTCGTGATTCGAAACGCCTAAATTTTTAAGCGTATCCTTTACGTGATTAGTTGCCGCCCCGGCAGAAGTAAAATTATTGCCTGCGACGTCAAACTCCAAGCAGAGAGCGCCCAACATTTATCAGCCCTCCGATTTCAGTCCCGCCTCATAAAGCATTCCGCACGCGGCAAACATCCTAAGCGGCGAGGACAGTATCGCTATTCTTTTTTCTTCTGCAAGTTGTAGCATAACGGAATCCGGCTCTTTTCCGCGCACGAGAACTACGCATACCATATCCATCATAACAGCCGTACGTATAACCTGCGGATTACATAATCCCGTAATAAGTACCGCTTGGTCTTTCACGAATGCCAAAACGTCGCTCATCATGTCCGACGCGCAAGCGGAATTAACTTCGGTATTCATCATCGCGTCGTCCGCAAACAACACGTTGGCATTCAAAACTTTGACTATGTCTTTTATCTTCACGCTTGTTCTCCCTAAAATTATGACCGCAAAAAATTATTGATATTTAGCGATAATGGCAGGGATATCGTCGGGAACGATTTTGCCGTAAACGTCGCCGTTGACCGTCATAACGGGAGCCAATCCGCAACAACCTATACAACGTGTCGCGCAAAGCGAGTATCTCCCGTCCGCGCTGGTCGCGCCGTCAACAAGTCCGAGTTCTCTTTCGAGTCTTGACATAACGTCGCCCGAACCCTTTACGTAGCAAGCCGTACCCAAGCAAACCGCCATGGCGTATTTTCCTTTCGGATTAAGCGAAAACTGCGCATAAAAAGTGGATACCCCGAAAACTTCTTCAAGCGATAAACCGAGTTCTTCGGCTACCATTTTTTGAACTTCTATCGGTAAGTATCCATAGATTGCTTGTGCTTCCTGCAAAGCAGGCATCAGCGCGCCGCCCATATCTTTCATGGAAACCAAACGAGAACGCAGTTCTTTTTCCTGTTCCGCAGTTCCCGTAAAAGGAACGTCGCTAATATTTATTCTTCCCATTATGTACCTCCGGTAATAAAATCCGTTAATGATATATAGATATATCGAAAGATATATTACCATAACAACCACGCTTTTGCAATATCTTTTATCAAAAAAATATGTTTTGTCGAATTTTGTAGTGAAAAAATCTCTCTTATTTCGGTGGGTTGATAAAATAAGCGTAAAAAAAGAGTTACTTTCTTGCTTTATTTCGTTGACAATAAACTTAACGAATGTTATGCTTGTTAAGTCGAATAAGAAAAGGCTTTGACGAAGAAGGTCGAAAAAAAATGCTTTACAGAGAGTCCGCGGACGGTGCGAGCGGATAAGCGGATTATTCATTAACCTATCACTTCCGAGCCGAAACCAAGAAAACGATTTATCGTAAGTAGACGGTTTCCGTGAATGCACGTCACAGCATAGGGCTTGATTGAGCCGTCGAGAGGCGCACTCGTTGCGCAATTTGAGTGGTACCGCGGGCAAAACCCGTCTCAAAGTTTATTTTGAGGCGGTTTTTTTATTGTTTCGACAAAAAACCGTCGGGAGGCGTTTAATGATGATTGAAAACGAACTACGCGAAGTCGGCGCGCGTATCAAAGCGTTGCGCGAAATAAGCGGTTTAACCGAACAACAGGCGGCGGAAAAAACCGAAGTTTCTCTTAAAGAATACCGCGAACTCGAATCGGGTAAAAAAGATTTTCCGTTCACTTTCATTTATAAGGCGGCGGA
Source organism: uncultured Clostridia bacterium (assembly GCA_934274515.1). Taxonomy (GTDB): domain Bacteria; phylum Bacillota; class Clostridia; order Christensenellales; family DTU072; genus CAG-1782. Next base: position 57,605 of record CAKQTC010000007.1, read on the forward strand.
TACTTTCGGCGTGGAAATGAAAGATTTACTTTCGGGCAGCAGCCCTATTCTTTCGTTATACACGGTCGTTCGCGGGGGAAAAGGACTTCCTATTACGAGAAGAACGGGTTTTACTTACGAAAACCTTGCCCCCTCTTTCAAAAATAAACTCGCGGAACCGTTTTTGGTTAATATCCCCTACTCCGACGAAAAACCTGTTTTTACGAAACATAACGGGCAAGAGATCGACATCGTAATAAGCGGCAGACTCGAAATACAAGTCCACGACAGCAAAGAAATTCTTAATCCCGGCGACACGATTTATTACAACAGTTCGTTTCCGCACGCGCTTCGCGCTCTCGACGGAAAAGATTGCTCGCTTTACGCTATCGTAATTAAATCCGACAAAGACGAAAACATCGACGTAAACGAATTCCGTTGCGAACCCGTAAAAAACGACGCGCGTAAAAAATTACGCTCGGTTGCAGACGAGTTTATCGAAACAAACGTGGACAAAAACGGCGCTTTACAGTCGATAAAGTTCAAAAACGAAGAAAAATTCAACTTTGCTTTCGACATCGTTGACAAACTCGCGGTGAAATCGCCGAACAAAACCGCGATGCTTTGGGTAAGTGCCGACCATAAATCGCACGCTTTCACTTTCGCCGATATGAAACGTTATTCGAATATGACGGCAAATTACTTCGAATCGCTCGGAATTAAACGCGGCGATTGCGTTATGCTTGTGCTTAAACGTCATTATCAATTTTGGTTTTCTATTCTTGCGTTGCACAAAATCGGTGCGGTAGTTATTCCCGCGACAAACCAACTCGTAGAACACGACTTCACTTATCGCTACGAAAAAGCGAAAGTAAAAGCCATCGTCTGCACTTCCGACGGCGACACCGCCGTTCACGCGGAAAACGCTTGCAAAGAATTCCCCGATATGATAAAAATCATGGTCGGATCAAAACGCGAAGGTTGGCACGATTTTAACACGGAAATGCTGCTTGCCGACGACGTGTACGAAAGAAAAGCGGATTCACCTTGCGGCAGCGACAATATGCTTATGCTTTTCACTTCGGGAACTTCGGGTTACCCGAGAATAGCCGCGCACTCTTATAAATATCCGCTCGGACATTACATTACGGCGAAATACTGGCATAACGTTAATCCGAACGGTCTTCATTTTACCATTTCTGATACAGGTTGGGGAAAAGCGTTGTGGGGAAAACTTTACGGACAATGGCTTTGCGAGGCACCGATATTCACTTATGACTTCGACAAGTTCAAATCGGACGATATTTTGCCTATGTTCGCAAAATACCATATTACCACGTTCTGCGCGCCCCCGACAATGTATCGTTTCTTCATCAAAGAAGATTTATCGAAATACGACCTAAGTTCGATAGAATACGCAACCACCGCAGGAGAAGCGTTAAACCCCGAAGTGTTCAATCAATTCTACAAAGCAACGGGACTTAAAATCATGGAAGGGTTCGGACAAACGGAAACCACGCTTTCCGTAGCGAATCTTGTCGGAGCGACCCCGAAAATCGGCTCGATGGGTAAACCCAGCCCCCTTTACGACGTTCACCTTCTCGACGTGGACGGAAACGATTGCAAAACGGGTGAAGTCGGAGAAATTTGCATAAAAACATCGGAAAACATACCCTGCGGTTTGTTCACAGGCTACTATCTCGACGACGAAAAAACGCACGAAGTATGGCACGACGGCTATTATCACACCGGTGACCAAGCCACGCGCGACGAAGAAGGTTTCTTCTGGTACGTCGGCAGAATAGACGACGTAATTAAAAGTAGCGGCTACCGTATCGGACCGTTTGAAATCGAAAGCGTGATTATGGAACTTCCTTACGTTCTCGAATGCGCCATTACACCCGTTCCAGACCCCATTCGCGGACAAATCGTAAAAGCAACCATCGTCCTTACGAAAGGAACAGTTGGCACCGACGAACTCAAAAAAGAAATTCAACACTACGTAAAAACGAATACCGCGCCTTATAAATATCCGCGTATCGTGGAATTTAGAGACGAACTTCCCAAAACCATAAGCGGAAAAATCCGTAGAGTTCAATTAAGAGAGGAGTCAAACTCCGAAAATAAGTAGTCAAAACTTTTTGTAACCTAATAATATTAAAGCCGCATTTTTTAATGCGGCTTTTTGTTGCATAGGCTACGGATAACAGTATTATTTAATGGGTGTGCCTTCGGGAACGATATCGTCTACGAACACAAGTTGGCAACCGCAAGCGTTGTTTGTGGCGGCGAGCAACATCCCGTTACTTGTTACCCCCGTTATTCTTGACGGTTTCAAGTTTGCGATTACGATTATTTTGCGTCCGACGAGTTGTTCCGGTTTGTAGTCGTTTTTAATTGAAGAAACTATAACTCTTTGGTCGATGCCGTCAAACAAGGTAAGTTTGTAGCAACTGTGCGATTTTCTTATTTCTTGGCATTTAAGAATTTTACATACGCGCATATCGATTTTCGAGAAGAAGTCTATATCTATTTCTTCTTTAACGGGTGCGACGGGGTCCGGATCTCCGTATGCTTTTGTTTCTTCGACAGGTTCGATTATCTCCTCTTCTTTTTTCATTTCGTCTTCCGTCATAGGCGTAGAGAAGTCGAGAAGTTTAAGGTATTTGTCCGCTTCGATTGCATATAAGAACAAATAAAGTCTCGGTCCTTTTTCTTTATCGATAAGCAGTTTATAAACATTTTGGAAGAACTTGCCCTGTAAGGGTTTTAACGCCTTGTCTTCTTTCGTAAGTCCGTGCGCTCTCGCAGGAATTGCATAAAGTTCGGTTTGCAGTTCGTCGAGCGTATATCCGCCTTTCGCAAGGTAAAAATGTAAATCGGCAATTTCTTTTCTTTCGGTTTCGTTAAGGGTTTCGTAATAATCCCAGTTACGTTTGGAGCAAAGGGTGTTTACGTTTTCGGGCGAGCATTTTTCCAGCCAGAATTTCGCTCGCTCGAGCCTGTCGCCGAACTCGGCGTATTTGTACGGCGTACCGATTTTTTCAAAAACGACTTCCAACATAGGCACGTTAAAATCTACTACCGAACCGAGTTGCACGATAAGTCCCATCGGCACGCAATGAACTTCCCTTCCCTCGATTTTGCAAAGATCCATTATCTCTTTCGTCGCTTCGTTTGCAACGCCTTTTCTCACGTCGGTAAGCATTTTGTCAAATTCAAAATACTGACGTAAAATTCCGTCGTCAAGACAGAAGTTAAACGCTTTGAGCGGTTCGTTTTTAGAGTATAACCAAAGCAAAACTTCGGGTTCGTATAGTTTAAGAAGCGTTCCCGGAGTAAGGTTTAATCCGCTCGAACCGGACATCTTGCCCGTAGAAAGATTGTTATCGCTAATTCCGATAAATTCGTAACCTTGAAAAAGCGGCGGTTCGTACCCGAAAATTTTACGCGAAATATCTTTTGCCGTGTCGTAACTTCCGTTTGCGCTTGCGTGGTCCTTTCCGCCCGGTTCGAAGTCAACGCCTTCGTATAACCAACGCATCGGCCAATCTATTTTCCAAGCAAGTTTACAGTTAAAATTCTTTGTAAAATCAAACGTTCCGCAGTGACCGCATTTACATTCGTATTCCGCAATCGTACAATCGTCGGATAAGGAAGTTATTTTAGTCGTGTCTTTGCCGCATACGGGACAGTAAAGGCTTACCGGAAAATACGCGTCGCGCTCGCCTTCCGTCGCGTCTTGCGTGCGGTGACTATCTAGTATATCGAAAATTTCTTTACGCTTTTTAAGCGCAAGCAAGACGTAATCGATATACTTGCCGCTTCTATACATTTCGGCTTGATGGCGATAATCCATGTCGATACCGAATTTTACGATAGATTCCTCAAATTCTTTTTCAAAATACTCCGCGTAAGTTTTTGCGTCCGAATCGATAAACGGATTGATAACGTCAACGTAAGGACAACCGATAAATTTTTCCATATCGGAATTGATTTTCGCAACGTTTACGGGAACCTTTCTCATTCTGTCGAATTCATCCCACGAGAAAAGCAACCGCGCTTTTTTGCCGAGTTTTCTAAGTGATTTTACAACAAAATAACTCGTCGCGATATCACGGAAATTACCTATATGAATCGACCCCGAAGGGCTTATACCGGCAGCGCAAACGTATTCTTCTTTATCGGGCTTTCTGCTTATAATTTGCCTAGCCAACTTTTCCGACCAATGCATTATATCCATTCCTCCTTGCGTCATATCCGCAATTATATCTTTGTGTAATATTTTACTCTATAAATAATGTTTTTGCAAGTAAAACGCTTTGCCGCAACGCATAATAAACGCTCAAAATTAAATATTTTTAGCATAACCGCCGATAACGTCGAAATTAAACTCCTTACGCACCGTTTTTTATCGTCGTGTCGTTGGTTCTCATCTATCGGGTATGACAAACGGACGAAATCAATTCGTCCGTTTGGTTTGGCGCACCCGATTGGATTCGAACCAACGACACCTAGCGTCGGAGGCTAGTGCTCTATCCGGCTGAGCTACGAGTGCATTTCTTTCGTTCGTATTAAAACGGTTGCTATTCTATCACAAATCGGGGTTTGCGTCAAGTGAAAGCGATGCGGCAGAAATACCCTCGTTAATTGCAAAAAAAGCCGCCGAGCCTATCATCGCTCCGTTGTCCGTACAAAGTATTTTGGGGGGAAGATAAACTTTAACTCCGTTCCTTTTCCCTTCTTCTGCCATTTTGCGTCTAAACTCTCCGTTTGCGCCTACTCCGCCGGCGATTGCTATCTCTTTATATCCGTATTTTTTTGCCGCTTTAATGGCATTTTCCACCAACATTCCGGTCGCTCTGTCTTGAAATGATTTCGCAACGTCGTGAGTGTTTATTTTTTCGCCGCGTTGTTCCGCATTTCGCACGTAGTTAATAACTGCCGTTTTTATCCCGGAATACGAAAAATCAAGCGTATCTTCGCCCTTATACGGTCTAGGCAATACGACGGTATTTTTACCTTCGACGGCGTGCTTTTCGATTTGCGGTCCGCCGGGGTACGGCAATCCGATTACTCGTGCAACCTTGTCAAACGCTTCCCCTGCCGCGTCGTCGCGCGTCGCTCCCAAAACTTTCATCTCACCATAACTTTTTACTTCTAAAAGTTCTGTATGTCCGCCGCTTGCGAGCATACAAAGAAACGGAAAACTAAGTTCTTCGTGAACAAGAAAATTTGCCAAAACATGCCCTTTTATGTGGTCAATACCCACTATCGGGATACCCAAAGCGTACGCAAGAGATTTTGCATACGACACCCCGACAAGCAATGCGCCTTGAAGTCCCGCTCCGTAAGTTACGGCGATTACTTCTATCTCTTTTAGTGTTATTTCCGCTTTTTTCAACGCTTCATTTATCACGTTTCCGATTGCGATAACGTGGTTTCTTGACGCAATTTCAGGCACAACGCCGCCAAAGCGTTTATGTATTTCTATTTGCGAACTTATCTCGTTTGACAGTACGGTTTTTCCTTTCAAAACCGCTGCCGCGGTCTCGTCGCAACTTGACTCGATTGCAAGAATAATTACGTCATTTTTGTTTCGTAATTTGTCTAGTTTTTCTTGCGCTTTTTTCTCATATTCCGTCATTTTCAACTAACTTCTTTTTAGATATTCGATAATAAAACCTTGTAAATCGCCGTCCATAACCGCATTGACGTTTGCGTTTTCATACCCGGTTCTGTGGTCTTTTACAAGCGTATACGGGCAAAAAACATAACTTCTTATCTGGCTTCCCCACTCGATTTTTTTCATCTCGCCTTTTATGGATTGCGCCTCTTCTTGCCTTTCTCTTTCGCGCAACTCCGTAAGTTTGCTTATAAGCATTTTCATCGCGGTTTCCCTATTTTGTATCTGACTGCGTTCGTTCTGGCACTGCACGACTATCCCCGTAGGCAAATGCGTAATTCTCACTGCACTGTCGGTTTTATTGATGTGCTGTCCGCCTGCTCCGCCGCTCCGATAAGTATCTACTCTGAGTTCTTCGGGATTTATCTTTATTTCGTCGTTTTCCGTTATTTCTGGCATAACTTCAAGGCTCGCAAATGACGTTTGTCTTCTCTTGTTCGCGTCGAACGGGCTTATCCTTACAAGCCTATGCACTCCCATTTCCGCTTTAAGATACCCGTAAGCGTTTTCTCCTTCTACGGAAAACGTTACGCTCTTTATTCCTGCGTCGTCGCCGTCGAGTTTATCAAGCACGCTTACCTTGTACCCCGAACGCTCTGCGTAACGCGTGTACATCCGAAACAGCATTTCTACCCAGTCCTGCGCTTCGGTTCCTCCTGCTCCGGCGTGCAGAGTAAGTATAGCGTCGTTCGCGTCGTATTTACCGCGTAGCAATGCTTCGATGGAAAGATCCGCCACCCTTTTCGAAAGCGCGTTAACCTCGTCTATCGCGCTTTGAGTCTCGCTCTCCTCGTCCATTTCTTCAATTACGTCGAGCAGTTCACGCGTTTCGGCAAGTTTTTTTTCTACGTCTTCCACGCGTTTAACTTTTTTAGCGCACTCGTTAATCCTTCTGTTTACTTTTTGCGCTTTCTCTACGTCCGTCCAAAAATCTTCCGCATGGCTTTGCTCGGTAAGCGTTGCTATCTCTTTTTTGCATCCGTCTACGTCGAATGCGTCGCGTAACGTCGCTATTTCTTTCGCCGTTTTATCAAGCGTTTGCCTTTGCGAATAAAAATCTATCATCTTTCTACCTACTCGCTTTTATTTCTTCTTCCCGCAACAGTCTTTGAATTTCTTTCCCGATCCGCACGGACACGGACCGTTTGCGTATACTCCTTGTCTTTTAAGCGAAATTTGCGACGCCCTTTCCTGTACGGCATTCTTCCTCTCTACCGCCTCTTCCGCGTCGAACTTGCACATTGCGATTGCGACCGACTGCTGTATGTTTTCTATCATACAGTCAAACATATCCATACCTTCTCTTCTATACTCGATTACCGGGTCGCGTTGTCCGAGTCCTCTGAGTCCTATTCCGTTTCTAAGCGTATCCATATTGTTTATATGGTTCATCCAGTTGGTATCTACGGTTCGTAATAGCACGTTGCGTTCGAACTCTTTATAATCGAACCCGTTTTCTTCCATAAGTTTGCACTTATCTTCGTACTGTCGTTTCGCTTCTTCCACAACCGTATCCACAATCATATCGTATTGTCTATGCCCCACAAGTTCTTTCGTGACAATGTTCGTGCCTTTTTTAAGGAACGTTCTTTCTAGCGCGGCGTTAAACGCAACGTAATCGACCGAGTTCTCGTCTCCCGTCGAAAAATCGACGTATCCCGCCACCATATCGCTCACCGCTGGTTCGATATATTTCAACACTTGGTCATGCACGTCCGCCCCTTCGAAAACTTTGTTCCTTTCGGCATAGATAAGTTGTCTTTGCTTGTTCATAACGTCGTCGTAGTTAAGCACGTACTTTCTTCTTTCAAAGTTCGCGTCTTCGCAACGTTTTTGCGCGTTTTCTATTTGTTTTGACAACATCGGCATTTGTATCGCCGCGTCTTCTTCTCCTCGCAACAAGCCCGTAAGCATACCCGAAAGCCTGTCTCCGCCGAACCTTCTCATAAGGTCGTCCTCAAACGAAATAAAGAAACAACTGCTTCCTTCGTCACCCTGACGTCCGCTACGTCCGCGTAACTGGTTGTCTATACGACGCGATTCGTGTCTTTCGGTACCTATTACTCTAAGTCCGCCGAGTTGCTTAACTTCCAATCTCTCTTTGTCCGTTTCTTCTTTGAACTTCTTGACGAGGTCGGCAAATCTCTGCCGTGCCGCTATCTGTTCCGGGTCGGTAATCTGATTATACGCGGTTGCGACGCTAATGAGTTCTTCGCTGAACCCGTCTTTTATCATTCGCTCTTTCGCCATATACTCGGGGTTTCCGCCGAGAAGTATGTCCGTTCCTCTACCTGCCATGTTCGTCGCAATGGTGACCGCTCCGGGTTTTCCTGCTTGCGCTATGATTTTTGCTTCGAGTTCGTTACTCTTGGCGTTGAGTACGTTGTGCGGAATTCCCTTTCTTGCAAGCATTTTGCTGAGTTGTTCGCTGACTTCGACGCTTATCGTGCCGACAAGTACGGGTTGTTTTTTGTCGTGCGTTTCTTTTATTTCTTCTACGACCGACTTAAACTTCGCCGCTTTCGTCGCGAAAACTTTATCCGGTTCATCCTTCCTTATCATCTCGTGATTTGTCGGGATTTCAACGACGTCGAGATTATAAATGCCCTTAAACTCCGCTTCCTCGGTAAGCGCGGTACCCGTCATCCCCGACAGTTTGTCGTACATACGGAACAAGTTTTGGAAAGTAATCGTAGCCACGGTTCTGCTTTCTCTCTTAATTCTGACTTTCTCTTTCGCTTCTATTGCCTGATGCAGTCCGTCGGAAAATCTTCTTCCTTCCATCTTACGACCCGTAAACTCGTCCACTATTACGACTTCGCCGTTTTCCACGATGTAGTCGTCGTCGCGCGCCATAAGAAAATTCGCTCTCAGAGCATTGTTTATCTTCGTATTAAGGTCCGCCCTTTGCCCGTCGCTCATATCGCTGCGGAAAAATCTGTCCGCTTTGTTAAGTCCGCTTTCGGTAAGGTAAACGTGCGTTTCTTTTTCGTCTTTGGAATAATCGTCTTCTCCGAGTATTCTGATAAAACTTTGCACGTCTTCGTAAATTTTAGTCGCCTCGGCGGCTCTGTCCGATATAATCAAAGGAGTTCTCGCTTCGTCGATAAGAATACTATCGACTTCGTCCACGATTGCAAAAGCATGTCCGCGTTGCATAACTCTATCCTTACTCGTAGCCATATTGTCGCGCAAATAGTCAAAGCCTACTTCGTTGTTCGTACAATACGTTACGTCCGCCTCATACGCTTTCTTTTTGTCCGCAAAACTCATATTAGGCAGGATGCAACCTACTTTAAGTCCGAGAAACTCGTACACTTTTCCCATCCACTCCGCGTCACGCTTTGCAAGGTAATCGTTTACCGTTACAATATGAACGCCTTTCCCGGTAAGTGCGTTAAGATACGCGGGCAACGTCGCCACAAGAGTCTTACCTTCACCCGTTTTCATTTCCGCTATTCTGCCTTGATGAAGAACTATACCGCCGATAACTTGCACGTCGAAGTGACGCATGTTAAGAACTCTTTTCGCCGCCTCTCTCACAACCGCAAACGCGTCGGGAAGAAGTTTATCTAGCGTTTCGCCGTTATTATACCTTTCTTTAAGCGCAGGTGTTTGCGAAATAAGTTCTTCGTCGCTCATAACCGCATAAGTCGGTTCTTTCGCGTTAATTTCGTCTACGGTAACGCGCAATTTCTTTATGGTTTTTTCTCTGTCTCGTCTTTGGAGAAAACTTATTAATCCCATTTCTACCTCTCTTGAAAATAGATTTTACCCTTAATTATTATTAAAGTTAAAATATTATATCATAACAAATGCGTAAAAACAACAAAAATTACTGTCGTAATTGCGTTAAATTGCCGTTTTTTTGCGATTAACCGCAAAATTATTTTTTTCTCCGATAAGCGTCGTTTATTATTGACATTTTTCTAAAATATTGTGCTACAATATCGCTATAATCATTAAAGGAATAAACATGGCGACGACAAAGGACTATATCGACTTCTGCCTGGAGCAGTTACCTTCTCGCTACGACGTGAGATACCGCAAAATGTTCGGCGAATACGTTATTTACTTAAACGGCAAACCCGCGTTTCTCGTATGCGACAATACCGTTTTCGTCAAGAAACTTCAAGAACTTGCTCCGCTGCTCGAAAACGCGTCGGAAGGCTACCCTTACGACGGAGCGAAAATTCACTATGTTCTCGACGTCGAAGACAGAGAACTAACCGAGCAAGTCGCGGAAATCGTCGAAAAAGTCATACCCGTCCCGAAAAGGAAAAAATAGACCCTATGCCTTACCAACCTACTTTATTTGAAAAAGAAACGGTAGAACCGCTCGCCGCGAGGCTTCGTCCTCGCGATCTCGACGAATACTGCGGACAAGAACATCTACTCGGAGAAGGAAAAGTATTGCGCCGTTTAATCGAAAGCGACAACGTCGGCTCTATGATTTTTTGGGGTCCGCCGGGAGTGGGAAAAACTACGCTCGCACGTATAATCGCAAACCGCACAAAAGCAAAATTTATCGATTTTTCGGCGGTCACCAGCGGAATAAAAGAAATAAAACAAGTAATGGAACAAGCGGAAGAAAGCAGGCGTTACGGAGAAAAAACCATCGTTTTCGTAGACGAAATACACCGTTTTAACAAAGCGCAACAGGACGCTTTTTTGCCGTACGTGGAAAAAGGCAGTATTATCTTAATCGGTGCAACCACCGAGAATCCTTCTTTTGAGGTAAACGGCGCGCTTTTATCTAGAGCAAAAGTTTTCGTTTTGCAATCTCTAAAAATCGATGACCTCATCAAACTCATTCGACACGCCCTTGCCGACGAACGCGGTTTCGGCGGGCAAAACATCGAAATTTCCGACGACATCGTCCGAACCATCGCGACGTTTGCCAACGGCGACGCGAGAAATGCGCTTTCTACTCTCGAAATGGCAATACTTAACGGCGTTTACGAAAACGGAAAAACCACGGTAACAAAAGAAATCGTCGAACAATGCACATCGAAAAAATCTCTTCTTTACGATAAAAACGGCGAGGAACATTATAACCTTATTTCCGCTCTCCATAAATCTATGCGTAACTCAGACCCGGACGCCGCCGTATATTGGCTGTCGCGAATGCTCGAAGCGGGCGAAGACCCCATTTACGTCGCGCGTAGAGTGACCCGATTCGCCAGCGAAGACGTGGGACTTGCCGACCCGCGAGCGCTCGAAATCGCCGTCGCCGCGTATCAAGCCTGCCATCTAATCGGTATGCCGGAATGCTCCGTTCATCTAACACAAGCAGTCGTGTATATGTCGCTTGCGCCCAAATCCAACGCATTGTACGTAGCATACGAAACCGCTAAAAAAGACGCGCTTAAACAACTTTCCGAACCCGTTCCGCTCGTTATTCGCAACGCTCCGACAAAACTGATGAAAGAGTTAAACTACGGTAAAGGGTATCAATATGCCCACGATACGGACGCCAAACTCACATCTATGCAATGTTTACCCGACAATCTTATCGGTAAAGAATACTATAAGCCTACGGAAGAAGGGCTTGAAAGTAGGTTCAAAACACGCCTTGACGAAATCAAGGCGTGGAAGAAAAGTCAAAAGGATAAATCGTGATTTGCTAATATATAATTCGGTCTTTACTTAGTCGTATTTTCGGTATTCCGATTTATGGATACTTTTTGTTATCGTTCGATTATTTTAATCTCTAAAAAACGCGAGCAAGTCGGCTGCGCAACGTTCTCCTTCGTCAAACAGGAAAATATGTCCCGAGTTTTCGTAAGTGACGAGTTTTGCGTTTTTGCATACTTCGGTTAGTCTTGCGCTTTGATAATACGGCATCGTTTTGTCTATTGTTCCCCAAATACATAGAATCGGTATGTCAGTCTTGCCTACGATTTTATAGTAATCGGTGACTTTTTGCGTTTGCAAAATGGTGTTTCTTAGCGACGAAAGCGTACAACGTAAGAATCCTTTATATTTGACCGCATCGGCAAATTTTTCAACGTAGCGATCTTTCTCTTTTTCCGAAGAATAGTACATTTCCGAAGCGCATTTTTTCAAAAGAAGTTTGCCTGCAACGTTATAGAACAACAGTTCTCCAAGCCCTTTAATTTGACAAAGTTTCATGTAAAGCGGCGGCTTGAACGTATCCATACCGGCAGGCGCGAGCAACGCAAGTTTTTTTACTTTTTCGGGATATTTCGCCGTAAACGTAGCACAAATCGCACCGCCCATCGACGTACCCACAAGAAAAAATTTCTCGTTCGGAATAACCGCATCGATAAGTTCGGCAAGTTGCTCGGCAAAAAATTCGGGTGTGTAATCACTTTCCACTCTTTCGCTAAACCCGCGTCCGTACAAATCGTAACGCAACGTTTTATATCCTTTTTTTACAAATGCGTCAAACAATTTTTCATATAAATAATACGGCGTGGCGTAGCCGTGTACAAGCACTATGGTTTCGCCCTCTCCCTTTATCTCGTAGTGCGTCTCGCCGCTTTGCAATTTGATAAACGAGCCGCCTTGCTTACATTTTTCTTCTTCGGTTAAATCGAATTTGTCGATTTGAGTTATAAACTTTTTCAATTCGTTTTCCGTCATTTTAACAATCTCCCGTTATGATTTTGAGTAGTTTTTCCGCCGCTTTTTCGGCGTAGTGTGCCGCATTTTTTATCGAATCTTCTACTGTTTTAGCGTATGACAATAACGTTTCGACGTGTTTTATCCCGCCTTTTTGGATTTCTTCTTCGCAAAGGACGGTGTACCCTGCAATCGCATATACGTCCGCGCCCGCTTTTTTCGCTCTCTCGCATACACCGAAAACCGCTTTCCCGTGTAACGATTGTTCGTCTATTCTTCCCTCGCCGGTAACAACAGCGTCTACACCCGTAAGTTTTTCATCAAAATCGATGAGATCTAATACGGCGTTTATTCCGCTACTTGCTTTCGCTCCGAGATAAGCGATAAACCCTCCGCCTAAACCGCCTGCCGCTCCCGCGCATTTCAGATCGTTGAGCCTGATACCCGTCGCTTTTTCCGTAACCGCCGCAAAAGATTTCATTCCGGTTTCGAGAATATCCGCCGCGACCCCGACCGCACCTTTCTGTTCCCCGAAAAATCTTGTCGCGCCAAACTCTCCGAGAAGCGGATTGTCTACGTCGCTGACAAGGATAAACTCGATTCCTTTAAGATACGCCGCGCCGCTTTGATCGACGCTTGTTATTTTGCCTAAATTCTCGCCTATCGGAATTATTTCTTCGCCGTACTTATCCGAAAACTTAAACCCCAACGCACTGAGCGCGCCTATACCGCCGTCGTTCGTCGCGCTGCCGCCCAAACAAAGAAAAATCTTTTTCGCTCCGCGATTAACTGCGTCGAATATAAGTTCACCTGTTCCGTAAGTAGTGGTTCGGAGCGCGTTCCCGTCACGATATTCGATAAGCGTAAGTCCGCTTGCCTCAGCCGTTTCTATTACGGCAGTGTCGCCTTTCATCGCATAAAAAGCCGTAGTCTTCTCAAAAAGCGGGTTGTTGCACTCTTTTTGAATCTTTTTGTATCCGCCGCTTGAAAATATCGCAGAAAGCGTCCCCTCTCCGCCGTCCGCTATACCTACGCCGCGAACTTCAACGTCGAATTGCCCCTTTTTAGCAACCTCGGAAAATATTTCGGCGATTTTCATCGAACTCAACGTACCCTTAAACGAGTCGGATGCCACTAAGACTTTTTTCATATCATACGAATATCCTATTGCTTATTTTCTAAAAAAAAGTATAACATATTATTATTGATTCGGTCAACACACTATTCTTTTCACCAAAGCAAAACAATTATTTAATTTAATTTCTTATATTATTTGTAGCGTGGGATACGTTTAACTGATGTTTTGCAGTTTATTTGTAGCAACCGATACATATAACTGACGAGATGATTTCATGGGGTAAAAAATAAAGCGACCGAAAGGTCGCTTTAAGATTTTTTAGTTATGAGCGTTTAATTCTTCCAAAAACCTTGTTTTTGCATTATTTTAATTTTCAAATCCATTTGCTCCATAAACTCTTTATTCGTTTTGGTTTTTATGAGTTCGTTTATCATGATTTCGGACGCGTCGCCTCCGTCGCCTGCGTTCAGCATACGGCGCATACCCCAAACGGTTTCGAGTTCTTTTTGCGTAAGAAGAAGTTCCTCTCTTCTCGTTCCGCTCCTGTTAAGGTCGATTGCGGGGAAGATTCGTTTTTCCGTAAGTCTTCTGTCAAGATGGATTTCCATATTTCCCGTGCCTTTGAACTCTTCATAAATTACGTCGTCCATGCGGCTGCCCGTATCAATAAGAGCGGTTGCGATAATCGTAAGACTACCGCCGTTTTCTATATTTCTTGCCGCTCCGAAAAATCTTTTAGGGCTGTGCAATGCGCCGGGGTCTATTCCGCCCGACAACGTTCTTCCGGTAGGGGCGATTGTTAGGTTATACGCTCTCGCAAGCCTTGTAAGACTATCCATAAGTATAACGACGTCTTCTCCGAGTTCGACAAGGCGTTTTGCTCTTTCGAGTACAAGTTCCGCCGCTTTTGTATGATGTTCGGGCATTTCGTCGAAAGTCGAATACACGACCTCGCCTTTTATAGAACGTTGCATATCCGTTACTTCTTCGGGACGTTCGTCAATAAGCAACACGATAAGATGCGCTGAAGGATAATTAACGGAAATACTGTTTGCAACTTTTTTTAACAAAGTCGTTTTACCGGCTTTCGGCGGCGAAACAATCATTGCCCTTTGTCCTTTTCCTATCGGCGCAACCAAGTCGATGCTTCTTATCGCAAGGTCGTTCTTTTCGCCTTCTATTTCCAGTCTGAATCTCGAATCGGGATAAATAGGAGTAAGATAATCGAAATTTTTTCTCTTAAATGCCGTTTCCGGGTCACGTCCGTTTACTTCGATTATATTAACTACGCCGGCAGGGCGATTTTCGCAGGTTTTTCTCGCTTCGGCTTTAACCCAGTCGCCTTTTCTAAGTCCGCATTTTTTTATCTTTTGTGCGGCAATGTAGGCGTCTTTATCGCTACCTTCGTAGTTATGCGCGCGTAAAAAACCGTACCCGTCCGGCATAATTTCAAGCACGCCTTCTTTTAATTCTAGCGGCAACTCTTCTTGCTGGGAATTGTTCACGGCAAATTGCTCGTCGTTTTCAATCGTTTTTTTATCCGTGTTAATCACTTGTTGGGCTGGTTGTGCAGGCACAGAATCCCGTTTTGCAAAAGTTTTCTTTTGTTGCGTCGAATCAAAAACTCGTTTGTACTGTTTTTTTGCGTTTTCCGAACTATCGTCGGTAAATCCTTTATCGACAGAAGACGTAATACCTTTCAAAATCGCGTTTTTCATAGGTTTATCGATTAAAAACGCATGAGCGTCGATATTTTCGGTGTTTTCCGTTACTTCCGTCTTTTTGTCAACGTTGCCACCGCTATCTCTAAGGACGATTTTGCCGGGCGTTTTAGGCGGTCTGCCCGCTTTTCTTTCGGGTTTTTGCTCTTTTTTTTCTATGCCTTCTTTGGCTATTCTTGCGCAAATTGAAGATATTAAGTCGCCTTTTTTCATCGACGTCGGGCTCTTTACCCCGAGCGTTCTGCCAATTATTCGAAGTTCGTATAACGGCATCGCTTCAAGAGTAGCCTCGTTAAAATTTGTGTAATCGTATACGTTCATTATTTTTTTTGTGATCCTCCGATTTATGTCGAATTATTTTAATATAATGGGAAACTGCTTATATGATAACCGCTTTTGCTTAAAAAACTAACTAATAAATATTATTGTCATCTTCTCGGCGATATACCTACGCAAACGCGTATTTTTTGATAATTCGTAAAAATAAATAACTTTATGGCGCAAAGTAAACGTTGCGCACACAACACGCCGAAAACGTTTTGTTTTACTACTCCATACGGTTTCGCTCCTATATATTGTCTAGGGAAATTTGTATAACCGTACTTATTGTAACATCAAAAATTTGGCGTGTCAAGTCTGCGAACGGCAGGCGTTCTAACTTTAAGTTTCGATTAAAATCAAAATTTCTTATTTTTTTGTTTAAGTTTTGTTTTATTGCCGTTTTCATCGACGACATAAGTATTATCGAGATGTGCTTTAAGACTGCTTTTCATGCTTTCGACGTATTCTTTTCTCAGTCTTGCCTGCTCTTCCTTTTCTTCGTCGCTAAGTCCTTGCTCTCTCGACTTTTTCGCAAGATGATTAATTCTTTCTATATCCACCATTATATCTCCTCCTTTAATTTATAACAACAATCATAAATACCGGCCGTGCTGGTAGTTATGATTGGGAATTTTGTGCCTAAATCAGCAAAAATCGTGCTTGTCTATTTTAAGTTACCATTTTATAATATTTTTATATTTCGATTCTATGAGGTGTATAATGAAAAATCAAAACGGATACGTTGACAGTTTTGCAAAGTTCATTCAATGCCCCATTTTACGCCGCTCGCAGCGATTTTATCTTTTAGAAAATCGGCATAGCAATCGCCGTCGAGTTTGCCGAGATAGTACGCCTCGTCGCCAATACGAGTAACGCACGCGCACACGTTGTACGGCGCGCCTCCGATTCTGTTTTCGTATCCGTTTTCGATGGGCGTTACGTCAACAAGGCACTCGCCTATACAAACTACTTTTGCCATATCTCGATATATCCGACCGTATTTTTCTTTTGCGTTGAAAAACGCTACTTATTGTTATTTTGTCTATTTCGCTATTTTTTTCTTCTTTGACGGCGATTATGCCTTTTGGTGTGCTAATTTGCCATTGCGTCGCACTTTTTTGGCATCGCGTGCAATTTTCTTTCAATCAAAACTCATCAGGCGCGCTTATGCCGAAAGTGAGCGGAAAGATTTTGCTCTCGTCCAAAGTTCTGCTCGTGCCGTTGATTGCAAGGCGCACAAACTCGGCAACTTCAAACGCAAATTGCGGCTTTTTATCGGTTTTTGGCACGCTCGCTTTGCCATCGTCTACGCAAACCTCAAAGCACTCACCGCCAATTGAGATTGTTTCTTGAACGTTTTCAAAGCGTTTTATGCTCGTTTCGAGGTTGAGCACCAAAAGCATTTGGACAAATCTCGCCATATCGTACACTTTGATTTGAAGTCCGTCCGAGAGCGACGCTCCCTCGCAAATGCCGTCAAGCACGCTTGCAAGGCGCACGTCGAGAGGATTGACAAGCACGTTGAACGTCTTGACGTTTTCAAAATCTGCAACCGCTTTCATAAGGCTGCCAACAACGCTCAAATCGGATAGGCATAGTTCGCCGACGCCTAGATTTTTGCGCGTTGCAAAGGTGTAATAACCGACGATTTTGCCGTCTTTGCGCACCGTGCGAAGTTGAGATTTTGAAAACTGCAAACAAGGGACAAAACTCTCTTTCGTCCTAAGTTTCAAAGGCGAAAACTCTTGATAGATGTCAAAAATCTCGTCCAAATCCTCGGCTTTGAACTCGTTTATGCGCAACGAGCAATCGCTTGCCGCGTGGGCGTAAAAATAGCAATCGAAAGTGTAGCAAAGCGTTGAAAAACACTTTGTGTAGCCGTGGCGAGCATATCTTTTTCTTGCGCCGGTGAGCATTGAAAACACCACTTGATTTTGTCTGTTGTCGGCGTCGATACGCTCCATAAGAGCGCGCATATAGCCCTTGCCTTGACACTCCGGCAATGTTGCGACGCTGCCCAAAAATACAAACGGAAACTCGCCTTGCGACGTGGCGATAACCCCCGGGATATTCCCTGCCGCTGCAACGCCCTTACCACCGTCCTCGACGATGTAGTGATACTGCAAAAGGTTGCATTTGTCGCCGTACGCCTTGGGCATTATTTGCCTAAAATCAAATCCGTCCTCGCGCACGGGACAAAACGCCGAATTGACGATTTTCAGCGTATCTTCCAAATTCTCTCTTCCGTAAACGATTTGCATATCAGCCTCCGATGTCGTGTATAATTTCGGAAATTATCCTTGCCGCGCCCGTTGACGATTTGCCCGTGCGCATGAGCGCAACGCTTGGGAACGAATCCCCCTCGAACTGCGCAAGCAACGGCAAATCTCTTGTGAAAAGCACGGCTTTTATGTGGTTGTTGTTGATAAGGTCCTCAACGTATTTGTCCGCACTGACGGGGTCTTTTGCCATAATCGCATTGTACTCGGTCATGCCGACAATCATGACGTTGAAGTCGCTCGGCGCATAGACGGCTTTGTTAAACAGCGTGATATCGCGCACGACCACAACGTTGTCGAAACCGCGGTTCAAATCCGTCTTTCGCAATATCTCTATTCCTCGATTTGCAAAGTCATCAAAGGTGATGAGCCTTGACATTTTGCCCCTTGTCTTGTCCTTGCCAAGCGGCGTGCAGAAGGTTTCGTTGAACTTTTTCAGAGTCATGGTTTGCGGCGTCTTTATCCTCACGCCCTCGTTGGTTGACAAGAAGATATAGTTGCCAATCTCAAATATATCGTCAACTCCCTCGAACTGCAAACTTTCAAGCGAATAGGTGTCGGCAAAGGCGTAGTTTTCGATGTATCGAACGCTGTCCGGCACCAAAATGTGCTTTGTGAACATACAGCAAGATATGGAGTCACTGCCGATTGTCACGACGTCGTTTGGTATCACCACGTCGTCTTTTATGCCGCTGGGCACTCTAAACAACGTCTTGCCGTTTTGGTCGTTGCAATACATATATCCGTTTTCGTCCGAATAGAACGTCGGATTTCCCTTTTCAACCTCGATAAAGCCGAGGTTGTCGCAAAAGTCCGAAAAATTGGTGTTGGACTCTTTCACGCTTGGCGGAATAATGTATTTCTCAACGTTTTTGAGGTAGGAAAGCGCATTTGTTTCAAGCACCTCGACGCTATCGGGAATACGCACCTCGCCTCGCAGCGCGTTGGTTGCAAAATACAGACGTTTTTTGTCCTTTGAAACGAGCATTTGGCCGTTATACTCGGTGGCAAACGCGGGATTCGAGGGCGATACGACAATTTTTTCAAGCCCTAGACAGCGGCTCGCCAAGGGGTGATTGTATTTAAGATAGTTGTCGCCTAGTTTTATAAGTTTGAGCTTTGGGCAGTTGATAATCGCCCACGGCTTGACGCAAAGTTCTTTTGCGCCGCTCTCGTTGCGAGTTTTGGGTGCAAAATCTATCTCTTCAAGTTCAAAACAGTTGGCAAACACCGCTCGTCCCACCTCGGTTACGCAGGGCGGAATGCTGATTTTTTTGATGTTTTCCGCACCGAAAAAGAATTTGTCGGGCAACTTTTCAAACCTCGCCTTGCTCAAAAACTCCTTCCGCAACGGACACGCGTCGTAATATTGTGATATTTTGTAGAGCGTAAGCGCGGCTTGCTCGAAACGGTAATCGGAGAGTAACTCGTCCAAATCCAAAACCGACAAAACGTCAAATTCTTTGAGGTATTTCAGCACGTGAAAATCGTTTTTGATTGGCTGCAACGTCTCCTGCACTAGTTCTTTGTCATTGCGATGTTGCGATATTTGTTCGTAGGCGTAGGAAGCTGCAAAATAACTCCTCACGTCGTCGTTCAAAAAGTAGTACTCGTCGGCAATCTTGTTGAGCACGGGATAATAGTCCCTAAACCTCAGCGAATTGCCCAGAACAGGTATCGCCTCGTCTATGCCGTGCGAGGCGTAGGACGTCTTTTTGAGGTTGTCGATTTCGCTCCACACTACCTTTAAGATGACATCCTCGATGTTGACGACGCTGTCTTTGAACATTGCCGAGATTTTTTTGGGAATGGAATACGCCCCGTCCCCCTCGAACAGCTTTTTGTAGACCAAGATTTTGGAGTCGAACTCGTCCTTGACGTCGTATATCGAAAAATCTCTGCCGTCGCCGATAGCGTCCAAAAGCAAGTTGATTTTGGTGAAGTTGTCAAACACTTCAAAGAATCTGTCGTCACAATCAAGCTCGTCGAATTGAGCCGCGACGTCGCTTGTATCAACGCCCTTGCCCGTCAATTTGTTGACGACGTACGCCACGATTTGCTTTTTGCCAAGCGGCAAAACAGAATACTTTTCAAAGTGCGAAAAAGTGTCGTAGTCCGCAGTCAACGACAACTTTCCGTCGGCATTTAGGCTTGTTGAGGGCAACACCACTCTAAACGCGCCGTCCATTTCTTTTATCTCACTCACAACGTTTTGCTTATCGCTTGCCGAGAGCGAATCGAAGTTGTCGATGAGCAGCGTGATTTTCGTCTTGAACGCGCTGAAATTGAAAAGGTCGTAGTAGTTGAGCCTGTATGCAAGCGCGCTCCTGTCGCCGATATACTTTTTGACTGCGTCCCTGCCCCTGTACGCCAAGTTGCCAAGGTCGATGTAAAGGGACAAATCCGACTTTTTGAACCAAGTTTTCAAAAGACTCGTGATGCCGCATCCGAATCGAACGTGCAAAAACACATCTCCGCTTTTGGCAATCAAATCATCGCAAGTAACTCTCTTTTGGTCGTCGTCACAAACAACGTCGGGGATGCAATCTTGCCACACCTCGTCCTCGCCGCTTTCCAAAACAAAAAGCGTTCTTGCAGTGCGCAAAACCATTGGCGTGGTTTCATAACTCAAAGCACTCGTGTGGTCGAATTGCGCCTCTTGCGTTTCAAAAAACTTGCTTGCTTGGCACACGTCGTAAAGGCTGTCGATGAGCGACTCTATATCACTGCAATTTTGATAGGCGTCGTCAATCGCGCCGTTGAAAAGCGCGTATATCTTTTCGTCAACAAGGTTGCGATTCGGGTCGTCTGCAACCTGCAAATTTGCCCTGTATTGGTGCGAAAAGCGATGATTTGCACTTCTAAACGGCTTTGCAAAATACAGATTTTGTGGCACTTGCGCGCCATACTCGGTATTTGCAAGTTTGAAAAGCGCGTACAGCACGTTTTTTGCAAAAATCAAGTTTGAGTTTTGAGAGGAATCTGTGCAAAAATCGCCCTCGCCTTCAAGCGCAAAACAATATCCGTTTGCGCACCTATGCGCCACAAGCGACGAGAAATTGGCGTATTGTGAGATATATACCCCCTCTTTTTCCTTGTCGGATACGCTTGCCAAAAAACTCAAAAGCGGTTCGAGCATTTCCCAATGCGCATTGGCACACATATTGGAAATCCAGTTCAAAAAGCCCACGCCCTCGTCGCTGAATTTCACGTTGCAAATCTTCAAACAGCGTTTCAGATTGTTGTTTGCAAGCACCTTTTTACACAAATCATCAACCGTTTCCGACCGTCTGTCGAAAGCGATTTGCTGATAGTTGTTGATGTCAGCCTCAACAAAGGAGTGACGCGAGCCGTCCAAGTCAGCGATTACTATTGCCGTGTTCGAGGACTTGTCGCGCACCAACTTAAATTCCTTTTGACAATATTCGCTGTCGCTGTAGTTTTTGGAATTGAAAAGCAAAAATACGTCGCACGAGGCAATGGAAGTGGCAATGTTTATCTGCCATTTGTCCCCAACCTCAATGGACTTTTCGTCAAACCAAGTCAAAATACGATTTTTTTGCAAAAAATCGTTCACTTGGCGCACAATCTCAACGTCCTTGTGACTATAACTTATAAAAACTCTGCTCATAAGTTTCCTCTTTTGCGCGACAGCTTGCACGCATGTCATAATATATAAATATTAACATATTAATATATGCAAGTCAATAAAACAAACTTAGCCTAGCAAAGATTGACGGTGCAAACGGTTGAATCGCAGTCGACAAGAATTGTTCGACCTCGATTTCGTCGCAAACTTTCAATCCACGCTTTTGCAAAAAAAAGACGCGTCGTTGGCAAGTGGAATTTGAATTGAAAGATTTGTAAACAGTCGGTGGCTATGCACTATGTGCATAGCCGCCGACTTAACCATTCAATAGTTGTTTTGCAATGTTCAACGCTCGTGTTTCCAAAACAAATTTGTACAGGCATTTTAGTTTTGTTTTCTCTCGGTGGTAAGCAACTCTTTTGTTCTCAATATGATATTGTTATCCAAAATGCCCCTGTTTAATTTTTTCATTGTATTTTACCTCCGATTTACTTCGCCTTTCTGCAAAAACTAAAGTAGCATCGGTAAAAGATAGAAGTTTTTAATTTCGCTGTCTGTTACACGGAAGTCAACGACTAGCAAAAAATTTTATGTAGCAGTACGCAATATCAACGTTCTAAGTAAAAATTTTTGACGTTGACTTGTGCTTTTCTCTGTGCTACAAACGCAGACGAAAGGCGATAAATCGGACGGCAAAACGACATAGAAAAACCTAGTGCGCGAAACACTCGGTTAAAGGTTGTAATGTATTTATAGTTTTATTTTTAGTCCAAAATAATCTCTTGTAAAAAACAAAACGAACTCAAGATTTTCTCTCGGGTTCGTTTTATTCTTGTTTGGTGCACCTCCAGGGACTCGAACCCTGGACCCAATGATTAAGAGTTAGGATATCGAAAATGAACCGTTATAATTCCTTTTATAATTGCTACGAATTGCCCGAAAATACGCGTTTTTTAACCGAAAAAGAGCGTATGAAGGTATATTATGACTTACGCCGCGAACAATACGTTTGTCACGTTGTGCGTCACCAACAACATAAACGGTTACCGGAAAAACTTATAGATACGCTTTTTAAGGACGCCCGGAATACGTACGACGAAAGTAATCCGCGTCCGATTATTGCAAAAAAGGAATACTACGACGCACGACTTGACGGGATAAAAAACATACTTAGAAAAAGCATTGAAGCGAACAAAAAATTCGATGAAGATCTCGGAAAAATGTTCGAAGACGATGTTCTGACCGATTATCTTAAAAGTAAACGTTACGACGAACTTCACGCCGAACACGCAGCGAAAAAACGCTTCGAACGGAAAGCCGGTACGAACCGTCGCGAATGGGATTACTTCTGGACGCAAACTTTCGACCCTGCTTTATTCGAGGATCCGGAAAAGGGTCTCGAAACGTTTTTCACGTACATAAAAAACAACGCCTTCCGCTACGGCTTAAAAATCATAGGCGCCGTCGAATACGGCGACGAAGGCGGCAGACTGCATTTTCATTGCCTGGTACACGTTCCCGAAGGATTTTTCCCGGAAGGTGATCTTCGGAAGGTTTCCCGTTATTCGATAAGGGATAAAAAGTGGAAAACCGTACTTGAAAGTAAAACGCTGCGCGAAAAATTCGGGATTAACGAATTTGACTGTCTTCACGGCAAGAGCGCCGAAGAACTCGTTCGCGTTATTCATTACATATCGGATTACACCTGTAAGCAAGACGGCAGACGTTATTATTCGCGCGGACTGCCCGATTGCTGTTATCAATACGTCAACGCCGAAGAACTTCTTTTTTGCTTCGACGACGGAGAATTAAAATACGTCCCCCGTTCTTCTTTCGTTTTTGGCGAAGATTCCTTTATCGCTATGCTTCGCTCCGGCAAGAACGGCGAAATCGAGCCGCACGCCCCCTTACCTTTCCGCGACGTCGGATAAATATAAACGATAAAAAAAGTAAGCCTACGCCGTAGGCTTTTTCCCTTTACCTTAAAAACAGGAAACACCCTCTTTTTTGCGAAAAACTCTTTAACGAAAAATAAAAAACGCCGCGTAGGTCCAGCGGTTTAGCGGACAAGCGGCGTTTTCGCCCTAAAAAAATTCCCGGAACGCACTTTTTCTTCCGCAAAAATGACCCCTTGTCGCCGGCGGCGCCGCCGCCGGCACTCGTTCAAGACAAGGGGTCGTCTAATTCTCAGTAGCAGAATATTTCCCTTCATTGGGGAACGTTCAAGGGCGTGTACGAGCGCGTGCGCGAAGTAGCCCGCGTCGGACTATAATGCGAAAAAACTTAAGTGGTCGGAGACCGCAGGAACAAACCTAAACAACGCAACAGGGTCAGGGGCGTTCTGTCAATGACGGGGCTTTAGCGTTGCAACGAATGCAGCGCTTTTTTTATCGTAAAAAAATTTTGTACATTTATAATTATTCTCTTGACAGTAAACTAATGGTGTATTATTATGTTAATGTAAACGGTTGGTTTACAGGCACCGCCTTAACGGAATAAAAAAGTTGCCGGCTATAACGGATTGGAGAAAAAAAATGACAGAACAAAAAAAACAAGTAACCCCCGTGGACCAAACTGTAGCGATTAAAAACGCGATTAAGGCTGAAAAGCATTTTTCATTATTTCGCAAAGTATTTTCGAAAAACGACAAAGAGTTTTCCGTATACTCTGTCTTCCTTATCCTTGACGGACGCAAAAAGTCTTTTGTCGAGGTTCAATTATTGCCCGATATCGGCTTTGTGGGCGGCACGACTGCCGAAGAAAAGAAGAACCTTACCACGACGAAAAACGCTGCCGGGTATAGTCTTCTTAACTGGCTCTATGAAAATGGCACCGCCATTAACCTTTATGCTCGTATTCGACCTACTAAAGATGAAAAGAACGTGTCTTTCGAGTACTACGCGCTTGCCGTCGACGATAGCGGTATAAGTGCCGAAGCAACTCTCGTTCCTAAATCTCTGGGCGACGACGGATATTTACGCGCCGCGTTTGCAGGGTTCGGAAAGTGTCGAGATATTGCCGAAGGCGACCTCGAAACCGTGCCTAACCTCGATAAAGCGTTTGAAAACGTTTGCTTCCCGGGAGAGTTTGACGAAGACGACTCCGACGAACAATAAATACCCTTTAACCGAATGTAATTTGGTAGCCCCGGGCACGGCTTAAAACTGCCCCATCGCATTATAACTTGTTTGCAAACGTACTAAGTCGAGGTACGCACCGTACCGGGCGGTTCTTCCCGGAATAAAACAGGAGGGTTTATATATGGCATATAGAAAAAAATATAATTCAAAAAAATACTATTCCGGAAATCAAAAACGTTATTTTAAACCTCGTAAAAAAAATAAGCCTAACTTTTCCAAGGAAATGAAACGTTATGCGTTTATGCACGGCGTCTTCCAAAAAGGACTTGCGAATGAAAATAGCGCAATCTATTCAAGTTACAATTCCGGATTGGATTATCCCGGAAAGAAAAAATACGAAAAGAAACCTCTTGTTTAACTTTTATCCCCTCACCTAAAACCAACTCTTTACGCGGAGTATAACTGCGTAAATCTATTTTTATAAGGAGAATTTTTTAAGAAAATGAAAAAAATAATAGTAACGATACTGCTTGTCGTTCTTTGCCTTGGCATAGTCGGCGGCGGTATAGCCGGGATAATCAAACTTACCGACAGTGGTAAACTTGACAAGAAAAACATCTCGAAGTTTTCCTACTCGGTCGGCGGTCTTGACGGCAATGGTAAATATAAATCTACCAACGCAAGCGTATATACTAAAGACGCGTTCGAATGTCAGGGCCTTGACTGCTCTCTCGAATTCGATAACAATGTAAGTTATCAAGTTTATTTCTACAACCAAAACAACGTTTTTGTACATACTACCGGAAAACTTACGGGCGCGTTTGTAAAAGACAGTGTGCCTTTCTTTGCTAAGTATGCAAGAATAGTAATCACGCCGAACGATGACGACGTTGTTACAAAGACGGAGATATTTAAGTACTCGAGCCAACTCAAAGTAAGCGTAAATCGTGAACAAGGATTTAAAAACTATACTGAAAATCTTTTTGATTTTTGCTATCAGAATAAATATCTTAAGGATGGTATATTGACGGATAACGATGAATCTGTTACAACTTATAAGCAAGTTGCTACGACGGAATTTGTAGATATTTCCGCCTATAAAGATTGCTTGTATTTCAAAAATGCCCCTAACAGCGAATGGGCTGGCGGAGTCGTTATTTTCTGTTATGATTCCGACAAAAACTTTGTAAATACGATTAAACCTCTTGAGGTTGCTTCTGTATCTTTTGTTTCTTCGTTGGGACTAAAATATTGGAATATTCCGAAAACTTCGTTTTCCGACGGCGTAAAGTATGTTCGCATGTTTTGGCAAAATGCTGCGCCTTATCCTGAGTTATATTGTCGTTAAACTCTAAGGGGAATAACAATATTCCCCTTTCCCTTTTTTTTATCCTATGAAAAAACTTCGTTTGATATTACTTATATCGATCATCGCAATTATGAGCGTTTTACCCGCGTCGCAAGGCGTGGCGTTTGCCGATACAAAATCCGGTAGTAACGTTCTTGATGATTTAAGTAAAGATAAAAAGTTCAATAAAGATGATTATCCGACTAACGAGACCGATTATAGGTTAAAGTTAATTCAAATTGCCGAAAGTTCGGAAAAGGAACTTCTTGTGTATGTATATCAACCTTGCGTTGCTAAAAATATCAAAGTTTCTTCTATCGTGTTTTCTGTCGGGGTGTATTCCAACCTAAATTATAATAATTACGAACTTGAGTTCCTAAACTCTTCGGATGCTTTATATAAATATAAAGTTAAAAATTTTGTGGTTTCCGACAGTGAATCTCGTTCTTACAGTATTTCTCAGATGCTACGTCCGTTCGATAGTTCTATCGACTCCCCTTCTTCGGATACTTCGCAAACGATAACCGAAACTCCGATTGAAGTAAACGAAATGTTTGTTTTTAGCACTATAAACGGTTCGGAGTATGTTGAGCGGCGAAAAATCGAAACGGTTAAGGTTACGGATAAACATATTGGTTTCGTTCGTTATTTGAGCGGAGTGCTTTTTGGTGTCGGAGCAACGAATACCGATTGTCATTACGTTGCGTTTAATACGTCAAAACCTATGGATAGGCTTAAGCGAGCAAAACTATATTTTTCCACTCGTACTTATACCGAACTTACGTCAAGGGAATACGGTTCTCCTGAAAATCATACCAAATGGATAACCGAAGACGATCCTACCGTTACTTCTACAAAAAGTGGCTTTTTTGTTGAAAAGTATTCTTGGGAACGTATTCAAACCATAAAAGAATTTATGGCGTCGGAGCAACAAACGTTTGTCTTGTATAATGGCGTTTTTGTTAATATAAAATCAAATACGGATTTAACCGTGGAAGCAAAAGCGTTGTTAAATAATATGTCGTGGGTTTTACGGTTTTACGAATCTACTTGTCAACTAGATACAAGCGGCGTGACTTCATCCGGCTATATGAAAATTAGTGGAACGGAAGTTTCCGATGTTATGCTGTTACAACTTGAATTTGAAACCGACGGCGTAACTTACAATCTCGGTGTCATTGACAACAAACAGTCCGGCTCTTCTTTGCCCGACAACGAAAGCAAACTCACCGTCGAATTGAGCGAAGATTTTTTAGATTACCTTAAAATTATTCTTTTCGCCGTAGGTAGTGTTTTGCTTGTCGTGATGGTTATAGTCGCTTTCCCTTATGTCATGAAACTTATAGGTTTTATCTTAAAAATATTATTCGCCCCGTTTCGATTGTTGTTCCGTTCTCATTCAGGATCTAAACAAAAATATAAAGGCGGTAAATATGGCACGTAAGAAAAAACCTACAAGAAAATACAAGCCGAAAAACGAGTTTCGTTACAATAACAGCAAATCGGGTGCGGGACATCCGAATTACGTTTTCGGAGAAACGAATACGTCCTATAAATCTTTGAGTATTACGCATAGTCCCGACAAGAAGTATAAGCACGTACAACTTCAAAACAATCCGAACCCGAAAGACGGAAGAAACGCGTATCTCGAATTAAAGCCGAAGACAGCAAGAAAGGAGTACTATTCCGTTCCGCTCAGCGGGTGGAATTTCTCAAAGCCTGATATGGCTGTTGTGAGGCATACGACCAAGAAATACAAAAAGGCAATGAATAGGCATAAAAAAAGAAAGTGAACGGCTTAGGATAAAATCCGCGGCGGTCGGAGTATTTCATCCGTATTTCACTTCCTGTAAGTAGTATAAAATAATCAGACGTCAATGTCAAGCAAAGGAGCGATTAAATGAAAAAGAATAATTTACAAAAAGATAATAAATCATCTAAGGCAGATACCGCATATAAGGCTGTTAAGGGTACTTTTTACGGCGTTAAAATCCTTTACACTATCGGTATGTTCGTGCTTGCCGGAATAA
This sequence comes from uncultured Clostridia bacterium, assembly GCA_934274515.1. GTDB lineage: Bacteria > Bacillota > Clostridia > Christensenellales > DTU072 > CAG-1782. Next base: position 85,304 of record CAKQTC010000007.1, read on the forward strand.
TCGTTGCCGCGGTAGTCGCTGCTTGCCGCGCCGTAGGTTCTTCTATAAATTCTTTTCTTTTTCGTTAGTGTTATTTGCCATGAATAAAATTACAAAAAGCATTTTGTTCCTTGTTCTTGCCGTTATCGTTGCCGTAATTATCGGTTATTTTGTGTTTGTAGGAAAACAGATATGAAAAAAGTATTTGGCTTTCTGAAATCGGTAGACTACCGTCATTACATTTGCGTAGCGATAACCGTTGCGTTTATCCTTATTAACGCGTTTGTTTTCCCTTATACGTTCCCTCGTATCGGCGAAGCGTTTAGGGATTTAGGTTTATCTCTCGGATATCATTATTCGAACGTTTTTCAGATTGAAAATAATATTGTTCCGTCGGTAACGGCTCTTTCTAAAATGCCTTTTACCATCTCGGACGGAGTGCCGCAGACGTGGGATCTGTTTAAGGAAAAGTGGGATTTGTACTGGCAAACGTTCGCCGACAAACAAACCGTATTAGATTATTTCTCTTCTTTCCGTGGCGGTGCGCTTGTTTTCTCTTATCTTTTTTCTATGCTCGTTCCCTTCGTCGGTATTTTTTGTCTTGTCGTTCGTTTCCAATTAAACGGCAAAAACAATCGTTACAACGAAGATACTAAGCCGTTAAAGATTTTTAAGAAGATATCGGATAAAACATTCCGTCCGGTTAAAAAGTGGATAACGTCGTTCGTTTCTTTTCTTGTCGATTTCCGCTTTGTTTTGCCGGTAAAAAAGACCGTTAAGCCCGGAGAGATTGTCGAGCCGAAAGGTATTTCTTATCTCGAAATATGGGCGTTTATATGGATTCTTAACTTTAATCTTCTTCCGATACTTATCGGCTTTATCGCGTTTTTTTATTACTTCGCCGTTTCATTCGACGTCGGGAATATTTATATCCAAGTTTATAAACTTTTACTCGACCTCTCCGTTATGTTTAAGTTTGTTCCCGTCTTCGTCTGGGTGATTGTCGGACTGATAATTTTCGATAAATTCCGTAAAAAACGCGGATATGATAACCTTTGGCATATGGAGTTAATGAACCGTGGGTTTATCAACGAACGTCCGATTGTTTCTATGATATGCGCCAAAATGGGGAGAGGTAAAACTACTATGCTCACCGATATGGCGATATCTACCGATATAATGCTGCGCGACAAAGCGTACGAAATAATCCTTGAAAACGATCTGAAGTTCCCCTACTTCCCTTGGATCAATCTCGAAAATGCGGTTAAACGCGCTATCGACAACCATTCTATATATAATCTCGTAACCGCGCGGCGGTTCGTTCTTAGCAAAAAGCGGAAGTTTGATAAACGCCCGGTTAGTTTTTACCTTTTCGGGTACGATTACAAGCGCTACGGCTTGACGTACGATAATCGCTTATTTATTGTCGATATTTGGGACGTCATTTATAATTACGTACAAGCCTATATGCTTTATATCATGGCTTCTTCTTTCATACAAAGTAATTATTCTATCCGTACCGACGCGCTGTTAGACGACGTCGGCAACTTCCCTTTATGGAATACGGACTTCTTCCGGCGCGACGCAAAACATATCGACAGTTTCTCCCGGCACGCGCATATATTAGACTTCGACGCGTTGCGACTTGGGAAAAAACTACTTGAAAACAACGATAACGATTACTTCGAATTCGGCGTCGTTGCAATTACCGAGATAGGCAAGGAGCGCGGAAACAACTTAGAACTTACCGACGTAAAAAAGAACTCGGACGAAACTAATCAGAAAAACGACTTGTTCAACTCCTGGCTTAAAATGATCCGGCACTCGGCGACCGTAGACAACGAGCCTTTCGTTAAAGTTTTCGTGGACGAACAACGCCCTTCTTCCTGGGGAGCGGACGCTAAAGACCTTTCGGAGATTATACATATCGATACCGTGAGCGAAAAGCGTTTGTGTATGCCTTTCTTCTTCCTTGAAGAAACATTACATTCTTTTTTGAAACGTCTTTTCGAACGCTTTTATCAAACTCACCGTTACAACAAAGGCAATAATACGCTTTTTTGTCATATATTCAAAACTATTTATTCCAAACTCCATTCCTACTACGTCAGAACGTACAATACGTTCGGTTTTAAGGTCTTAGGGATAAAAATCGAAGACGGCAAACAAGACGGCGTTTACGAAGATAAACGGTATTTCATTATGGACAAAAAGATTTACGCAAAACGTTTTTCTACCGATTGTTTCTCCGGATTCTTCGAAGAAAAAGTTAAACGCAGCGTTAAAGGCTTAAACGACGTTCCCGAGTTCGAAAAAGAAAAAGCAACGTTTAACGAGATGAAGTCTATGAACTCTTACTTCTTCCGTGACCTTACAAGAATTATGCGTAAAAATAAAAAGCCTTTACCTTTAAGGAAAAGACCTTTTCGGCGATAAATAATCTTTTAATTAAAGTTATTCGTCTGATTTATAGTTCCGTGATTGTCGGAAATATGATTGTTAATGGTATTATAAGTTTTTCTTCCAGATTCGTTTTCAAGTCCTAATAGGAAGTCTGTCGATACGTCTAGTGCAATTGCAATTGCGCAAAGTAAATCTAAAGAAGGAAGGCTGGTCCCCTTTTTTAGGTTTGTTATTGCCTGTTTTGATACATTTATTTTTTGCGCTAATTCAGTTTGATTAATTTTCTCGCTTTTTAGCAGTTCCGCAAATATTTTTGTAAAGTCCATACTTTTATTATAGGATTTTTAATAAATTGTTGGTTGACAGTAAACCAGTAGTGTATTATAATGTCCTTTGTAAACTATTAGTTTATTAGAATGTTTTTCATTATTGGAGGGTATTTATATGTTTAACATTAGCAGAAAAGATTTGTATCAGATAGTCGCTTGTGCGCGTGTACGCCTTGATGTTCTTATTTCTTTATGTGATAAGGATGATACTGAGTTAAAGGAAAAATTTTCAAAAGACTTAAAAATAGTTTCGCAGTTAGCGACTTCTTTAGCCGAGTCTGAAAAAATATATGTAATAGATTAGGAGGGTATTTATATGATAGATTTCAATTCACGCAATTCCTTTGGCGGTAACGTTCATTCTGAGGAAGACGAAAAATGGCGCAGGGAAAAAGTCCTTGAAGATCTTTCCGCCGGAAAGACGAATTTCTTTTATCTCGGAGTTCATTTGCTCGATATATGGACGACAATGACTTACGGTTGTCATACGTTTAATACTTTTTATAACTATTCCGGGGCGAATTTTTTTGATTATTGTCTTACATATTTCGGACTTGAAAAGTCGCAAGTTTCGCGTTATATGAATATCGTTGACGAGTTCGGCGACGGGCTTCGCGGTTTTAAGACGGAATATGCGGACTTTTCGTATTCGCAGTTGTCCGAAATGCTTTCTTTAACGCCGAAAGAGCGAAAAGCGATTACGCCGGATTGGACTATCAGGCGTATTCGGGAGTATAAAAAAGAACTTGCCGGGAAAGTTGCGACGTCGCAACAAGCGGAATCCGTTAAAGTCACCAAAATATACGGAGAAATCAAGGCTAGTGAAAATAGTTCGAAAGTACTTACTTCCACGTTTAAGGAGTTCGAAGAAGTCACGGACGAGAATTTACGTTCGTTCATGGATACGCTTTGCGATCGTCTTTTCGTTGGATATTCTTACGACGGATACCATTTAACTTTTACCGACAAAATAAAAATCGTTTCGGGTATGCTTTGTTATGCAAGCGATATAAGCAAGTCCTTACAAAGTAAAGACCTTTCTAGTTTTGTAAACATAAAACAGGCTTTTACGTCTTTGCAAAAACTCGGTTATCTACAATAAAGGGGTATTTATATGAAAATAAAAATTGTTGGTTCAATTACTGAACTTAATTCGGCTAAAAAATGGTATACGGGACTTAGTAGGGATTGCAGCGTTCGCAAGAGTGTTATTTCCGGTTTCTTCCCCTGCCCCGGAAAAAGTAAGGATTATTATATGTTTGTCGAGATTGAATATTTCCCGAACGTTCTTCCGCGCGTTACGCAGCCTAAGATATATAATTGTTCGGAATGTTTGTTGCGTTCGTCGTGTTATTATGCGTCGGACGTCGTTTGTATGTGTAGTTCCTTCCGTCCGCTATGAGTAAAACTACGGATAGCGATATTGCCGAACTTATGAAACTTTTGATCGCTCGGCTCGATTATGACGCGGAATCGAACGAACTGTTCGGAGATTATCTTTTGCGGTGGTTTGAGACTTACAAAAAGCCGAAGAACGTGGCGCATACGTCGAACGCTATGTATCGATATATTACCGGGAGAATTATTCCCGTTCTGGGTGACGTTCCCTTATCAAAAATAAGCGGAGATAAAATACAACGGTTTCTTAACGGCATAGCCGAAAACAATACGCGTATAAAGATAGGACAGATTATACACGGCAGCCTTTCGAAGGCTGTAAAACTCCGACTTCTGAAGCATAATCCTTTTGACGCGGTGGAAGTTGTTTATTATAAGAAAAAACATTATAGGGCGGTCACTATGGATGAACAAGCGTTACTTATAAAAAACATACGTAATCCTTTATATCTTTCTGTTTTTCTGGTTATGGTTTGTACCGGGCTAAGGATCGGAGAGTTTCTCGCTCTGAGCAAAGACGCTATAAACTTTAAGGCAAAGACTATAAGTGTTTTTCGTTCCGTCGATATTACGACCGGAGAACTACGGGATCGGACCAAAACGTACGCAAGTTCTCGCAACGTTCCCTTTTTGAAAACGCTTACGCCGGCGTTAAACGGTATTTGTAAGTACATTGAAACGGACGGTCCGATTACTTACAATCAAGTAAAAATGTATTTTCGGAAAACTTACGCAAAATTAGGACTTTGCGGAATAACGATACATTCTTTTCGGCATACTTTCGGTTGTATGTGCTATGCTTCCGGAATAAGCGAAAAAATGATACAACGTCTTATGGGACACGCGTCCTTAGACGTGACGATGAACGTATACGTCGACGTTCTGGGTGACGGCTTGTCGCCATTGAAAAACTACTTTCTAGAGTACGAAAAAGACCTAAAAAGTAGACCCAATGATTTTTGGGTGAAAAAATGACGAAAAATTGACCTGTCTAAAAATGAAAGAAAACTCACGAAATCGCAAGTTTTCTTACCATTTTTGGTGCACCTCCAGGGACTCGAACCCTGGACCCAATGATTAAGAGTCATTTGCTCTACCAACTGAGCTAGAGGTGCATGGTTTCTTAGGTTATGGTCTGGGTAAGAGGATTCGAACCTCCGGCCTCTTGAACCCCATTCAAGCGCGCTACCAAACTGCGCCATACCCAGTTAACGCATTATATATTACTATTTTTTTTCGCTCTTGTCAATGTTTTTGCCCCTCTATTTTGCGTTTTCTGCCAAAAAAGTTTTCACGCAGTCGTTTCGACTTTTTCATTTCCGATTTTTCTCTTTGAGCGACTCGTTTTCATTTTAACGCGTCGTTTTAACGCCTTCCCCTTTCTTTGCGACAAGCGTGCCGATAATAAAACACGCCAAAAAAACAATGACGTTCGCGACCACAATGGTCGGTCCTATCGGGGTATTTACAACGCACGCCACCAGCAGTCCGATTATCGCAGTTCCCGTCGAAATCGCGGCAGAAGTTATTACCGTCCCCTTAAAACTTTTCGTAAATCTCATTGCCGAAAGCGCGGGAAAAACTACTAACGCGCTTATCAGCAACGCGCCGACAAGTTCCATAGCCAGCACGATAACAATTGCTATCGTCGTCGCAAGAACCGTTTTGTACGCTCCGGCTTTTATCCCCGTCGCCCTTGCCACGGTTTCGTCCAACGCAACGGCAAATATCCTATTATAAAACAACAAAAAAACAAGTGCGACCGCCGCCGCAAGTCCGCAACATACCCCTACGTCTTTCGCTGTTAAACATAATATCGCATTCCCCCCGAACAACGTAGTGCATACGTCCCCTGCAACGTTGTTTCCTCCGGCAAGGTGCATCACAAGATATCCTATCGCAAGCGACGCCGTGCTCAACATCGCTATCAACGTTTCCCCTTTTATCTTCCCGTCTTCACGGATTTTAAGCATAAGTATAGCAACGATTATCGTCACGGGAACCGTAAGCAACATATTATCAGCAAAACTCATCGCCGTTGCCGCGGCATATGCCCCAAACGCTATATGCGACAAACCGTCACCAAGCATCGAGTACCGTCTTAAAACAAGTACAACGCCCAAAAGTCCTGCGCAAATTGCTATTAGCGCGGTACACACCAACGCATATATCACGCTTTTGTCGGCGAGATAACTTAAATTACCCATCGTCTCTCCCGTTCAGCAAAAATCCGCTAAGCAAGGCGTTCTTATATTCCTCGGGCGTTCCGAAAAAGTTTTTATCGTGGCCGACGTGCAAAATTTTATCTGATAGCGCAAACGCTTTTTCCATATCGTGCGACACCATTATCACCGTTATATTCTTTTCCCCGAGTTCGGAAATCACCTTGTACATTTCATTCGTCACAATCGGATCAAGACCGACCGTCGGTTCGTCAAGAATTAATCCGTCCGCGGCAGAGCATAACGCTCTTGCAAGCAATACTCTCTGTTTTTGACCGCCCGAAAGAATTCCGAACGGTTTTTTCTTCAAGTCGGTGATTTTCATAAGTTCCATATTGCTTTCACAGACGGCTTTTTGCGCTTTTGTAATAAACGGTACCCAACCGCCCCTATTAAGACAACCGGCCAAAACGACTTCTCCGACGGTTGCCGGAAAATTACTTGCGATTTCACTTCTTTGCGGTAAAAACCCGACTTGTGCTTTTTTGCCTTTTTCGTTCAAAACAGACAACTTCCCCGACATCGGCTTATTCATTCCGAGCATCGCGTTTACGAGAGTACTTTTTCCCGAACCGTTCTCACCTACTATCGAAACGAACTCTCCGCCGTTTATCTTAAAATTCAAGTCGGAAACCAAAGGTCTACCGTCGTAACCGAGCGTTAATTCGCTTGCTTCTACTATCAACATTATTTCAAACCTTCTTTTAGTACGTCTAGATTTTTCTTCATTTTGTCATAATATCCCACACCGCTTTCAATATCTTTTTTTGTTATCGTTTGACATGAATCGAGCGTATAAATTTTCCCTCCGCATTTTTCGATAACGTTTTGCGCTACTTTCGTATTACTGTTTTCAAGCACAAATACGCCGCTCTTTCCGCTTGCCTTGTATGCTTTTTCAAAATCAATCTTTTTTTGCGCCGTTATTTCCGTGTCGGTAGAACAACCGCCAAACAAAGAATTGCACTCTATGCCGTAATCGCGGAATAAATATGCAAACGGATATCTATCGGCAAAATACGCAATTTTATCATTCATATTAAAAAAAGTTTCCTCATAAAGGGTATCCAAAGACGCAAGTTTGGATACGCATTCAGCATAATTAGCGTTAAAAACTTCTGCCTTATCTGGGAACAACGAAACAAGCGCGTTTTTAATGGAATTACATAAAATCATCGCATTTCTTATAGACAAATAAAAGTGTTCGTCAAACGAACGGGCGTGTCCGTCGTCTTCGTCGTGGTCATGACCGGCATTTAACAATCCCACTTGTTTCGATAAATCCAGCCAAACAATTTTTGTAGAGTTTACGCTTTTGTAGACGTCTTTAACCCATTTTTCCGATTCTCCGCCGACGTAGATAAACAAATTACAATTCGCTATCGCGCTTTTATCGCGCGTAGTCAATTCATAATTATGCGCATCCGTCCCTGCCGGAAGCAACATTTTTATTTTAAGTTCGTCGCCCGCTACTTTTCTACAAAAATCGTATTGCGGAAAAATCGTGCAAACAACGTCGTACTTCTCGGTTTCTACGCAAGAACAAAATATAAAAACAGCGACTAGAACGCAAACCAAAACTATAAAAATTAAAACTTTATTTTTCATTTTTATCGTTCTCCTTACATTTTTCGCATACACCGTATAATACGGTTTTCCCTTTGTCTAAGCAAAAACCGTTACTTTTTGCAACATCTTCAAGTTCTTTTTCTGTTTTCTTGTCTTCGATGTGAACAAGTTTTCCGCAAGAAACGCATTTAATGTGAAAATGCTCTCGACAGCCGCGTTTGTCGGCTTTGTATGCAACGCACGCATTGTTTTCCGAATATTCTCGCAACAACAAGCCGCTCTCGTAAAGTTCGCCCAGTATTCTGTAAACCGTGCTTTTACCTATGCCGTCAACGCTTCCGACAACTTGCTCGGCAGTGAACCATTCGTCGCCGTTACTATTGAAAAATTCGGTTATTGTCTTTTTATTCTTTGTGTTATACTGCATTTTTTATCTCGCTCGTTTATTATATCAATCTGCTTTTCTCATGTCAACAATTTGAGAACGATTCTCAAATTCAAATAGTGAAATATCCGCGAATAAATCGCGGATATATAAAAACATAAATACTTCTTTAGATTAATTGATTCTGTAAACGACGACGACTTCGTTTCGTTTTGCATAGAATTCCGTTTTATACACTAAATTCAAATAAATTAATGCCTATTGCATCGTCGTGTTTTCTATCAACTTTGCCGTTTATTATTGTGATTATCATCTCGCAGGTGACGCTGACAATCGCGCGGTTCAGATGTCCCCCGACCGTTATGCCTTTACAGTTTGCAGCACTCATATGTATATGCGAATAGTATTCTCCGTTCATCGTGTTTATCGTGCCCGTAAGCGAAACTATTTCGTAATCGCCGTTAAACGTATTTGAATAATACTTCTTTTCGTTAACGTCATAACAGCCGACCGTAAAATCGTTCGTTGCACCCAAAGCGTTGACGTTTGCCAGCAATATATTTTCTTTTATTGCAATTTCTTTCATTTTCTCCAAGATTTCTTCGCCTTTGTCTATTCTTGCCACTATTATGTTTTCAAAAACTCTATAATTCATAATTAATATTCCTTTTTATATATTTACAATATAATTAAATACGTAAGCGAGCAGCATTTGCAAGTATTTTTAAGCCATATTCCACAAAACGACGTTCGTGTAAAGCAAAAAGTAACCGATGTCGCTCGATTTTATTTTATCTTACGCGTAAGACGACGTTATTTACGGCAATCTAGCGTTCACTGCCCCTAAAAGAAAAGTCTTGCAGATATAAAACACCCGCAAGACTTTTTTCTAAATTAAATTATTTCACTTAAAGCGTTATTTGCTTTGTTTGATAGCCGCTTGTGCCGCTGCAAGTCTTGCAATCGGTACTCTGAACGGCGAGCAAGAAACGTACGTCAAGCCGATTTTGTTGCAGAATTCGATAGTAGACGGGTCGCCGCCGTGTTCGCCGCAGATACCGAGGTGCATATTCGGTCTTACGCTTCTGCCCATCTTAGCGGACATTTCCATAAGTTTACCTACGCCGGTTTGGTCGAGTTTCGCAAACGGGTCGTTTTCGTAAATCTTCGCGTCATAGTAAGCATTGAGGAACTTACCGGAGTCGTCACGGCTGAAACCGAACGTCATCTGCGTGAGGTCGTTGGTTCCGTAGCAGAAGAATTCTGCTTCTTTCGCGATTTCGTCGGACGTAAGCGCCGCTCTCGGAATTTCAATCATCGTACCTACTTCATATTTGATGCCGATTCCGCTCTTCTTGATTTCTTCGTCCGCAACCGCTACTACAATGTCTTTAACGAACTTAAATTCTTTTACGTCGCCGATAAGCGGAATCATTATTTCGGGAAGAACTTTCCAAGTCGGATGTTTCTTTTGAACGTTAATCGCTGCCTTGATTACCGCTCTGGTTTGCATTCTCGCGATTTCGGGATAGGTTACGGTAAGACGGCAACCTCTATGTCCCATCATCGGGTTGAATTCGTGCAAGTTCGCAATAATATTCTTTATCGCTTCTACGGATTTACCTTGTTTTTCCGCAAGAAGTTTGATGTCCTGTTCTTCGGTAGGAACGAACTCATGGAGCGGCGGATCGAGGAAACGAATGGTAACGGGCGCTCCTTCGAGTGCTTCGTACAACGCTTCGAAGTCGCCTTGTTGCATAGGTTCGAGTTTAGCAAGCGCTCTTTCTCTTTCTTCTACGGTATCCGAGCAAATCATTTCGCGAATCGCTTCGATTCTGTTTCCTTCAAAGAACATATGTTCGGTTCTGCAAAGACCGATACCTTCCGCACCGAGTTCACGAGCCTTTTTAGCGTCGCGCGGCGTGTCGGCGTTGGTTCTTACTTGCAGTTTACGATATTTATCTGCCCAAACCATAATTCTGCTGAATTCGCCTACTATCGTTGCGTCAACGGTAGGAATGAGTCCGTCGTAAATACACCCGGTCGAGCCGTCTATGCTGATAGCGTCGCCTTCGTGGAATTCTTTTCCGGCAAGAGTAAATTTCTTGTTTTCTTCGTCCATAGCGATTGCAGAGCAACCGGATACGCAACAGGTACCCATACCGCGAGCAACAACTGCGGCGTGGCTGGTCATTCCGCCTCTGACGGTAAGTATACCTTGGGCGGCTTTCATACCTTCGATATCTTCGGGAGAAGTTTCCAGTCTTACGAGAACGACTTTCTTTCCTGCTTTTTTCCAAGTTTTAGCGTCTTCTGCGGAGAAAACGATTTGACCGCAAGCGGCACCGGGAGACGCGGCAAGCGCTTTCGCAAGAGGCGTTGCCTTTTTGAGTGCGGCTGCGTCGAATTGCGGGTGAAGCAACGTGTCGAGGTTACGCGGGTCTATCATAAGAACCGCTTGTTTTTCGGTAATCATACCTTCGTCTACGAGGTCGCAAGCGATTTTGAGTGCCGCTTTGGCGGTTCTCTTACCGTTACGAGTTTGGAGCATATAAAGATGTTTGTCTTCGATAGTAAACTCCATATCCTGCATATCGTGGTAGTGGTTTTCGAGTTTTTTGCAGATAGCGTTGAACTGATCGAATACTTCGGGCATAATTTCTTGCATTTTAGCAATCGGCATCGGGGTTCTTACGCCGGCAACGACGTCTTCGCCTTGCGCGTTCATAAGGAATTCGCCCATAAGTTTCTTTTCGCCGGTCGCGGGGTCACGAGTAAACGCAACGCCGGTACCGCTGGTTTCACCCATATTACCGAACGCCATCATTTGAACGTTTACGGCAGTACCCCAACTGTAAGGAATGTCGTTATCTCTACGATAAACGTTTGCTCTGGGGTTGTCCCAAGAACGGAATACCGCTTCGATAGCCGCAAAGAGTTGTTCCTTCGGGTTGGTGGGGAAATCTACGCCGATTTTGGCTTTATATTCCGCTTTGAATTGATTTGCGAGTTTTTTAAGATCGTTTGCGGTAAGTTCAATGTCCTGCGTAACGCCTTTTTCCTCTTTCATCTTGTCGATGAGTTGTTCAAAATATTTTTTACCGACTTCCATAACAACGTCCGAGAACATTTGGATAAATCTGCGATAGCAGTCCCACGCCCAACGGGGGTTGTTGGATTTTTTTGCGATAACTTCCACGACTTCTTCGTTAAGTCCGAGATTAAGAATCGTGTCCATCATACCGGGCATCGACGCTCTTGCACCCGAACGAACGGAAACGAGCAGCGGATTTTCCTTATCACCGAATTTTTTGCCGGTAATTTTTTCCATCTTTTCGATGTACTCCATAATTTGAGCCTTAATATCGTCGCCGATACGCTTGCCGTCTTCGTAATATCTCGTGCATGCTTCGGTGCTGATGGTAAAGCCCTGCGGAACGGGAAGTCCGAGATTGGTCATTTCGGCAAGGTTCGCGCCTTTGCCGCCCAGAATTTCACGCATTCCGGCGTTGCCTTCCGTGAAAAGGTAAACATACTTTTTCATCCTAAATCCTCCTAAAAGTGATATTTATTCTTAAAGTTTTTATTTTCTATATAACCGCATATCATTATAATATATCTTTGCCTATTTATCAAGCGTTTTTTTCGTCGGAATATCCATTTTTTATTACTCTCTCGACAAATTCGCTTTTATCCGTCGTTCTGTTTTATCAACGTTCCGAACGAATAAATCTTTATTCCTAGATAATTCGATATAAGGTTAACTAAAAATCCGAACGCCCTCGTTACACCGAACTCCGTATACGGCATCGTTCCTACGTCTTCCGTTTCGCATATCGAAAACGCTTTGATTATTCCGTATGAAATTTCGTCGTATTCCCTTATCTCGGAATAATCCGTACCCGTCCTCTCCGCGCAAAAAACAGCGTACTTAAACGCCGTACAAAGCGGATTGCATTGCCCGTAAACCGTTTCGTTTATCGTTTTTAACAGTTCGATAAACTCCGTGGCGGTTTCGCCGTCTTTATCAAAACATTTTTCCGCTAATTCAAAGCAAGTCATTATCGCCGCAACTTTCATTTTGTCGCGCCATGCGTCAAAAAAATTATCCGCAATTTCCGCTCCGGAAAGTATCGCTTTACCGTTCTTTCCGCCGTAAATAAACTCCCCGAACGCCATAGTCATAGCGGCGGTTTTTAATTTCGCAGTCGGACTTCTTACCCCTTTTGCGGTTACCGTAACTGCCCCTTTGGGCGTAAAAATAACGCAAAGCCTGTCTTTCTCTCGGTAATCTGCCGTTCGTATGACTATGCCTTGCGTTCTTTCCATAAATCGGTTTTCTCTCTATTCTTTCTCGTTCTTATCTTGCTCTTTAAGCGCGCGATAAAGCATATACGTCCCGGCGTGTCCGCTCTTTTCAAACGCTTTCCAAGCAAGTTCGTCTATTCTGTCTTCACTCATCTTCACTCACCTCCCTTTAAGCAAATTTTGCCCTTTAAGGTGAGTTTTTATTCGTCTTGCATTTTTTAACGTCTTCCGCCGCTTAACCCTTCGCTCTTTCGGGTGGGCGGGTGGGGCGACGCGCCTTTTCTCTCGCCGATTTCGATATAAATCGGTTATCAATCGGGATTGTTCGTATCGTAACCTAATTCCTTCATTATCGACTCGCTTCCTCGCCAGTCGCTCCTTACTTTCACAAACAGCGTGATAAATACTTTTGCGTCCGTCATTTTTTCAAGATCTTGTCTTGCATACGTCGCTATTTTCTTTATCATTTCTCCGCCTTTACCGAGAACGATAGGCTTATGCGCCGCTTTTTCAATGATTAAATCGGCGTTAATGCAGACCAGCCCGTCGTTTCTTACGGTGTATTCGGTTACGTCCACGCCTATACCGTAAGGAACTTCTTTGTCAAGCAACCGGAGTGCTTTTTCTCTTATTGTTTCCGCCGCCATAAACCGCATATTTTTATCGGTATACAAATCGTCGTCATAATACTTGACGTGGTCGGTAAGCAGTTTCTCTATCTCGCCGATAAGCGGCTCTATATTGCGATTTCTAAGTGCGGAAACGGGAACTATCGCTTTAAGTTTCTGAAGTTTGTTGAGTTCCGTCAAAATTTCAAACACCTTTTCGCGAGTAACGTGATCGACTTTGTTTACCGCGACTATTACGTTTTCGCCCGCGTTTACAAACGACAACAGATTTTCTTTGTCAACGTCACTATACCCTTTTTCCAAATCCACGACGTAAAGTATACAGTCAACGCCGTCGGCGGCGGCTTTTGCGCTTTTCATCATATATTCGCCCAAAGCGTTTCTCGGTTTATGCAACCCCGGCGTGTCGATAAACACTATTTGCGCGTTTTTCGCGTTGTATACGCCGAGTATTTTATTTCTCGTAGTTTGAGGTTTCCAACTCACGATTGCTACTTTTTCGCCGACAATCGTATTAATCAACGTGCTTTTCCCTGCGTTGGGTCTGCCCATAATCGCGACGAACCCGGACTTAAATTCGGTTTCTTCTTTCTCTTCTTCGATTTCGTCGTCGCGATAATCTCGCGTTATACCTATCGAACCCAAAATTTCTTCGGTAAACGCGGTCATTTCCGCTTCCTCTTCGGCGGTCGCGTGATCAAATCCCAACAAATGCAACATTCCGTGACAGGTAAGAAACGCTATTTCGCGTTGAATAGCGTGTCCGTATTCTTCCGCTTGTTCTTCCGCCCTTTTTTCGCATATAAAAATTTCTCCCAATATTATCGAGCCGTCCTCGGGATTTATATCGTCGGGATAGTCGGTTTTCACAAAGGGAAAAACGACGTTTTCTAGATTTTGAAAACTAAGTACGTCGGTGACTTTGTCTATTCCCCTGTTCTCTTTGTTAAGTTCTCTTATCTCTTCTTCGTCAACCACGGTTATTTCCACGTCAACGTCTATCGGCCTAATGGCAAACTTTCTAAGCGCGGCGTCTACCGTTTTTTTAATGGTTTTTTCGTGTCTTTCTGCGTAAACGTTAATCATATCGTCCCTAATCTCTTTCGTTTATTTCGTATATTTAATTCTTTGATGGTACAAACTCGGTAACGTTTTTACCAACGTATCTTCGATTATCTGTAAATCTTTAAGCGTAAGCGGACATTCGCTAAACTGACCCGAATCCATTTTATCCATAATGAGTTTATGGATAAACGCGGTAAAATTACGTATATCTTTATCCACTCCCTGCGCTCTCGTCGCAGCCTCGACCGTATCGACTATCATAATGAGTCCGCTTATTTTGGTGGACGGTTTCGGTCCGTCGTAACTAAAATCGCTGTTCGCTATCTGTTCGTCGGTAAATCCGCGCGTTTTATTAAGGAAAAATCCAACCGTCGTTTTTCCGTGATGCTCTTCCGCTATCTTCGCAAGACATTCCGGTAAACCCGCTTTCCTTATCATCTCCGCGCCGTCGTGCGTATGCCTCGTTATCAAAGAAACGCTGACTTCGGGAATAAAATCGTCGTGAGGGTTATAGTCGGTTTGGTTTTCGGTAAAACAAATCGGATTGCGAAGTTTGCCAACGTCGTGATAGCACGCTCCCGCTCTTGCCAAAGTCGCGTTTTCGCCGATTGCTTTCGCACAAGCCTGAGCAAGGTTTGCCATGGCGAGCGAGTGATTATACGTTCCCGGGGCTTCCTTTGCCAAACGAGCCATAAGCGGCGCGTCGGGCGTGCATATTTCGTCAAGCCTGAAATTACTGTACATGCTGAACAAATACTCGAATACGGGCAAAATGACCATAAACAGCGCAAGGCTGAACAGTATGGAAACAGTGGACCAAACGCCGTTTTTCAACGCTTCCAACGCGTCGAACGACGGTATTATAAGCCCGGATAAAAACGCTACCGGAAACGCTATGAAAAAGCCTACTACCACGCTGTCTATAAAGAAAGACATACGCGTATAAACTTTTTTGCTTAAAAGGATAAGGAAACAGCCGCTTACCGCTTGCGTGAGAACCGCCGCCAAAACGTTCGACGCATCGAACGAACCGCGAACGGACGCGTAGCAAAAATAAAACGCCGCCACGACAATCGTATTAACGTAAAGCGCAAGTTTGTTATCGATAAGCAAAGCGATGATAAACCCGACAAAACAAATAGGTACGACGTAAATCGAGATAAACCCGGCAAAAATAGTGGACAAGGTAAACCCTAAAAAGACGGCAACGAGTATTACGGTAATTTCTTTGCCGAAACAATCGGTAGGTCTATGTCCGAAAAAGTAAAACGCGCCCATTGCGTTCAGCGCAAAGAAAAGCATTCCTCCGAGAACGGCAAACCTATACGCGCTTTTGAATATTTCGGAAAGCGTGGAATTCGAAACAAGCGAATACAATAACGCCATAATAAACGGCAACGCGAAAGAAAACGCGAGAAAAAGTATTTCCGCCTTAACGACGTTGGTTCTTCTCTTCTTCGCTTCTTCGGGCGAAAGTTGCTTCACCGCGTGTAAAAATTGTTTCGTCTTCATTTAGTTATCCTCGCCGTAAACCGAACCGCGGGCTATCGTTTGTTTTTATAAAAACGATTTCGCGCACGCGCTATTCGGTTAATAATACTATTATTTCATAGTATATATCTAAAACGACGTTTTTGTCTAGCGTTTTTTCCGTATACCACGTTCTTACTTTTTCCGAGCCGTCGGGAATTTGTTCTTCGAGCATTGCCGTTTTCTCTTCGATAATATTATCTTTTTCCTTAAAATAATCGAATTCTTTCTCTATTTCGTGCGTTTCGTAAAACGTAATTTTTTTCATTTTCGGCAAATTATTAACGTCGGTTTCTTCGATTATTTCCGTTTCATACGCATCATAAGGCGAGTTCGGAAACCTGTCAGACGACTTTCCGATTAAATAACTTCTTTCTCTCCCCGTCCGCTCGCTCACCATTATCTTAGGCGTAAAAACATAATGTTCGGACAACCATATCCTCCCATAAACGTCACCCAAAGCACATACTTCGCGCGTTTCGCCGCTTGCAAACGTCTTTACGGGCAGTATTAGCGCATCCCCTTTTTTTACGACGTCGCCACGGCTGACAGCGGGCGTGCCGCTGTATACCGCTATCCGTTCTACGACTGCGTCGTATTTGGACTTTTTCGGAGTTTTATCGTTATAATCTACTATATGCGGTTTTTCGAGTTCTTCGAGAATTTCAACGTATAAAACGTTGCCTTTGATTTGCAACGACGCATTAGATACTCCGTCGATCGCTATTAGTTTTTTTTCGAGTTCGTCAAGGTTGATTTTCTTTTTTCCCGTCGGCAAAGCGCAATACTCGGTCGTTGCGTTTTCTATACTTTGTTTATCGACAAGCGACGTGCCGCTTATTTTCAGTTCGGTCACCATACCCGAAAAAACTATGAATATCGTAGCGACAAGCGCAATCCCTGCATATAATCCGAAACGTGAAGCGTTACGTTCGATAAAAGTTTTAACCGAGTTGTTTTTTACGATTTTATACTCTTTTTCGTGTTTTTTTAGCGTTTGCTCCGCTTTTTCGGCAAATTTACTTTTAACGCTAAATCGACAGATTTTACCCGATTGTTTTACTGATTTTAAGTTTACCCCGGAAAAAAACATTAAATTTACTATAAACGAAACCTGTCCTTCGGTTTCGAAGGTTACCGAATTAAACATCTTCCACGTCCATTCCGTTTATCTTGCCGCACACGATGAGTTCGTCGCTCGTAAGGTCTTTTACGGTAAAATTTTTGCCCCTAATCGTCACTTTCTTCCTTCCGACGCGAACGGCAACGCAGTCGGGCGAGTAGTCGTACAAGCCTTTATGCCCTTCTATAAGCGCGCCGCAAAACCCGATAAAAGTAATTTTACAGCCGTAATCGCCCAAGGCAAGACTCGCCCTTTCGAGCGTTTCTTCAAAATAAGTTTTCATATCTTGATTTTATGAAGAAATAAACTAATTAATACCGCTTTTCTTTCTGAGAGACGTTAAAACTCTTTCAAAATAGTCGGGGAGCGGCGCGGTAAATACCATTCTATCCCCGGTAGTCGGGTGCGTGAGTTCGAGTTTGTATGCGTGAAGAAGTTGCCCTTTTAATCCGAAATCGTCCTTTTTCCCGTAAGTTATATCCCCTACGACAGGGTGATTGACGTGCTTTGCATGTACCCTTATTTGATGCGTTCTGCCCGTATCGAGTTTGAACTCGACAAGCGTAAAATCACCGTACCTTTCCTTAACCGTGAAATGTGTGACCGCGCGTCTTCCTTTAGGATCTATCGCCATTTTTTTTCTGTCTTTCGCACTTCTCGCGATAGGCGCGTCGATAACTCCCTCGTCTTCTTTGATGTTTCCGCATACGACCGCAAGATAATATCTTCCGGCGGTTTTTTCCCCTATTTGTTTTGCAAGCGATAAATGCGCCGCGTTGTTTTTTGCGATAACAAGCAGTCCCGACGTGTCTTTATCGAGCCTATGAACTATGCCGGGTCTAAGTACGCCGTTAATCTCGCTTAAATCGCCTATGCCGTACATTATCGCGTTGACAAGCGTCCCGTCCGGCGTACCCGTACATGGATGCGTAACCATTCCCTGCGCCTTGTTTATCACCGCTATGTCGGCGTCTTGATACACGATATCTATCGGAATATTTTGCGGTTTTGCCGAAACGGGTACCGGTTCTTCTATCTCTACCGATACAACTCCGCCTTTAAGTTTTAGTCCGCATTTGTCTACGATTTTTTCGTTATAACAAACACACCCGTCGTCAACGAGTTTCTTCACTCTCGAACGGGTACAATTAAGTTTTTCGGCAAGAAAAACGTCCAGCCGTTCTTCGTTTTCGGGATGAAAAACGTACTCTTCCATTACTTATCTTCCGTGTCGTCGCGTTTGTCGCGGGGCATATCGCTTTCGTCCGAAAACTGGCTCTTTTCCGTATTTTCCGCGTCGCTTCGGGCGGCGATTTGCTCGTTCGTTATCGTCTCGCCGTTGTTAAGCGACGCGAGAGCGTTTTCTTTCTTTCTCTTTTCTTCCAACGCTTTTTCGTCTTTGGAATAGAAGAAAATAACGTAAATGAGCAACACGATAGTTCCTACCGTCAAACAACTGTCGGCAAAGTTAAACACTGCAAAATCAATAAGTTCGAAATAAACGAAATCTCTTACGTATCCGAACGCGAGTCTGTCTATGATATTTCCGACCGCTCCGGCAAGTATAAGAATAAGCGCGCTTCTGAGCCACAAATTACGTCTGCTATACGAGTAAAAAAGGAATATAAACAAAACAACTGCGCAAACGATGCTCACCGCGGTAAGCGCACCTGTTTTTCCTGCGAAAATACCAAAACTTGCCCCCGTATTTTCCACCGCCTCAAAGCAAATTACGCCTTTAATTATATTGATTCTCCCGTTTTGCTTGCACGCGCCGTAAATAAAATGCTTGGTAAGCAAATCAACCGCCAAAAAAGCGGCGGATATTAAAAGTTCTATTAAACAGGTAATCCACCTTTTTTTATCGCGTATCGCTACGTTAAACGATTTTTTCGTTTCGTTAAAAAACTCTTTCGCGCTTATCTTTTCTTGCGTATTTTTCATTTTTCTCCTTGCTATCCGCTCTTAACCGACGTTATTTTAACACCGTCGGGAATAAGAATGAACATCTTGTATTTTAGTTTCTTTATACTGCCTCGAAGCGCAAACGTCGCTCCGCTCAAAAAATCAAGCATCCTTTGCGCTACGTTCGGCGGCACTGTCTCGAAGTCGATTATAACGCCTTCTTTCCGTTTTAACTTCTTCACGACGTCTTCCACGTCCGCGAATTTCGTCGGAACGACGGGGATTATTTCTTTTCTTTCCCTCAATCCTTCCGACTTATCGCTCATAATTAAACGTAACTCCTTTCTCCGAAAATCGCTCGTCCGGGTCTGACTATCGTCGCTCCGCTCTCCGCGGCTATAAGATAATCCCCGCTCATTCCCATAGACAGTTCTTTTAGCGTTTCCGTTTTGCGCTTGAAAAACTCCTCGTATACCCGTTCAAACGTCTTTCTTAACGCGGTTTCGTCGTACCAAAGCGGCACGACCGCCATAAGTCCGTCTACTTCTATCCTGTCATACTTACTTACTTCGTCTAAAAACGCGTCGAGATCCTCAATGCATATTCCGCCCTTGTTCTCTTCTTTCCCGGCGTTTATTTCAATAAGCGTCTTTTGTTTCTCTTTGCCTTTCTTTACGCACTCTTTTTGAATAGCCGCGCAAAGTTCCGGTCTGTCAAGGCTATGTATAAGTTCAACCTTGTCAATTATATACTTTACCTTATTTGTCTGAATTCTGCCTATAAAATCCCACCTATATGCGTCGGTGTATTTTTCCACTAATTCTTGCACGCGGTTTTCGCCCGCCGCAAGCACCATATGGGTTTCCATACATCTTGTTACGGTATCCCTATCGCGCGTTTTGGTAGCGGCGACTATTTGGCAGTTTTTATTGATTTCGTCAAGACGCGCTCTAATTAATGCGACGTTTTCTTCTATTGTCATTTCTTTTTTCTCGTTTTTTCTTATCGTTTATTCTTTTATCGTTTCTACTCTGTTAATACTGACTTCGTAGGCTACTTTCTCGCTGACGTTGCCTTCTTCGTCGACTTTTTGATATACTCTGGACTGAATTCTGCCGTTTACCGTAATTTTATCTCCTACGGGAATATCTTTTACGTATCTGGCGTTTCTCCCCCAAGCGATGCAAGGCAGATAATCGCTTTTATTATACGCTCTGTTCACGGCGAGAAGCACGTCGCATATTTCTCTCTTAAACGGGGTCATTCTGTAAATCGGTTCTTTGCATACATAACCCGTAACGTCGATGGTGTTCGGATTTCTCGTTTCGTCGTTATCCAAAACTTCACGAACGAAAAGCGTAAGCAACAATTTGCTTTTACCGTCTACCATTTTATTATAACTTCTAAGTTGTCCGGCAAACGTTACCTGACTTCCTTCTTCGATACCCGTTCCTTCAAGCAATCGCTCGCTTATGGTGAAAGGAATTTCGTCAAGTTGTTCGCTAAGCCTAGGTACGCTCAAAATGCTTTCGTAAA
Source organism: uncultured Clostridia bacterium (assembly GCA_934274515.1). Lineage (GTDB taxonomy): Bacteria > Bacillota > Clostridia > Christensenellales > DTU072 > CAG-1782. The sequence continues at coordinate 105,685 of CAKQTC010000007.1, forward strand.
ATCCTTCTCCGTACATCTGATGCGAATAAATCGGCTTGCTCTTGACCACGCCGCACAACGTTGCGGCATTGTTGTTCATCATTTCATAATTCATACTCTCGTACTCCCATAATTAAGTAATTGCCGAATGTTGCGTTCCGTTGTTGTCTACGTAGTAATTTTCGGTCAGCACCAGTTCATCCATTCTTACAAGACGCAATCCTTTGTTCTTTAATCCCAAAAGAACAACCGGTAAGGCGTCAAGTATATGCTCGCTGTTGTTGTGACAGAGTATAACGGACCCGTTTTTAGTCTTCGGCAGTATTCTTTCGGCAATCCGACTACCGGACAAACCTTTCCAGTCGAGACTGTCAACGTCCCATTGTACACCCGTTAGTTTTTGCTCTTCGAGTACCGTCATCAGAGTGTCGTTGTATTCCCCGAACGGTGCTCTAAAATAAGTAACGGTCTGTCCCGTTAGTTCTTTCACCTTATCCGAAACCGCGGAAATTTCCTTTTCCATCTCCGCTTTCGACAGTTTGTTAAAATGCGGATGATTTGCGCTGTGGTTTCCTATAAGGTGTCCCCTGTTCGATATTTCCTTTACGGTTTCAGGATACGCGTCAATCCAAAAACCTACAAGGAAGAACGTTGCCTTAACGTCGTATTCGTCGAGAATATCGAGAATTTTTAACGTCTTGTCTGCGCCCCACGCGGCATCGAAACTTATCGCCGCGATTTTTTCGTCCGTGTCTACCGAATATACGGGAATTTTTCTTTTCCCCGCCGCATCGGTTTCGACTAACTTTTTTTTCGACGCTATTCCGTACCAAGTAAGCACGGACGCGCACACGAGCAACGCTATCAGCACCACGGCTATCGCTACCCGACTTTTTTTAAGAACTACGAACATTCGACACCTCACATTTTAAGGCTTAACGCTTGTCGATTTTTGATATTATCGGTCGATAAAACTCGTATTATATCGCCAAATCGAACCACGCCGTCTTGTGTTTTATTCTTATTGTCAAATAACGCTTTTTATTACTGTTTTCTTATATTCGCTCGTTTTTTGCCGACTTTGCTAACGCCTTGCTCCCAAACATACGGGCTATGTCCGTTATTATTATAATTCGCTCTTCGGGCGGGCGGGTGGGGCGACGCGCTTTGCTTTTATTTACGTAATCGAAAAGCGGGAAGAATCTTCTCGCTTTCTCCTTGCAAACAATTTTTAATCTTCGCTGTCTTTCGCTATGTCTTTTCGATAATGCATCCCGTCGTAAGTTATCTTTCCGATATTCGCGTATACTCTTTCGGCACATTCTTTTTTCGTTTCGCCGAAACTTGCGACGCTTATTACTCTGCCACCGCTTGTTCTGAGTTCTCCGTCCACGATTTTGGTCCCTGCATGGAACAACGAAACGTCATCGTCAACGTTGTCCGCTATCGTGATTTTGTGATTTGCCGTATATTCGAGCGGATAACCGCCGCTAGTCGCGACTACGCATACTCCGCTGCATTTTTTTATCTTGACGTCGATTTGGTCGAGCGTTCCGTCGATTACCGCATTGAAAATGTCCAACAACGGCGTTTCTATAAGGGGTATCAATACTTGCCCTTCGACGTCGCAAAGCCTAGAAACAAAGTCAACTACCTTTACAGACCCGTCTTCCGCGATAATTATGCTGAACGCGATTGCTCCCTTGTATTCGCAACCTTCCTCTTTTAATGCGTTAATCGTAGGCATTATTATTTCGTCGTACACCCTTTTTTCTACTTCTTCCGTATACGATTTTGCAGGAAGACTCGCGCCCATTCCGGCAGTGCTCATACCTAAATTTCCGTCGAAAACTCTTCGATAGTTTTCCACGCCCGTAAGCGGCACGACGTGCGTTCCGTCGCTAAATGCGGTAACCGTAACCATATCGCCTTTTACGAACTCTTCTATGTCGATTTTATCGCCGGACGAACCGAAAAGTTTTGCTACCATTATATCGTATGCAGCGTTTTCCGCTTCCCTTAACGTACGACAGAACATAATTCCTTTACCGCCCGTTCTGCCGTTCGTCTTTAACACCAACGGAAAACTTTGCGTTTTTATATACTTTTTCGCTTGCATATAATCGTTGCATATCTTGAAAGACGGTGCGGGTATTCGGTATTTTGCACATAAATTGCCGGCAAATTCTTTACTCGCTTCCACTTCTGCCGCTTTTGCGCTGCAACCGAACGCTCTGTGTCCTTTGGCGTTAAGCAAATCGGTAAGTCCTTGAGCAAGCAGTTCGTCCGGGCTTACGATGGTAAGACCTATATTAGGGTTTGCGTCAAGAAACTCGACTATACCGTCAAAATCGAAAATATTCATCTTGATACAAGTCGCTATCCCTGCTAATCCGCCGTTGCCGGGTATACAAAAGATATTGTTCACCCTCTCGTCTTTTTTCAACGCGATTGCAAGCGCGTGTTCTCTTCCGCGCGAGCCGATAAGTAATACGTCCATTCGCTCTCTCCTTTTTCTTACTCCGAAAAGTAGAAGTTATTTATTTTTTTCCTTTGACAATCTCTATTTCGAACTCTACGTTCGACGGTTCGCTCGGAACAAGAAACTCTTTAAGATACGTCCCTATCAAGCCTTCGTCGATAAGTCCGCCTAAATCGAGTTCTTTATCCCCTATGTATTTTTCGTATCCGTTTATGACGTTGTTCGTAAGTCCGTTCACCAGCGGTACTACGAGATGCTGATTTTTAAGCATCGTTAAATCCTTACCGAGAGATAATATAACCTTACCGATTAACCCGTCTTTTTCGTCTTCGCCTTTAACGAAGTCCGCGCCGATTTTCGCCGCAATCGGCATAAAATTGCTTTTGTAACATTCGAGTTTCCCGTCTTTATATAAATACTCGGTATTTAATTCGAGTTTTTCCGTTATCCCGATTTTGCCTAGTTCATCGTTTATCTTGTCCTGCGCCGCGGCAAGGTTTTCAAAAACCTGAAAAACGGTATATTTGATAAGTATTCCGAATTCGTCTTCCGTAAAATCTCTGTCTCCGCGTATAACTTCCGCAAGACACGCGTTCGCAAACTCCGTAAAATTTTTATACTCGACTTTCGGCATTTTTAACCCGTATTTTTCTAGCGTGCGCTCCATGCTTACGCCGTCGGTTTCGTCTTTTTTATAATACGGCGCGGAAATCGTCTTTTTTATTACGTCGCTACGGACTATTTTCCAAGCGTTTTCGTACTTGCTCATCTTATTCGGAAGTTTTTTTCCTAACAAACCGCCATCGTCGGCAATCCCGGAATACAACCTTCCCATATAGTCGAACAAATACCCTTTCGCATACTCGCGATAATTGTCCGCTATACGTTTTTTATCGTTTTCCGACAAGTATTCGGGCAAATATTCCTTTTTGACTTTTGTCATTTCCACGCTCTTAACCGAAAGTTTTTTGCCAATTTTTACTTCCCTGTACGACGTGTTGTACATTGCAAGACTGTTGGTCATAACTTCGTAAATCGAATTCGTTTCTTCGTCTTTAACTACGGTTCTTTCTTTGACGTCGTTAAAATGCATATGCCCTGCGAAAACTATTTTCGCACCGAGTTTTGCAATCGCGCCGAGAATTTCTTTGTTGTACCCGTCTTCTGCCGAGCGCGAAAACGGCTCGATTAGCGCAGGCATATGGTTCATCAACGGTTTATGCGCCATTAACACGGGCGTTTTGCCTTGCGCGACACATTCTTTTACACGGTCTTCTATCCACAAACGATGCTCTTCGGTCATACCTTCTTTAATCGTATCGTCGTCGTTTTTATACTCGATGTTGTCTATCGCGATAAGTCTGTGCGTTTCGTTTAACTCCGCGACATACGAAAGCGTTCCTTCAAAACGGTTAATCGACTGATCGTACCCGTACGGCGCAAAAATCTCGGCAAACTTCTCTTTCGACATTCTGTTCGTCTTAATCGGTTTACCGTTTTTCGTTTCGTTAACGTCGTGATTACCGTTGATTACGAACGCTTTTAGTCCTTTTTCTTGCGCCTTTGCCAAAGCGTCCGCAACCGCTCTCGCACTTTCTTCGTCGCCGTTTTCCGTTAAATCGCCCGTAATAAGCAGATATTTACCTTTCTTTTTAATAATATCGTCGATAAACGTACGAAAAATCGCGTCCGAGACGTGACGTAGTTTTTCGGTGTGTTCGAGCGAGGAATAGTTTTCCGCGGTCATCGTTTCGTTTGCCACAACGTGTGTGTCGGTACAAACGTACATTTTAATTTCGTTTTTATCCGAACACCCTACTGCGGCGAACACACAAAACACGCACAAAACGATAAGTATCGCTATTCTTAATAATTTAACTTTTCTCATTTGCCGTTTCCCGCCTTATTCGTTTCTTTTATTACTTCTTCTATATCTTCGTGCAAAACAAGTTCCGCGTCGCCGTCGTACGGCGTGTTTTGTTTGTTTATAAGCACGAGGTGTTTCCCCGAAAAAAACTTAACCAAATACGCCGCAGGATACACCGTAAGCGATGTGCCCGCCACAATAAGACAATCCGCCTTCTTTATCGCGTCTATCGCATTATTCCACACGTTATCGTCGAGCGGTTCTCCGTACATAACGACGTCCGGGCGAACCATACCGCCACATTCGTCGCATTTCGGGATGCCGTTTTGCTTCATTACATATCCCAAACCGAACTTTTTTCTACAAACCGTGCAGTAATTCTTCTCCACGCTTCCGTGAAGTTCGTACACGATTTTGCTTCCTGCTTTTTGGTGCAATCCGTCGATGTTTTGCGTAACTACCGCAATAAGTTTACCTTCTCTTTCGAGTTCGGCAAAAAACAAATGCGCCGTATTCGGTTTTGCGTTCGGATAAACCATTTTCGATTTATAAAACTCGTAAAACGTCGCGCTGTCATCGTACAATACGTCGTGCGAGATTATCTCTTCGGGCGAATATTTCGCGTTAGTTTTTTGCGAATACAAGCCGTTAGCCGAGCGAAAATCCGGAATGCCGCTGCCGCAACTTATCCCTGCTCCGCTTAGCAAAACTATCGCGGTGCTGTCGTCTATGATTTGTTTTAACCGTTCGTTCATAATCTTCCTTTAATCCACGCAATAATTTTCGTTAATTTTCACGGCGAGCCTTATTCCTTTACGAGAAGTAACCACGTCGGCGGAAAATTCTCCTTTATCGTTCACGAACATCGCTTTATTCCCCACATTACCCCATGACCGTAGCCAATAACCGCTTTCTCCGTCCGTTCCTTTTTTATACAACGCATAATCGCTGTATACGGGTTTACGCGTATCCGTTTTTTGTTCTGCGCACTCTGCGTACGACGGAGCAAACAGATAATCGCTCGTATCGTTTTGCGTTGTCCAAGAAAGGTCTTTATCTTTATAATAACCGGTGTCGAGCGCGTTGCTTACCGTTCTGCTCGCAAGCGCGATAAAGTTCCTTTCTATTTCGGTAAAATGCGATTCTGCAAACAGCGACGTTATCTCTCCGCGAAGTTTACTCTTTTCCCAGTTGTTCGAATAATAACCGTTGCTGACGTTTGTGGAAACGTTGAACTCCGTATAGTCCAGCACGCAGGCGGACATGGCATACGAATCGCCGTTTTGTTCGGCTACCACGTTCCACCTTATCGGTTCGACGCGGTAACACAGCGTATCGCTTATTTTATGATAACGCGAACCGTCTTCGTAAGAAAAATATTTATATTTGTTCCTATAATCGTTCGGGTCGAGCGCGGCGTCCGTAGTGTTGCTGTACCCGAGTTGTTTTATAAACGTTTCGTCGGTTATTGCCGTTTGCGGATACATACCGAGATAGAAGTATTTGCTTCCGTCCGCGTCGGTCAAAATTTGAACCTTTTTGACGGGTTTTCCCCATTTTGCGTAAACGGTCACATTCCCTTTATAATTTTGCGGAATGATTTTTTCTATGGGTTTGGTATAAGTGTTATCGCTATACCAACCTTCGAATACGTAATATCCCTTAATTTCGCCTTTTTCTTTATAATACTTATGCGGATTATACAAAAGTATTTCCGTCGTACTCTTCGCGTTAAAACTTGTCATATTGTACGGCGAGTTTATTACGTCCGTCGCGTTCATACTGTACGATATGTTGTATAACCCGTCGATACCCGTATACTTCCATTCGCATTTTATTATCGGATTTTCGTCGCCGTCGTACACGATATAGTTATAACTTATTTCTTTTGAAATCGGTTCTTTGGGGAACTCTTCGTTTACTTTATCGTACAAGTACCACCCGACGAACGTGTAATTCGTCGAAGCGACCGCACCGAGCGCCCAGTATTTCGCGCCTACGTTTTCGGTATATTCGGATTCTCTTTCGACGACTTTTAACGTATAACTCATATTGCCGCCGTCCGCGTCGGAAGTAACGACGTCAAGCGTCAATTTTTTCCATTTCGCCACGAGTTCTATATTCCCGAACGTATCGGCGTATTTAGGGTAGTCCGAGTATAAGATTTCGCACACTTCGGGATAAATAACGTACTGTTTATCCCCGTCGCCTTTCACCGTTTCCGAATCAGTAACCAGCATACCGTTGCAGTACCAACCGTCGAACACGTAGGCTTGATTCGTTCTTTCGCTGTCGCTGTAATCCTTTGGCACGGCTATCGCCTTAACCGTTCCGCCGTAAGGAGCAAGGGGCGAACGTCTGCCGCTTATTACCACTTCGGGTGCCTGCAACGCGATTTCCACATCGTTCTCCGTTCCCTTTGCCGAAAGCGAAAGTTTATAGACTTTATTCTTCTCGACGTTGAACGTATACGTCTTATCGTTCGTTCCCACGGCGACGTACTCGTCTATCGCAACGCCGTTCGCTTCTTTAATCGATATTACGGTTTGCTGTCTGTTCGAGTAGTTACGAACGGTCGCTCGGTACGTTCCGTTTGTCACGGCTACGAAATAATAGTCTTTCTGTCTTTCCGTGACGTAGAATTTCCTTCCTTTCCCGTCGGCGTATACGGCGTTTGTTTCATCCGCGTTGTATTCCGACATCGGTATCCATTTTGCGTAAACTCTCAGGTCGCGTTTGATGTCCTTATCGAAGTTATATTCGGTTCCCGTACATTCGGTGTTATCGAACCATCCGCCGAACATATACGCGCCGACGTTTTTATGCAAAACGTTATACGGATATTCGATTTTTTCGCCCGAATTAAGTAATTGCGACGGGATATCGCCGACGCCTTTGATTATGCTCTCTACCTTCGTGTTTAGGTCAAAAGTAACGGTTACATCGTACCCTTCTACGAACGTCTTCCCGGCGTTTTCGTTCTCGTTATCGATTGTTATCGTGTATCTGCCGAATTTCATATCGACCATGCGGCTCGTTTCGGGCGCGGTTATCGTATAAACGGAGTTAATTTCAAGTAATTTATCCATTTTATCGTACCAACCGATAAAGCAGTATTCTTGTTTATCGAACTTTGTTTTTAACGTCCATTTTTCGTCGTACGCAAGAACCAAACCATCGTTTTTTTCGACGTAACCGAAGTACATAAACTCGGTATTATCCACACTTTGCGCAATTTCGACATAACGTTTTGCTTTCTCGCTGACGCGGAAAAACTCGACTATAAGCCCTTCGGATATATCTTTCTCATTGCTTTTAACGCTGACTAATTCGGGAGAATTCTTTACAGACGGGATAATTTCGCCCGCTTTCGTCCGCACGAAGTACCCGAATCCGTCGGGGATTTCGACTTTAACTTCTATTACAAGCGTTCCGTCCGCGCCGTAATAGCCGTAATACGTGACGTAATCGACGAATTTCTTGTTCGTTTCCGTAATAAAATCTCTATATCCGTCTACGTAGTTGATTTGTTTATAAACCGCCGTAAGGGGTTCGGGCTGTTCGGTTGCTCCGTACGAGTAGTTCATTTCTTTTGAAACGTAATTATCAGCCGAAGTTAAATCCGATTTATTTTTCCAACCGAGAAAAACGTAACCTTTTATCGGTTTCGCGTTCACGATAAAACGCTGTTCTTGCCCTTCCGATTGCAACATGCCCGTAATCGAAGGCACGGAAGGCGTTCCCGATTCGTCATCGTATCTTGCATTCGGTTTGTTCGACTCGCTTATTATGCCGAACATCGCTCTGAACGAAAATTCGTATTCTTTTTCTTTATCAAACTCACCCAAATTCAAGTCGTACACAAGATTGTAGTTCTTCACGACGCTCGGCGATACGGTATCGTCTTCCCACCCCATAAAGTAGTATCCGTCCGCGCACGTCGCTACGAACAGTATATGTAGGTTGTTTCCGTCAAGATAATACGCGTAAGTCGCTTTGCTCCCGCCCGAAGTTTCTCCGTTGGTCGTAAGATTAACCGTTACGTTCGCTTTGCTCCATACCGCTTTATAGTAGCCGCGCAAATCGTCTTCCTTTACGACGATTTCGTACTCGCCGCTTATCTTTTGTCCGTCCTCGTCGTACCAGCCGTCGAAGAACCATCCGTCGTACCACGCCGCGCCGCGTGTTCCGTATTCGATTTCCGAACTTATTCTTATGCGGTAATACGTTACGCTTTTTCCGTTTTCATATACCGTAAATCCTGTTACGTTTTTCTTTCCTACGGAGTCCACTTGTATTTCTGCGTCGGTTTTCTTCCATCTAGGCTCGAACGAGAATTTATCCGAAACAAGATTAACTCTTTGCCCCGTTTTTTCCGAATAATAAGTGATTGCGTTATAACTAAAATACTCGCCTTTTTTGTCGGGGTTCTCGTACTTGACTTTCGTTCTTGCGAAAGAGAACGTTTCGCCTAAATAAACGAGCGCGTCGTTCGTTTCCTGCGCCGCACCGAGATTAACCGCGCTTAAATCGGCGGATAAGAAAGTTATACTCCAACCGAGAAAAACAAATCCGTCGTTCGTATTCGCTTTGAGCAAAAACTCGTCGTCGTTTACGTCGTTCGTCCAACCATTAAGGGTATACGTTCCGCCGGGCGTCCCCGTCGCGTATTTTATCGAAACTTCCGCTTTCGTTTCGTCGGCGTTGACGGTAGCCCATTTCGCCTTAAATTTCTGTCCCTCGCCTGCACTGCCGATGTCCCAAACGCACTGATTCGTCGTACCTGTTTGCGTTTCCCAACCCTTAAAGATATAGCCCGTCTTCGGTTCGGCGACAAGGATAAGTTTTCCGCCTTGCGCCATATAATACACGTCTCCGGCTATCGGATTATCGTTCGTTATATCGGAAGTAACGTAATATCCTGCTTTATTTCCGTTTCTCCATACGGCAAAATATTCTTTTTGACTTTCGTTTTTTCGAAGTTCGCTGACGTTAATTTCGTACGAGTATTCAAACGCCGCTATTTGTTCTTCCGTTCTTTTAGGCACGTTGAGCGGCGGAGTGTTGATGACCGTCGTCCATTCCGCGTCGGCTGCGACAGAGTACAATCCGAGATAGTTATACCCCCTCAATTCCGCGTTTTCGCCTATCGCGTTCTTGTTCGTTTTCGTCGTAATTATACAAAATTCTGTTACTGCGTCGTTCGTTTTCGTTTTATAGGCGTGCAATCCGACCGTTCCTGCTTTCGGGGCAGGCTCGACTACCGTTCCGTTATACAAACCGACCTTTACTTCGTACGTTTCTTCGTCGATTTTCGTGTATTTTGCTTCGTACCACGATTTAAGTCTGCGAACCGAGAACGTGAACGCTAGGTCGAACGTAATAAGTTTGTCGTTATCATCGTACCAACCGTCGAAACGATACCCTGCGTTTACCGTAGCGGAAAGCGTGATAAATTCGCCCGTTTCCGCGCTCGTGCGGTAAGAAGTAACGTATTGTTTGCCGCCGTTCGTCGCGTTACTTGCGTAAGAATAATACTTTTTCGTCTTGTCCGCCGCCGAACCTGCGGGACATAGTTCAAACGTTCCCGTAGTTTCGTCGTAAAGATAATATTTGCCTGCGGTAAGAGTCGAACCCGTCGCTATCGAAGAAAATACGCCCGACGATACTTTGACGGAATATACTGCCTTTTTCCAGTTCGCCTCGTACTCGTCTTCCGCGTCCGCGCTCGCTTTATAAACGAGTTTTGTCGCCGTAGTGTGAATTTTGCCGTTTTTATACCAACCGAGCCAAACGTAGCCGTCGCGCGTTTCCGCTTCCACCGTTACGTCGTCGCCTTGCGTCATTCCGCTAAAAACGAACGTTCCGCCGTAGGTCGTACCCAAACGGTACGATCCTGTATTTACTCGATAAATTATCGCTCCCGCGTCAAACGCGTTTGTCGATATTGCCGTTTTGTTTCGTTCGTAACGAACTTCGTATTCTTTTCCCTCTTCGGGGATTTCTGCGTACGGTTTTTTTCCGTCTGTAGCCGCGGTCGAGCCGTCTTCGGCGTACAACCCCGTAAAAATATACCCGTCGCGTATTTTAGGCTCGAATTCAATCGTTCCGCCTACGACGTTATTTTCTTTTTGGGCTTTAACGTTTACCGTTACGTTTTCATCGCCTTTTACGACGAACAGTTTGTCCGTTTCCGTCCATACGGCGTTAAACTCTCTTGACGAACTCAGCGTAAACGAATAATCGAACCTACGCTCTTCGCTTACTTTTTCTTCGCCGTCAAACCACCCGACAAACGTATATTTTTCTTGCGGTTCGGCTGTTATTGCCACGGTTTCGCCGCGAAGTTTCATTCCGTCGCCGCTAATCGCACCGCTAAGTTCTGCCGCCACCGCTCCGCTTTTTAACGCGCTTTTGATTTTTACGGTAAACGCGTTCCATTCCGTGTATGCGCTCGATTCGTTTTTTAAGGTAAATTCCGCCTCGGTCTTGCCGTCGCGAACCCCGTTCCACCCTTCGAACGTGTGTTTGCCGCACGCGCAACCCGTCACTTTCGCGACTATTTTGTCGCCTTTGTCGAGATTGCCGTTTTTAACGAACTTCTCGCCGCCGTCAAACGTTATCGTCTGCCGCGCCGCACTCTCTTCTGCGTTAAGATTGCGTTCCCCCACCTTAAACGTAAACCACTTTTCCCTTATTTTCGACTTTTCGGTAACGGGTTCGGTAACAAGTGTTCTCGCCGTCGTAATCGCCGTTCCGTCCGCGGAGTAAAAACCACCGAAAACATATATGGTATAATTCCCGTTCCCGTCGTTTGCCACGCCGCTGTATCTGCTCGTTGCGTTAACCGTCACTGCGTCGCCGATCGAAACGATTTTCACTCCGTCGGATACAATGGTCCCGTCAAGTTCGATTTCATGCGTAAATTCAACGGCGTTACCGTCCCATTTCGCGATTAACGTAATATCTTCGGCAATATTCCACGTTTCTACTATTCCGTTACTTCCGCTTACTTTCGTTCCGTCGGGTTTATACCACCCTTTGAACCCGTACCCGCTCTTCGTTGCCGCGGGCAATACAACCCTGCTGCCGTACATAACCCGTTGCGCGAGTTCCGAAACGGTACCGCCGGCGGCGTCAAAGCCGACGGAATACGTTTTGACCTTGGTCAAAGCGCGAAGGGTCACGTCCGAGTGAACCGCGGTACCGTTGACCCCGAACTTAAACTCTTTCGCTTCGTCGTACCAAGTTACGTCATACCCTACAAGAAAATATCCTTCGGGCGGCGACGCTAACGTTTTTCCTTCTTCACATACCGTTTCTCCGACTTTTCCGCCGTTCTCGTCGTAAAACGTGACGGTAAAATATTTCCCGCGATTAATGATAAAACGCGCCACGAAAAGTTCTTTCATCGCGCTGTTCATAACTTTCAAATAATATACGTTTGAACCCGTATGCAAGGAAAATACTTCGCTTTCTACGGGTTTCGTGCATTCTTCGTCTTCAAAAAAAGCATATCTGCCGTTATCGTCCGCAAGCAGTATTTTCCCCGTTAAATCCGTTGTTTCGTCCGATGCCGCAACCGTATAAACGCACTCTTTTTTCGATGCCGAATACGAAAAACTATCCGAGTCTATGAATATCTCGTCTTTCAAACTCCATTTTGCGTACAACGTAACGTTAGACGTGACTTCGTTCTTCGCAAAATTCCATTCGATAAACATTTCCGGAGCGGTATACCAACCGCTGAAAATATATCCTTTTTTCGAAGGGGCCACGGGTTCTTTGATTTTTTCACCGTTATTCACGGTCAAAGGTGAAACGGGTGTTCCTCCGTTTGAAACGAAGTTAATTGTAAATGTAAGTCCGGTCGGCGCTTCCGGTTCGATAACGTTTACCCCCCCGCCTTCGCCGCCGGGTTCGGGTTTGCAAGCGAAAAAGCAAAGCGCGAGCGATAATAAAAGCAAAATTAACAAAGTCGCTTTCAATCCGTTCCGTCTATTCATACATTTCTCCTAAAATCAAGCGTGCGAGCGCGCGTTTATGTGCGTAATAATTATTTATAATATTCTATATTAATTTTATCAATATGTCAATACGTCTTTTCCGAAAAGGCAAATAAAAAACGAGCGTTTCCGCTCGTTCCGTCTTTATATTTTTGGTTTTTTACTCTTCGTAAACTATTTTTCTAAGCCCTTCGGGGTCTTTAATCGTAATTAAATCTTTTCTAAACTCGAACAAACCTTGTTCTCGCATATTAATCATTTCCCTGCTCATACTCGGTCTGCTCACGTTAAGATATTTCGCCATACCGTTCCTGTCTACTCCGAGCCGAACTTCTCTCGCGCCTTGTTCGACGTACTTTTCGTAAATGAATTTTGCGATTTTTTTACGCATACCCTTAATCGTGATAAAATCGTTGTTGCATTTAAGTTCGCGAAAACCGTCACACAAATACTCAATGAGATTTGCAATAAACTTATTTCTGCAAGGACACTCCGCGTCGCTTAATTCTTTAACGCTTTCGCCGTCTATGTATAGCAAACACGCTTCGGTCGCGGCGGTAATGAACGTTTCTGCCTTGTTGTCTGACGCAAAACAGTACGGCAAGCCGAACATATCTCCGTCAACCTTAGAACTCACCACAACTCTGTCGCCGCTTGGTCTTACCGTAAACTCGACGAGATTGCCTTCGAGTATAATACAGATTTCGTCAACTTCTTCGTTCGGTCTGAGAACAATATCCCTAGGCGACTTCTTTTCGACTCTTGCCGCAAGACAATCGAAAAGCGTTTCTATCTCCTTGTCCGTGAGTCCGCCGAATAACGGGTTCTTTTTTATTTGCTTAAAAAATTTCATAGAATTCGTTTCCCTTTTCTGTAACATTTGCTACAAAATATTATACCGAAAAAGGAAAAATTGTCAAGTTATTGTTGATAATTGTTTCACCTTTTGCTATAATTAACAAAAAGACAAAACGGAGAAAAACCAATGAACGTCGGAAACAATCTCGAATACTATCTTTTACAACTGAATTCGTCGAACCTGATAAGTTGTTCTCGCGCGGTAGCGGACGTGCTGAGAGAAAGCGCGCTTGACGCCGACTTGCTTTGTTTTATCAATCTCCACGCTAAAAACGTTTCTCTTAAAGAGCAACTCACACAGTACGCCAAAACAAAAAAATTCTCGCCCGACCCGCGAGTTTCTCTTCCGTTTATATATAGCCTGCTGTATCTCGTCGATTCGGGCAAACTCTCTGCGGAAGACTTGATAAGCAGTCTGTTTCCGGGTCTTGACGCTTTCGATTCCTATCCGCGTTTTTTCGGAACACTCGGTTCGGATATCAAATCGGCAATAGAAATTGCCGACCTCAAACAGCCTGCTTTGGATACCCAAACAGCCAAAGAAACTCCCGACGACGAGTTTGACGCGTTGCGATTGAAAATAGACGAAACCGACGCGGCGGAACAGGATAAAAAGAACTTATCGGATTTTGTCTTCGCCTTGGAAAACAGTCTTAACGGAAACGACGACGCGCTTACGAAAAGCCTTTATTTCGGGTTACTGAGCGTCGCAAAAAAATGCGGATTAAACGAAGAAAATCTAAGCGGTATTAAATCTCGACTTCTTGAAAAGGGGGTCATCGTATAACTTATGGAATTCGGTACGGTTGCGATTAACGTCGCGATAATGCTCGCTTATGCTGTTCCGGGTTATATTTTCATAAAGACTAAATTCCTTAATAGTGACGCGATTAAAACTTTGGCAAAAGTGCTTTTATATTTTTGTCAGCCTTGTTTATCGTTATATTCATTTCAAAAAGCGACTTATTCCGAACAACTTTTTAAGAATATGCTTATCTTTATAGCAATAAGTTTTGCTTTACAACTGTCGTTTATATTGATTTTGTCGCTTATTTTTCGTCAAAAGAAAGAACAAGCGCGTTTTCGCATAGCGACGGTTGCGTCCGTTCTCGGCAACGTCGGTTTTTTCGGCATACCCCTTATCGAGGCATTGCTCCCCGATAATCCCGAAGCCGTTGCTTATGCCGCGACGTTTATCATCGCACTCAACGTTACCGCGTGGACGCTCGGAGCGTACATAATAACGGGTGACAAAAGTTATATACGTCCCAAAAAAATACTGCTTAATCCGCCTGTTTTAACGCTTTTCGTTTCCCTTCCGCTATTTTTTACGAAAACCGTTTTGCCTCCGATTTTGCTCAATTTCGTTACTGTCCCGGCTAAGTTTACCACTCCTCTTTGTATGATTATTCTCGGTATGCGGTTTGCTTCGGCGGATATAAAAAAACTTTTTACCGAACCCACGGTTTATCTTTCTTCGGTAATAAAACTCGTTATTTTCCCTCTCTCTGCATTTCTTATAACGCACTGGTTACCGATAGACAACGTAATGAAAATTACTATTTTCATTCTTTGCTGTTGTCCGTCCGCGTCCGTCATACTGTCGCTAAGCGAAATCCGCGACACCGGCGGTCAGATTTACGCGGCGAATACCATTCTAATGACGGCAATTTTTTGTATAGTAACCATACCGTTGCTTCTTCTTCTCGCTTGATTTTGACTTAAAAAAATATATATACCGCTCTCCGAAATCTTTGTCGGGCGGGCGGGCGGGGCGATACGGCTTGTTGTTGCCCTAAATAAAAAAGTGCGAATTATGCTTTTGGAATAATCTCTTCAAGTTTTCTAAGCGCGTTTCCGCGGTGAGATACCGCATTCTTTTCGCTCTCGGTCGCTTCCCCGAAAGTTTTGCCGAGTTCAGCGCTATAAAAAACGGGGTCGTATCCGAACCCTGCCGTTCCTCTTCTTTCTTCGATTATTTCTCCTTCTGTTGTTCCTATCGCAACGATTTTTCTTCCGTCTGGATATAACAACGTGAGCGCGGTAACGAAACGTGCTTTTCGGTTTGCCTTGCCTCGCATGTTTTCAAGCAGTTTGTCTATGTTTTTTTCATCGTCGTGTTCTTCTCCTGCATATCGAGCGGAGTACACTCCCGGTTCACCGTCAAGGCAATCGACGCATAGTCCGCTGTCGTCGGCAAGCGACGGAAACCCCGTTGCTTTAAGTGCCGCATCTGCTTTTATAAACGAGTTTTCTTCGAACGTAGTTCCCGTTTCTTCGATTTCAATATCCAACCCGACGTCTTTCATCGTAAGTACGTCGTCGAAAAAATTGCCTAATATTTGCTTGATTTCTCTTACCTTGTGCGCGTTGTTTGACGCAATAACGAGCGGCATTTTCACCTTCCTTAAAAAATCGGGTCGCTATTTATGGCGACCCGTTTGGAGCGAAAGACGAGATTCGAACTCGCAACAACCACCTTGGGAAGGTGGCGCTCTACCGTTGAACTACTTTCGCACGATATATATTTTAGCAAATACAAACGGTTTTGGCAAGCGTTTTATATGCCGACGCACCGACTTTTTGATTTTTATGTTTTTAGCGTCTTAATTACTTTAATTTTCTTATTTATTTTGTCGTTTCGTTTGCCAAACGTTTATATAGATGATAAAATTTATTTTATTACTAAACGGAGAAAGAAACTATGAAACTCAGTTTTTCAACTTTGGCTTGTCCCGATTTTACTTGGGCGGAAATTTATTCGATGACGAAGGACTTCGGACTTGACGGTATCGAAATACGCGGACTCGGCAACGAAATCTCAGCCATTCACGCCATTCCGTTTTCCCCTGCGAAAATCGACGCTACCATAGCCAAACTAAAAGAACTCGGGCTGGTTATTCCTTGCCTTAGTTCAGGTTGCGCTCTTAAATTCAAAGATCGCGAACAAAAAAACGTGGAAGAACTGCTTTCTTATATCGCGCTTGCAAAAAAACTTTCCACTCCATTCATTCGCGTTCTTGCCGATCAAGAACCGAAACCGAACGGCGAAGTGGACGACGCGTACGTAGTTAATTTACTGAAAACGCTAGCCGTTCCTGCAAAAGACGCAGGCGTCACTCTTCTTGTCGAGTCCAACGGCGTTTACGCCGACACGATGCGCCTTCGTCGCCTGCTTGACGCTGTCGGCAACACCTCGGTAGCCGCTTTGTGGGATATACACCATCCGTACAGGTTTATGAACGAGTCTCCCGAAAAATCGGTAGAAACTCTCGGTTCGTACATAAAATACGTCCACGTTAAGGATAGTAAAATCGACGCCGACGGCGTTCTTCGCTACAAACTGTTCGGCGAAGGAGATATGCCGCTCGACCGTATTTTCGACGCGCTTAAATCAATTAAATACGACGGGTTCGTTTCTCTCGAATGGGTAAAACGTTGGGCAAACGAACTCAGCGACGCCGGCATAGTCGTTCCTCAATTCGCCAATTTTATGGCGCGTTACAAGAAAAAAACGCATTCTCTTCAAGACAACAAAACTCACACGGGCAAATACGTCTGGCAAAAAGAAACGCTTATAGACGAAACCTTCCCCGACGTACTCGACCGTATTTGCGAAGAATTCCCCGAACAGGACGCGTTCCGCTATACCGAACTCGACTATACGCGTACGTATCCGCAGTTCCGCGACGACGTGGACGAGTTTGCCCGCGCGCTCATTGCTATGGGTGTTAAACGCGGCGACCACGTTGCCATTTGGGCGACGAACGTCCCTGCTTGGTACATCACCTTTTGGGCGACCACCAAAATCGGCGCGGTTCTCGTGACAGTAAACACCGCTTATAAAATTCACGAGACCGAATACCTTTTGCGTCAATCGGACACTCATACGCTTGTTATGATAAACGGATATAAAGACAGCGACTATGCCGCCATCATCAACGAGATTTGTCCCGAACTCGCCGTTTGCAAACCCGGTCGTCTGGATTCGAGACGTTTGCCGTTCCTTAAAAACGTTATCACGGTAGGATTTGAAAACAAAGGTTGTTATTCGTGGGAAGAAGCGATTAAACTCAGCACACTCGTTCCTTACGAAGAAGTCGAGGCTCGCCGCAAGAAAATAGATAAAAACGACGTGTGCAATATGCAATATACTTCGGGCACGACAGGTTTCCCGAAAGGCGTTATGCTCACGCACTACAACGTTGTCAATAACGGTAAGGCTATCGGCGACTGTATGGATTTGTCTACTGCGGATAAAATGATGATACAAGTTCCTATGTTTCACTGTTTCGGAATGGTACTTGCAATGACTGCCAGCGTAACGCACGGCACAACGATGTCGCCTATTACCGCGTTTTCACCGAGAAAAGGACTTGCTTGCATAAACAAAGAAAGAATTACGGCGTTTCACGGAGTACCGACTATGTTTATCGCTATGCTAAACCACGCAGATTTTGCCACCACCGATTTCTCGCATATGAGAACGGGTATTATGGCAGGAAGCCCCTGCCCGATAAAGGTGATGCAAGAAGTCATCGACAAAATGCATATGTCGGAAATTTGTATAACGTACGGTCAAACGGAAGCCTCTCCCGCTACGACTATGAGTAAGACCACCGACTCTCTAGAAACGCGAGTAAACACCGTCGGCGGTCCCATATTCGGTGTCGAATGTAAAATCGTTGACCCCGAAACAGGCATTGACTTACCCGACAACGTAGACGGCGAATTCGTCGCACGCGGATATAACATAATGAAAGGCTATTACAAAATGCCCGAGGCGACCGCGGCGGCTATCGACAAAGACGGTTGGTTGCATACGGGCGATCTTGCAAGACGAACGTCCGACGGATATTACAAAATAACGGGTAGGATAAAGGATATGATTATTCGCGGCGGAGAAAACATCTACCCGAAAGAAATCGAGGATTTTATTTACACTCACCCGAAAGTCAAAGACGTGCAGGTAATCGGCGTCCCCGATAGCCAGTACGGCGAAGAAATAATGGCTTGCGTAATTCTGAACGAAGGCGAAGCAATGACGGAAGACGAACTTAAAGAATACGTGCTTACGCACATGGCAAAACATAAGGTTCCGCGCTACGTCGATTTTGTGGACTCTTTTCCGATGAATGCCGCAGGTAAAATTCTTAAATATAAAATGCGCGAAAACGCGGTGGATAAACTCGGCTTGCAAAAAGCGAGCAAGATAGAAACCGCCTAAATTATTCGATAACGCGACAAACGTTGACCGCCGTGCAAAACGGCGGTCTTATCACGAAAAAAACAATGCCGCCTATCCTTTCCCACTACCCTTTCGGGCGGGTGGGCGGGGCGACGCGGCAAGAACAAGAGGATATATATGCAATATTTCGAAATACTTTTGCCTTTGGCTTTAATACTACTTCTATCCAAGATTTTGGGTATCTTTTGCCGCAAGATAGGTATGCCGCAAGTCGTAGGAATGCTCCTTGCCGGCGTCATCGTAGGCTGTATCAAATACATACCTAATCAAACTATACTTACCGATTTTACTAACGAAGGTTTATCTTTTTTCTCAAAAATCGGCGTTATTCTGATTATGTTTAGCGCAGGGTTGGAAACCGACGTAAAACTCATTAAAAAAACAGGCGTCGCCGCTTCGGTCATCACCGTGCTGGGCGTCGTTTTCCCGTTGGCGTTCGGTTTTCTCGTAGCGTGCGGTTTTAACGGAAAGTTTCACGACTGGTCGAAAGCAACCGTTTTGAGCAATCTTTTTTACGGCGTTATTCTTACGGCAACGTCGGTAAGCGTAACCGTCGCCACTCTTAAAGAATTAGGCAAACTTAATTCGAAAATCGGCACCGCGATTATCTCCGCGGCAATTATCGACGATATAATCGGGGTTGTCGTGCTTAGCGTAGTCGTAGGCGTCGCCAAAGGCGAAAGCAGCGGTATTTGGATAGTTTTATTAAAAACTCTCGGTTATTTTGCCGCGGTAATCGCAATCGGATTGTTTATGCGCCGAATCTTCAAAAAAATGGAAGAAAAGTATCCGCATAACCGCCGTATCCCGATTTTCAGTTACGTTTTGTGCTTCCTCTTCGCATACTGTGCGGAAAAATTTTTCGGCGTTGCCGACATCACGGGCGCGTACTTTGCAGGATTAATGCTCGCGAAAACGAGAGAAACCGACTACATTGACAGAAAAGCGGACATCACTACTTATATGCTTTTCGGTCCCGTATTTTTCGCCAACATCGGACTTACGACTTCGTTCGGGAACATTAACGGCGACACCGTGCTTTTCGGAATATGTTTTATAGTTGCGGCGATTTTAGGCAAATTTTTAGGTTGTGGTCTCGGCGCGAAAATGTGCGGTTTTTCGTGGTCCGATTCTGCCAAAGCCGGTATCGGAATGATGGTGCGTGCGGAAGTGTGCCTTGTTTGCGCGCAAAAGGGCGTGGAAAACGGTCTTATCGACACCACGATTATGCCGTTTATTTTAGTGCTTATAATCGTTACTTCTTTCATCGCGCCCGTATTGCTTAAACTTCTCTACAAAAAAGACGACAAAAATACGCCGTCCCTTCCTAACACGGATGAAACGACGCATACCGTTGTCGAACCCGAAATTCACACGGAAAACTTATTAGGATAGCCTAAGAAGTTTTTTTGCGTTTTTATAAAAAATTCTGTCTTTCTCGTCGCCCGACAACCCGAGCGTATCAATAAAACGCTTTTCCGCCGCAATAGTATGCCACGGACCGTCCGAACCTATAAGTAATTTGTCCGTTCCGTGCTTTTCTACGATTTGTATGGCAACTTCTCTCGGCAACGAGCCGTACCCGAACGATAAATCGAAAAACGCGTCGCTCCCCGCTAAACGTTCAAGCACTTCTTCGCCCATAAAATAGCCGCCCCAATGCGCAAAAACGACCGGCGAAGTAAACTTATCTACGACTTTTGCCGCTCTGTCCGGCGTACAATGATACGGCGACGCATATCCTAAATCCGCACCTGCGTGAAAAACGGTTATCAAGCCGAGTTCGCTCGCTTTTTTATATATAGGATACATCTTCTCTTCGTCAACGTAAAAATTTTGATACTCGGGATGAAATTTTATCCCTTTAAGCCCAAGGTCCTTTATTCTTTCAAGTTCTTCCATACAATCGGGAGAATCAGGGAAAACGGAACCGAACGCTATGATTTTTTCGCCGTTAATCGACGCGGCAAAATCATTTACGCTCTTCATTTGATGAGCATTTGTCGCAATCCCGAGCGCAACGGATTTATCGACGCACTCGTCTTCCATTCTTTTAAGTAAACCGTTTACCGTACCGTCGTAACTTGGCTGCAATCCGCCGGATTTAAGACTCAAAACGTCTATCGTTTTTGCCGCTATTCTGTCGGGAAAAACGTGCGTATGAAAATCTATTAACATTATTTTTCTTCCTTTGTGCTTTCCTTAATAAAGTCCATCGCCTCTGCGTACCCGTCGAAACCCTTTCCTGAAATCGTTTTCGCGGCGTATTCGGATATGAAACTCGTCTTGCGGTAGCCCTCGCGAGCGGTAATGTCGGTTATGTGGACTTCGACCGTTAAAACGGCTACCGCTTTGAGCGCGTCGAGTATTGCTACGCTAGTGTGCGTATATCCGCCTGCGTTTATTATGATTCCTTCTCGTCTATTGTAACACGAGTGAATTTTATCAATTATTTTCCCTTCGCAATTCGATTGAAAACAGTCAATTTTTATTCCGCGCTTTTTTCCCTCTTCTTTGCAAAACTGAACGAGAGAACGATAGTCTTTTTTTCCGTAAAGTTCTGTTTCTCGTATCCCGAGCATATCGAGATTAGGTCCGTTAATTACCGTTATTTTCATTATATTCTCCGATTATTTCCTCCGCAACGGCGTAGGGGCTTCTTTCGTTGATTACGGTTACGTCCGCATATTTTTCGTACACGGGCATTCTGGATTCTTCCATTATTTTTAGCGTTTGTCTGTCTTTCGAAAGCGGTCGTCCTTCGGTCGATAACAAATTTACCGAGCGTTTTATTAATACGAAAAAACCGTTTTCTTTAAGTTTGCGCACGTTTCTTTCGTCTAAAACCACACCGCCTCCGCACGAAATAACCGCGTCGGTTTCCGTCGCCGCCTTTTCCACTTGAAGACGTTCTTTTTCTCTAAAAGAACGTTCTCCTTCCGTCGCGAATATTTCGGGTATGGCTTTACCGTCGGCTCGTTCTACGAGTTCATCCGTATCGATAAACTTTCTTCTCGTTTTTTCGGCGATTATCTTTCCGATAACGGTCTTGCCGCAAGACGGCATTCCTATAAGAACGTAGTTTTTCATTAATCGTCTTTTCCGATGTCTTCTTCGCTGGCAGCAACTTCGGACTTATCGATATTTTCCTCTTTTAGGGGTACCGTTTCTATGCTTTCGGTAGCCGTAATCGGCGTTTCCTCTTTGTTTTCTTTGTAAAACTTTCCGCCGTAAAGGGTTGTTTTTTCTATCCATTTATCGAAAACCGTCAACAGGCACGGAAGAAGAGTAAACACTAATACAAGTGACGAAGCGGCGGTTCTCGATATTAAGTCGCCGAATACTTTTATCGCCGGCATCGTAGACGTGAGCGACAAGACTATTCCGGCACAACAGAGTATAAGACTGCTTGTAAGAACCGCTCTCGAACTTTTGCCGACGGCAAATTTTATCGCGTCGAATTTTTCGTGCGATTTTCGTTGTTCGAGATAGTTTGACGTAAGCAAAATACCGTAATCGATGGTTGCTCCGAGCATTACCGCACTTACTATCATATAGCCTAAGAAAACTATTACGTCGCCCGTCAACACGCTTATGCTCATACTTATCCATACCGAGCCCTGTATTACGAAAATAAGCAAAACTGGCAAAATCGCATTTCGGAACGTGACGAGCAAAATAATCATAACAAGTAAAATCGAAACCCAAGTTATCGTAGTGTAGTCTTTGTTTACTATTTCTTTGATTTCAAGCGCGCTACTCGAACCGCCGAGCAAATAATACTCTCCTTTTTCCACGCCGTATTTACTGAAAACATCCCTGATTTCGTTAATTGCTTTTTCCGTTTTTTCTCCCTCTTCGGGCAAATCGAGATACGTTACTATTCGGTTATATTCGCCGCCTTTATCAAATTGCGCAAGGAAAGCCGCCGGCAATAATTTGTCCATTCCGCTCGTTTTTATCACCGACGCGGATTGTGCGGTTATTACATAGTTTTTTGCGGCAAGTTCGTTGGTTATCGCCTCTTCTATCGTCGTTTCTTTCCCGTCGGCTGTTTTTACGGTTTGATTCCCTTTGTCTTTTTTAATAAGCGCGGCAAGTTGATTTTGACTCCCGAAAACGCTTTCTATCTCTTGTTTGTCTTCAAAAATCAACGAACCTTCGCTCCCGAAAGTCGCAGTATCGCCATAGCCGAACTTCATATAATTCTGTCCTACCGCCGACAAAATTATCACTGCAAGCAAAACTACGGGCAACACAAACCGTGCCTTTTGCACCGTTGACGTAAATTTATATAGCGTTAGTTTGAAACTCTTGTGTTCGGTCTTTACTATGAGTTTGTTACTGTATATAGCAAGCGCGGGCAACAGCATAAACACGCTTGCAAGGCTGAAAATCACGCCTTTCGTGAAAACTATGCCCATATCCAACCCGATTGAATAACTCATAAACATAAGCGCGACAAAACTTGCTATCGTGGTAAGACTGCTTGCGCTTATCGGGCTGAGCGACGCTTTTATCGCGTTTATCATTGCTGTTTCCGGGTCGGGGTTTTTCTCTTTCTCTTGCTTGAATCTACTCAAAAGGAAAATCGAATAGTCCATACTAAGCGCAAGTTGCAATATCCCGGCGACACCGCTCGTAAGATACGAAACGCTGCCCATTATGACGTTCGTCCCCATGTTTATTATTACGGCAATGCCGATTGCAGCAAGGTACAACACGGGTTCCCAAAACGATGTGCTGAATAAAAACAATATTACAAGTACGACCACGCCTACCGCGATAAGCGCGTACGTCGTTTGTTTTTCCACGCAATCTATACTGTTATACGTCGTTGCGGCGTTGCCGCTCATGTGGATTTCGTATCCGTCGGTTTGCGCCGCGTTACGGATTTTATCGATTGCTTTTATAGTGTTCTTTTCGTAGTCTGAGCCGACGAACGATACTTGATAGAGCGGAGAATATTTCCCGTTTTCGTCCGCCGCATAAAACATTTCCAAAGACGAAGAAAAGCCTTGCAGAAGTTCTTGCGTTCGGTTAACGTCAAACTCGCCCGCTTTGCCGAGAAAATCCGGGTTTTGCATCGCTTGCAATAACGTAGAAAGAATTATTTTTTTACCTTTCGCCGCGTCGAACGAATAATTCCCCGTAGCGACTTCTTCCTCGATGTTCTTCTTCAAGACATTATCCACGGCAAACTGAACGAGCGTTTTTACTGTTTCGGGTTTGGTAAAATCGATTCTCTTTATGAGTTCCTGCATCTTGGTAATATCGATTTTTTCTATAACTCGTAAAAAAAGCAGCGTCCCTTCGGCGTACTCCGATTGCGTGTATTCATCGGAAAAATCGGCGGTAAACGTCGCGAACAGGTCGTCGAGCCACATAACGCTATCCACGCCTTCTATGGTCGATATTTTTTCTTTGAATTTTTTTGCGTCGTCGAAAAGTACAGATTTTCGTTCGTTCCCGTCGTTTTTGGCTATCATAACCGAGCCGTTTCCGCCGCTACCGAAGTTGTCGAACATTTTAGACAAACCTTGTTTCACTTCGCTGTCCGACGGCAGATACGCCGTTGAGTCATAGTTCGTGTTTACAAAGAAAAATCCGACTATCCCTGCAACGAAAATTACCGCAAAAATAATGGTGAACAATAGGCGTTTTTTCACCACCAAGCGCGCAAAACCATCGGTTGCTTTTTCCGCTTTTTGCTTAACGGCAACCCCGAACGAACGAAATTTCTCTTTCATTTTTTTCGTCTCCGCTTTAATATATTGTTAAAACTTATATTTATTTTTTATATTTTGCAAATTCGGGTAATATCGTCAACGTGGCAAAGTAGTCGAACGGAGTTTCCGCTCTGCGAATAAGTCGGAAAGAACCGTCTTTTTCAAGCAAAACTTCCGCGCTCCTAAGTCTTCCGTTGTAGTTATATCCCATACTAAACCCGTGTGCGCCCGCGTCGTGGATAAACAGCAAATCTCCCGTCGTTATTTCGGGCAACGGTCTGTCAACCGCAAACTTGTCACTGTTTTCACACAATGAACCGACTATGTCGTAAACTTTTTGGCACGGTTGGTTTTCTTTTCCCAACACGGTAATGTGGTGATACGCTCCGTACATCGCGGGACGCATAAGGTTCGCCGCGCAAGCGTCAACGCCTATGTATTCTTTATATATATGTTTTTCGTGAATTGCTCTCGTTATGAGCGCGCCGTACGGGGCGAGCATATATCGTCCGAGTTCGGTGCAAATTTTAGGATAAATCCCTTTCGGCGCAAGTATTTTTTCATAGGAACGCTTTACCCCTTCCGAGATAACGAAAACGTCGTTTTTCGGCTGTTCGGGGCGATACGGCACGCCTATGCCTCCGCTAAGATTGACAAACGTAAACTTCACTCCGAACTCCGCGATAAGTTCCGCTACTGCCGTAAAAAGGACGCGGGAAAGTTCTTCATAATAGTCGTTCCCAAGCGTATTGCTTGCCAAAAACGCATGTAAACCGAACTCTTCCACTCCTTCTTGTTTAAGAGCGGATACCGCTTGCGAAAGTTGTTTGCGAGTAAGTCCGTATTTCGCGTCTGCGGGGTTCCCCATAATGCGGTTGTTGACGCTAAATTCTCCGCCGGGGTTGTATCTAAGCGATATTTTTTTCGGAATACCGGCGGTTCGTTTCAAAAATTCGATATGAGTGATGTCGTCGAGATTAATAATTGCGCCCAACTCCCTCGCAAGCACGAACTCTTCTGTCGGCGTTTCGTTGCTGCTGAACATTATATCGTCGCCCGAAAAACCACATTCTTTCGCCATAAGAAGTTCCGTATACGAAGAGCAGTCTACTCCGCAACCTTGATTTTTGAGAAGTTTTAATATTTCGGGGTTTGGCGTGGCTTTAACGGCAAAGTATTCTTTGAACCCGTTATTCCAAGAAAACGCCTTATATAATTCCGCCGCGTTGTCGATTATGCCCTGCTCGTCGTAAACGTAAAAAGGCGTAGGGTATTTCGCCGCAATTTCTTCCGCTTTGGCTTTGTCTATAAAAGGCTTTTTCATTCCGTATACCGCTCCATAATATAATCTTATAATATATTAAATTATAAAAAACCAAAAAATAAAAGTCAACGGAATAAACGGCAAAGAAAAGCGTACGCGATTTTTTATTTTTTTCTTATGCTCTCAACATAGGCAGGGTTTTTTCCTGCCCGTCGCGATAATTTATAAACACGCGTTCGATTTTAAGTTTATTCCCGTTCGTTTTGTGACAAAAGTTTGAAAGTGTTTCGATAGTTTTCTATCAGTCCTTCTTTTCGTAATTTACTTATTTCCACAGACAAACCGCTACGCTCCACTTCGAGATAATCGGCAAGATCCTGCCTGGCAAAAGGTATATCGAAAGTGCTGTTATCCGCTTTTTTCGCCTGTATTTGCAAGTAAGTCATTAATTTTTCGCGGGTAGTGCGTTTGGAAGTTATCTCGATTTTTTCGTGAAAAATTATATTTTTTTCGGCAACGACTTTCAATAAATTAAAAATCATTTTACTATGGAAAGCGCACGCGCCGTTGCAGGTTTGCGTAATGCGTTTTGCGTCTATCAACATTACTTCGCAATCGTTTGTCGCCACAACGTTTACGGGAATCGATTTCATATCGGCACAAGCGAAAGATTCTCCGAATAACTGCGACGGAACAACTCTTGCAAGAATAGTCCTGTTACCGAACAAGTCGATTCTTATGATTTGTGCCTCTCCCGACAATACGATACCTACATATTTCGCCTCGTTGCCTTCCGTTAATATAAATTGGTCTTTGGTAAATTTTTTTGTTTTTGCTCCAAGGCAACCGATCATTTTACAGAGATTGTCGCGATTCACGCCCCGAAATAATCGACACTCGGTTAATATTTCTATAAAATTATTCACAAAAGCCTCCGTTTGTTGAAATTTCAACATACATTACAAATGAATTGTACTATACTTTGAGCATAAAGACAAGCAAACGAAGTTTACGGAGGTAAAGAATGATAAGAAAAATAATTAAAATCGATGAAAAAAGGTGTAACGGTTGCGGTGCGTGCGCGAATGCCTGCCATGAAGGCGCAATCGCTATGGCAAACGGCAAAGCAAAACTTGTTCGCGAAGACTATTGCGACGGACTCGGAGATTGTTTGCCTGCTTGTCCCACGGGTGCAATTACGTTTGAAGAAAGAGAGGCTCCGGCATACGACGAACAAGCGGTTAAACAAGCCAAAATGCAAAAATTCGGACAAAGATTGCCGTGCGGTTGCCCCGGTACACAATCCAAGATAATCAAGCACGATCCGAGCAATGTCGCGCAACGCGTATCGATAAGCAGTCAACTGTCGCAATGGCCTGTACAGATTAAACTCGTCCCCGTGAACGCGCCTTATTTTGAAAATGCAAATCTTCTCGTTGCGGCGGACTGCACGGCTTATGCCTACGCTGATTTCCATAACGAGTTTATTCGCAATCGGATTACTCTCGTAGGTTGTCCAAAACTCGATAGCGTAGACTATGCCGAGAAACTCGCGGCTATTATTGCCGAAAACTCAATTAAAAGCGTAACTGTCGTACGAATGGAAGTCCCGTGCTGCGGCGGGATAGAAAACGCCGTAAAGACCGCGTTGCAAAATAGCGGCAAATTCCTTCCCTGGAGAGTGGTGACAATTTCCACCGACGGTCAAATAATCGAATAAATGAATAAAAGGTTGACCATAACGCGCGGAGAGTTTGCATAGAAACTTTCCGCTTACTGCCCTAACGAATACTGTCTTGGGTATAACTTAGAACAGAACAAATTTTTACCGCAAATTTTGTTAAATGAAAAACGGCGATAGCCACGAAGCCTATCGCCTAAACGTTTTATTTCTGTTATTTCCTAATACGCAAATGGGCATTTTCTCCGTAAAAAAAGTACAGCGCTCGCAGAAATTAACACACGAAAAACGAACTCTCCGACTGTTTTGCGTTACTTTTAAGCATATCGTATTATTCCATAGATTAACAGACTTTACCGGTGAAAAAAATACCAACTGCATTTTTTGCAATATAACATTAGATGTGCCTTACAAATGAGCGTAACTCTTTCGCGAATTAAGCGCGATATTCAAAAATAACATATATCGATATACTTTTATCCGAATCCGCAACGATTATTGTTTTGCTCCCCCGTCAAACGATTCACTTCGCCACGAAACAATCGTTCCATTTTTGCTTATTGAAAAAAACATTATCCAAACTTTCATAGCAAATATCTATTTTTTGCATAAAAAAACCGAGCAAACGCCCGGCTGATTCTTCTTTTTGCTGTTCAAATCGACTTTTAAGCCGAAATATTCGTTAGAAAAGAAATATACGCACTCTAACTTTTAATTAGGGTGCGTACAGTTCTTTTGTGGCGGAGCGTTAGTAACGTAAATCGAATAGATTATCATATTTTTTCAAATAACTTTAATTCGATTTCATCCAATTTGTTTATCATTAAGTTAATTTTTAAAGATGCCTTATTTCTTTTTTCTTCTTCCTTTA
>CAKQTC010000008.1 GCA_934274515.1 uncultured Clostridia bacterium
CTACGGGGATTTCAATCAAAATAAACGCACTGCTTGCTTCCGTAGGCGTTCCGCTTATGGTAATCGTCATTTCGGTAACGCCTGCCGCAACGTCCGCTTTCACCTTTGCGGAAAGACCTTTCGGCATATTCTGAAACCACGCCGTTACGTCCGTATCTTTTGCAATCGCTTTGAAATTATCGCCCGTAATCGTCAGTTTTATATCTTGTTCCGTCAAAGCCGCATCCGTAATTCCGCTTATCGTAACGTCGTCCGCAATGGCAGATGCAGGCTCGGTTGCGCTGTGAACAAACCTCAAAATAGCAGGATTTTTATACTGAAAACCATATACCCACGTGCCAGGATTTGCAATCAATTCCACTTTTATGCCCGTTTCCATAACCGTTCCGGCACCGAGAGTTATTTCTTGACTTGGCGTATCTGCATAAAGATAGTTACTCACCATTGTAATGCTGCCGCCGTCTGAAAGTCGGAACAAGACTTCTTCCGTTGCAGGAGCAATAGGGATACCTTCTTCCGATGAAAAATACACGGTGGATTTTCCTGCAATCTCTAATTTTTTGGATATAGTAGTCTGAGCCGGATAAGATAAAGTGGTTGCCGCCGTTACATTACTATCTAATATCTGTATAAAAGACGTAGTTCCGACATCTATCGTTGTGGTTTTAACCTTACTGCCGGAAATTTCCACAGCAGGACTGTCCGCAGAATCTACGAAGGAAGAACTTATTTTTTCCGACACCTCCACGTCGGCTTTGCTGTGTATTTTGATTTGTTTTTTTGCGTAAATGGCAGTATCAATGCCCCCGCCGCTATTTGAGAATAAACAGGTTACCTTTCCCTTGTCCGGACTATCCACGCCCAAAATATCCACTTCGCCACTTCCGGCTTCAATTCCGTCGGCTTGAAAGTTTTTGCCTTCTTTATTTATCAGTATTTTTTTATTACCCTCGCCTGCCAACGTGATTTTTTCACCTAATGCGTATATCGCGCTCCAAGTAGCCGTAACGTCGAGCGACGCTTTTTCCACTACACTGATGGAACCGTTGTTCGAATTAAGTCCGGTTCCCCATCTGCCGTTATCTACGTCTTTGCCTATCGTGATGTTACCGCCGTTTATGGTAAGACCTCTATATGCCCAAATACCATAGGTGGTATCGGTTATATCGGTTTTATCAATGTTGATTGCCAAAGAACCACTACCCGTGATAGTGGTTTCATATTCAGAATAAATACCGACATAATAAGGATAACCCGAACTGAGAACCGGATTGGAAGTTTTGTCAACCGTTATGGTGTTGTTTCCTTCAACTTTAATTGTCGAACCGCTAAATTTAATTTCCTTGCCGTTGTAGTTTTGGAGCGTCAGCGTTTGTGTCGCGCCGTCATAGAAATACCCTTCGCCGTCCGATGATGTTGTTCCGCCGATCGTAAGTCCGCCTGTCGTTCCCGTTGCGCCTTCCGCATATACTGCAAAAGTCGGGCTTGCAAACACTATGCCAAGCATAAGCGCAAGGCACATCGTAAGACCTAAAATAAGCGCTAATATCTTTGATTTATTCGCCTTGTTGTATGTCATAATCGTATCTCCTTTTAATTTTTGTGGGGGATATGTTCCGCGTCGCATTTGCGACTTAAAGACGGCCCGATTGCCTTATTCCTCCGAATTGTCTTAAAGGGTTATCCAGAGCGCAGGGACTACGCCGCCGTCGGGCCCCAAATCGATACTATCTATGTCGCCTTTTGCATGTCTGTCCAAAACGAAGGTGGCATATCCCTGATTGCCGTTGGCGGGAGCGGGCGAACGAGTGTACCAGGTAACGTATTTTTTATCGTTGGTATTCATCGCGATTCTCGCTCTTTCTGTTCGGCTGTATCGAAAAGGAATCCAAAGCGATATCGCTCATAATATAGGCGGAATTTTCGTTTGTGGTCAAAATTCTCCACTTTATCGGTTCATACTTGAACCAGTACACTTCGGACGTGTAGTATCCGTTGTCCATAATGCGACTGGTCAGACTATAAACCCCCGACGCGCGATAGTCGTTCATTTTGACGCCGAGGTATTTCGTGCCGTTATGGATAATGGTTTTTTGCCACATATAAGTAGTACCCTCGTGACTTTCCCAATTATAAGGATTTTCCTTATCACGCGGAAGGGGCGGCTTTCCCGCAATTTCGTTGAGTTTTGCGACTACGGTCTCGTCTTTCTCGCGGGTTTGCGGCCAGTGCCCGAAATATATATACTTGCCGTCGCGAGTGTACTTAACGGGGTTAATTCCTTGGCAAGTGGTGCATACGTCGCAAACGTAACTGTGCTTTCCGTTGGCGGGGATTTCCACTTTGGTGTTATAGTCGCAACCCTCGCGCTGACATGCGTCGTACTCGTCCCAGCCGGGCAGACAGTCCGCTTGTTTCGCGTCGTAGTGTTTGAGGAGGTGTCCGAGAGCCTTTTCGACGTATCTGTCAGACTTTGACGAATAGTCGCACCCCTCGCGATTGCAGGTGGAATATCTTCCCCCATACCCGTCCTCGGTGCAGGTCGCCTTGCAGGGATCGTGCCATTGCTTATCGTGTCCGAGAGCGGGCAAGCCGTTATAATCAGTGTGATAATCGCAACCTTGGTTGGAACACTTTTTGTATTCCTCGGTGCCCCACTTTTCGCAAGTCGGCTCCACGCGCGGAACGGTTATAGATAAATTGTGTCCGGTTTTTTCGATTTCTTCATACCCTTCGGTTTTGCCGCAATAGTGTGCGCATCTCTTGTATGCTTTCCAACCGATTTCGGTGCAAGTCGGCTCTTTTGCCGCAACGTCCTGCATATCGTGTCCGATTGCGGGTATCGCAGTTTGTTCGGTGTAAGTACATCCCGGGTTTATACAACGTTTGCCGTACGTTAGCCCGTCTTTTTCGCACCGCGGATCGTGTCCTTTTACTTCGCGTAGGTTGTGAGGTGCGATCTCGCCGTACTCGAACGTTTCTCTGCCCAAACTGCCGCAAATACTGCAAACAAGCCTATACACCGCCCTGCGAGTGCAAGTTGCATTGTCCACGAGGTTTCTTTCGGTGATTTTTTCGACGTAACTGTGTATATGCTGTTGATCGGCATTTACTAAGCCCGTAACGACAAAATACGAAAAACTTGTCGTTTCAAAAGTCAAATTGTTGCCGTCAACCGCAGTTTCAAGTTCCTCGACGGTGTTGTCGCTTTTTATGTGATATGTGACGTATCCGTGTTCGGACTCGAACGGTTTTGGCATAGTAATTTTGACTTTACCGCTCGGTTGCACTTTTTCGCCGCCATTTGTAATAGCGATGTCGAATACGGCAACTTTTGCGCTGTCGTAAGGTTTGACGATTGTCGAAATAGCCGTCTTGCCTTGTTCGCTGTCGGTAGCGTGAAGGGTGACCGACAGCGTGGAGTCTTTGTCAAAGACACCCGCAACGCTCACGCCGCTGTCGCTACCAAGTTCGGTTGCGGCACTTCCCTTGTCGCCGCAAGCGACAAGCACAAGGCACATTGTAAGACCGAGTATAAGTGCTAATATCTTTGATTTATTCACTTTATTATGTATCATAGTCGTATCTCCTTTTAATTTTTTGGGGATATGTTCCGCGTCGCTTACGCGACTTAGAACCTTTTTACCGTTGTGTTTTTGTTCCTTATAAAAGCAAAACCGCACCGCCTCATAGGTTTAGCCTATGCAGCAGTGCGTTAATGTTTTGTTATATTCGCCCCCAAGGGCAGCCTTACGGCTTGCTTGCTTGCTTGCTTGCTTGCTTGCTTGCTTGCTTGCTTGCTTGCTTGCTTGCTAATGATTGTCGCAGACTTGTCATACCTTGTCAACTCCTTTTTAATAATTTCATCGCAAATCTATGTTTGCGCGTGGCGTTGATAGTTCTTCGTATCAATATATGATACGTTTTGTCATTCATATTCTATCATATATTCCTTAAAAAATCAAGCCTGTCTGTCACATCTTCGTGTGAAATTATAAAAATAAAAGGTTTTCGGTATTTTCGTCGATTTATGGCTGTTTTTTATCGTTTAACGGGTGCGATTTTGTATTTGTGTTTTCACTTTCCTTGAAGTGTTCAATTACGCAAGACAAGAGAGTGGAAAAAAACGCTTTGCGTTCGTTCGGGGTAAGACGTTCGATGCTCGGACGGCCGATGACGTATATTTCACGTTCTTTTTTTGTTTGTTCTTTCATAAGGCTATCTCCTTTTTGTGTTGTTTATTTTAATTATTGACGTATTACGGCAAAGCAATATTACTTTTCGAACGCCGATTCCGACCGATTTACGGCTGTGCCGCCGCTAGAAAACCAGTACGCGCCCTAATAAAAAATCGGCGTGCGTATATTTTCGGTCGAATACCACGGAATAATTATACGACAAAAAACACCGAATCGACAGGTCGGGATTTAATCTTTCGGTTTCTTATATGATTTCATATCCTTATTTTTTTCAATATAGTTACGTTTACGTTTATTCCGTTTTTCGGCGTTTTCGGCTTTTTCTTTATAAAATGTATTTACAAAAATATTAAAACGTGCTACCATTGTATTATTACTTTTTATTTTTAAGGAGAAATATGTTACAAGAAACTCTTGACGCAGACCCTGACCCCGACAGTATTATCCTGTCTTCGATTTTTATCGTTTTGTTGGTAGGGCTTTCTGCGTTCTTTTCATCTACGGAAACGGCGTTTAGTTCCGTTAATCGTACCAAACTCAAAATTAAAGCGCAAGACGGCAACAAACGCGCTCAAAACGCCTTGTCCCTTCTCGACAAATATGACAAAGTTCTTTCTGCCATTCTCGTCGGTAACAATATCGTCAACATCACTCTTTCCGTTTTGTTCAACAATATCTTCAAAACGGTTATTCCCAACGCCGCGGTCAGCGGTATCGTTTCTATCGCGGTGTCTACGGTTATCGTTCTTACTTTCGGAGAAATCAGTCCGAAGATGATAGCAAAAGAAAATGCCGAGAAGTTAACAATCGCGTTCGGGTATCCTATTCGCGTTGTTATGGTTATCCTTTACCCCGTTACAATAGTCTTTGCCGGACTTAAATTTTTGCTCAAAAAGATATTCAAATCAAACGACGACGCTAAAATTACGGAAGAAGAACTTTTATCCATTGTCGAAGAAGCGCAAGAAGACGGTTCTCTCGATATGCAAGAAAGAGAACTTATTTCGAGTGCAATCGAGTTTGACGACGCGGAAGTCGGCGACATTCTCGTTCCTCGAGTAAACGTTATCGCCGTGCCCATCGACATGCCGATGGAAAAAATCAAGAAAATGTTTCTCGAACACACGTTTTCGCGTATGCCCGTTTACAACGGTACCATTGACAGCGTGATAGGTATGATTCACAATATCGACTTCTTTACCGCGCTCGAAAAAGGCGAGCAGTCGATAAAAAATTACATCACGCCGGTAAACGTTGCTACCGAGCATATGAAAATATCCGCTCTTCTTAAAAGCATGCAGATGCAGAAAGTTCACATGGCGGTTGTGGTAGACGAATACGGCGGAACGCTCGGTATCGTTACTCTCGAAGACATTTTGGAAGAACTTGTCGGCGAGATTTGGGACGAGCACGACGAAGTAATCAATTATTTTACTAAAATCGACGACACGACCTATCTTGTAGACGGCAGGGCGGAACTCGACAAGTTTTTCGAGCGGTTCGATATCGACGAAAACGATCTCGACGCGTTCGACTCGCAGACGGTAAGCGGTTGGGTAATCGAACAAATCGGCGATATCCCGAAAAAGTCGCAGACTTTTGACTACCGCAATCTTACCATTATCGTAAATCGTCTTACTCAACGACGGGTTCTCGACATTAAAGTCATCGTCAATCCGCTCGAAGAAAACGACAAAGGTGAAAAAACCGAAAAAGCCGAAAAATTCGCTTTTCTTAAATCAGATAAAGACAAAACCGAAAAAGCCGACGGAGAAACGAGAGAATAATCTTTTTCTTTTCGTCGAAACAAAAAAGGGTGACGAATATGAAAACAAAAAAAGCAATCCTTACGACTTTTCAAGTTATCTCGATAATCGCGCTTATCGCGTTGCTTGTCGTGATTATCATTTTCGGGAACTCGAAGCCTGCGCCGCAGTCGTTTACTCCCGACGAAAACGCCATTCCCCTGCACGTTCCCTCTGCTAGGGATACAGACTTTTCGCGTACCAAGGCACGGCTGGACGCATTTACGGGAAAGGACACTTCGGACGAAAATCTAAAAGCCGACATAATCGCCGTTTCCGCCGAAACGTACCGAATTGCGTGCGAAAAAGCGAAACAAGCGAATAAAATGTACGCTTTCGTTAATTGCAAAACGACAATGTTTCCGAACACGATATTGGAAATGCCGATACAGGGCAATCGGTTCGTTCTAAAAACGAATACGGAATTTTTCTTCACCGAATACTCCATTCCCGGGGCAGGACTTGGCGGACTTGCAAGTATGTTCGCTCCCGAAAACACGACTTTCGCTATGCGTTCATACGCCGACGTTTCCGTTATGGACTATCTTTACGGTGAAAAAAGTCTTTCGCCTAAATTCCTTACGCAAAACGCGGACGGCACGGGCGACATCATAGGGATAGAATGCTACTGGGACGACCAGTCAAAACAGGTTTCCGAAGACAAGTGGGCAAAAGAACAAAAATTAAACGTGTTTTGCGCCGCGCAACAAGACGAATATACCGCAACCGACCAAAACATTACCGAAGAAACCATAAAATCGGCAAAAATCGAATATAAAACAAGCGAAAAAGGCAATTATTTCGTTTTAACATTAGAACTCGATACCGACAATCCGGTTACCACCGCTCGCAGTATCGACAATCTGCGTAAAGGCGCAAACTCCGCCGACGCAAACTACACCTCGATGGTAGAAACCATCGAAATATGGGAAAACGGCTACTTCAAATATTTCAAAAGCGTCGATCAATGGGCGATGCACGGCCAAAAAGGAGGAATACCATCTCTCATCGACTACGAAACGACGTATTATTTCGACGCAGAGCACACCGACCCGAGCGTGTATATGGACTTTCTAGAAGCAAAAGAAAACGCACTCGAATATAATCTATTACGCAAATAATACCCCCTGTTTTCACTCATACGTACGCCGCAATTTGCGGCGTTTTTTTTTACCGAAAACCCAAATATTTCGCACTAACTCGATTTGTGAAAATATATATTTTGCTTGTAAAATATATACTTTTTACTTTTTTATAGGGCGGGCGGGTGGGGTCCGCTTTACGTTTTTCGGATAACGGTCCGAACATCGAACCGTTCCGCGTGCGACGCCGTTCATATTTTTATCGTTTTTTCTTTTTTAAGGGTTATTCGTTTGCTTTTATTAAATATAAAATTTATAATAGTAAATAAATACATAATTAAAACACGAAAACGGAGTAATTTATGGACGAAAAAAGAAACGTAATGGACATACTCAGAGAAAGGGGGTTCATCAAGCAAACGGTTTACGAAGACGAACTGTATGAACTTCTCGGTTCTCGGTCTGTTCCTTTTTATATCGGGTTCGACCCGACGGCGGACAGTTTGCACGTAGGACATTTTCTCGCGCTTATGGCGATGAGTCACATGCAACGCGCGGGACATAAGCCCATCGTTCTTATCGGCGGAGGCACTGCTATGGTCGGCGACCCGTCCGGCAGAACGGATATGCGCAGTATGATGACTAAGGAAACCATTGCGCATAACTGCGCTTGTTTCCGCGAACAAATGAGCAAATTTTTCTCTTTTGATGGGGAAAACGCGGCAATTATGGTAAACAACGCCGACTGGCTCCTTAATCTAAACTACATTGACTTTCTGCGCGAAATCGGCGCAAATTTCTCGGTCAACCGTATGCTTACGGCAGAATGTTTCAAACAGCGTTTAGAGCGAGGGTTATCCTTCCTCGAATTCAACTATATGCTTATGCAAAGTTACGATTTTCTCGTACTTTGCCGTAAATACGACTGTCTACTCGAATGTGGCGGTGACGATCAATGGTCAAACATACTTGCCGGCGCGGATCTTATTCGCAGAAAAGAAGGGAAGTCCGCGTTTGCAATGACGTTTGAATTGCTCACCACGAGCGAAGGCAAAAAGATGGGTAAGACCGCAAAAGGCGCGGTTTGGCTCGACCCGAAAAAGACGACTCCTTACGAGTTCTTTCAATATTTCCGCAACGTAGACGACGCGGACGTCAACAAATGCCTGCGTTTTCTTACGTTCCTTCCTATGGACGAAATCAATGAACTCACGGCGCATCGTGACGAGAGAATTAACTTTGCGAAAGAGCGTCTTGCGTACGAAGTCACCAAAATCGTACACGGCGAAGAAGAAGCGCAAAAAGCGATGTCTATGGCAAAAGGCGCGTTCGGCGGCGACGAATCGGCTATGCCCGGCGTTACCGTTAATCTCCCTTCTCGCAACGTTATCGACGTTCTCGTTGCAACCGGAGTTGCGAAAAGTAAAGGCGACGCGCGACGTTTGATAGACGGTAAAGGCGTAAAAATCGACGATGAAGTCGTTGCTTCGTACGATCGCGAACTTACCGACAGCGAATACAACAACGGTTTTATTTTGCACAAAGGCAAAAAAGTCCATCTCCGCGTGCGTATCGACTAATGTCGGCGTACCTGACGATAGACGGGAAATCCCGTTCGGAATACGAAATCAAGCGTTCGCTTTTTATCGCTACGGCGAAAGGCATAACGGACTATGCCGACGGCGCGGCGTTCGTTAAAAATGTTTCGAAAAAATATTCCGACGCCACGCATAACTGTTACGCCATACTTTGCCAAAGCGGCGAGCAAAAGTTTTTTGACGACGGCGAGCCTTCCGGAACCGCCGGAATGCCTATCTTGCAGGCAATAAAAAACAATAGCCTTACCGACGTCGCGGTAGTAGTTACTCGTTATTTCGGAGGGGTTAAACTTGGAGCGGGCGGACTTGTATCCGCTTACACAAAGGCTACGGTGAACGCTCTTAACGACGCGAAAATCGTCAAAAGAACAGAAAGCGGCGTGTACCTAATCACGCTCTCCTACTCCGAAATCGACCGAGCGACACATCTCGTGGAAAACTCGTCGGGCAGAGTTTTACAAATCGGCTACGGCGAACAAGTCTTTATGAAAGCGGCTGTTCCGATGGAAAAAGCAAAGACGTTCATCGACGACGCGAACGAACTCTTTTCCGGGAAATGTTCGCCGTTACTTATCGAAACGGGATACCAAACTTACTAATTAACTATTGCAATCTATAAAAAGAGGTATAAAAATGAAAATCACGCTTACGAAAAACAAAAAGGAAAAACCCGACTTCACGAAACTCGGTTTCGGTAAATATTTTACCGACCATATGCTTGTGATGACGTATTCTGACGGGGCGTGGACCGACCCCGAAATCGTACCTTACCACGATTTCTCTCTCGCTCCTTGTACAAACGTTCTTCACTACGGACAAGGTATTTTTGACGGACTTAAAGCCTACAAGACCAAGGAAGGCAAAATTACGATGTTCCGCGCGTACGACAATCTCAATCGTATCAACAAATCCGCAGAACGGCTTTGTATGCCTACGATAGACGTAGAAAAAGTTATGTCCGGGCTTAAAGAATTGCTTATTCTCGAACAAGACTGGATACCTACCGACCCCGGGACCGCGCTCTACATTCGTCCTACCATGATAGCGAACGACAAAGCGTTGGGCGTACACGCGGCGCACAATTACATATTCTTTATCATATTAAGCCCCGTAGGAAGTTACTATGCGCACGGGCTTGCTCCGACGAAAATTATCATCGAAGAAGAGTACGTACGCGCCCCTATCGGCGGCACGGGCGAAGCAAAATGTATGGGAAACTACGCCGCTAGTCTTCTCGCCGGGGAAATCGCCAACAAAAAAGGTTACGATCAGGTTCTTTGGCTTGACGGTAAAGAACACAAATACGTCGAAGAAGTCGGCGCGATGAACATCTTTTTCGTTATCGACAACGTTGTCATTACTCCCGCTTTGGTCGGTTCGATACTGCACGGCGTCACCAGAAGGAGCGTTATCGAAGTTCTCCGTAAAGACGGTTACGTTGTGGAAGAGCGTCGTATCTCGGTGGACGAGGTCGTTAAAGCACAGAGAGAAGGCAGGCTTAACGAAGTGTTCGGTTCGGGTACTGCCGCCGTCATCTCTCCTGTCGGCGTCCTTAACTTCCGCGGCGAAGACCTTGTCGTAAACAACAACGAAATGGGCGAAGTTACCCGTCACGCTTACGCGCGTATAACGAGCATACAGAACGGCTCCGCTCCCGATGACTTCGGTTGGGTCGTTCCCGTAAACTAAGATGAACGAAAGAATTTTTCTTATATCGTCTAAAAATTCCGCCGCAGCGCTTTCCCATATCGGGGAAGCGGCGGCTTTTCTTGTTTCAAACGGCATTACCTTACGTTGTTTGCCGGAAAAAAGCAAGTTTTTTTCCAAATTCGGGATTTTACCTATCGACAAAGCCGAACTTCCTTCCGTTTCCGCGGCGATAGTGTTCGGCGGCGACGGGTCCATACTTAAAACGGCGGCGGCGTTGCTTGACTACGGCACGCCGATTCTCGGCATTAATATGGGTACGGTCGGTTATCTTGCGGACGTCGAACCGAAAAACTCGTCGGACGCGATTAAGAAACTCGTTGACGGCAACTACGCTTCGGAACTTCGTTCCACTCTCGAAGCGGAAATCGGCGGCAAAGTTTTTACCGCGATAAACGAGGCTGTCGTGCATCGCGGCGCGCTCGGACATATTTTATCCGTAAACGTAAAAATCGACGGGCAGGACGTTGACACCGTTCGAGCGGACGGGATAATCGTATCCACGCCTACGGGTTCTACCGCGTACAACTTATCTGCCGGCGGTCCGTTAATCGCGCCGTTATCTCACACGTTCGTACTGACGCCTATTTGCGCTCATTCGCTCACTTCTCGCCCGATTGTAGTCGGGGACGAAAGCGTTATTACGCTTACGCCGACAAATTTACGCGTGCAATACGGGCTACCTTCTCTCGACGTAGACGGGCAAACGGTCGCGACCGTACACGAAGGCGAATACGTTTCTCTACGTCTTTCCGAAAAGAAACTTAATCTTGTCCGCACCAACCCGAAAAGTTTTTACAAGACGCTGCAATCCAAACTCGCCGCGTCGCCGTGGTTACGCAAATGAAAGAGCGTTACGGTTGGTATCGGCTGGATAACTCAGCCATAATGTATCAAATGATACTCACGCCTGCGGCGCAGAGTTTATTTCGTGTAGGAGTAAAACTCTCCTCGCCTATTTTGCCCGATTATCTGAAAAAAGCGGTACAAAAGGCATTTTTAAGACACAAACAGTTTCGTTGCGAACTGAAACGCGGCTTTTTCCGCCCGTACCTCGACGAAAACAAACTTCCGTTTATCATCGAACAAGACGACGGCGTTTTGCTTAAAATGCTTGATTTTTCGCATAACAATCGATATCTTCTTCGTGTGAGTTATTTCAATAATCGCATTTTTATCGACTTTTTCCACGGACTTTGCGACGGTACGGGGGCTATGGAATTTCTAAAAACCGTGCTATACTACTACTACGTCGAGCAAGGAATTTCTTTCCCTTCCGACAACGTAATGACGCTCGAAACGCCTTTCTCCGAAGAAGAAACCGAAGACGCATTTGCTAAATATTACGTCAAACCCGAACTCGGCAAAGGAATAAACAGTATGGCGGCAGGGCAGGCGTTCGGTATGCGCGGTAAAACTTTTTCCGGCACGGGATACGGACTTATTCAAGCAACCGTAGACACAAACAAACTTCTTGCCGCTTCGCGCGCGCGAAACTGCTCGATTACGGTTTTTCTTACCGCTTTAATGTTTAGTTCGGTATACCGAGCGTGCATAAAGGGTACTCCAAAGCGCAATCTTACGGCATTTATCCCGATAAATTTACGTCGGCGGTATCCGTCGAAAACGCTTGGCAATTTTACCGTTTTCGCAAAAATAATCCTACCGCTCGATTCTCCTATGGATTTTGAAAGTTTAATTCCCATCGTAAAAGACCTTATGGAAAAGCAACTGACGAAAGAAGAACTCGATCTGAAAACGGGGTTTACTTCGCTTATGTCGAAGATGCCGCTTTTCAAATTTATGCCGCTTTTTATCAAGGGCTATCTTTCTCGTACCGGGCGTAAATTCGCAAAGCCGAAACAAACGTTTATTTTATCGAACTTAGGAAAAATCGAACTTGGCGAAAATCCGTACGTTGACGAGTTTTTGTTTAATCTAAACTGCAACAAAAAAACGCCCGACAACATAGGTGTGGTAAGTTACGGCGACAAGACGGTCATTTCTTTTACGCGCAAACTTGTTTCCACCGAAGTAGAGCGAATTTTCTGCACGGATTTGTCTATGCTTTGCGGTGGCGCGACGGTTATTTCTAATTTTAGGGAGGAGTGCGATGCGTTGTGAAAAATGTAACGTCGAGATAGGCTGCAAAGCCGATGTTTGTCCGCTATGCCACACGCCCGTTAAGTCTGACGGCGAGGTCGCGTTCCCTACTCCTGCGACTAAGCGTATCATCATCGAAAAATTAAAATTTGCGTACATTATCGTCGCGATTATCGTCAACATTATTACCGTCACCCTAAATTTTGTGCTTGACAGGAACACGTTGTGGTGTTTTCCCGTTCTTATCTCTTTTATTTACGTTTATTATTTCATAAGCGTAACCGTGGTCGCTAAACGCGGGTTACACAAACGAATTTTGGGGCAAACGCTGATGCTGACGGTTGTTTTTGCCGTTATAAAACTCGCAATCGGGGGCAATCACTGGATTTTTATTACGTGGTTGCCGGCGGTGTACATCGTAAGCGACATCATAATGCTGATTTTCGTGTTCAAAAAAAAGCAAGAATCGTCGAAATATATAGCAACGCTTTTGCTTTTATGTTTGTTCGGCGCAATACCTTGCATAAGCGCGTACGCGTTTAACTTGTCCGTTAAAATTCCGTCGATTGTAGCGACGTCGTTTAGCGCGCTTATATTTGTCGTAACCCTTTGCACTCACTTCAAAATGATTAAACAAGAATTAAAGAAGGTATTTCACCTATAATTTTTTCTCACTTTTACGCCGTTGCTCGAATATAATTAACCGATGACTTATTTCGGTACTGACGGTATTCGCAAAAACGGCGATTTTTTTACTTCGGAATTTCTCGAAAAGGTTGCGGACGCGACGTCCGCTCTGCCCGACTGCTCCTTCGTCGCAGTCGGGCGCGATACTCGAAAAAGCGGTCGGTTCATTGCAGACGTGCTTACTACGGCGTTACAAAAACGCGGAGTTTCCGTTGCTGCGCTCGGAATCGTTCCTTCGCCGTGTCTTGCTCTATGCACCGCAAAACTCGGTTGCGACTACGGCATAATGATTACCGCCAGC
Source organism: uncultured Clostridia bacterium (assembly GCA_934274515.1). GTDB lineage: Bacteria > Bacillota > Clostridia > Christensenellales > DTU072 > CAG-1782. The sequence goes on from CAKQTC010000008.1 coordinate 13,483, forward strand.
CACAATCCGCCCGATTATAACGGTATAAAATTCTTCTCCCGCACAGGCGCGAAAATAAATCGCGATACCGAAAAATTAATAGAAAGATATATAATCGAACCGCAGAGTTCCATTAAAAAAAGCGGAAAAATAATTTATCCCGACGCGACAGAGATTTACCTTAACCACGCAAAAATCGTACCTACGTTAAATAATGCGAGAATTCTTCTCGATTGCGCCTACGGCGCGGCGAGCGGCTTTGCCGCATCCGTTTTCCGCGCCGCAGGCGCGCGCGTCGTCGCATACTGCGACGACCAAGCCGCAGGTGAGAAAATAAATCTCAACTGCGGCTCCGCTCACGCGAAATTGCTATCGTCCCTTTCTTCGGAGTTTGACTTTGCCTTTTCTTTCGATGGCGACGCAGACCGCGTAATCGGCGTCAAAAACGGCGTCGTTTACGACGGCGACCATTTGCTTTTCTGTTTATCCAAACTGATGAATGAAAAAGGTCAACTCGCTAATTCCGCCGTTTGTGGTACCGTAATGACGAATATGGGAGTCGAAAGAGCCTATAACAATGCAAAAATCAAATTAATTCGTTGCCCTGTCGGCGACAGAGAAGTCTTCCTTAATATGCAGGAGCAATGCTTGAACGCAGGCGGAGAAAAAAGCGGACACATTATTCTTTCCGACGTTCTCAACACGGGCGACGGGATTATGACAGCGTTAATTACCGCCGCAATAAACGTCAAATACCCTATCGAAGCACTGGATACCGTTGTCGAATGTCCGTCGTTTTCATCCGAACTTTCGGTCACCGCCGCGCAAGCGCGCGCTTTTTACGACAAATACGGCGATGGCATTTTCGAGGCGAAAAACGGTGTTCGCTATGTCGTTCGATTAAGCGGAACCGAGCCGAAAATTCGCTTATTAACAGAATCCGAAGACGCGACGCTCGCTCGAAAATCTCTCGAAAAGATTAAAAATTACGTTGCGGAGTTTGTCTATGATTATTAACCGTATCGTAAAAAACGTATTCCCCGTTTCTTTATTCGGTTTATCTATTGCCGAGGTACAAAATCGCAGTCTAAACGCAAGAGATATTTCGGACTTTTCCGAAGCGATAGAAAACGACGGCGTGTTGTGCGTTATTTACGACGATATGCCGCTAATAACGGACAAAATCCTCTTGTCGTTAGCAAAAATTTGCATTGCGGAAAACTGCGGTTTTTCGTTAAACAACGGATTCATTGCAAAAAGCGGTTTCTGCGGCACCTTACGTTGTTGCGAATCGGTGGAAACCGAGGTTTTTATTCCCGAAAAAATTTCATTTTTTAACGCCGAGTTGCAAAAAAGAATTAACGCTTTACACGCAAAAAACGGAGTCGTTATCGAAGACGCGCGCTCTACTTTTATTGATTTTACCGCAAAAATTTGCGCAAAAGCGGTGCTTAAACCGTTCGTAACCGTGACGGGCGACTCCTACATCGGTAAAAATACGGTCGTCGGGCAAAATTCCGTTATACATAACTCGCGAATAGGCGACGATTGCGTCGTTCGTTCTTCCACAATAGAAAATTCTACCGTCGGCGACCGCTCCGCCATAGGTCCGTATGCGTATCTGAGAAACGGCGCGCGCGTAGGCAAAGATTGCCGCGTCGGAGATTTCGTTGAGATTAAAAACAGTACTCTCTTCGACGGCGTTAAAGCCGCGCATTTAAGTTATATAGGCGATGCCGAAATAGGTAGCGGCACAAACGTCGGTTGCGGCACCGTCTTTTGCAACTACGACGGTAAAAAGAAACATCGTACCGTTGTAGGGCAACGCGTCTTTATCGGAGCAAATACTAACTTAGTCGCGCCGATTTCAGTAGGCGACGGCGCATTTATCGCCGCCGGCAGCACCGTGACTCATTCCGTAGACGACAATGCTTTCGTCATCGCCCGTTCTCGACAAATAACAAAATCATTCACGCGACGAATATTCCCTTAAAAAACAAATCCGTCCGCGTGTATACGCTTGAAAATGCGAACGCCGCGTCGGCGAAACGCCGACGCGGCGTTGACGTAATACGTTATACTTATTTACGGTTTTCCAAATATATCATCAAAACGACTACGTCGGCAGGGTTTACTCCGCTTATTCTCGACGCTTGCGCAAGATTTATAGGGCGAATTTCTTTGAGTTTTTCTCTCGCTTCCAATCTCAACCCTTCTATCGAGTCATAATCGGCGTCCGCAGGCAAAACTCGTTTCTCCATTTTTCGCATTTCCCTTATCGCTTGCTCCTGCTTTGCCAAATACCCGGCGTATTTTATCTCCGTTTCTACCTGTTTAAGCAAAAATCCGTATTCGCTAAACTTCTCGTCTATCTCGATGAGTGCGTCGCTGTCTAAGCGTGACCGCCGCAAAATTTCTTCTCCGCTTATTCCTCTTTCCGGCACGGGTTCTTCCCGTTTTTTAAACGCTTTTCTCACACGTTCGGCATTATAATGCCTTTTTAGTTCGACGGACAGTTCTTCCTTTTTACGCTTTTTCTCTAAAAATTTTGCATATCGTTCGTCGTCTACAAGTCCTATCTCCCGACCTATTTCGGTAAGACGCATATCGGCATTGTCTTGCCTTAATTTAAGTCTGTACTCCGCTCTCGAAGTCATCATTCGGTACGGTTCTTCCGTGCCTTTCGTCACTAAATCGTCCACAAGCACCCCTATGTACGAATTGTCGCGCGTAAGTACGAGTTCTTCCTTGCCTTCCAAAAACAACGCGGCGTTTATCCCTGCGAGCAAACCTTGGCCCCCGGCCTCTTCGTATCCGCTGCTGCCGTTTATCTGCCCGGCGCAATAAAGCCCTTTGACAAGTTTCGTTCCGAGCGTCGGCAACAACGCTTTCGGGTCAATACAATCGTATTCTATCGCATAACCGTAACGCATTATTTTGGCGTTTTCCATTCCCGCTACGCTATGCAACATTTTTTCCTGTACGTCGAACGGCAACGACGTGGAAAGTCCTTGAACATACATTTCGTCGTTGTCTTCCCCTTCCGGTTCGACAAATATTTGGTGCCTGTCCTTATCGGCAAACCGTACGACTTTCGTTTCTATCGACGGGCAATACCTCGGTCCCGTACTCGTTATCGTCCCGTTATACAACGGACTCCTATCAAGATTGTCCAGTATTATTTTGTGCGTCGTCGGGTTCGTATACGTAAGATAACACACTTCGTCGTTCTTCACTTTGTTTTCCGTCATTTCGCTAAACGGATAAATCCCTTCGTCGCCTTTTTGCACCGTCATCTTGGAAAAATCCAAACTTTCCCTTAATACACGCATAGGCGTGCCTGTCTTAAATCGCCGTATCGGGAAACCTTTTTCCGCTAAAAAGGAGCCTAAACTCTCCGCATTCTGATAGCCGCTGGGTCCGCATTTTTTGCTGTATTCACCGATTATTATTCTACTGTCGAGGTACACGCCGCAAGCAAGCACGACGGTTTTTGCCTTGTATTCGTCGCCTACGGCTGTTTTTAATCCGGTCACGAATCCGTTTTCAAACCCGACTTCCGTCACTTCGCCTTCAATTATATCGAGGTTTTCCTGCCGTTCCAAACGGTGTTTCATAAGGCGGTGATATTTATCCTTATCGACTTGGTTTCTCAATGAGTGAACCGCCGCGCCGTTGCCTAAATTAAGCATACGGGTTTGGATAGTCGCTTGATCTGCGACTATACCCATTTGTCCGCCGAGCGCGTCTATTTCGCGCACGATATGCCCTTTTGCCGTACCGCCGATGTTCGGGTTACACGGCATAAAGCCCAACGCGTTTAGCGTTAGGCTTATAAGCAAAGTTTTATGACCTTTTTTCGCCAAAGCGAACGCGCTTTCTATTCCTGCGTGTCCGCCGCCGACGACTATGGCTTCGTATTCTTTCATTATTTATTCGCGAGATGTTTTTCCACAAGCCCGTTTACGAGCGATTTATCGAACTTTCCGGCTATTTTAGGCATAACCGCCTTAATTATCATACCTTTGGTTCTCGGAGATGCGTCCGCAAAAGTATCCGCTTCTTCGATTATTTTAAGCACTTCTTCTTCGGTAAGTTGTTTCGGAAGATATTTGGTCAAAATTTCGATTTTTTTTGCCGCTTCTTCCGCTTTGTCTTTCGCTTTATCTTTGCAAAATTCGATAACTTCCTTTTGCACTTTGATTTCCTTTGTTATTCCTTCGATGACTTCTCCGTCGCCGACAACGTGTCCCGCTTCGGATTTTTCTCTTTTCAATATATCTGCTATTATCGCTTCCAACGCGTCCTTAGTGGCGTGGTCGCCGACTTTTCTCGCGTTCATAAAATCGCTTCTTATTACGTCTTTAAGCATTTTTCTCTCCGTTTTTATCGTTTTTTGTTTTTCGCCCGTAAAAAATCGTTTTCGTATTTTACGGGCGCAATTTTGTTTTTAGCAAAGCGTTATTCCGATTTTCAAGTCGTGTCCGCAAATCTCGCAACAATCTTCGCATTTTGCGTTTGCGATTTCTCTTAGTTCGGTACAAAGAATGTCCGCTTTGATTTTGTCCGCGTACGCTTCGATTGCTTTCCTGCCTTCTTCGTCTTTACAGCAAATATTCGCAATTATTCTTTGTTCTACCGCAAACCCGGCATCTTTACGCATAACCTGTATTTTTCTTATAGTTTCTCTTATAAACCCTTCGTCGAGCAGTTCTTTACTAAGGCGTTTATCGAGCGCAAGCGTAATTCCGCCTTCGCTATCGACGGCAAACCCTTCTTTCGGTCTGTCGTGTTTATCGAACATCGCGCTTTCGAGATTTTCAAACTCGCCTACGCTTACAGCGCCTTTTTCAAACCCTTCTCCGAGTTTTGCCATTCCTTCCGAATCGAGCGCGTCTACGAGTTTTTTAAGTTTTTGCGCCTCGCCTTTAAGTTTCGCTCCCGCCACGCGGAAGTTTACGGTAAAGTAGTTTTCGTTAAACTCGCTTTCGTCGGCAAATTTAAGTTCTTTCACGTTAAGTTCTTCCTTAATAACGTCCGCTAGGGGTAAAATTTCTTTCTTAACGTCTTCGCTTGCAGCGATATACAACGCAGAAAGCGGTTGTTTTACTTTGATTTGCGCCTCGTTCCTCATTCTTTGCGCCGCTGCGATAACCTTTCTCGCGGTTTCCGTTTCTTTAAGCACGTCTCCGAGATCGGGCGTTTCTATCTCCGTCGGGTATTTCGTAAGGTGTACGCTTATCGGCGCGTCTTTTTCGATTTCCTTAACCGTGTTAAGATAAATGTATTCCGTGATAAACGGCAGTATCGGCGCCATAACTCCTATTGCGGTTTTTATCGCGTTATATAGACAAACGTATGCGTTCATCTGGTCTTTTTTGTCCGTCGATTTCCAAAATCTCTTACGGTTAATACGGATATACCAGTTGCTTACGTCGTCGGTGAACGATTCGAATTCTTTCATAACCGTCGCGGTTCTGTACGTTTCCATTCCGTTTACCGCCGCTTTAAGAAATTGATTCGTCCTTGCAAGCAACCATCTGTCGCTGTGCGCGAGCGAGTCGAAGTCAATTTTATGCGACGCGATGTCGGGGTTATCCAAACTCGCGTACAGGTTAAAGAACACGTAAACGTTCCAAAACGCAATTATCTTTCTTCTCGTTTCGTCGGTAAGATTATATCCGAAACGGACGTCGCCCGTAACGGGTGCGGAGCAGTATAAATAACGGATTGCGTCCGCTCCCATTTTTTCCGCGGCGTCGTCGAACTTAATCATTTTCCCCGTCTTGCTGAACTTGGTTCCGTCTTCCTGAATAACCGACGAGTGCGTAACGACGTGTTCGTACGGTGCTTTCCCGGTAAGCACGACGCTCATAAACAGTAACGAATAGAACCACAATCTTATCTGTTCTTTCATCTCGATTACGAGTTCGCTCGGGAAGTTTTTGTTAAAATACTCTCTATCGGAAAAATATTTTTTCGTGCTGAACGGCGTAATTCCCGCGTCGAGCCAGCAATCGCCTACTTCGGGGACTCTTTCGACTAATTCGCCGCATTGCGGACAACGGATTTTTATTTTGTCGATGTAAGGTCTATGCAGGTGCGGAACTCCGTCGAGCGAGTGGTTTTCGCTTAGTTCGACAAGTTCTTCCTTGCTCCCGACTACTGTAAGACGTCCGCATTTTTTGCACGGATAAAACGGAAGCGGAAGTCCGTAAAAACGCTTTCTCGATATGTTCCAGTCGCCCATATTGTTAAGCCAGTCAACCATTCTCTTGCCGGCAAAATCGGGTTCCCATTTAACGGTGTTTGCGGCGGCGATTAACGACGGTTTTAACTCCGCGGTCGCAATACTCCATTCGTCTACGAGTTTGAAAACGACTTCGTGTTTACATCTCCAACAATGCGGATAACTGTGCCGGATTTCTTCGGTACGATACAACGAATTCCTTTCCGTCATTATTTTAACGACGGCGTCGAGAACTTCGTTCGTTCTCATTCCCGTAAGCGCACCGAACCCTTCGGTAATAATTCCTTCGTCGTCAATAGGACAAATTGCCGGCAAGTTTTCTCTTTTTCCGAGTTCGAAGTCTTCCGCGCCGCAGCCGGGAGCGATATGAACCACGCCCACGCCTTCGGTAGCGTCTACGTCTTCCCACGGCACAATTTTGTGCGTGAAGTTTTGCATTTGAAATTCGGGGAAAACGGTAACGTATTCTTTGCCGACAAGTTCTTTACCCTTGAACTCGTCCAGCACTTCGATTACGTCGCCTTTGAGTTTTTTAAGCGCGTCTTTGCCCAAAATAAGCGTTTTGTCGTCGCTTTTTACCCTTACTCTAACGTAGTCTATGTCGGGGTTAACCGCAAGCGCGACGTTGCTCGTAAGCGTCCAAGGCGTGGTTGTCCACACCATAATCTTGTCGTTCGTGCCTTTTATTTCGAGTTTACCGTAGATGGAAGTATGCGTGACGTCTTTATAACTACCGCTCATCTCGTGTTCGCTCAGGCTTGTTCCGCAACGCGGACACCACGGCATCGGACGATGACTTTTTACAAGACACCCTTTTTCGTGGCAAACTTTAAGAAAATACCAAATACTCGTTATGTTAAGGTCGGTGTTGGTAAAGTAACTGTGTTCCCAGTCCATCCATTGCCCGAGACGTTTGCTCTGTTCGGTTATTACCCCGGAAAACTTCCTTACGCGTTCCATACACTTTTCGGTAAACTTGTCCATTCCGTATTCGAGTATGTCGCGTTTGTCTTTCGTGCCTATTTCTTTTTCGGTTTCTACTTCGACCCACAGTCCTTGCGCGTCAAAACCGTTTTGGTACTGACAACTTTTACCGTGCATCGCGTTATAGCGAATAAACGTGTCTTTAAGCGTTCTGCCCCAAGCGTGGTGTATACCCATCGCGTTGTTGGCGGTAATAGGTCCGTCCAAAAATCTAAACCGTTCGCCGTTCTCGTTTTGTTTGACGAGTTTTTCAAAACATTTGTTATCTTCCCAGTATTTCATAACCGCGTGTTCCGCGGCTATAAAATCCGGGGTCGGATTCTCTTTTCGCATTATTTTGTCCTTCCTCCGTTGAATTGACTATTATGTTATCTTAATCTAATTTTTTTCGTTTTTAACTTCCCACGCGTAATAGCCCGTTTTTTCGTCGTAGGCTTTGAATCTGCATTTCGTCCCTACGAACCCTCTCGGCGCGTTTGTTTCTATCCACGCTTTGCTTCCTATGTCTTTTGCAAGAAAAACATACGTCCTGCCGATATCGAACAATCTGCTCGCGTCGCCGTCCGCTCTGGCGCATATCGTTTCGCTGTCGATGTATATTTCCGTCAATCTCGAACAATCGTTAAACGCGTTTTTTCCTATACCGTCCACGTTTTTTCCGATTTTTATCTTTTCAAGCCCCGAATTTTCAAACGCCTCCGCCCCTATCGATTGCAGACTTTCGGGAAGGGTTAACTCTTTGAGTGCGGTACAACCGGCAAACGCTCCGCGCGGCAAGGTCGTTATTCCCGTAGCGGATACGTCCGCGGAAACCATTCCGATGCAGTTTTTGAATGCAAAATCTTCGATGGTTACAAGTGATTTCGGCAACGTAAACTGCATGAAACCCTCGTCCTTTTTTTCGGGTTCCGCACCGAGTAACTTGCACCCTTCAAACGCGTATTTGTCGATTTTTGTCAATGTTTCTTGCGATTTTTCGCCGAAAATAAACTCTCTAAGCCCTTGACAGCCGCGAAATGCCTCTTTCTCGATTTCCGTTATCGCGCCCGAAAGGGTAATTTTCTTTATTCCGTCACAGCCCTGAAACGCGTTTCTCGCGATTTTGCCGTTTCCCTTGATTTCGAGATAAATAAGCGTTTTGGGTACGGCGAACGAATAATTGCGTCCGTTTTCGTCGAACCGAAACTTCTGTCTTCCGTCGCCTTCGCCGAACATTTTACCGAAAAACGGCTCTTCTGCGCTCTCTTCGGACGGAAGCCCTATCGACATACTTCTCAATTTTTCACACCCGGCAAACGCGCCCGTTCCGAAATGTACCGTACTTGCCGGGAAAAGCAGTTCTTTCGCCGACACGCACCCGGCAAACGCCCTTGCTCCGACGCGAGCAACGCCCTCTCCCGCAATAAACTCGTCGAGCATAACGCAACCGCTAAACGCGCCGTCCCCTATCTCCGAGCAGGTGTCCGACAAAGTCGCTTTTTTTAAGATACTCGCACCGTTCAAAACGTTGTTGCCTATCCTTGTCACACCGTTTGCAACGACCAACTCCTTTACCGTTTCGAGGTAAGACGCCCACGGCTGTTTCCCTTTTTCGTAGTCCGCCGTTTTGCCGTTCCCGTCAATGACCATAAGATACGTTTTATCTCCCGAAATACTTGCGCTTGCGGTGTAGACGTATACTTTTGTTTCGCCCGACGTATATGTCGCGTCGCCTTCTTGTCGCTTGCCGCAAACCGTACAAACGTGATTAACGTAGGTATGCGTGCCTAACGAGGTCGGCTCGTTTTTCGTTTCGCCGCACAAAGTACAAACGTACTTCTCATAGCCTTTCGCAATGCACGTCCCCGAAACCGTGGTTTCTTTAACCCAGTTATGCGTACATACTTCTTCGGGTTTTTTGTCGTCGTCGGGTTTTTGCGTTCCGCCTTGTTGACAAGCGGATAAAACGGCGATAAGCAATATCGCGGTAACGGCAAGTAGAATGGTGCGCAACGCCTTTTTCATCGGACAACTCCTTCTAAAATATTTGCGCCTCGCGTTGCGTATAGCACGCGCGCGAGCGAGCATATAATTACATATATTATATATATAACAATTTGTTTTTGTCAATCGTCCGCGCTAATTATAAACTTTTTTAAGCACTTTTTGCCTACCTTCGCGTTCCTTTCGCCCATATACCTCTTTTTTGTCTGAAAAACAAAAAAAAACGGCTTTTCTCTCTTGAAAAAAAACCGTTATCGTGTTAAACTTTTTTATATGGTTTTCTTTCGGCTGACGTTTGTTCGCTCGAAAAAATAACCCGACGATAAGCCGACCCTTACTCGACAAAAAAAACAAAAAAAATCTTTATATTACGGAGAAAATATGAACGCGAAACAATGGAAAGAAATGGTAGTTTATCAAATTTGGCCGCGTAGTTTCTGCGACGGGAACGGCGACGGTATCGGCGACCTTATCGGCATTTATTCAAAACTCGAATACATTAAAAACTTGGGCGCGGACGCAATTTGGTTTTCTCCGCTCTACTGCTCGCCGCAACGCGATTACGGCTACGATATATCCGATTACAAAAACATTAATCCGGAGTATGGGACGCTCGACGACTTCAAACGGGTTCTCGAAAAGGCTCATTCGCTCGGACTGTACGTTATTATGGATTTAGTCGTAAATCACACGAGCGACCAACACGAATGGTTTGTCAAGAGCAGACTCGGCGGCGACGACAACCCGTATAAAGACTATTATATTTGGCGTAAAGGCAAAGGTAAAAACGGCAAAAGATTCCCGAACAACTGGACTAGCACGTTCCCGGGGGACGGATGGCAATACGACGAAAAAAGGGGCGAATATTACCTGCATTTGTTTGCCGTAGAGCAACCTGACCTTAATATGGATAACCCGTCCGTTCGAGAAGAAGTCAAAAACATAATGCGTTTTTGGCTCGACATCGGCGTGGACGGGTTCCGAGAAGACGTAATTACTTTTATAAGTAAACGCGAAGGCTTGCCGAACGGGTTTCCCCTTATGCCGGCGGCTCGCGGTATGGAGCATTACAAAAACGGTCCGCGTATTCACGAGTTCCTTAACGAGTTTAAGACGGTTTGGAGCGAATACGGCGCGGTAACTATCGGTGAAGCGCCTATGATGACGCCGAAAACCGCCCTAAAATACATCGCCTACGACAAGCAAGAACTCAATATGATGTTCCACTTTCAACATATGGAAGCGGACTGTTTCCTTTTTAGTTGGGTTCACACCGGGTTTAACCTGAGAAAACTCAAAAGGGTGTACAACGCTTGGCAAACCAAACTCTACGGCAAAGCCTGGAACGCGCTGTATATCGAAAACCACGACCAACCGCGCGTAATCTCGCGCTACGGCAGCGAAAAATTCAGAGTGGAAAGCGGCAAGGCTCTCGCGGCGATGTATTTCCTGCAAAGCGGCACGCCGTTCATTTATCAAGGACAGGAAATCGGTATGCTTAACTGCCCCCTTGAAAAACTCGACGATTACCCGGACGTGAATACGCACGCGTGCTATCGCCTCTTCAAAAAATTCGGACTGAGCGACGAACGTCTTATGAAACTCGCACGTATCGCCGCTCGCGACAACGCCCGTACATGTATGCAATGGGACGATAGCGAAAACGCAGGTTTTACCACGGGTAAGCCTTGGTTCGTCGTGAATAAAAACTACAATGAAATCAACGTTTCGGATTCCCTTAACGACGATAACAGTATCCTTAACTTCTATAAAAAGTTAATATCGTTCCGCAAAGAAAATCCGATTGTCATATACGGCGATTTTCGGTTATATTATAAAAACAGCAAAAAACTTTTCGTTTACGAAAGAAACTATCAAGGGAAAAAACTTTTTGTCGCGATTAACTTTGCCGAAGCGGATACGAAAATCAAAGTTCCTAAAAAAGTAGATATATCGCGCGGCGAACTTGCGCTAAGCAATTATCCCGTTGCGGACAAGGACGCGTTCGATTCTCTTCGTCCGTACGAACTAAGGGTATATTTAATATAATTTTTCGCGCTGAGCGAACAAAATAAGGAAATAAAAAATGAAAGAAACAGTCTTTAACACAATTCCACTTACGCGTTTTGCCTGTTCGATAGCGGACGTAAGCGGCGTCGAAAAACCCGAATTTGCGGACGAAACGCGCGTAGACGAAATTCTCGACTTGGTTAAATCCAAAACGGGGAAAAGCGTCGTTGACAAACTCGTTATTTACAACCCCGACGCTATCGGTTGCGAATTCTATAAACAATATCGGGATAAAATTTTTGCTCCGCTCGACGCTCTTAGCGACCTAAAAATAGACTTTTTAGCGGCTTTTCCGCCAAAGACGCCTATTTGCTTCGCCACGATGTTTACGGGCGCGCCGCCGTCGGTACACGGCATAAACAAATACGAAAAACCCGTGCTAAAAATCGATACTCTGTTCGACGCATGGGCGCGCGCAGGGAAAAAAGTCGCGCTTGTTTCTAAGGTCGGGCAAAGCATACCGCGTATATTTGCCGAGAGGAATATCGATTATTTCCTTACCGAAAACGACCGTCAATCCGTAGATAAAGCAATAGAACTTATTAAAAGCAACGAATACGATGTAATCGAAGTTTATAATCAAGAATACGACGATATGTTGCACGCAACGCATCCGCGGTCCTACTTCTGCCGTCGTGCGGCAAAACATTACGTCAAATCGTATGAAAAAATCAACGCTGCGGTCAATAAATACTACTCGGGTCAAACAACGCTCGTTACGTTTTCCCCCGACCACGGCGCGCACAGAATAGGCGGCGTTTTCCTTGGCACGCACGGCAAGGAAATTCCGTCCGATATGAACGTTTATCACTTTTTTACTGTATACGGAGATAAAAATGAATAAGGCTTGCGTTTTCTTCAAGATAAGCGACTTGGTAATGCATTACCCGAGAAACTACAAAAAATACCCCGACGTAACGAGAGTACGAAACTTCGTTTACGATGACCGCTACGGCAACTTTACTCGCGCCGATTTACTGTTCTTAACCGAACAAACAACGGGCAAACACCCGATTGTAGTAAACGTGCATGGCGGCGGTTTCGTAAAAGGCGACAAACGCCACAGAAGAGCAATTTGCTCGGAATACGCGCGGCTGGGATATTTCGTGTACAACGTCAACTACCGCACCGCGCCGAACTATCCTTTGCCAAGCGGCTGTTACGACGTTATAAACGCGATAAATAAACTTCCTGCGCTTGCCGACGAATATTCTCTCGACTTAAACAAAATCGTCTTTACGGGCGATTCCGCAGGCGCGTTTTATGCCGCAAGCGCGGTTCTCGCTTGCGTAAACGATGAATACAGGAACTTGCTCGGCGTGAGCAAACCGCTTATAACCCCTACTGCATTTATAGGATTTTGCGGAGCGTACAGACTAGGCGATATTCTATCGAGAAAAACGCCGCTTGACATTGCTTCTTCGATAGCCAACGCGCTGATGGGCGAAAAGTGTGCCGTAAAAGATATAAACAACCACCCGAATTTCGTGTACACCGATTTACTTCCCTACGTTAATGAGAAGTTCCCTAAATCGCTAATAATGTACTCTACGCATGACGATTTTTGCGGCGGTCAAGGCGAACTAATGGAAAATAAACTCGTCGCAGCGGGCGTCGAAGTCGAAACTTTCGTCGCAACGGGCGAAAAAGATTTTCATTGTTTCCACCTTCTTCCTAAACATAAATCAACTCCCGCTTGTATGGAAAAAGTCAAGGATTATTTGAAACGAATAATAACAATGTGACTCGATATACCGCCTTCCCCATAAAAGAACGGCGGCGCAGTAGAAACAAACATCCGGGCGATAGCCACGTTGCCGACGGACAAAGTTTTTTCTCGCGACTTGCATTGCACGATTACAGGATGCAACGTCACGTTGCCGACGGACAAAGTTTTTTCTCGCGACTTGCATTGCACGATTACAGGATGCAACGTCACGTTGCCGATGCTAATAATGACATAAATAAAAAGACGCTCCGAAGAGCGTCTTTTTATTTCGTTGTTTTGTCCGCTGCTTTGTAAGCAGTTAGTAACGTTTCAATTACGCAGCCTTCGGAAGAAGGAACGCGTCAAACAATTTCCACGTAAAGTCGAATATTAAGTAGTGGTCTTTTGCTCCTTCGTTCGTTCCGTCTTTGATAGCGAAGAAATCTGTACATCCCTCAAATTCTGCGGGCATTGTGCATAGATCGACGACGCTGGATTTTTCAAGACCGATAGATCCTCCGATTTCGATATAGCAATCTTTTATTTCCGAGGCTTTTTCCGCTCTAAGTCCGATATATCCGCTGAGTCCCTCGTTCTTTTCGTATCTAGCGTAAGCATAAAGTCCGTTTGCGATAATATCGCTATAAGACATTCCGCACACTCTTCTTACAAGGTCGCTGTTGATATAGTCTGCATATTGTCCGTCCGCAGGATATTGTTCGAATGCGAGTTCGATATACTTAGCAATCATATCCTTATTGATTTCGTCGGGAACAAGTGCATTGTCTTTTTTAACAAATTGAACTTTTCCGTCTACGGTTTCGAGTTTCGGCAATTTAATGAATGCCGCAACATAGTCAACGAGATCGATTACTTTTTTGTCGCCTTCCGTTTTTCCGATAAGCGTAGCGCCTGCTTCGGTACCTTCTGCATCTACAGAACCGGTCAGTTTGTCTTTGTTATCGTTATGAAGTTTGACTATGCTCGCTCCGATGTCGCCGATGTCGAGTGCTTTTCCGTCTTTGACAAGGTCAAATTTAAGGAAAGAGCCGTTCTTGTGCGCTGCTCCGATTTGCTTATCGAGCAATACGATTACGTCGCCCAAGGTAGCAGGAGTTGTTCCCGTCCATTTATTATCTTTTCCGGCAAGAATGTTGTAAATAGTGGTAAAGATACCTGCCGCAGGGTCCTTCGGTTCTTGTTTGTCGTCTTTATTGTCTTTTTTGACGGGTTCGGTATACTTAATACCTTTCAAACCATGGTTGAGAGCGTCTACAAGGCTCGTTGCGGTATATTCGGGTTCTTTTGTTTTATCTCCGTCGGCATAGAATTCCCAAGAGAAGTCGCTCTTATACGTGAGTTTTGCGTCGGTGGGAGTTGCTCCGAATGCTTCAAACGCCTTGCTTGCGTCCAAATAAACTTTCTTTCCGTCGAATATCGCTTTAGCCGCTTCGGTCGTCTCTGTTCCGTTAGTAACGGTAAGACGTGCGCTTGCAACGGTGTTTCCGTCTTTCGCGAGAGCGTCGCCGGTGTTAACCTTGAATTCGAGTTTGCCTTTCAAGTTTCTTCTTCCGAGGTTTACGTCGATAGCGCCTTTAACGTCCTGAGCGGTATAGCCCTTGTCCGCAATCGAAACGGTTTTGCCGATACCGAATGTGGCGAGTTTTACGCTCAAACCGAATTCAAAGTTGATTTCTTTCATCGAAACGGCAATATCGATAGAGTTAAGCGCATCGCCTTCATAATTCGCTCTAATCGTAAGTCCGGGCAGGAAGTCGCTCATTATTTTTTCGTAAGTAAGTTTTTCGCCTTCGTCAAGTCCGAAGATTTTTTGCGAGAAACCGAGCGCTCTGTCCGCGTAGTCGAGAACGGTGTCGATAGTTCCTTTATATTTACTGATGTCTAAGCCAAATCCGGATACCATATCGAGGATACCTCTTACGCTATCGGGTTCGATTACGAATTCGGTATAGGTATCCGTCGCAGTAGGTTTCAGAAGACCGCTAAGATTGTTGAAACCGCCGATGTCGTTCCCAAATTTGTCTACGAACGCTTCGAGATCGAGATTTTTAAGAACGTCCAGTCCGCCGAGATAGGCAAGATATTGCATACCCACGTTTGCCACATTCTCGATACCTTCTTTGATGCCGCTTACGTCCATTTTTATTTTGCTTGCTTCAACCGTAGAGCCATCTTTATTGTTAATTTTATTAAGCGCTTCGAGAAGATAAACGTTACCGTTTTTATAACCTAATTTGAAGTAGTCTTCGCCGTCCGCTTTCGCGTCTTTTCCGTTTAAGGATACGCCGATTTCGGCTTGCGGATCACTTGCGCTCAGGTTACCTTTAACGCCAAGTTTGAAGTTGCCGGCAGCCGCTTCTTTCCCGGTATATTTATAGTATGCGCCTACGCCTACGTCTACGCCGAGTTTGCTATCTTTCTTTACTTCTTTAAGAGTCGTAAGATACGGGTTTACTTTACTGATAAGTTTTTTAAGTTCGACATCAAGACTTGCTTGGGTTTCTTTCGGCACGTCTTTTCCGCACACGTCGCACTTGCCGTTATTATCCTTGTCAACGTGTTTGCCTTCGCCGCAGTCTTTGTCCTTGTTGCCGCCGCCGCCACCGCCGCCGCTACCGCCGCCGTTACAAGCGACCATAGCGAAAACCAACGCTGCCATGACGAGCGCAAGAAGTATTCTAAGTACGTTCTTTTTCATATAAACCTCCATGTTTATTTTCAAGTCCAAAGGGCATTCGGACAGAATAACCCTATCGTTTATTTAAGAATAGCACAGACCTTGTCTTCTGTCAAGACCCCAAAATTAAGGAACGTTTATATTTGCGGCTATTTTTCGTCTGCAAAAACCTCGGCGTCGCTTAGGGTGACGATACTAATAATGCAACGTCGCGTTGCCGACGGGATGGCTATGCGTTGCGGTAAAAAGTTAAGAGTAAAAAAAGTGAAGCGATACGATAACTTTATGCAAAAGTCGTTCTTATCGCTTCGGCGAGTATTTCCGCGGCTTTATCGGTCATTCTTTCGTAGTCGAGTTCTGCACCGTCGCCTGCTCCGTCGGATATACATCTTAACGCGACGTAGGGTTTATTTTCCAGATGTGCGACCTGGGCTATTGCTCCGCTTTCCATATCGCACGCGCCTGCGTCAAACGTACTGACTATCATATTTTTCGTTTTTTCATCGGCAACAAACCTATCGCCGCACGCAAGAACGGTTTTTTTTGCTCCGCTTTTTTTCGCAAATTCATTTACAAGCGTTTCTTCCGCGTCAAAGTATATTTTGTTTATCGTACTTACCAGACCGACGGGGTCGCCCAGTGCGGACGTATCTACGTCGTACTGTACGCATTTCGTCGAAACGACAAGGTCAAGCAAGTTGTTTCTTCCAAGTCCGCCGCTTATGCCCGTACTTACGATTACGTCGGGGTTAAATTCGTTTATAAGCACGGTTGCGGCATACGCCGCGTTTACCTTGCCTATTCCGCTTCTAACCGCCACACAATTCTCATTGCCTATTCTAAATTTGTAAAATTTTAAGTTTTTTCTTGTTTCTTGCTCCGTTTTACCGTTCTTCACAAGCGGCGCAAGTTCTTTGTCCATAGCGATAATAAGACCTATCATTGTTTGCCTCTTAACTGAGTATTACGTCCATCCACATTTCGTCAAGATGTTGGTTGTATTTTCCGTAATCTTTCATTATTGCGCAACGTTTCAACGTTTCGTCCGACGGGAACATCATTTCCATATACATTTCTCTAAATCCTTCGTACGTTCCCTCGAAGAATCCGTCTTCGTCTTCTTCTAACATTTCCTTGTACTTCTCCGCCGATGCTTTAACCGCCGTCGTCGCTCCCGCGTAGTCCATACAGTCGTATCCTATATCCGTTTCCGACAAATACTCGATAAACGCGTTTGCTAAATCGGGGTTTTTAGAATACGTAGGTATCACAAATGCGTCCAACCACACGTTGCTCCCTTCTTCGGGTACGGTATAATACAGGTTCTTGTTCGTGTCGTTTTCTTCTCCCGTCATTATGTATCCTGCGTCGCAACTCCAAAACAGCCCGAAGTACCCTTTTTTGCCGTTGCTATCCCTAAGCAGTTCGTCTTTCGCCGAATCGACTTCATAGTCGTGGACATTGCGTTTTTGCGCCATAAGCGCCTTTTCCGCGGCTTTTATCGTTGCTTCGTCGGTTTTGTCGAAAATATCAAGCAAAATTTCTCTGTACGCAGGGTTATCATAGTTAAGATTCTCACCTAACGCGGCTCGTATTTCTTCCCGTCTGTTATAGATAGCCGCCACCGAATACGCGTCGCGCACCGAGTCTTTCATAAAGATTTTGTCTTTGTGTTTCGCATTCCAAAACACCTCCCACGAGTTCATCTCGTCGAGTTCGTTTTGCAACCCGGGTTTGCCGTCGCTGTTCACGTTAAACATTATTCCGAGCGTTCCCCACATATACGGCGCGCTGAGTTTGAAATCGGGGTCGTACGAATTCTTGACCATTTCGATTACTCTCGGGTCGATTCTCTCGTTCAAAAGCGCGCGCGTTTGTTCGTTAATCGGTTGCACGAGTCCTTCGCTGTCAAATCTTTGTATCATATAGTCCGACGGACAGATAAGGTCGTAATCTTCTTTTTTGATACTTATCCAAGTATACAGGTTTTCAAGCGTGTCGAATTCGTTGTATTCCACGCGTACTTTTTTGCCCGTTTTTTCATAATACCAGTCTACAAACCCGTAATACGTTTCGGGATCCATATATTCGCCCGGCGCGGCTATTCTTATGGTTATCTCCCTGTCTGCGGAACAACCCGAAAAGACGGCGGAAACGGCAATAAGCAAAAACGCTATTAAAACGAACGCTAAAAATTTCTTATTCACCTTTACCTCCCAGGCTCTTTTCCATTTGTTTCCTTTTCCTTTCCATATTTACGGAAACTACGTTTATAACGATAAGAACCGCCATAACCGCAACCATAATAATTACGCTGAGCGCTCTTAGCACGGGCATAACGCCTTTTACTTTAAGTTTGTTATACAAAAATCTCGGTATCGTATCCACGCTGCTGCTTACGAGGGTGCTTATCGTGAAGTCGTCCAAACTTATGGTAAACGCAAGCGCGAACCCCGCTATTATACCGGGAATAAGTTGCGGCAATATTATGCTGAAAATCGCTTTCATCGGTTTTGCCCCTAAATCGAGTCCCGCTTCGTACACGTTCGGGTTAAGTTGACTCAATCTCGGCATTACCGACATTATAACGTACGGCGTGCATATCACCGTATGCGCTATTATAAGCGCAAGATAGTCGCTCGGAATGACGATTACGAACAAAAACAGCAACATAAACCCGACTGCGGTGACTATATCCGCGTTTACCATGGTGATTTGGTTAACCGATTCGCTTATCGATTTCGGGATTTTTTTCATACTATGTATGCCGATAGACGCGAGCGTACCGAGTATTACCGCAAGCACGGACGCCGTTACGCCGATGATAACCGTGTTTTTAAGTGCGCCGAGTATCTCTTCGGAAGAAAAAAGTTGTTTATACAGGTCAAAACTAAACCCGTTCCATAGCCCTATCGTTTTTGAATCGGTAAACGAATAAACCGTCAATATCGCTACGGGAAGGTAGGTAATGACTAACATTGCCACGAGAAAAACGATACTAAGTATTATATCTCGCTTTTGGCTCAATTTACGTTTCACGCTATCGTACCCCCTTTCTTAACGGTTTTTCCTTTCGTGATAAGATTGCTCACGAACGTTGACAGGACTATAAGCACCAACAGTATAAGCGCGAGCGCGCTGCCGTTGTTGTACATTCCTTTTTCAAAATAGTAGTAAATGACGTTACCGAACAGTCTGCCGTCGAGAAAAGACGCGCTGCCGCCGTCGTAGCCCAAAATGTCGTAGATAGCGAACGACGAAATCGTCGGCATAAACACCATAAGCACGCCGCTTACTATTCCCGGCACGGAAAGCGGAAGTTTGACTTTAACAAAAGTTTTCGCTTTGCTCGCGCCAAGGTCGTACGACGCTTCGATTACACCCTTGTCCATATCCGCAAGTATCGTGTAGATAGGCAGTAACATAAACGGGAAAAAGTCGTATATCATACCGATAAGCGTGAGCATAAACCCTTTTTCCATACCCATTATGTCGCTAAAAAACAGTTTTACGGCGTAAATTCGAAGCAGAGAGTTTATCCACATCGGCATCACGAACGCCATAAGCACTATCGTACGTTTGCTCGCTTTGATTTTGGTAAGCGCAACCGCCGTCGGATATGCAAGAACCAAGCACCCTACGGTGGTAAGAAACGCCATAAGTAAACTTCTTACTATGCTTTTCCACGACGTCGCAACGGTTAGTCGGTGAAACGCCGCCAACGAAAAGTTGCCCGAACTGTCGGTAAACGCGTATACGAGTATGAGCACTAGCGGTACGATTACAAAAATTATGCTCACGGCAAGATACGGAAAAGCAAGATATTCTTTTTTGAATTTGAGTTTAATTTTCTTCTTCATTCTCGTCCTCTGCTTCCGTTACGATAATTTTCGTTTTGTCGATAAGTACGCCTACGCGGTCGTCGTTGTCCCATTCGTCTACGGTATCGATGTAGAAGTCTTCGTCCGTGTCGGTGTATATTTGTACTTGATAATAGTTACCTTTATATAAGGATTGCGTTACGTTCGCGCCGATTACACCGTCTTGCTCGTCGTCGGTAAGGGTAACCGCGTCAAACCCTACGCTGATTTTAACTCTCTTGCCTTTTTCAAAACCGTTGTTGTTTTCGAACTCGAAATCGCCGCCGCAAAAATAAACCGTGTTTTCGGAAGAAACTTCGCCGTAAAATTCGTTGACCGAACGAAGTTTTTTCATAATGTGAATACCGTTCGGAGCGACGCCCAACCGAACGAACGACCCGACGGTTTGGTTTTTCGTGGATTGAACGGTAAATTCGTATCCGTTCGCTTCGATTTCCATTTCGTAGTACGTTCCTTTGAAAACCGACCCGAGCACTTTCCCGTCAAACTGTCCTTTGCCGCTGTCCGCGGAATATACGTTTATGTCTTCGGGACGAATTACGAGGTCTACTTTTTCGTTCCGCTCGAACCCTTTGTCCATACATTCGAGTTGCTCGCCAAGGAAAGATACGCAATAATCTCTCGGCATAACTCCGCTTACGATGTTACTCTCGCCGATAAACGACGCGACAAACGCGTTGCTCGGTTCGTCGTATACCTTTTGCGGCGTTCCGATTTGCTGAATAACGCCGTCGTTCATTACCACTACCACGTCGCTCATCGTAAGAGCCTCTTCCTGGTCGTGAGTAACGTATATAAACGTTATTCCTAGACGCTTGTGCATCGAAATAAGTTCGCTCTGCATTTCTTTACGCATTTTAAGGTCAAGCGCGCCTAACGGCTCGTCGAGAAGAAGAACCGACGGTTCGCATACAAGCGCTCTCGCTATCGCGACTCTCTGTTGCTGTCCGCCGGAAAGACTGGTTACGTTACGATGCTCGTACCCTTCGAGATTGACGAGTTTTAACGCGGCGGTTACTTTTTCTTTTATCGTCGCTTTATCGACTTTTTTTATCTTTAAGCCGTACGCGATGTTTTTGTACACGTTAAGATGCGGAAACAACGCATAACGCTGGAAAACCGTGTTTACGGGACGTTTGTACGGCGGAACTTCCGTCATATCCACGCCTTCGATGAAAACCTTGCCTTTCGTCGGTTTTTCAAACCCGGCAATAATACGCAAAAGCGTGGTTTTACCGCAACCGCTCGGCCCGAGCAACGTCACGAACTGCCCTTTGCGTATGCCGAGATTAAGGTCGTCGATTACCGTTACCCCGTCGTCAAACACCTTGGTAATACCGTTGACTTCAATGATTTTTTCGATTTTTCTTTGAATAACGCTCATTCGTCACCTTCTCCTTTGATTTAGAAATTCGGCGGACAGGATATCCATAGTATTCTCGCCTGTTCGTCGGTTACGTTCTCTATAGAATGTTTTTTGTCCGCTTTGTAATAAAACGTTTCGCCTTTCTCCGCCGTAAAACTACGCTTGCCGACGGTAAGTTTGATTTTGCCGGATACCACAAACCCGAATTCTTCGCCTTCGTGCGGCATATCGGTTTCTTTCGCTCCCTTTTCGAGTAAATCGAGTACGATGGGCTCCATCGCGTTCTTTTGAGCCGAAGGAACAAGCCACGTAGTCACGCTGTCGCCGTAGTCCTTGCTAAAATAGTCTTCCTTGTGAAAAACTATCGGCTCGCTGTCTTCGTTATGGAAAAATTCGCCTAAATTGCTCCCCAGCACGACAAGTATGTCGCTAAGCGTGTCAATAGACGGATTAACCACGTCGTTTTCAAGTTGACTTATAAAACCTTTCGTAAGTTCGCACCTATCGGCAAGTTCTTCTTGCGTAAGATTGTTTTTAAGCCGCAAAGATTTAACTTTCGCTCCGATTTCCATTATTTTCTCTCCCGTTTATTAAGACTTCGCCCCGACCGCACTCACATATCGACAGCCGAACACGCGCCTTGCGTTGTTTAGTAAATATAAACTTCTCGTAATTCGTTTCTAACCGCACTAAATTCTAAGTTTACTTTTCCTAAACACAATGCAATTATATATACAGGGAAAAACTATGTCAAACAAAAATTAAGGCTATTTTCAAAAAAACAGTAAAAAAATAGAAAAACTCTCTTAAAACAATATCGGAACGCCTACGCGCAACGCTTTGCGTTGCGGTGGAGAGTGAAAAGAATACGGATTTGTCCATTGTCACGTCGAGCGTAGTCGAAACATCCGGGCGATAGCCGCTCTATAATGCAAAGCCTTGTCACATGGGCTTGCCCGTTCGACTTTGCTTGTGTGGCGACGTGAGCGGCGGAAAAAACGTTTTTCCACGACATACTTTTCATTATTACGGGGTGCAACGTCACGTTGACCCGTTGTACGGAAGATTTTACACGTCGCTTACGCCGTCTTCGAAGCCTTGTTTTACGATTTTGCCGTTTATTCCGTTTTCTCTCAAAAAATCAAGCACGGCGTTACCTATGGAAAAACGCGCCGTTAAGTGTTTAATCAAAGCGGTTTCGTCGTTGCTTTCGAGCAATTCGGCGGTTGTTTTCGTGTCCGTTTCGCTTAACGCATAGTCTACGAAATGCCTTGCCGTTCCGCCGTAATATTCTATATGGATAAGCAGGCGGTTATTTTCTATAAAAAACTCGGTGTATCCGTTCATCAATCGGCGTACTCCATTGCGTCGGCGGTTACCGTGACGCTTACGACGATTTCCGAGCCGTTTCTGTCTAAGACGAACTCGATATTATCTCCGATTTTTGCTTTCATTACTTCGTCGGTCAGCGTGTAGACGTGTTTTACTTCTTTTTTTTCGCCGTCGCCTACTTTTATTGATTTTATTATATCTCCTGCCGCGACTTTACCTGCGCAAAGCGCGTTTGCGGCTTGTTCGTGTACTTTCACGGTTTCCCTTATAGATATTCCGCCGGTGGTTTCGTCAATTTCGGGTATAGACGAATAAACGTAAATCGTCATTCCCATAAGCGGTCTGTAAAGTTTATGTTTTTCGTTCGGTTTTTCTTTGTGTTGCGCAATTATATTGTCCGCAACGATTTTCGCTACGTTCGACGGTATCGCATAACCTATGTTATCTACTTTTTGCGCGACGAGTTTTGCGTCCGTTATCCCTATTATTTTTCCGTCGGTATCGAACACTCCGCCACCGCTGTTCCCGGGGTTAATCGCCGCCGAAACGCGAATAACTCTTCTTGTCACTAAGTCGTCGCTGTCGATTGCTTTTATCGCGATGTTTTCGCTTGCCAAATTTATCGTGCCGTCCGTGACGGAAATTCCGTCTCCTTCCGCATTGCCTACGGCAATTACGTTTTGTCCGACGTACGCTTTGTCGCTGTCTGTAAACTCCGCCGCGGTGAGTATCGTTTTCTTTATCGCGTCGCTACCCGTTATTTTAAGCACGGCGATGTCGTATTTTTTGCTACCGCCTATAAACTCGGCGTCGATGCCCATTTCCTGTGCGGCGGTTTGCGAATTCGCTCTAATTTCGCTACCGTACAAATAAACTTTTATTTTCGTATGATAGTCGGGTTCTCCCTCGGTTGTTTTTTCTTTATAAACGACGTGGAAATTCGTTATCACGAAAGCGTCTCCGGCGGTTTTATCCATTTGATAAATAACGCCCGAACCCTCGCTCCCGTTTCCGAGTTCTCCTACCGACACGCTTACCGAACTAAGCAACGCTTTGGTGATAAACTTAACGTCCTTTTTGTTCGTTTCGGCAAAAAGCAACGCAAAATCTTGGTACGAGCCTTGATACCCGTTGCTCTTCATAAATTCGTACAACTGTTGAGCGGTTAACGCTACGGGTTCGTTTTTCCCGTTGGTTACGTTAAACGTATAAAACGAGCCGTCGGTTAGCGTAATCGTATACTCGTCCGTCTGCCCGACGGTAGCGGTTTTTTCTATGTTTTTTATCCCTTTGCCGTCTTTCCCTGACGCCACGGTAAACGAATACGTCGAACCGTCGGTGTACGTAATTTTGTACTTACCGCCGTTTCCGTCTTCGGACACGTCTTCGATTTTTTCTATACCCCTACCCGCATCGCCTTTTTCGCCGACAGCGCGAATTCCCGTTGGTTTATCCCCTACGTACCAAAACTCGTCTTTAATCGACGGAGTAATGCCGCTCGCTCCCACGAGCGAAACAAGCCATTCGGTTTCCGTACCCTTATACCCGTTTTTGACCGCGATTTGGTATGCGCTGTCGCCCTTGAACGCGTTAATCAGTTCTTCGAGCGTACCCGAATAACCGAGTTCGGTTGCAAGCGTATACACCGTTTTTAACGATATTACTCTTTCTTCCGAAAAGTTTTCCGAATAGTAAAACTTCGTACTTCCGTCCGCTTGAAACGACAATATATCTTTGTCGAACCTGCCCCTGTACAAGACGGTTTGTTTTTTTACGTCGTAAAACGAGATTTCGTTTTTGTCGTTTATCGAGTACGTTCCCGATTCGTAAACCGAATTTTCCCATTTGCCGTCGGACAAGGCAAACCAGTCCGATTTATCCGTTTTCCCGTTGGAAACGGCGTAAAAAACGACATATTCCGCCCCCGTATCGGGAGCGGAACAGCCTATCGCCGTTGCGGCGAGTAAAAGTATCGTCAAAAACGCGATAATCGCGATCTTTTTACTGCGCATACTCGAAAATATTATTTATTAGCGTTTTTTTCGGGCAGCGGCGAGCGCAACGCAAAACGATATACGCTTTCTATACTGCTCGCGCACGCTTTTTGCGTGTCGTAGTTCTGTCCGTAGTACTCGATAGGCGAATTTGCGGATTTACTTCTCAAAACGAACTTGTATCTGCCCGATTTGTCGGGGTCGATAACGAAATATCCGTCGCGTACCGTGTTGATAAACGTTTTCAAACCGTTAAGACAGCCGCTTTCCGCTTTGTAATCTCTCGATTCGTAAAGAAGTTGTCCGTTGTTGGCGAAAAGAAGGAAAACGTACGGCGAAGTTTTGGAGTTCTCGTCCACTCTCGCAATTTCCCATTTCCCTACCGCGCCGGAACCTTCCGCCACGTCTTTTACGAGTTCTTCCGGAATTTCGTAATGAACGAACTTAGCCGCATAATCTTCGGTCGTAATGTCCGTTATCGGAGAAATCGGCGCAAAACGCTTTACGCTTTCGATGTTGTTTCTGCAAGACGATTCCGTGGAAAAACTTTCGCCGATGTATAACAACGTGTTGCTCGTAGGGCTTTTTAGTATAAACTTGTAATTTTTGAACTTGTCCGCGCGAACGGTAAATCTACCGGCGTTAACCGCGTCGATAAAGTTTGCTATCGCTTCTCTGCAACTGTCTACCGATTTATACGCTTTGCTTTCGTAAAGCAGTTGACCGTTGTTCGCCAAAAGCAAATAATTGTATCCGCCTAGGTCGGAGTTGCAAATTTCTATCTTTCCGACAACCTTGTTTTCTTTTGCGTCATCGCTTGCCGCAGGTTCTTCAAACACGACTTTATCCGCGTCGCCGAGTTTAACCTTCGGCTTTTCAAGCATATTCTCTTGTTCGTGTTTTTCTTCGACCGCTTTTTCCGCGGGTTTTTTAGCCGCAGGTTTCTTCGCAACGGGTTTTTTTGCCGTTGCGGGCTTTTTAACGGGCGCTTTAACGGGTTCTTCCGCCGCTACCGTTTCCGATTTGTCGGACTTCGTTTCTTTCGCTACGGGTTGCTCGATTTTTTCTTCGGGCTTTGCGACAACAACGGGTTGTTCGGTCTTTTCTTCGACTTTTTCTTCCGTTTCGGGCGCAGATTCCGCAATAACTTCTTTTTGGGTTTCTTCAACCTGTTCGGACTTTTCTGCGGCGACGGGCGTTTCGTATTCGGGTTCCGCGTACTTTTCCGCAGGTGTAGCGGACTTCGTTTCTTCCTTTTTATCGGACACGTCTATCGTTTCCCCGACTTCTTCGTAGCGTCTTTTGCCTTTCTTTCTTGCGCGTTCGCATACCGCGATAAGCACTGCGATAAGCGCAACGATAACCGCCACGGCAAGAATAACGTGCCATAATTTGAGCGTCAAAGACGAACCCAAACTTATTTCTTTGTTCATAACGTCCGCAAATGCGGCAAGACCGAATAAAAACATAGCGTTCTCTCCTTTTTATTCCCTTTATTTTGTTCGCCTTTTCAGGCGGTTCTTTTTCAAAACATAGTTTACAACACTTTTCGACCCGTTGTCAATTATTTTACTTTATACTTTAACGTAAAAAATAAATATAAATAACTATTCGCGCGACTACGCATACTAGCGATATGAATAAAAAAATTTGTTTTGCTCTTATCGCCGTCATCGCGGTTGTTTTTGTCTGCATCCTTTCCGGTGCGGCGATAAAACCCGTTTCTTTCGCCGTTTCCGTCGTAGCCGACGAAAAAGTCGTTTTTAACAAGACCTATAAAACCGCTCCGTCTGTCGCACTCGTCGCTCGTTTATTCTATGACGGCAATCCGAGAAATATGCTAAAAAAGCGATTTAAGGGTGACGTAGCCCTTTTTTCGGATACCGTAAACCCCGAAATAGCCAACGACTTAAAAACCCTTGCAAAGTCGCTTTCATATCCTGCGGTCGAACCGAACATATTGTACGAAGGCAAAGGAAAATTCGTTTTTCGCGAAGGTAAGAACGGTAGGACGTGCGACTACGAACAGACCTTGCGGCAAGCGGCTGAAAACGAAAAATGTGCTGCCGTATTCGAAACAACGCATCCCGTTTTTACCGTGGAAGAGTTACGAAAAAACACCGTAGCGGCAGGCAAAGCAAAAACCGCTTATTACACTTCGGGCAGAGCGCGTAAAAACAACGTCGAACTTGCGGCGTCGCGTCTTGACGGTCAAGTCGTTTTGCCGAACGAGAAATTGTCTTTTAACGAAATCGTAGGGAAAAGGACGGCGGAAAACGGTTTTTCCGAGGCAAAAGTAATTCTTTACGGCGAATATACCGGCGGCATAGGCGGCGGAGTATGTCAGGTGTCCACCACGCTGTACAACGCTTGGTTAAAAGCGGGGCTTGACGCGGAAAAATCCCGTCCGCACTCGTTGGAGCCGAGTTACGTTACGCCCGGACTTGACGCAATGGTAAGCGAAGAAAACGACCTTGTGCTTACGAACAACACTTCGTTCCCCGTCTATATCGGAGCGTTTTATGACGGAAGTTATGTCGAATTCGTAGTTTACACACGCTCCCTGCCCTGCACGATAAAACTCGCAAGCGAGTTCGTTCGCGCGTTGCCCTGCGATGAATACGAGATAGTCCCCGGGGAAACCGAACAACTGCTTTCTCTGCCTAAAAACGGCGCGATTTACCGCTCGTACAGGGAATTTATCGTTGACGGAGAAGTAATCGTCCGCGAATCGTTAAGAACGTCAACCTATTTGCCGCAAAAAGGAAAAATTGCCAAAAGAATAACCGAAAACTAACGAATAAAAAAGAAAAATCAGGCTCAAAATAATATCAGAAACACTTCAAGGAGGTTAGTTATGAAGAACAGTAAAATCGTTAAGACGGGCGAGAAACCCGGACGCGGCAAGTATTCCTGCACTAATTGCCATACTTGCGTAACGCTCGACGCCGGTGACAAAATGCCCCCGTGCCCGAAATGCACGAACAGCGAATTCACGAAACAAAACGGCTAACGACGAATGAAAATATTAAAAGGTCTGCCCTAGTAGCAGACCTTTTAATTTTTAACTTTTCTTTACCGCAACGCGTTTGCGCCGCACCCTGCCGTGTTCGCGACGTAATGTATTTTTGTCGTTTACTTTAATCTTGCGTCCATAAAAGCAAACGCGCGCTTAAAGCATTCTTTGCTTATTTTCGTCCAAAAGTTAAAATGGAAACAGTGGTTGTCTAAAAACTTTTTGGACGCGAACGCTTCGTTTTCCACGCCACATTCGTCGAGTTCTTTTTTAAGCAGTTCTCCTTGTCCTTTACAGAAGATGTCCTTACCGCTCATTACCAAGAATGACGGGCACCATTTTTCGTTTACCCATTCGATAGGACTGATATATTTAAGGTCGGCGTAGTCGTTTATATTTGAAAAATCTTTTTTGAGTTTGTACTCGTCGCTGTCGAGATAACAACGTCCGATGTCCCATACTATATTGAAAGGCAATTTGGTAAGAGAGATACTCTTTACAAGGTCGTACGGACCGCAGAAGGACGCTAGCAATGCGGGTTTAACTTTTATCGGCACGCCGATTCTTTCTTCGAGTTCGGGATTTGCGGCAACTGCGACAAGTTGCGTCGCGTAATACGCTCCCGCGCTATCGCCGGTCACGCAAACCTTATTGACGTCTATATTGTACTTTTCCGCAAGCGTGGCTATGTAGTTAAGTGCTTTGCAGCAGTCCTGAATCGCCGACGGGAACTTGTACTTCGGGCTAAGACGATAGTTGACGTTGAATACGAAATATCCGTGCTTTGCATAACGTTTGCAAAGACTTCTTCTGTAATGCATATCGCCTTTGACGAATCCGCCGCCGTGTATATTGAGAATAACGGGCAGAAGGGGTTTATCCTTACCGATTAAGGCAGGGTCGTAATAAATCTGCCCTACGCAGTCGGTCGGATAATTTTCGTCGTAAACCACGACGTCTTTTTCCATAACCATACCTTTGTAGCGACGATAGTTTTGTAAAGGATTGCAAATTTTGTCGATAAGAACAAAAACAAATTCCGAACGCGTCATAAAATAGTCCTCCGATTGTCTTTTTTATACTATTATACGACCTCGTTCCCCTTTTTTCAAGTCTTATTTTCGATTTTTCTACTTTATCGAGTTTTTTCGCCGTTTATCCCCATCTCCTTCCGAACGCGACAAAGTTAAAAATGCGAAAAATCCGCATTGACATCATATTATATTAATGTTAAAATACTAAATATTAACATATTGTTTTTTACGGAGAGAACGATGAAAAAAAGAGAAAAACAACCGTTTAATCCCGACGTCGTGCCGGGCAAGGAAAAACTATGTTACGGCATAGGCGGTTTTATGGACGGTGGCGCGGTCGCGCTTATGTCCTGCGTTATGCTCAAATATATGACTACGTTCGGTATCGCCGCCGCAGTCGCTTCCACTATAATGATGGTTGCTAAAATTTGGGACGCCGTAACCGACCCGCTTATGGGTTTCATCAGCGACAACACTCGTTGTCGGTTCGGCAGGCGCAAGCCGTATATGGTCGTCGGCGGCATGCTCGTCATCGTTGCTCTTACGCTGTTGTTTATGCCCGTCCATTCTTGGGGTATCTCGACAAGCGGTTTTACGGCGTATATCCTAATTCTTTATCTTATATGGAATACCGTATCGACGGTTACGCAAGTACCTTACTGTTCGATGTCAGGCGATATATCTCCGCTTTTCAAAGAAAGAAACAACGCAAACACCGTAAAACTCGTGTTCACTTCTTTGTCGTCCGGACTTTCGTACGTCGTTCCGTTGGTTTTCCTCGAAGCGATGATAAGCAAAGAAGGTTTTATGTTCGTTCCTAACATTTCGCCGACTACTTTTTGGCTCATTATCGGGTTAGGGTTCGGTTTGCTGTTCGGCATCGGGCTTATCGTTTGCGGGTTATTCGTTAAAGAGAGAGTTCGCGTCGGCACTCCGAAAGTTAAATTCAATTTCAAACAGTTTATCAACAACTACGTTGAACCGTACAAAAACCGTTCTTACCGTTGGCACATTATTATGTACTGCGCGGCGTTTATGTGTATGGATATAATCAGCGCGCTCGCCGTTTTCTACGCAACCGACGTTTGGCACGGATATCAACTCTTCGGAATGGATATTTCGTCGTTGTTTATCGTTGCTCCCCTTATGGTCGCGGCGGTATTAATGTTCCCTTTGTCTAGAATATTGATGGATAAAAAAAGCAAACAGTTCGTTTTCAGAATGGGTTTGCCTTTTTATATTCTCGGCGGTATAATGTTTGCGGTAATGGACCCGTCTTGGACTCCGCCTATTCTCATTCCCGTCGTCGCGCTCGTAATGGGACTCGGTTTCGGCGGAGCGCAAATGATGCCTTGGATGATTTTCCCCGACACTATCGACGTGGCAGAACTTGCCACCGGGAAACGTCCGACCGGCACTTACAGCGGAATGATGACGCTCGCAAGAAAAATCGCGGGAGCGTTCGGCGTCGGTTTGGTCGGTTGGGTCATGACCGCCGCCGGCTATATCGAAAACAAAACCGGCAACGCGTCGAGTTATATAGAGCAACCCGATTCTGCGTTGCTCGCGATAAAACTTATGATGGGCGTATCCATCGCGGTATTCATAAGCATAGCGATGTTCGCGTCGTTTAAGTACAAAGTAACCAACGCCAAACTTAAACGTATTCGTTATTTCTGCGAACTTGCCGAACAAGGCGCGCTCGGCTCGCTCAACGAAGAAGAAAAGCAAGAAAGAATTGCTCTTATCAACGAACTCGCGGGCAAATACGACGAAAAATTCGACCTTGAAAACATCGTTAATTGCGCATCTGCAACCGCCGAACAACCGTCGGACGAGGAATCGGTCGTAAACGATGACGAGAAGGCAAACGAATAAATACACAACTTTTTTTACGGAGGTAAAACAACAATGGCAAACAAGAAAAAATCATCGGGCGGAAGCGTCATCACCCTTAACAAAGCGTCGTTTTGGTTGATTTGCGTAACGGCGATACTTTATCTCATCGCGATGATACTTCATCTCGTCGGGGTAGAGGCAAAAATCGTAAGCGCAATGCAAGCCGTCGCTACCGCCATTATGATTATCGTGGTGGCAATACTTGCCTGGCGTTACGTCAGAAACAAACAGATTGTATGGAAGGTGCTTTATTTTGTCTGTTTGCTCGTCGTAATCATCGGAATAATCATTCCGCTCGTAATTTAATGCAAACTTACGACACGATGCCAAATTAAAAAAAGTTCCGCCGATTGTTTAACTTTTCGGCGGAATTTTTATTTACCAACGTTCTACTCTCTACCGCGCCCGAAAACGGTTCTCCGCGCGGCGTTCGGTTTTGTTCTATTCTTCTTCGCTTTCCCCTGCTATTTCTTTATAGATATCTTGCATTTCTTTATCGAGAGAAGTTATTTGCTCGGCGCAAATTCTAAGCCGCGACGCCAAGTCTTTGGACACTTTTTCGCCGGATTTATATTTAAGCCTATGCTCCAAACTTGCCCAAAAATCCATTGCTATCGTTCTTATTTGTATCTCGACAGGAGTATATTCCACGCTTTCGGCAAGGAAAATTGGAACTTTGACTACGATATGCAGGCTGCGATATCCGTTGCTTTTCGGCGTTTTTACATAGTCCTTAACTCGTATAAGCGTGATGTCGCTTTGTTTTATCAACAGTTCGTAAACGCGATAAATATCGTCCACGTAATTACATATTACGCGCACGCCCGCTATATCGTAAATATTGTTTTTTATGGTTTCGATTTCGAGCGGAAGATTTTTCTTTTTTAGTTTCGCGTAAATGCTCTGAATGCTTTTCAACCTGCTTTCGATATGATGAATGGGGTTGTGGTCGTACTTAATATGAAACTCTTCGTCCAAAATTTCGAGTTTGGTGGTAATTCTCTTAATCGCCGCTCCGTAAACCTGCGTAAGCGAGATAAATTCCTTCGCGTTCGCGCGCAGTTTGTCGTCGCTTGCCATCGCTTTCGCAATCGCTTCAAACCCGTTTCTTTCTTTTTTCATCTTTCTCTCCCGAATTGTTATCTTTGCCGTATTTTAACGCTCTTCGCTTAAAAAAAACTTGTAATACGTTTATCTATCGTTTCAAAACGCTTTTACGCGCCGTGCCGAAAATAAAGACAGTTTCGTCCTTTGTCGTTCGTCGTTCGGCGACTACCCATTAAAACGGGGATAAAAGTCGTTACGGCTTTTTCGGTTGTTACAATCCGTATTCCGCGGCGATTTCCGCAATTTTTACGGGGCGACCTTCGGCTACCGATTTTCTTGCAGCAAGCCCGATAAGTACGGGTTTTAATCCGCTTACCACGTCTGCCGTCGGTTTTTTGTTTTTTACGACGCAATCGACGAATTCGCTTATTTCGTTTACGTACGCCTGCATATATCTTTCAAGGAAGAAAAGCAACGGTTTTTCCGCGTGCACTCCCGTTCCGTCGCTTATTATCGCACTCGAATCGGTATCGTTTTTTATCGCGACTTGTCCGAGCGAACCGAACGCTTCCACTCTTTGGTCGTATCCGTAACTCGCTCTGCGGCAGTTGTCTATCACCGCAAGCGCGCCGTTTGCGAGTTTCATCGTGATAACCGCCGTATCTATATCTCCCGCTTTGCCGATTTCCTCGTCTACAAGCACCGCGCCGTAAGCGAAAACCTCTTCCACTTCGCTGTCCGACATAAATCTAACCATATCGAAGTCGTGTATCGTCATATCGAGAAAAATTCCGCCCGAAACTTTAATATAACTTACAGGAGGCGCGGCAGGGTCTCTCGAACATATTTTAAGCACGTTGAGTTCGCCTATTTTACCGCTCTTCACCGCATCTCTTGCCGCCTTGAAATTGTGGTCGAAACGGCGATTAAAGCCTACCTGATACTTGATTTCGGGATGCCTTTCCAGTGTTTTCATTACTTCGAGTATCTTTTTTACGTCGTGGTCTACGGGTTTTTCGCAGAACACGTGTTTGCCGCTTTCTATCGCTTCGATGCTTATCTTGGAATGAGTGTCGGTACTCGAACAAATAAGCACCGCGTCGATTTCCTTGTCGCCCAGCACGTCGCGATAATCTTTTGTAAACTCGTTTATTCCTAAATCCCTCGCCCATTCTACGGTTTCTTCGGTTAAAAACGGGTCCGCAACGATTTTCACGGTAGCGTCTTTGACGTACCGCATAATGCTTTCGCAGTGAACTTTCCCTATTCTGCCTGCGCCGATAATGCCTACTTTAATCATAAAATAACTCTCCTGTTTTGTTGTTTTTATTAAAATCCGAGTAAATTGCCTATATGTTTTCTTGCTTTGACCGCGTATTCGTACGGGTTTGCGATTGCCGGGTCTTGTTCCGCTTCCACGAGCAACCAACCCTTATAGTCCGCTTTTTCGAGTTCGTCGAAAATCGGCTCGAAGTCGATACACCCGTCCCCCGGAACCGTGAACGTTCCCTTCCTCACTCCTTGCAAAAAACTGAGTTTTTCTTCTTTGACGAGTCGAACGATTTCCGGACGAATATCTTTCAAATGGACGTGTTTTATTCTTTTGGCGTACTTTTTCAAAACCGCCATATAATCTTCGCCGCAATAAGCGAAGTGTCCGCTGTCAAACAGCAGATACACGCTGTTTTCGTCGGTATTTTCCATCATTCTTTCGGTTTCCGCCGCGGTTTGCACCACGGTACCCATGTGATGATGATACGTAAGCGTAACGTCGTACTCTTTCGCAATCGCGCCGAGTTTGTTAAGTCCGTCGCAAAACCTGTCCCATTCCGCGTCGTTCATAACGTATTTGCAATCGAACACGGGCGTATTCATTTGTCCTTGAATACTGTGACTTTGCTCGCTTACTCCCACTCTTTTTGCGCCGACTGCTTGTAAAAAAGCACATTTTTCTCTAAATTCTCTTTCCGTTTCGGCAAACGGTTTCGTCAATATATGCGCCGAAAACCAACTGTTTGCCACTCTCAACCCCCTTACGTCTAAGTCGTGTTTCAGCACGGCGGGGTCTTTCGGGTACTTGTTCCCGATTTCCGTTCCTTCGTATCCTGCGAGCGCCATTTCGCTTATGCACTGATAAAAAGTATTTTCCGCTCCCAAATCCGGCATATCGTCGTTCGTCCAGGCAATAGGCGCGATTCCTAATTTTACGTTTTCTCTTTTCATTACGATTTCCTTCTTTTTATTAGTATTGTCTTGCTCTCGAAAGCCGCTCGTCGCGCTCTTCCTTCGCTTGTTTTTGTTCTTCCGTTCTCGGATTTTGCGAGCAACCTACGTTCCACCAACCGCCGTACCCGTCCGTCATCGATTTCGGCAAAACTTTTATGTCTATGAGCGTAGGTTTCGTTTGTTTCAAACTGTCGATTAACGCGCTTCTCAATTCTTCTTCGGTCTTTGCCGTGTACGCGACAAACCCATAAGCGCGAGCGCACGCGGCATAATCTATATTCATAAATTCGCCGCCCCGTATCGGTTCGTTCCCGTTTCTAAACCTCGCTTCGGTGCAAAGAGAACTAACTCCCTGCCCTGTCTGCAAATTGTTTATACACCCGAAACTCTCGTTGTCAAACAACAACACGTTGATTTTTATTCCTTCCTGAACAGCGGTAATCATCTCGCCGTGCAGCATATTAAAACTCCCGTCGCCGCAAAACGCGTAGACTTCTCTTTCGGGCATCGCCATCTTGCTCCCGAGCGCGCCTGCTATCTCATATCCCATACATGAGTATCCGTATTCCATATTATAGGTACCGTAACTATCGGTTTGCCACATTCTTTGCAGGCACCCGGGAAGGCTTCCCGCCGCTCCTACGACAACCGCGTCGTCGGGTATTGTTTGTCTTATCACGCCTATTGCCGCGGTTTGGCAAACCGTGCCTTTCGTCGCTTTGATGAATTTCTCCGTAGCATCGGGCATACCGTTTTTTATTTCGGGTTCATACCCTTCGCCGTAACGGACGGAGATCAGACGTTGCATTTCCTTATCCCATTTTTCGATTGCGTCGCGAATTTCGTTCTTATACTCCGAGCGATACTGCCCGATTGCTTTATCGAGTGCGGTTATTCCTTCTCTTGCGTCACAAACGACGCTTATCGCGTCCATTTTTTTCGCATGAAACGGGCTAACGTTTATCGCAACGATTTTACTTTTTGCGTACAACAATTTCGACGACGTGGTGAAGTCGGTAAAACGCGTGCCTATCCCGATTACGACGTCGGCTTTACTCGCGATTTCGTTTGCACACGAGTTGCCCGTAACGCCTATACCGCCGAGATTAAGGACGTGGCTTGACGGGATAACGCTTTTCCCTGCCTGCGTTTCGGCAATCGGTATGGCGTGCTTTTCGCAAAATTCTTTTACTGCTTTGCCCGCTTCCGAATATCTTACTCCGCCGCCTACGACGACAAGCGGATACTTGCTTTGTTTTATGGCTTTTGCCGCTTGTTCGATTTCGTAAGCGTCGGGTGCGGCGCGTCTTATGTGATGAACGCGTTTAACAAAAAACTCTTCGTCGAACTCGTACGTTTCTCCTTGCACGTCCTGACTTATCGCTATCGCCGCCGCGCCCGCGTCGGAAGGGTCGGTAAGCACTCGCATGGCGTTGTTTAACGCGGTCATAATGGTTTCCGGTCGAGTTATTTTCGCAAAAAATTTTGTAACCGCCTTAAAAGCGTCCGTACTCGTAATTCCTTGGTTGTAAGTTTGCTCGATTTGCTGCAAAACAGGGTCGGGTTGCGCCGAAGCAAACGTATCGCCCATAAACAGCAATAGCGGAACGTTGTTTACCGTTGCGGTAGCGGCGGCGGTTACCATATTGACCGAACCGGGTCCGATACTCGACATACACGGCATGATTTTTCGCCTGTCGTTCATTTTTGCGTAGGCTGTGGCAACGTGCGCCATTCCTTGTTCGTTCCTGCCCTGATATACTTTAATGCCGTGTTCCGCCATCGATAGGGCTTCTCCTACGCCTAATACGCAACCGTGTCCGAAAATGGTAAAGAACCCTTCAACGAACTTATTTTCGACGATTTTGCCGTCTATTTCCATCGAAACGTACTGATTGTCCAGATATTTTACGACGGCTTCTCCTACCGTAAGTTTGATTTTTGCCATTTTTTCTCCTTGATTTTTTATTGAAATGCGCCGTTTTTACAACTTTTCTAGCGTAGTTCGGTCGGTTATTTCTTTGGTACGAACGTACAGACTGGTTCTAACCACGCGTATCTTGGGTCAACGTTTCTCGTTTTCACCCACGGGTCGCCGTCGAGGTGACGTATCATCCAAACGTTGTACATCGGGAATCCGGGCGCGGTAACTTGACTGTGCGTTTTCCCGCCGACGAACATCGCTACGCTGCCGCTTTTGATGGTGTGTGCTTCTTCTCCTATAAAACACGCGCCGAAGCCTTCTTCTCTGTCAAATTCGTAATAGTAAACTTCGGGTTGCGGATGAGAATGAGGAACGTAACTCCACCACCTGCCCTGCCGAGCAAGCACTTCGCCGATGACAAGATTACTGTACGGCGCGTTATCGTAGTCGAAAATCGTGTTAACGTCTCGTAAAGACGTGTTTTCCCACATTCCTTCGCCGCTTACCGTTCTTATTACGTCGCTTTTTCGATAAATTTTTGCCGCAAACGTTCTTTCGTTCGTCGTCGCTTGATAGATAAACCGCGTTCCGTCTTCAAGCCCTTCGACTATGAGTTTGGTTCCTTTGCAGACGTGCACGGTCGTAGGAAGGTCATCGAATAAATCTTTTCTGTCCGCCGTTTCGTCTATCCCGTCGGTAACAAACCGAACTTTGCCGTGTATGAGCAAAACGACGGTTTCTTTTTCTTCCGAAAAAAACACGCGTTTCTGCCCTTTTCGGAGCAGAAAAACGGCTATGTCTTGCAACATTTCTTTGCCTATACCGTCCATTCGGCAAAGCACTTTTTCGCCTTTTTTATTGAATTTCGGATATCTGAACATTTTTACTTCCCTTATTTAAGTTTATTGTTTCGGTTATCTTTACTCGTCGATTCCCGGAGCCGACTGATTTTGCGTCAATTCGTTGACTAACTCTATCGTTTCGGTTTTTATGTCGGCGTCGTGTTTGTCGATATTTCCCCTGCGTTCCGCAAGCGTTTCGGTAACGTGTTTTTTCTTGTCGCCTACAAGGTCGTAGAAGAAAATCGGTATGGCGCAAAGCAGTAAGCATAGTCCCGGCACGATGGACACAAGACAACTCATTCCGAATTGTTGCGACTTGGTAAGAACTTTGACTATTTCGCTCGCTTTTACGGTTTCTTCAACGTTAAGTCCGACAATAAGGTACATTATGATTACGAAACACGTTGCAAAACAGTTGCCCATCTTGTTTACAAACCCCTGCACCGCGCTGCCTAGGGCGTTGTCGCGGTAGCCCGTCGAATATTCGAGATAGTCAAGGCAATCCCCGACCATTGCGTAACTCGTTACGTTAAGCACGCCGAGCGGTATGCTTTGAATTATGAAAAGCGGTATACAGACGTAGAAAAGCCAACTTATTTCTTTGAACACGACCAACGCGCAAAGCACGGTAGTCACTATGCTTGACAAAAAGCCTAACAGGCACGAACCGATTACTATTTGCTTGTAGTTAAACCGTTTATACAGCGCAGGCATACACAGCATCGAGCCGAACATACCTATTCCCGCGCTTGCCACGATAACGATATTTACGATCGTTTTGGAGTTTATTCCGCCGATAGGGTCTACGATAAACGCGTATCTTGCGACGTGGGGCGCGGCGGCTTGCATTAGATATCTGCCGAAACTAAGTATACCCATAGTAACTACGAGCATAAGCGGTTTACAACTAAACAAACGTTTCAACATCGCGCCTTTTTCTTTCGGCGCGGCAGTCTCCGTTTCGGGTTCGGACGGTTTCGGGTTCGGGCGCATTGCAAGGACGCGTTCTTTAACGTTAAAATAAGCGGTTATGTACAAACAAACACCCATTACCGACATCGTTATCGCAACGATGAGATATAGTAGTTTGTCTTGTTCGATTCTCGTTAAATCCGGACGTATTTTAGGAATAAGGCTCGATAAAACGGTATACATCAATATAGGCAACGCGCTGCCTATACCGTTTAGCGTACGTGCAAAAGAAAAGATTTTGCCGCGTTCGTTCGGGTTCGGCGTCATAACGTTCGGTAACGACCAAAACGGCACGTCGCTCATAGTATACAGCATACCCCACAACACGTAGATTATGGCGTTAAACACCATTAATCCGGTTCGGTTCGTGATACCCGGGTTGAAAAACATAAAGAACGTTAAAACCGCTATCGGAAGTGCCGAAATAACGATATATGGTTTATATTTGCTCTTTTTGAACGTATGGTTGTCCGCCAAAATACCCATAAGGGGGTCATTGATTGCGTCCCATACTCTTGCAAGCAACATAAGCAGCAACACAAACCACGGACTCAACAAAAGAACGTTAAGGTAGTAGTCTGAAATGTAGTTCGACATCGCGCCGTAAATCATCGCTTGCCCGAAAGCCGCTATTCCGAACGTCCAAAATTCGCGCTTGGAAATAAAGACTTTCTTCCCGCTTTCGTCGGTCACTCCGGGAGTTTTCGCCTTTGTCATAAGGGGTCACCTCTTTAATATGTATTTATACTAATATAGATATAGTATGCTATTAAGAATTATACAATACATATCGTGCTTTGACAATACCCTAAAAACAACGTCGCGGCTTTTTATCCGGACGTAGTTAAAACTTGACAAACCGCACGCTTTATTGTACAATATGTTATTATTTTGAAAGTAGGCGATATAAAATGATTGGTGCTTTTAATTTTGTGGTACTTGACTGGACTACCAACGCGTTAAATTGGATAATCCGTATCTTCATTGCCGCGGCTTGCGGTTTCGTAATCGGTATGGAAAGAAAAAGTCGTTCTAAGGAAGCAGGTATCCGTACTCATACGATTGTGTGTATGGCGGCGGCGATTATGATGGTTGTAAGTAAATACGGTTTTAGCGACCAACTCCCCAACCACGACGGCGTTCGAGGCGGCGACAGCGCGCGTATAGCGGCACAAGTCGTTTCCGGTATCGGTTTCTTAGGCGCGGGTATAATTTTTTACAAACGCGATTTTCTGCACGGACTTACTACCGCCGCAGGCATTTGGGCAACTTCCGGTATCGGGCTTGCTATCGGTGCCGGCATGCTTGTAATCGGCGTGTTCTCGACGCTCGTTCTCGTGCTTTTACAGGTCGTCCTTCATAGACCTCTCAAACTCCTCAAAGGACAAACGACAAACGTGCTGAAAATGCAAATTATCCTTACTTCTCCCGAAGTAATCGATAAAATAACATATATCTTTGACGTTAAGAAATTTATTAAATTCAAAACGATAACTACGGAAAACGGCACAATACTGGCGGACGTCGAAGCCGCAACGGAAGTGAATTTCTCGGCGAAAGAACTTTATGAGTTTGCTCAATCGTACGACTTTATCAAGGTTATCGAGAAAACCGACGAACTCTAATTAACGGGCGGCGTATAGCGTGGCACTTTACGCGTAAAAAAACTCGCGTAAAAAACCTAATAAAAACACAAAAAATTAAATCTATTTATAACTCGCTAAAAAAAGCGGATATAAATAGATTTTTTTACGCTTTCCCGAAAATCTGCGGTCACGTACCTTTGTACGCTTTCCTTGCTTTTCGGCAAAAATTCCCCCTCTCTCCGCCGCCCTTCCTGCGTATAAGTTTGTTTAGCGTGGCACTTTACGCGTAAAAAAACTAGCGTAAAAAAACCTAATAAAAACACAAAAAATTAAATCTATTTATAACTCGCTAAAAAAAAGCGGATATAAATAGATTTTTTTACGCTTTCCCGAAAATCTGCGGTCACGTACTTTTGTACGCTTTCCTTTTCCCCAAAACCAAACGAAACGTCACGTTGCCGACGGAAAAAGGCGTTTCTTCCGCGACTTGCTCTGCTCGATTACAGGATGCAACGTCACGTTGCCGACGGGAAAAGGCGTTTCTTCCGCGACTTGTCTATGCTCGATTACAGGATGCAACGTCACGTTGCCGACGGAAAAAGGCGTTTCTTCCGCGACTTGCTCTGTTCGATTACAGGATGCAACGTCACGTTGCCGACGTTGCATTATTATTCTGCGAAATATTTATGGAATTCTTCGTTTGCCAAGATATTTACGACGCTTATGCCGTTTTTTTCTTTATTCAGTTTGGCTCTGAACCGCAGCGACGAGAGTGCTTTTCCTACGTTTTCAAGTTCTTTTTTCTTTATCGAATAGTCAAATCCGTCGCTGAGAAGCGTTTTTTCGAGTTTTCGTGCGTGCGAACCGTAAATTTTTACAAAAGGTTTATTTTCGCCGACGAGTACTTTGATTGCGGCGTTTATCGCTTTAATTCCTATTTCGTCGTAGGTCATATCCCACATAGCCGTCGCAAGACTGTTTTCTTTGCCGAGATATACCGCCCCGAAAACGTCGCCGCAATCGAGTACGAGCGTATTTGTTTCGCAATTCACCGTTTCGCTTAACAAATCGCCTCCGATATACGCGTTTACCGTAGGTAAAAAATACGTCGTTTCCGTCGGCAAATCGAACATATGTTCGTCCTTAATCGCGTTATAATCGGGTTCTTCCCCTTCAAGGGACATACCCGTCAATATCCGCATAAACAAGCCGTTTGCCGCGACAACAAACGTTTCCGCTTGCGCTTTGTTGTATTTCTCAAACAGTTCTATACTCTCTTTTGCAAGCACCGCTCTCAATATATGCGTAAGACGTTTTCCGTCTTTTTCGTATTCTTCCGCTATTCCCGTTATTCCGTTGCCGTCGTAAAGCGGGTTTTGGACGGTTACTTTTTCGGCAATCTCGTCGTCCGCTATGCCTACGGTTATCGTCCTAACGTCCACGGTAGCAATTATATTACACGACGACAATTCGCGAACCTTTTCGGGGCGGGCGGGCGGGGGACACTCGACGGAATAATCGCCTACTGTTTTGTCACACGCTATTCTCCATCCTTCTTCCAGCGCGTTTTGGGTGAGAAAACGCGTATCCTTATCCGTAATCGGAATTTCTTTACACTTAATTCTGCATTTTCCGCACTGTCCGTTTCCGCCGCAAGGAAATGCCATTCCGTACCCGACAAGCACGTCTTTCAACTTCGTTCCGTCTTCCGCCGTGTACTCGTTTCCGTTTATAAAAATAGTTTTCATAATTATTTGAAAAGTTTGTTAAGGATTAATTCGACTTTTCCCCCGATTTCTTCGTTGTCCTTGTACTTTTCCAGCACCTCTTTTATTTTAGTTTTTATTTCGTCATACGTCACGCCGCGACTTAAATCCAGTTTTTCTTCTATTTCCGCGGCAATCGCGCTACCCATTTTACCCAACGGTAAAACCGTCGTTTTTATTATTTCTACCGCTTTTGTCGCCGTAATTTTTTCAAGCAAATCTTCCAGCCTTACTCGTCCGTCAACGTCTTCTTTCTCCGAATAAAACAACTCTTCGTCAACGTCTTGCATAGAACAATTTTCTTTGCCGTAATAATATTTTTCTTTCGTCGTAAACGAAAGCACGACGCCCGCTTTTCCACCGTCTTTATCGTCAAACTTCCCGTCTAAATCACACGAGAATCTTGTTAGAATATAAAACATCAGGTTTATATTGTCTGCTGTTTTTTGGTCGATAATTCCGCTTTCGCACAAAACCTTAACGATAGTGTTCACATCACCCTTATTAATGTTTAACGCGAGTTTGCACTGCATTTCGCTTTCGACGGGCAGTTTATTGTCCCCGACCTGCGCGGTAAAACGAAAACTCGAATGTTCTTCCGAAATACTCTTCAAAAGTTTGCCTTTCAGATTTTCCAGCGCTTCCGTTTTTTTCGCGTCGCCCTTAACCGCGCTCTTCGCTTTTTCCGCAAGCGAACTTATAAAGTTCCTTACGCCTTCCGTTCCGAAAGTCATATCGTAGGCGGCAAACCCGTCTTCTCTTACTATTTTAGGAGCATCGTCTTTGGCTTTGCTTGTATCGAACAGTTCGGTTGCCACTATCTTATCGGCAAAACCGAAAGATTTTACTTCGTTCCCAAACAATTTCGTCAAGAACTTTTCTCCGACGACGTACCACGCGCCGTCGCTTTGTATCGTGCCGTTTCCTTGCAAATACTCGCGCGTCCCTTTAACGTTAAGCGTGCCGTCATTAATCCCCGCAGCAGCGAAGAAATCGATTTTATCGTTGAAAAAGTCTTGCAAATACTTGACGTATTGCTTCTTTTCCCCTGCCGTTACCGTTGTTCTTGTTCTCGCCGTTGCTCGAACTAGTGTTTCCGCCATTGCCGAACAGATCGCACGCGCACAGTGCGAACGACAAGATACATAACAGCGTCGCTACGATAACTACTCTCGCTTTACTCATCTTTTTCTCCTTTCTTTTTTTAACTCTGCGGTCCCGTGATTACCGCTTTAATTCTTCTTACTCCGCTTGAAGAAGACTGTTCCTTAACTATGGTAAAATGTCCGAGTTCGCTCGTGTTGTTTGCATGGGGTCCGCCGCACATTTCCATAGAATATTTTCCTATCGTGTACGTCTTTACCACTTCGCCGTATTTGGACGAGAACACGCCTATCGCGCCGCGCTTTCTTGCCTCTTCCACCGGCATTTCTTCGCATACGACAGGAACTTTTTCATCGATAATCGCGTTTACCGCGTCTTCGACTTTCTTTATCTCATCCGGGGTAAGAGGACGGGGAAAGTTAAAGTCAAAACGCAATCTTTCGGCGGTTATGTTACTGCCTTTTTGCTGTATGTTTTCGTCGTTAAGCACTTTTTTAAGACACGCGTTAAGCAAATGCGTAGCGGTATGCAGTCTGCTTGTCGCTTCGCCGTTATCCGCAAGTCCGCCTTTGAATTTCTGTTCCGCTCCGGCGTGCGATTTCTCTTGGTGTTCCTTAAACGCTTTTTCAAACCCTTCCACGTCAACGGTAATGCCGTTGTCTTTTGCGAGTTCTACCGTCATTTCTATCGGGAACCCGAACGTGTCGTATAAACGGAACGCCGCTTTGCC
The DNA here is from genome assembly GCA_934274515.1 of uncultured Clostridia bacterium. Lineage (GTDB taxonomy): Bacteria > Bacillota > Clostridia > Christensenellales > DTU072 > CAG-1782. Next base: position 55,874 of record CAKQTC010000008.1, read on the forward strand.
GCTCATTCTGTTGTTTTGAATGTATCCGAGCAGTTTGTCAAACTCTTTCTCTCCTTGCGCCACGGTTTTGCCGAAACGCTCGATTTCCATATTTAGTTCGCTAATAATCTTTTCTTCGTTGTTTTTGAGTTCTTCGTAGAACGGCGCGTATTCCGCAATGTACATTTTGCTGATTTCCGCAAGGAATTTGGCGTCCATTTCGATAACTCTCGCAAACCGTACCGCTCTCCTTATCAATCTTCTTAGGATATATCCTTGGTCAACGTTGCTCGGAGTAATTCCCTTTTCGTCGCCGAGCATAAACGTCGCAGTTCTTATATGGTCGGCAATTATTCTCGCACTCCTTACGTCTTTCTTCGCGGAATGTCCGTAAATAAACTCGATTATCGGTTTGAATACGTCGATGTCGTAAACCGACGCATAACCGTTGAGCATAGCGACCGTTCTTTCAAGTCCCATTCCCGTGTCAACGTTCTTTTGTTTAAGCGGACTGAACGTTCCGTCGGCGTTTTTGAAAAACTCCATAAAAACGTTGTTCCAAATTTCTACGTAACGTCCGCAATCGCACGCAGGCGAACACGTTTCGCAACATTTTTCCTTGCCCGTCATAAAGAAAATTTCGGTGTCGGGTCCGCACGGTCCCGTTACCCCGGCAGGTCCCCACCAGTTGTTCTTCTTCGGCAAATAGAAAATGTTTTCTTTCTTTATTCCTTTCTTTTCCCATATAGACGCGCTTAAATTATCCGCCGCGCAGTCCGCGTCACCGGCAAAAACGCTTACCGCCAACCTGTCAGAGGGAATTTCCAACACTTTCGTCAAAAATTCGTAACTGTACGATATGCTCTCTTCCTTAAAGTAATCGCCAAGCGACCAGTTGCCGAGCATTTCGAAAAACGTACAGTGCGTCGCGTCGCCCACTTCGTCTATATCGCCCGTTCTCACGCATTTCTGCACGTCCGTAAGTCGCGTCCCGTTCGGGTGCTTTTGCCCGAGCAAATACGGTACGAGCGGATGCATTCCCGCGGTCGTGAACAAAACCGTAGGGTCGTTGTCGGGGATAAGCGACGCGCCGGAGATTACGGCGTGCCCCTTGCTCTTGAAAAATTCCAAATACTCTTTCCTGAGCGTAGTTGTGGTAAGTTCTTTCATTTTGTTTTACTCCTTAAATATCTTCATCTTCGGTTTATCAGCATTTCATCATATATTGTATAAGCGCTCTGCCGTTGCTTAAATATATTCCCTTTTCCCCGTCGCGTTCGGTATATTTCAATCCGCTGTGCGCAGGCCGCGCGGAGTTATAAACGACAAATGGTACGGGTTCGCCCAAATGCGTTCTCGTAGCAAGCGGCGTAAAATGGTCGGGCAGAACGGCAAGACAGTACTCTTCGCCGCTTTCGTCCATTTTTTCTTTGACGTACCCTACTACTTCGTCGATTTTCTCGATGGATTTTATCTTCCCTTGCGCGTCGCCCTGATGCCCGCATTCGTCGGGCGCTTCAAAGTGAACGTAAACGTAATCGTGCGTTTTCGCCGCTTCCACGCACGCTTCCGCTTTCCCTGTAAAGTTGGTCGAAAGCGTACCCGTTGCGCCCGGTACGTCGATGACGTCCATTCCGACGCCTACCGCTATACCGCGCAATAAATCGGTCGCGCTTATCATCGCTCCTTTAAGCCCGTACTTCTTTTCAAACGATTCCAAATCGGGTCTCGTCCCTTTTCCCCAAAACCATACCGCGCTCGCTTCACGCTTGCCCTCTTCTCTGCGTTTCACGTTGACGGGGTGGTTTTTAAGCACTTCGAGCGATTTCTTTATAAGTTCGATAAACACGTCCGCGCCGTCGCCTTTCGGCAGGTATTCCCCGATTTTTTTACCGCTGATATCGTGCGGCGGGGTGAACTCGACGGCAAGGTCTTTGCTTCCGTGCAAAAGCGCGCAATGGCGATAACTTACGCCCGCGTGGAACTCGATTATTCCGTTCGACGCAAATTCGTTTACCGCGTCGATGATTTGTTTCGCCTCTTCCGTGCTTATTTCTCCCGCCGAATAGTCTACCATTATGCGGTCCTCGAACGCGTCCGCGTCGCTTAACGTGACGAGATTTGTCCTAAGACACGCGTCGTTTTCTCCGACGTTTACGCCTATGCTCAGCGCTTCGAGCGGAGAACGCCCGGTATAACAAACTTTCGGGTCGTATCCTATTACGCTAAGGTTTGCTACGTCGCTACCGGGTTTTAACCCTTTATCCACCGTGCTTATCAACCCGACCGCTCCGCTTGCCGCAATGGCGTCTATATTCGGTTTTTTCGCAAGTTCGAGCGGTGTGGCGTTCCCGAGCGGTCCTCTGTGCAGGTCCGCCATTCCGTCGCCTAATATAATTATATATTTCACTTTTTTTCCTCTTCCGTTTGAATTTCGACGTCGCTTTCGACGTTAATCGCTATCGCCGGACGAACGCCGACAAAATCCGACCCGACGCTCTCTCCTTTTACGCTTACGGACTTGTCGTCCGAAACGTACGCCGCGCGGTAGGTTTTATCCCCCGTTCCCGTCAGCCAGTATCTGCCGTTGCCGTAAAGTTGCGGATAAACGCTCATAAACGTTCCGCGGCAACGCGCATAGTCGCTTACCTGCGCGCTCAAAAACTTGCTGAGCACCTTTGCCTCTATCGTGCTTAGCGCGTATACTTTTTCCGTCGCGTCGTTTTCGTCGTATACCTTACTAACCGTCGACACGTTGCGTTCTTCTATTTTCGCGGCGTCTTTTTTGTCTAACCTACCGAACGCCTCTTTATAAAATGCGCCGTTAAGATACTTTCTCAGCGTGCTGTACGCCCAGTTGTTTGCTTCCACGCCGTTGTCTTTACGATAAAATTTACCGTCGGCGGGGTTTTCGGCATAAAGTTCGGTGCTGAGAAAAGCCGAACTGTCGAGAATAACGTCGCTTACGAGATAAAGCGTGCGCGTGCCGTCTTCGAGCGAGCGAATACCGTAAACGCGCCACTTAATCGGCTCTACTTTGAAATAGTACGTCGCTCTCGCGTTAATCTTTTTTTTGTCGGAAAACTCGTAATCGCCTTCGTACAAATTGTATACGTTGGCAACGGAAATTTTCGCGTAATATTCGTTGTCGTACGAACTCTTGTAGTACCCGGTCGAGTCGGTGGTTTCGCTCATCTCTTTAAGCGCGTCTTTCGTCGCCACCGTCTGCGGATAATAACCGAAAGTAACGTACCCTATCTCTCCGAAAGAAATTTCGCCGTCGGCATTGCTCGGTCCGAACTTAACATCTTCTTCTCTAACGACGATTTCCGTCCCGGTTCCGCCGCCGCTTACCGCGCCGTCCGTCTTTCCGTTTTCTCCGCCGTCGCTCGGCTTATTATCGGAAAACCCGGGCGTTATTTGTCCGCAACCGACAAGAAAGCATATCGCAAACACGCAAACGAGTAAAAACGCAACTTTCTTTTTCATTCTCTCAAACCGCCTTATAATTTTTCTTATATTATTATATATTTATTACGCGCGCTTGTCAATCGTAGGCGCGTTTTAAGTTTATTTAATGTTTTATCCGATTATATTTCCCTAATCTTGTTTCGCCGTGCGTTTCGTGCCGTTTTTTACGTTGTTTTTTCCTTATTTTAAGGACTTTCTCTTCGCCGAAAAAATTGCTTTTCTTTTTGAAAAATCATTTCGCCGCAAATTAAAAAACGCCGCCCGAAACAAAAATCTCGTAGCGGCGTTTTTTGTATTTGTGTTGTGTTTAATTGCCGTTTACGGTACTCCGAAATTCGATTTTCGGTATCCCGCAGCGGTTAATTGCGTACGCCTTTTAGTTCGCGCTTCAACTGTCTGCGCCAACGATAATAGGGTATCCAAATTATTAGCAACAGAACGGTTGCTACTGCGCTTACCCACGTGAGCGACGTAATTTTTATCGTCATTAGTTCGGATATTTGTTTGAGCATTTCGGCGGCGCCTTCCAGGGTCGAATTTTCGGACGCTTTCGCGATTATTTTATCCATATTGCCGAAAAGCAGCATAGGCGCGCCCACGAACAGCACGTGCGGCATCCAGCCGAAAAATCTCGGAGCAAACATACCGACGGTTTTGTTCCTGCTAAACAACGTTTTCACTATGAGTTTAATCAAGAAGTAAGCCCATGCGGCGACTACGACGAGAACGAATCCGCCCATTGCTTTAAGCGCGATGCCTATATAGTTTGCGGTTCCTTCGTCTATTTGCGCGTTGAGTTTGTCCGCAAGAACTTTTTTGACGTCGTCCATGTTTTCGATTTTGACTTCGTTGCCGTTTTCGTCTTTAACGTCCATATTTTCCATTACTTTTACGATAACGGTTTCTTTTCCTATTTTGCCGTCAACTTTCATTTCGTCGATAACTTCGTTATAAGAATCGATAATTTCTTTTTTCATAGACGTCGCCTGCTCGGCAAGTTGCTCGGCGGTCGGGTCGCTCGTCGCTTCCGGATTTTGCTTTTTCCATTCTTCTTTCGCGTACGCGTTGATGAGTTTGTCAAGCGTTTCGGATTTTTCCAAACATTGCGCCGCGTCGTCGGTTTCGCCGTTTAACAATGCGGTCATCGTATCGGAAACTTCTTTTTTGAGCGTTTCCACGTCTTTGTCGGTAACGCCGTACTTGTCGCTAAGCGTCTGTTTGATTTCTTCTTCGCTCACTTCGCCGCCGATTTCTTCTTTAATTTGTTCTTTTATCGCTTCTTCCGCTTGTTTTACCGTTTGGTCGATAACGACGTTTACCATAGCCGACATAATATCGTCCACCGCGCTCATAAGCGAATCTACGACGCTGCTTACCTGACGAGAGAGCGTGTCGCGCACTTCCTTCGTCGGGTCCGCCGCAACCGCTTTGATAAGGTTCATACTCTTAAAATCGAATACGAGCGGCAACGTAACGTTTATTTGTTTCAATACGTCTTCTTCGGTTATGCCGCCCGAACCGCTCGAACTACCCGAACCGCTCGTACTGCTCGAACCGCTCGAACCGCTCGAACCGCCGCTTTCGCTTGCGTTACTCCCCGACGGGGCGTCGCCATTGCCTTGGATTTTAGAAATCGTTTCGCCGTTAATTTTAAGCGTGAGGTCAATTTTCATAAAACTGCCGATTAGTAGCGTAACGATTGCCGCAATGGAAATGAGCATCATAATTATGTTGCTGATTACGATTTTGCCTTGTTTCATGTTTTATTCTCCCTTTTTTTATTTGTAAACGCGTAAAAACGGTTATTTACGCGGAATACTTATTTTTTGTTCGGAATATCTCCTACTCCGTCAAGAATGTAGTTCGGCTTATACGGGAACAGTTTTATCGTTTCTCTCGTAGAAACGCCGCTAAGGACGAGGACGGAAGTCATGCCCGATTCTATCCCGGCGATGATATCCGTGTCCATTCTGTCGCCTATCATAACGCTGTCGCCCGAGTGCGTATCCAACATATGCAACGCCGTGCGCATCATAAGCGGATTCGGTTTACCTATATAATATGCTTGGCGCCCCGTGGTAATTTCTATCGGTGCGACGAGCGCTCTGCACGCAGGCACGTTTCCGCCTTCGTCGGGGTAAGTAAGGTCGGAATTAGTCGCGATAAGCCTTGCTCCGCGTTCAACCATTCTCATCGCCTTACACATACAGTCGAGATTATAATTAAACGTTTCTCCGACTACAACGTAGTCCGGGTCAACGTCGTTAAGCGTTATACCCGCGTTATAAACCGCGTTATACAAGCCGGGTTCTCCGATGACGTACGCGCTGCAACCGGGCGCTTGTTTCGACAAAAACTTCGCCGTGGCTTGCGCCGAGGTATAGAAGTTTTCCTCCGCCACTTCAAGCCCCATTCTGTGGAGTTTACGTTGCAGTTCTTTCGGCGATTTGCCGCTTGCGTTTGTTAAAAACAAAAATCTTTTGTCGTTTCGTTGCAACCATTCCACAAAGTCTTTTACCCCGGGCAAAAGTTGATTTCCGTGGTAAATAACCCCGTCCATATCGCACACGAACCCGTGCTTTTCGCGCAAAATATCCATATCTGTCATATCGAATTCTCCTATATTATCGCTTTACGCTTCGTTTTACGCTTTTTCTACGAAATAAACGCGTTTCATTCTTTGGTCTTTGACCGGTCTGTCGCCGCGCGAAGTGGGAACCGTCGCTATCGCGTCCACCGCGTCCATACCTTCTATTACTTTGCCGAAAGCGGCGTATTCGCCGTCAAGAAACGACGCGTCGGCGTGACAAATGAAAAATTGACTGGACGCGCTGTTGTACATCATACTTCTCGCCATAGATATAACTCCGCGAGCGTGCGAGATGGGGTTGTTCACGCCGTTATGCGCAAACTCGCCTTTTATCGTGTCTTTGCTTCCTCCCATGCCCGTACCCGTCGGGTCTCCGCCCTGTATCATAAATCCCGATATGACGCGGTGAAAAATAAGCCCGTCGTAAAACTTCTTCTCTACAAGACTTTTGAAGTTCGCAACGGTAATCGGCGCGTTCTTTTCGTCAAGTTCGACGATGATTTTCTTCCCGTCTTCCATCTCTATCGCCACGGTGTTAGTGACCGCGGCAGTTTCTTTATAATTCATTTCGTTGCTCCTTATTTTTAACGTTGTAATTAAATATAGCAAAAAAAAACGCGCGTGTCAATCGCACGCGCGCTGCGAGCGGAATACTCCGCTTTTCGTTTATGATTTTTACGCTATTTCTCTTCGTTTTTTTTGAATCGTTCTTCCCACGCTCTTACCGAACACAAGGCGTCGCGTTCTTGTAAAAATTTCGCGTTTGTTTTATGCGCCGTAAACACGAGTCTTATTCCGAGCGCGACGGAGCGCAAAAACAAACCGAATCCGTTGATTTTCCCCGTATGGCGCGTCATCAATTCGGCATTAAGTTCGGTCGGGTCGATCTTGTCGAGAAATGCGGGTCCTTTAAGATAATCGTTTATCCCGTCTATGACGAACGCAAGTTCTCTTTTGGCGCTTTTAATAAATCTAACGAAACTTCCCCAAAGCCTGCACTCTGCGGCAAAAACGCTGCTTTTACCGTTGCTCGCCAACGCGATAAGACTGTTTCTCCTAAGATAATAATACGTTTCCGGCGTAAGTTTCGTTTCGAATTCTTTGTGCCAAACACCTAGCCCGAGCGGAAAAACAAGGGGCGCGGCATTCTCGTTTCGCAATCCGAATTCCGCGTCGTCGTACTTGATAAAAAGTGGCAGCGACAGCCCTTTTTCTTTAAGCGTCTTCGTCGGATAACAGCAAAACCACCAGCCGCAATAATTGACGTCCGCTTTTGTCGCACAAGCAGTTAAACCGCCGATTTGGGTCGTCCGAATATTATGTTTCGGCAGCCGTAACCTAAGTCTTCCGAAATATGCGCCTTGCTCGTAAACAACGGTAGGGTCGGACATTGACAGCATCGCGCCGCCGAGCGCGACGTTGCTTTTTTCTTTTTTTAACAGCGACAAAAGTCGCACCGCGTAGAGCGCGGTTTCTCCGTCGAGAGTTATGTCGTCGTCGGTAAGAAAAACGTGCGTGTCGCCCGATTCCGCACACGCGAGCATACCGCGCGAAAAGCCGCCGCTTCCTCCTAAGTTCTCGTTCGGAATAAGAGTCGCCTTTTCGGGCAAATCTTCCTTGAAAAGCGTTTTTCCGTTGTCTACGACAAACACGTCCGAATTCGTATTTTTAAGAGCGTCACACAGGATTTTCGCGTTGCGCAAAGCGTCGGTTTCGCGTTTGTAGGTACAGATTACGAACCCTGCTTTGACGGAATTTATCGCGCACGAATCGTCGCATTCCCAACGTGCGGAGCGGATTACCACGTCCGTTTCCGCCTTGACCGCCGCAACGAGAATTCCTCCGCGCGCCGTGCCTGCCGGGACGGAACAGTTGTCGAATCCTATACTTGCCGCCACCCTTTCCGCGCGATATTTTCTTTCCGCGTTTTTAATTTTTCCTACGCCGATATAGCGATAAACGGCGGTAGCCGCTCTCCCGGAAAAATTCATAACGAAACGTACTTCGTTTACCAAAGTATAATCTCTTAAAAATTCCGCGTCTACGGCGTTAAAAAAAGTCGCAAAACTTACTCTTTCGCCTGCTTTTACAAACAAGCCGTCGCTATTTACGACTCCGCCGTCGATAAACGCTTTTTCCCCGCCTTGTACGGGGGAAACAGTGGTTATTGTCTTTAATATCATTTTATCACCGAATTATATTGTATCACATCGCACGCACGTCTATCAAGCGTTATTCCGCGTTTGCTTTTTCCCGACGTTTTCTCGGTTATTTTCGTCAAAAAACATTCCCTAACTCGCGACAACGCGCTCTTTTACTCTTTCGGCGCGCTTTTCTCCGCGGGAATAAAATCTACGTCCGCGCCTGTTTCTTCTTTCAGAAAAGCGCGTAGCCTATCACACTCGACGGCTATTTCTTCCCGACACAGCCCGTCAACGAACAAAACGAATACCGTTCCGTAACACGCCCTGTATCCGTAATCGTGCAGTCGTATTTTTTGTATTTCTTTTACTAAGCGACTTTCCCGACACGTTTTGACGACGATTTCTCTCTCTTCGACGCAACTTTTCGCTCCGCTAAGCACGCCGAGATTGTCCTTAACCATTTTTATCGACGTTATTATAATGATAACGCTTATTACGATGCCGAATATGGAATCAACGGCATAGTTGAGTTTTGACGAAACGGTAAACGAGATGAGCGTGGCGGTCGTTATTCCAACGTCGAGAAAACTGTCCGTTTCTAGCGCGCGGAACGAACTCGATTTTATCGACCTGTTAAACAACCCGTACCCTACCGCCATTCCGATTTTAACGAGTATGCCTACGGATATGAGAATAAAACTCTCCCAACCGAACCAAACGGGTTCGGGCATAACGATACGATTAATCGAATCGAAAAGGAAAACGCCGCCCATAACGGTCGCCGCCGCACTTACTATGAACGCCGCGACGTACTCCGCTCTGCCGTTACCGTACGGGTACTTCTCGTTTTTCGGCATTGCCGAGCAAGCGAGCGCGATGATTACGACTATAGAAGTAAACGTGTCGATAAACCCGTTCGTCGCGTCAAGCAAAATACAAAGACTATTCGTCCGTAACCCGACAAACAGTTTGGTTAGCGCAAGCGCAAGGTTAAGCACGACTCCGCACGAAACTATTATAAGCGCTTTTTTCGTTCTGTTTAGCATAATCGATTTCTCCGTTTTTTATTTTATCATACCTTTCGACGTTTTGAAAAATATTTAAGACACGTTTTTTGTAAATAAGTAAACGAATTTCGGTCGCTTTTCGCAAATAATACGTATTGACGAAACCGTTACTCTCGTTTTATAATGTTATCGACGCGCAATAGCGGAACAAAACGACAATTCCCTTTCTTGCGTGATTTTTTTATACGGAGGGGCGTATGGCTTCGGAAAATACATCGACCGTTACGCAAGAAGAACATTTACTCACAAAACGAAACTTTTGGTGTTTCGCGCTCGGTACTTTCGGAAGAGATTTTGCTTATAACCTTTTCGTCACGAACTTGCTTGCGTTTATCCTTTTTACGAAAACGCTTAGCGATTTACAGTTTTCTTTCGTAAGCGCGATAATTATCATAGCGAGAATTTTCGACGCCGTTAACGACCCGATTATGGGCGGTATAGTGGAAAATACGCGTTCGCGGTTCGGCAAATTCCGTCCCTGGATTGCGATAGGAGCGGTCAGTACCTGTCTTGTCATCGTGCTACTGTTCTCCGTACCCGTAGACGGATGGGGTTTTATCGCTTTCCTCGCGGCAATGTACTTTGCGTTTAGCATAACTTTCACGATGAACGATATTTCTTATTGGGCATTGCTGCCGCACCTTGCCCGCAACACGCACGAACGAAACCGACTTTCGTCGGTGACGCAACTCGTAGTTTCCGCAGGCGGCGGACTTGCGCTTATCGCCATTCCCGCTCTCACGACTACTTATTCCCGCTTTCTCGGAGGCAGCGCGCGTAGCGCGTATATGTGGATTTCTATAATTTGCGCCGCGTTATTCCTTATATCTACGGCTATCACTTTCTTCGGAGTTAAAGACCATACCGAAGTCGTTAAAGGCGACGCACGTTCGCCGCTTTCAAAAACCGACGAAAAACTGTCCGTAAAAGATATGTTCCGCGTGCTTAAAAACAACGACCAACTGCTTATCGCCGCGCTCGTTATGATACTTTTCAATCTCGGCACAGGCGTCATTAACGCGGGACTTATCACCACGTTCGTTTATTTTAATTTCGGGTACAACGGGTTGCTTACCACGGTTTTCGGCGCATTCGGCGCAATAGTAACCGTTTTGTTTACCGTAGTTTTCCCGTCGCTTATCAAAAAATTCGGCAGGACGCGTCTTGTTACTTGCGGCGGTTTTATGATTATTTGCGGTTATGCGGTAATGCTTATCTTAGGACTTCTCGTGCCTAACGGACCCGCTTTGATAAAGGTTCTCGGTATGCAGTTCAATCTGCGGTTCATTCTTATGGCGTTCGCTTTCGGTATCGCCTGTCTCGGACAAAGTTGTTATTACAATATGATTTTTCTCGATATGACGAACACCGTCGAATACAACGAATGGAAAACGGGCAAACGCGAAGAAAGTCTTATCTTTTCTCTCCGCCCGTTTACCGCAAAACTGTCCACCGCGCTGCAACAACTTCTCGTAATGATAGTATATCTCGCTGTCGGCGTACTCGGCGTAACCAACCAAATAAGCGCTCTCGACAAACAGGCAAGCCGCGGAGAAATCACTAACGACCAAATGTTATCGAAAATAAACGAACTGCTCGCAAACGTTCCCGACTCGAAAAAGAACGGTTTGCTTATCGCTATGTGCATCATTCCGATAATCTTTATGATAATCGCAATGATTCTCTATAAGAAAAAGTTTATCCTTAACGACGCCGCCTACGAAAAAATCAAACTCGAAATAGCGGCAAGAAAACAAGCGGAGTCCGAAAGGGACGAACAAACCGTCGAAGAAACGGACGAACAAACCGTCGAAGAATGCGAAACCTCGACTTCAATAACCGCAGAAATCGCCGAAACCGCCGCTTCTTTACCCGACGACACCCCCTAACGAAGTGCCTCCGTTCGCATTAAAAGTAATACATTTTTTGCGGATATAAAAATTTCTGCGCGAGAAAGCGGTTTTGCGGGTATTTACTTAATATAATATATAATTTACGCATACGCGCATTGACAAAAAGTTTATTTAGTTATATCATTATTTATGTATGGCTAAGAAGTTAAATAAAAAACTCACTGTTCTTGTTCTTGCGACGATTTGCATCGTCGGGCTTATGTTTGTTTTATGTTCCTGCGACGGTTTGATTAAGGACAAATCTTACGAGAATGAAGATTATATCGAAGTTAAATCTTTGCGCATAGCAACGGGTTCGGCTAATATTTTTATGTCGTCATCGGGAGAACCCAGCGTAAAACAACTCGACATCGTTACCGAGCCGTCCGACGCCACCAACAAGAAATTAGTCTATTACATTCCATCCGATTATCACGGTTATCTTACCGTTTCGGATACGGGACTTCTTACTGCGCACAAAGTCACCGACGGGCTTGTTATCCCCGTAACCGTTACCAGCACGACCAACTCTGCGGCGAAACTTACCGTAAGTGTAATCGTTGAAGACGTAGCGGTGCAAAAAGTCGGTTTTGCCGAAGAAAAACTTTCTCTTACCTACAACGGAAAAACCGCCAAAGTATCCCCTGTTTACAAGCCGTCGCACGCTATCGACGGCAGAAACGCCGTTTTCTCTTCGACAAACGACGATATATGTTTGGTTTCATCCGACGGAACGGTTACTCCCGTCGGCGTAGGACATGCGCGCGTCGTAGTGACCTGCACCACGCGTACAGGTAAATCGATTACAAACTATCTCGAAACTTTTGTTTCTTACGCGACGGGCGATTATCAACTTCAAGTGTCGGGAAATCCGTCGTTCAATCAAGTTATCGGTAACTACACCCCGATTGACTTTACGTTGCTCGTTCTTGGCGAAAACGTTGACCCGAACCCGGACATATCTTGGTACGTCGGAGAAACGGCTCGCGTGGATTCTAACGAAGACCGTCGGCAATACACGCATATTCCTACCGCCACTACCGAACTTTCATATTACATCAAAGTCATAGTTCAACCCTATCAAGGCAACCCGGTCGTTCTTAAAAGCGACGTCATTACTTGTCACAACGCGTTCAACGGTATCGTACTTACCTACGACAATTTATCTTCGGTTTACGAAGGTTATCGCTACGGCGACGAAGTTACTTTCGATATAAGTTCGGGCGACCCGTCCGCAACGATTGTTTCGTACGCGTGGGATTTGTCGTTTGCTTCGGACGCGAAAAACGAAGTTCGGGTAGCGACCACTTCTCTTATCGAAAAAAATCTTACCCGTCGCATTAACGTAACGGGCGATTACTCGCTTATCGCAAAAGGGCTTGACGCAAACGGTTTTCTCGTAAGCCAACAAAAATTTACGTTTTCCTCGGAAAAATACACCGTAGGCGACACGCTCGTGGTTTCCCCGTCGCCTTCTCAATACGGGTTGCCGCCGGACAGTTACCACTGGTACGTTGTTCCTTGCGATGAAGACGGCAATTACGACGTTTCTAAAAAAACTCTTTATGCCGACACTCAAAACGGCAAAAAACTCGTTATGCCCCTTGACAAAAGCGGCGCGTTTCGTTTGCTCGTTACCGCGTCCATCGGCGGTGTACCTGCTACCACGCTCGTAAACGGCGAAAGCAAACCGTACGAACTCGTCAGCGACGTAATAAGAGTTTACGGCGACGGATACGAATACGCTTACTCGGCGGAAGAAAGTCTGCTCCCGATAAGCGAACGCAGCGACGCGGCACGTCTTTCGAGCAAAGACTATTCCTTTATCGACAACGTTACTCTCGAAGGTATCGGCGGTCGTACGACTTGGAAAGACTATCTCTTGTTTGTAAAATGGGATAACTTCGGACCCGTCCCGTCGTACGTTATCGAAATAACGAAATCAAACGGCGACGTCGTATTCGTCGATAGCGCAAACCCCGGTTCGTCGAGATTCGGAAGCAACTACTGTTATGTTTCGTCCGACGTTGTTTCGCTTAACGACGCGTTCGGCATCCGAATTAAACAAAAGAACGGTTCGTACTCCCCTATCGTCAATTACGGGACCCTTAACGAGCAAGGAACTAGCGACAAAACGCATATAGCGTCGTTCGATAGAACGCTGTATCCGTTCTTCTCCGTCATCGGTTATAACAACTCCGCAAGGGACTACACGGTTGCGCAAACGAAGATTATGGACGCGCCTGCGATAAACGGTTACATTACCGACATGCGCGACCTTATCGCTTACGTTTCTTTCGTGTCGGCGTTCCGTCCGACCAAAAACACGTATATTCAACACTCCACTGTCGAGCGAGGCGAAGCGGGGCGTTTCGACGTTTACACCGCCGACCTTTATATCCCGTTCACTTACACCTCGCATTACGAAAGGATTTATCCGCACGGGCTTACCGAAAACGAACTGTCTTCTTACAACGACCATCACGTTGACATTGCAAAACTTTTCTATGCCGCCGCAAACGCGCTTCCTTACAAAGACGCATTCCGTCTTGAATTTATCGAGCGTGAAGAAGGCATACGCGTAGTGATGTTGTTCCCTGCGAATACGAGAATCGAAAACACGCATACTCAGAAAGGCGAAACCACGCAAAGTTTACGGTACGAGCCCGATATTTCGGAAACCGTGGACGTAAGCGGTCTTCCCGTCGATTTACTCGACGAAGTAACCGTTTCCTCTTCCGATCAACTCGTCGAAATGCTCATACGCGGTTATCGTCCCGTCCCCGGAGTGGATTCGCTCGTAACCCTTTACAAAATAATCAAAGAAGAAGTCGTACGCATTACCTCTTCTAAAATGACGGAAGCGGAGAAAGCGGTTGCGTTTTACGATTATCTTGCGCTTAACACCGCACTCGACCCCAAAATCAAGACGCTTGCGTCCACGCTCACTCCGCAAGAACTGTACCGCTACGACGCGTTTCGTATCGAAAGCGCGTTTACGGGAAATCGCGCGACAACGGACGTCGGCTTGGCGAAAGCGTACGCCGCGCTGTGTCGTGTAGCGGGAATACCCTGTATTGTCGTTACCGCGTACGCGCGCGGCGCCGTTCATATGTTTAACAAAGTATACGTCGGCGGAGAATGGTTTATCGCGGACGTTGCCGGCGGAATGGCTGTCGCGGACGGTCGTCCGGTGGTCAACTACGATTATCTGTTCATTTCGGACGAACGCTTTATCGAATTGTACACCGAAGGAAGCGACGTTGCGTCTATCTACGGCGAGGTTCCCGTTTCCGCCAAAAACGCGAACTATTCGGATAAATTCGCCGTTTCTTCCGACGAAAACGCGTTGCGCTCGTTCTTTGAAACTTGCAGAAATAAGCGCGTCGGAAGTTATTGCGTCGAAATTCGTTTTAACAAATCTCAATTCGCAGACGCTGCGGAGATAAAGAAACATATCAAGGCTCTTTCCTTTGACGGAATTAGTGTCAACTCCGAAATATACGTCATCGACGAAGAAAACCCCGACGAATTCAGAACTCTTGTAATTTTTGACGTTCTCGGCGAATAACATATCCTTATAAAAGGACGTATTGACCCTCAACAATCTTAAAATCGGACAAACCGCGACTATCGTCGCAGTGGGCGGCGACGGAGAACTTCGTCGTCGTTTACTCGATATGGGTTTAACTCCGAAAACGAGCGTTACCGTCGTTAAATTCGCGCCGCTCGGCGATCCCGTGCAAATAACCGTGCGCGGTTATGTCCTTTCCGTTCGTCTATCCGACGCCGAACTCATATCGGTGCGCCTATGATTTTCGCGTTAGTCGGCAATCCGAACTGCGGAAAAACCACTCTCTACAACCTTTTGACGGGTTCAAACGACCACGTCGGCAACTTTGCGGGCGTTACGGTAGACGTTAAACGCGGCGTATCGAAAAAATACGGCTGTACCGTAGTCGATTTACCGGGAATATACTCTCTTCGTCCGTATTCCGCCGAAGAAAAACTCGCGTCGGACTTTCTTGTTTCTTCCCGTATCGACGGAATAATCGACGTTGTAGACGCAACGAACCCCGAACGTAATCTTTATCTAACCCTACAACTTCTCGAACTCGGCATACCCGTCGTGGTGGCTCTCAATATGATTGACGAAGCGGAAAAAAACGGCGGTTTCGTCAAAACCGACAATCTGTCATCCCTTCTCGGCGCGCCCGTTATTCCCGTAAGCGCGCTCAAAAAAACCGGCATTGACGAACTTATGTCCGCCGCCGTAAACTTGCGACAAGCGGACGATTTCGCGTTGAAAACCGTTTATTCGGGAAATTCTCTCGTTTCTTCGGTAAAAAAAATCACGGCGCGTTCCGCATTGCAAAACGGATTATCCCCGTACTACGTTTCGACCGCATTAATAAGCGGAGAGAAGTTTTCATTTCTATCGGAAAAAGAAATCGTAGACGTAGAAAAAGTGATACAAAAAGCGGAAAAAGCCTTGAATTCTGACAGGTACGCTTTGCTTGTCGATACGCGTTATTCCGCGATAGAAAAAATCGTAAAGTCTACGTTTACAAAGGGCAAAAAAAGTGCGAGCAGGACGCGAAGCGAAAAAATCGACCGCATTCTTACCGACAAATATGCGGCTATCCCGATTTTTATTCTCGTAATGTTTGTCGTATTCTTTCTTTCTTTCGACCTCATAGGCAAACGGCTTAGTTCGGCGTTGGAACTCGGAATAAACCGACTTGAAAAAGTTTGCGTATCCGCTATGCAAAACAACGGAGCGAACGAAGTTCTCGTTTCGCTCGTCCGTGACGGAGTATTTTCGGGCGTCGGGAGCGTTCTTACTTTTATACCTTATATATTAACGTTGTTTTTCTTTCTTTCTCTCATCGAAGACACGGGCTATATGGCGCGTATTGCGTTCGTCACGGACAAATTGCTTACGAAAATAGGTTTATCCGGCAGAAGCGTCGTGCCTATGCTTATCGGGTTCGGATGTACAGTGCCTGCGGTAATGAGTACGCGTACAATACCCTCTTCGCGCGACAGAAAGATGACTATACTGCTTTTACCTTTTATGTCCTGTTCGGCAAAACTTCCGGTCTACGCGCTTTTTTGCGCCGCTTGTCTAAGCAAGTACAAAGGCTTGGTCACGTTTTCCCTTTATTTGATAGGCGTCGTAACGGGGGTACTCGTAGCGGCCGCGCTTAAAGCGACTAAATTCAAAGGAGATCCCGTACCTTTCGTTATGGAACTCCCCGACTACCGTTTTCCGTTACCTAAAAACGTATTTAGGCTTATGTGGGATAAAGCGAAAGACTACGTTAAAAAAACTTTTGGCGCGATTTTTATAGCGTCGGTGATAGTTTGGTTTATGCGGTCGTTTACTCCGTCTTTTACGTTTACGACAAACCCCGAAGAGAGCGTTTTATTTGTCGTCGGCAATTTTCTTTCTCCGCTGTTCCGTCCTCTCGGTTTGGGCGATTGGCGAATAATAGCGTCGCTTATTGCGGGGTTTACCGCCAAAGAAGCGGTCGTAGGCACGCTCGGGATACTTTTCCCTACAGGGATAGGCGGCGCGTTTAGCGTGGCGAGCGCTTATGCTTTTCTTGTTTTCGTCTTGTTATACACTCCGTGTGCGGCGGCAATTTCCGCTATCGGAAAAGAACTTCGTTCTCCGTTAAAGGCGTCGCTGGTCGTTGTTTTTCAATGTCTTGCGGCGTATGCCATCGCACTGCTTTTTTATTTTGTCTTAACGTTTTTGGGGGGATAGATGAAACTTGTCGATTTCGTAACTTTGTTTTTGCTTTTCGTTTGGTTCTTTCTCGCGCTATACGCCGTTTTATCTCCTAAATCGGGCGGCTGTCGATGCAACCCGTTTTATCGCCGCGGCTGTTCCGTCAAATCAAGCGAAAATAAATACAACGAACACCATAATATTTGACTTTTCGCGCGTAATTATGTTATTATTATATAAATATATACATTGAGAAAAATCGTATTATTTTTTCGGTTTTTCGTAATAATAACGTTGTAACTCGGACGTTACGGCGCGGAGGGAAGAATGGTTTGCGAAAAGAAAGACAGAACTCGTTTAAGCGCGTATAAGGAGATACCTTTTTTATACTCGGTTTGGTATATCTTTCTTTTGGCGGTTTTCGCGTATCTTACTTGGTTCTTCGGCGTCGGAGTTTACGGCGTTTTTGCGGTGCTCGTTTTATGCGGATTTATTCTTGCTTTTTGCCGTGATCTTACGCCTGCCGTGCCGTTTGCATTTTTCGTTCCGCAATTTTTTTCGGGAAGAATGAGCGCGGCGAACGGTTATCTTTTTTACATTATCGGATTTAGTTTTGTCATAATCGGATTTATCGTTCATCTTGTACGGTTTCGTCCGTTTGAAAACTACGGGAAAGTCAAAGGATTTCCTTCTGCGTTGTTCTTTGCGGGGATTGCGATTGCGCTCGGCGGAATAACCATACCTCATAGATCGGTTTATCCTGCGCTTATTTGCGTCGGCTGCGGTTTGATTTTTGCGTTTGCGGGGTTCTTTATCGCAGGTACTTTCGGTAAAGACGGAAAAGAGCGCTTTGTAAAAATCGTTATCGCTACCGTGCTTACGGCGAGCGTGCTTGCCGTCGTGCAGATGTTTACCGTTATTTTCCGTACCGGCAACCCGATTGAAGCGATAAAAAACAAATATCAGATAGACACCGGATACGGTCACCCGAATTATCTCGCCAACATTATTTCTCGCAGTATTCCTATTGCGGTATGGCTATCCGTGCGCAACAAGAAAGGCTCGCCGCTTTGGCTGTTTTTCGCGTTCTTTCTCGGAATTTGTATTTTTCTCACGAGTTCGAGAGCGGTTATCTTGGTTGCTCTTGTGCTTTCGCTCGTTTGTCTTATCTACTTTTTCCCGAAACTCGAAAACAAGTTACCCTGGTTGTGCTGTCTTGCCATGTTAATCGGCGTAACGATGATAGGGCTGGGGGCTTTGGGAGATAAAATCGCCAAACTTTTTGCGACAATTTCCAAAAACGGGTTCAATTCGAGCGGACGGTTTACTCTTTGGAAACTCGGACTTAAACGGTTTTCCGAGCATCCGATTTTCGGTGTAGGGTTCGATTATGACCTTGGCGGACGAACCGCGCTCAACCCGACGAACACGCCTTACACTCCTTACTGGTACCACAACACCGTCGTACAAATGCTTTGTTCTACGGGTATTTTCGGCACGATTTGTTTCGTTCCTTACTTCATACATCAATACCGGACGATGTTTATCGTCAAAAGCAACGCCGTCGCCGCACTCGCTTTCGTTCTCGTCGCGATACAGGCGATTTCTCTGCTCGACATCGCGTTTTTCACGCCGCAAGAGTTTTTACAAATGATACTTATTACCACTGCCGGCGTCAAAATGTTGCCGCAAGACAAGGGCAATTCCGTGTTTTACGCCGTTAAAAATAAAATCAAACTAAAATCGCAAACAACAAAATCTTAAAATTTCTAAATGGAGTGAATAATATGGGACTTTACATACTTTACGGCGTGCTTGCCGCGTTTGGTGCTTTAATTCTGTTTATGATAATTCGGACGATGTATTTTTGGAAAAAGAAACCGTCTTTCTCGTATGAACCGCAGGACGTGGACGTGGACGAAATTGCCGACGTTTTGTCAAAGGCGGTTCAAATTCCCACGATTACCAAATACAACGAAAACGACGACGAGAGCAGTTTTCTCGTTTATCACGAGTTTTTGAAAAAAACATTCCCCGAAATTTTTTCGCGTGCGGAAGTAACCGTCATCAACGGTTACAGTCTAATCATCAAAATTAACGGCACGAACGACGCCGTTTTGCCCGCGTGTTTTTTAGCGCACCAAGACGTCGTTCCCGCTACCTGCGAAGGTTGGGAGGTAGAGCCGTTTTCGGGCGAAATTAAGGACGGTTTCGTCTACGGCAGAGGCAGTCAAGATATGAAAAGCCAAATGATAACCGCGCTTTTCGGGTTGGAACTGTTATTGCGTGAAGGAAAAGAACCCGTCCGCACGATTTATTATTGCTTCGGACACGACGAAGAGGCCACCGGTAAAAACGGCGCGCGCAACATCGTCGCTTATCTCAAAGAAAAAAACGTCAGATTCGCTTACGTCCTTGACGAAGGCGGTACGATATTCGACGGGAAAACCCTGGGAATTAAAGGGAAACTCGCTTTAATCGGCACTTGCGAAAAAGGTTACGCCGACTTTATATTAACCGCGGAAAAAGACGGCGGGCACGCCTCTAACCCGAAGAAAAAAAGTTCGGTAGACATCATTGCCGACGCCATACACGACCTTCGCCGTGCCCCTATGAAATCCACCTGGTCGCGTCCCGTACGCGAGATGTTCTTTACTCTAATGCCGTATATGGACCCTATTCACCGTTTCGTTTTCGCTAACAGAGATATACTCTCGCCGTTGCTTAAACGTATTCTTGCGGCGATTAACCCGATTATGAACAGTTTGTTCCGCACTACTTTTGCGTTTACGGAAATGAAAGGCTCGGACGCGCCAAACGTAATTCCCGTTAAAGCCACCGCGGTGGTAAACACCCGAATAAACATCGGTCAAACCGCCGAAGAAGTAAAAGAATACATACAAAAAGTGGTGGGCAAAGACGTAAAAGTGGATAACTTCGGTTTCGGGTTCGACCCTACGCCGATAAGTAAAACCAAAGGCTCGGAAGTATACTCGACGCTCGCGCGCTCGATTGAAGAAGTTTTCTCCGGGTTTGTCGCCGCACCGTTCCCGTTCATCGCGGCAACCGACGCAAAGCACTACTACCCGGTCTGCGACAACGTGTACCGTTTTACGCCGTTCGAAGTCACTATCGACGACCAAAAACGTATCCACGGACTTAACGAACGCTGCGAAATAGCAAGCCTTAAAAGAGCAACTCAATTCTTCCGTAGGTTTATAGAAAACACCTGCTACTAATTACGGAATAACATTTTATAAAAATAAAGCGTTGATTTTTTTCAAATCAACGCTTTTTCTTTTTTTTCGAACGAGCCTCGATACGGTTCGATTATCTATATTTATCCGCTTCTCTCTCCGCAGCGCGGTACAATGCAAGATGACGTTTGTATTTTCGTTTGCTTGCTACGCTTACCGCTATAACCGATATTATCACGATAAGGACAATCAGTCCTAAAACGACAATTATCGTATAATCGTTGTAGATGACTATCGAACACGCTTCATCCGTAGGCAGCGTAACCGACAGTATTCCACCGTCTTGCGTATACGCCTTTACTCTTTCCGTCCGTCCGTCTTCGTTAAGTTTACACACGGCAAGCATAAACTTCGATATGCTATCGTCTTGAATGTTAATAACGTACGTATCGCCGTCCGCTCCCCCCGACGCAAACTCGATATTGTAGTTATATTTAACCTTTCTAAGGAAAAATTTACTTCGAGAATTTCCTGTCGTAACGTTTATTTTCGTGTTTCCGCGAAAAGAACCGCCTGCGGTAGCCGTTATCCCCGATATGTCTTTCTCTTTAAGCACTGCTTCGTTTACGTAAACGTTGCTCTTTTCGTACGTTATCTTATAGTTTTTCGTTTCCCTCGCGCCGCTGCAAACAAACGAATAAATCCCCGCTCTTTTTATACCGTACGCATCGTACGGTATCTTAGGGATAAACCCTAACGCGCTTTCGTTTTCTTCGGCGACAAACCCGTCGTATTCGATACTCAAATCGTAATCCAACCCGGCTTTAACCGCGACTTCTTTAATTTTAACGCTAAGCGGTGCTTTTTTTATTTCAAATGCAACTATATCGTTTCCCGATACGCAGTACTGCGGATTGTCAAGGATTATCGTAGCCTCGTACTTACCTGCGTCAATAGTAACGTTCATCGTTTCCGTAGTCGCCGTCACCTCATCGCCGCTTATTATTCCTTCTTTCTTTACTTTAACTTCGGGTTTTTGCCATTTCCCGTTGTAAACGAATTCCTTTACGACCGTATTAACTTCAATCGGTTTCTTATTGATAGATACTTTCGCTTTTGCGGAAACAATGTTTGTTGCGTACGTTTCCCCGTCAAGTTTGATTGCGGTAACAACGCAATAGTAATACCCGCTGTCCGTGGCGTTTTTAACGGTTATCGAAGGCGTTGCGCTCGTTCCTCCGCTCACTTTTTCCGCTACGTCCGTCATCGTTTTGCTCTTATACCAAGCAAAAGTCGCTATCGCATTCGGGTCGCTTAACTCTATTTTTAACGTTTTTTCGACACTGCCGTAAACGCCCGTTACGTCCGTCGGATTTTTCGCTATCGTCACCCTTTCCCCGTCGGCGAACGCGGTCGTTCCTGCCGACGCGCCCATAGCAATCGCGATTATGGCGAAAATCGCCGCCGTTATGATAAAAATTACCGATTTTCGGGTTTTGCTCACCGTTATTCCTCCGCTTTTTCGTCAATGTCTATTATGTATACGGCGACTTGCCTTCCGTTTTCGGACAAAGCCGTCACGCACGCTTTCCTGTCGCCCGTCGCCTTCAACGCCCTATAACGCGTTTCTCCATCGACGACTTCTTTAACGATAAACGCGTCATACTGCGTTTCTATCGATAATGTGTGAATGTTTTTCTTATAAAAATACTTGAATAGTTCGTCTTCGGTGAAACTTTCCCCTACGCAGATATTGCGCGTTTCTTCCGTTTTCGTATCGTATTTGAAAACGTTTACTTTTTCGACTTTCACTTCATACTCGATCGAGTAGTAGGTGATGTTTTCTTCGCTTACGCAGGCAACGGTGACTATTGCCGTTCCGGGCATTCCGGCGAATATCGTTCCGTCCTGATAAACCGTGGCAACCGTCGAATCGCTGGATTCAAAATAGACGTTGCCGCTTCCGATTAACCCTTTTATTTGGCTCGCGTCGATTTTGTCCGCTATACTAAGCGTTTTCTTTTCCTTGACGTTGGGGTCGGTTTTGAACGGCTTGTTTCTGACGAGCGTTTTTTCGGTTTCTATATTTTTTTCGTGGTCTTGCACGTTATCTTTTGCCATTAAATTTATAAGGCATACCATTTCGTCGTCGCGCGAAAACGTAAGCACTGCCAAGCCTTGCTTCGCTACGACGTATTTTTTAACCGTCCCGTCGTGGCTATCCACCGATTTAAGCACCGTCGTATCGCTGTTGTCGAATCTGGTTACGTCGGGTTGCAACGAGTTGGCAAGCCCGTAAATTTGGTCGAGAGTAAATTCGTCGCCTACCCCAACCGTCCAGTTCGACTCGTAGCGCGTTATCTCCACTCTTACCGAGGCGGACGCTTTTCCGTAAGCGACTTTCAAAAACGCCGTACCTTCTTTTTTTGCGTAAATAACGTTTTCGTCAACGGTTATCGTTTCCGCATACTTTTCGGGAACGGTATATTTTGCGTCAAATTTGCCGATTTTGTCAGGCATTTTATAATAAGTAAAAGACAAAAGGGACACTTCGTCGGGGACTTCGTTCGAATAATCGGGCGTAAACAACCCCATTCCCGCGCACCAACCTATCGTAACGCCTATGAGAACGGTTATCGCGACGAACCAGTACCAATAACGTTTGAAAAAAGCGCGCGCTTTGCCTGCGCGTGGAGAAGAACTTTTCTTTTTTGCCGTTTTCACTTTTTTCGACATATCGGTAAACCTTAAAAACCTCGTCCTTTTTCATTATATGTTATCATAAGATAACATAATTGTCAACGCGCGATAACGCTCGAAAATCACGGTTCATCTCGTTTTATTCGTATTAAACGCACAATCTCCGTCTGATTAACGATTTATCGGGCAAGGAATCGACGCCACTTAAAAACCGCCTTTTCAGGCGGTTCTGATTATTTTGCATATTCTGCATAAACGGTGTCTATGTCGCCGTCAAGCGCAATTTTTCTGTCGCGTATCAATATCGCTCTTTCGCAAAGCATTTGCACCGAAGATTTACTGTGCGACACGATTACGAACGTAACGCCGCTTTTTTGCAGTTCTTTCATTTTGTCACGGCACTTCGCGCTGAATTTCGCGTCGCCCACCGCAAGCACTTCGTCTACTATTACTATGTCGGGTTGACTGTTTACTGCTATCGCAAAACCGAGTCTTGCGGTCATACCGCTACTGTAATTTTTTATCGGCACTTCCATAAACTCTTCGAGTTCGGCAAACTTGACTATCTCGTCGTACTTGTCTTCCATCTCTTTACGGGTGTATCCGAGTATCGCGCCGTTTAGAAAAACGTTTTCCTTTCCCGACGCGTCCGGGTCAAACCCCGCGCCTATGTTAAGCATAGGAACCATCGTTCCTTTAATGGATACGTTGCCTTTTGTCGGCGGTATTATCCCCGCGACTATTCTTAACAACGTACTTTTCCCTGCTCCGTTCCTACCGACAATCGCGACGGATTCTCCGCGATAAATATTAAACGACACGTCGTTAAGCACGTTAAAATCTTTATATTTCAGTTTCCGTTGCAAAAACCTTATTACGTACTCTTTCAAATTGTCTACCTTTTGCGTAGGCAGTCTGTAATTCATCGTAACGTGTTCTACTCTAATTAATATGTCTTCTTCTCTATGCTCCATTTCCGCTCCGTTTTATAAGTGGAATATAAATTTCTTTTTGCTGACGCTAATAAACAGGTATCCGAACGCGTACATAAAGATACCCATACCGTATATTATAAGGTGTGTTTCCCAACCCGGTATATGCCCTATGATAATTTCTCTGAAATAATCGACATAGTAATACATCGGGTTAAATTTCAATACTTTCGTAAACAACGGATTGTTAAGTACGTTTATCGTATAGAAAATCGGCGTAACGTAGTTAAGCAAAGTTACGAACACTCCGTATATATTTTTAATATCTCTGAAATAGACGTAGACTACGGACAGGATAAACGACACGCCCAATGTAAACAGCATCAGCGCGGGCATTAACACGAACACCATAGCCAACGTCGGTTTGAACGGTTGTTTATAAATAAACATTACGATTACGAGAGCGATAAACGCGAACGCGAAGTTTACGAGCGCGGTATAGACGGGGATACGCGGATAGCAAGTGACGGGAATTCGCGTTTGCATAACGAGGGCTCTTCTCGAAACAATACTCGTAAGTCCGTTTGTCGTTCCGACGCGGAAAAAAGTATTGAAAATAAGCATACCGCTAAGAACGTAGACCGAGTATTTCATCTCGACCATATCTCTACCGAAGAGTTGACTGTACACGAACGACAGCACGAACATCGTAAGCAGCGGGTTAAGCACCGTCCAAATTATGCCGAGTACCGATTCTCGATACATCGTCTTGACGTTACGCACGACCATAACCGCGAGTAAGTTCGCGTTTTTTCTGCTTTCGTGACGTATTTCTTTTATTTTTTCGGCTCTTTCCGTACTGTTTTTAGTTTTTATTTCTTCTTTATTCATCTGCGTTTTCTTTTCCGCTATCGGAATATTTCCTTTTCATTTCTTCTATTTTTTCTTCGGACACGTTTTTAAGGAAATGCTCTTCCCCTTTGATAATGACGCCGAAGGTCTTAAAAAACAACTTAACGTCCAAACAAAACGAAACGTTTTGCGCGTAATACACGTCGTAATAACTTCTTCCCTGTTTTTCAAGATACCCGTTCCCGGATACTTGCGCAAGTCCGCTAAGTCCCGGTTTGACGTCGAATTTATGTTTTTCCCATTCTTCGTATTCTTCGAGATAAACAGGCATAAGCGGTCGCGGTCCGATAAAACTCATATCGCCTTTAAGTATGTTCAAAAGTTGCGGAGTTTCGTCAAGTTTAAGTTTTCGCAACACTTTCCCTACGGCGGTTACGCTCGGGTTGTCGTCTTCTATTACTGCGTGGTCGGTATCGAACTTGACGTCGGTGGATTTCATCGTACGGAATTTATATATATAGAATATCTTTCCGCCTTTCCCGACGCGTTCTTGCCGAAAAAACGCTTTGCCGTGTCCGTCCGCTCTGATTAGTAACGCCGCTATCAAAAATACGGGCGACATCACTATAATCCCTATCAAAGCAAATAATCTGTCGAGAAAACTCTTAATCTTTACGTACATTGTCTTTTACCCGATCGTTTATTGTTGCATTATGAAAAGCCGCGGCTTGATATTGAGTTTTTCAACGTGCAAAAATCCTTCGTATTCCCGTTCTTCCCCGTCCACACAAAACAGTTGTTTCTCGGTAAGGTTGATTTCAACGTTCTTAACGGGAACAAAGTCTATATGTTTTGAATGATATTCTTTTCTAAACCCGATGAAAAACGCTCTGAAAAAAGGGAAAAACATTCTAATTTTGCCCCATAGGTTGTTTTTTCCGGTGTTTTTAATCGTCAAAAGATGCATATTTTTATCGTCCGACCTGTACGCTTTGTTAAATCTAAATCCGAAACAACGGTCGGAATCGATAATCATGATAAGCGAATATCGTCCGCCGTACGTTTCCGTATCGGTCACGATTTCCGCTCCGATGTCGTAAACCCTATACGCGGCAAACACTTTCGCAACGTACGCTAACGCCTTAAACTTTTTCTTCGCTCCCGATTTCGCCTTATATCCTATCTCGGTAAACGCACCCGCCGCTATAACGTATGAAAACAGATTCTTATTGACCATTCCCATACACGGAAGTCTGCGCGACCTTTTAAGACTTTCGCTCGTCGCTTTCGCACGTTCGTTAAGCGTGCCGAACGGAAAATAAAAAATATCTATCGCTATATCTTTGCATTTGTTGACGGCATTGTTTATCGTTCCGTCTCCGCCGCAAACGATAAGTTTATCATAGCCCGTCACGTCGTAGTCTTGATCGGGCGACAAAAGGCGTAACTCGTCGATTTGGTCGTTTTTCGCGCATACGAAACGTATAGCGTCCACGTCCACGCCTTCGGAATTACCGCTCATATCGTTGACGACTATTAAAGTCTTTTTCATTCCGTCCTTTTCTAAAGTTCTTTCTTCGCCGTTTCAAGCGCGCGAGAAATAACCTTATCCATATCGTAATATTTATATTCGCCAAGTCTGCCTCCGAATATAACGTTCTTTTCCGCACGGGCTCTTTCTTCGTATTTTTTGTACAATTCTCCGTTGCGTTCGTCGTTAATCGGATAGTAGGCTTCCATACCTTCTTTCCATTCCACGGGATATTCTTTGCTTATCACCGTCTTAGGACATTCGGTAAACTCGAAATGCTTGTGTTCGATTATTCGAGTATAAGGAACTTCATACTCGGTATAATTAATCACAGCATTGCCTTGATAATCTTCTGTGTCGAGAATTAGGTTCTCAAAACTAACCGTTCGGTATTCCAATTTGCCGTATTCGTAACCGTAAAACTCATCTATTTTTCCGGTAAAAATCGTTTTGCCGAACGTATCCGAGGTCGTCTTTATAAAATCGAAATAATCGGTATTCGTCCTTACTTCGACGCCGTCAAGTATCTTTTCCGTCATTTCGGTATAGCCGCCTATCGGTATTCCCTGATACTTTGCGTTGAAATAGTTGTTATCGTATTCGAATCTCAGAGGTAATCTTTTTATAATAAACGCGGGCAGGTCCTTGCATCTTCTACCCCATTGTTTTTCGGTATACCCTTTTACGAGTTTTTCAAACACGTCTTTCCCGACGAGTTTTAACGCCTGTTCTTCGAGGTTTTGCGGTTCGTCAATATTTAGCGACGCAATTTGCTCGGCGATTTTGGCTTTCGCTTCTTCCGCGGTATTCACTCCCCACAGTTGATGAAACGTATTCATATTGAACGGCAGGTTATACCGCTCGCCTTTGTACACCGCTATCGGGCTGTTTATAAAATCGTTAAACTTAGCGAAACGGTTTGCGTATTCCCATACCGCGTCGTCGTTGGTATGAAAGATGTGCGCGCCGTAACGATGCACGTTTATCCCTTCTACTTTTTCGCAATACACGTTGCCTGCGATGTGGTTGCGCTTGTCGATGACAAGACACTTTTTGCCTGCGTCCGTCGCTTCTCGCGCAAAAACCGCGCCGAAAAGCCCTGCTCCTACAATAAGGTAATCGTATTTCATAACTCTTTGCTCATTCCTTTAAGATACTCTCTGAATTCCGCCGCAACGAGTGGCGACCGCAACGCAAATTCCACGTTCGCTTTGCAGAACCCGAGTTTGTTTCCCAAATCGTAACGCAATCCCTCGAACTCATACGCGTATCCGCCGCGTTTTTGCATAAGATTTTTGAGCGCGACGGTAAGATATATTTCGTTTTTGAAAATCGGCGCGTTTCGTAACTCGCTAAAAATTTCGGGGGGTAAAATGAACCTGCCTAAACTTACCAAATCGCTCGGAAGGTCGTCTATCGGCGGTTTTTCTATAATATCGAGAACTTCGGTAAGTCTACCGTCGGTTTTTCCTTTTTTAATAACGCCGCACCGCGACGCTGTTTCCGCGTCGGTACGCTGTACGCCGATTATCGCTTTTCCCGTTTTTTCAAACGCGTCGCACAGTTGTCCGACGACGGGTTTGTTTTCCGAATAAATCACGTCGTCACCGAACATAACGGCAAACGGTTCGTCGCCTATCGCTTTCTCCGTTACAAGCACCGCGTCACCGTTTCCGCGCATAGGCTCTTGCAATACGAAACTTATCTTCGCTTCGTCTAGTATGCGGTCAATGGATTCCAACCGACTTCTGTCCTTCATTCCGTCGTAAATCGGATTCTTCCCGAAATAATTTTCTATGGCTTGTTTTCCCTTGCTGACGACAATGACTATGTCTTTTATTCCCGCGTCAACCGCCTCTTCTACGATGTACTGCAACGCCGGCTTGTCAACAAGCGGCAACATCTCTTTCGGAACGCCCTTCGTTATCGGCAAAAAACGCGTGCCGTACCCCGCTGCGGGAATAACCGCCTTTCTTACTTTCATCTTAATTTTTCTCCTTTTCCCTTTCTTGTCGTTCGGTATACTTAACTACCTTAAATATCGACACCATATCGATATTATTAATGACATTGTATATTATTATAAAATAGGAAACCCCTTTTGTCAATGTTTTTGCGTTCTCGTTTTATCTCCCATAACCGCCGTTTCCTTATCATATATACTTTATATCGATTTTAGGAACCCTTTATTTATCTATATGGTTGCCTTAATGCGTTGATTTGCTAAATTAATTCCTATGCGCTACAGCGACAATTTTTTAATCGAAATAAAATAGTTTTGATTAAAAAACAAACCACCTTGACAAACGGACGATAAAATAGTAAAATATATAATATCAAAATTCTTTATCATAAAGGAGTATTAGGATAATGAAAAGAACATTAAAGATCGTTATGATGGTTGCTCTTATTGCGGTTACGGCAGTTGTGCTGTTTGCTTGCGTACCTTCTTCCATTGACACGGCTACGAAGAAAATGGAAAAAGCGGGTTACACCGTTACTTCCGCCAAAATGTCCGCCGAGGGCTGCGAAGGGGCGTTTACCGCTACGAAAGTCAGTATCTCCGAGGGTTCGGGCATGATGACCGCTTTGTACTTCAAAGACAACGCTACCGCCAAAAATTACTATGAAAAAATTTACGGCGAAAATAAAAACAGCAAAGACAACGTTATCAAAAGCAAAGGCAGATGGGTTTATTTCGGTTCGAGCGCGGCTATTGCGGCGTTTGAAAAATAATCGCTTTTCAATTCTGACAAAGGAAAAAGAACCGTAACAAACGGTTCTTTTTTTTTGCGCTCGACATAGAGTTGTAATATGAAAAATCTTGCTTATTATAACGGAGCGGTTGGCGAACTGACGGATATGTCCGTGCCGTTTTGCGACCGTGTTTGCTTTTTCGGAGACGGTGTTTATGACGCGACATACGCAAGGAACGGCAAAGTTTTCACTCTTGACGAGCACGTTGACCGTTTATTTTTCAGCGCACGCAGGACGGGCATCGTTCCGCCGTTATCTGTCGAAAAACTCACTTCTCTCATTCGTTCTCTCGTCACGCGTTGCGACGATAACGAGTGTTTCGTCTATTTTCAACTGACTCGCGGAATTTCCGTGCCGAGAAGCCACGTCCCCGTAGAAACCGCGGCAAATCTATGGATAACCGTCACACCTAAAAAAATTACGCCGCGAGGAAAAACGCTCGACCTTATAACTTACCCGGACGAACGGTACGGCTATTGCTTTGTAAAAACGCTTAACCTGCTCCCGAACGTTCTTGCGTCCGCCCGTGCGCACGAAAACGGTTGCGACGAGGCGATTTTTGTGGAAAACGGGTTTGTAAACGAGTGTTCGCACAGTAACCTTCACATCCTCAAAAACGGAACTTTGATATCTCCTCCCCCGGGGAGAAGAGTTTTAGGCGGAATTGCTCGTAAACATCTCTTGTCGGCGTGTTCCGTTATCGGCGTCCCCGTTGACGAACGTCGTTTCTCGGTGGAGGAAATGTTAAACGCGGACGAAGTTTTTTTGACGAGCGCAGGAACGTTGCTTGCTCCCGTAAAAACCGTGGACG
Source organism: uncultured Clostridia bacterium (assembly GCA_934274515.1). Classification (GTDB taxonomy): domain Bacteria; phylum Bacillota; class Clostridia; order Christensenellales; family DTU072; genus CAG-1782. The sequence goes on from CAKQTC010000008.1 coordinate 85,534, forward strand.
GAAAACAAACAGGCGGCGCGTCGACTCTAACCGATAAACTTAGCGATATTCTTTTCAACGAGTTCTATGCCGCTACCGACTGACCGCGTCGTTGCCGAAATAAACATAACGGCAGTCAAACGCAACGTAGAATTTTTCCGCAATCAAACGGCCAACAAAAAGATTTTCGCCGTGCTTAAAGCCGCCTGTTACGGGCATGGCGAAACGCTTATACCCTACGCGCTCGAATTCGCCGACGGAGCGGCTGTCGCTACTCTCGAAGAAGGCTTGTCGTTGCGCCGTTATAACCGAGAAAAACCCGTACTTATCTTAGGGTTCGTCCCGATTGCGTCCATCCACGTTGCAATCGAAAACAACCTTGCTTTAAGCGTGTTTTCCATTGAATACGCGCGCGCAGTAAACGCCGTTGCGGATAAATACGGCGCGATTATAGACGTTCACGTCAAAATCAATACGGGAATGAATCGACTCGGTTTTTCTCCGTTTTCAAACGATATTTTTGATTTACTTTCTCTAAAACACCTTAACCTAGACGGGATTTACAGCCATTATGCGGTTTCGGCGTCAAAAAACAGACGTGCATACGAACTGCAAACGCAAAAGTTTATCGACGCGTTGTCCTTACTTAAAAACTACGCGCCGTTTACGTTTGTCCATATCGCAAGCACCCGTTCTGCGAACGAGAGTTCCGTCGGCAACGCAGTTCGCATAGGTTACGGATTATACGGTTACGGACGCGACGGACTTATTCCTGCGCTTAATTTGCGCGCCGCCGTCGTGCAAACGCACACGATCAAAAAAGGGGAAAGCGTCGGGTACGATTACGCTTTTACCGCAAAAAAAACCATGAAAATCGCAACGATTGCGGTCGGTTACGGCGACGGATACCCGAGAGAACTGTCCGATAAAGGAAAAGTTATTCATAACGGTGTTTTTTTGCCTGTTATCGGCAGAATTTGCATGGATATGACTTCGATTGACGTAAAAAATTCCGACGTTAACGTCGGAGACTACGTTACTCTTCTCGGTTCGGACAACGGCAAAACGATTACCGCCGAAAATATCGGGTTCGGGTACGAAACTCTGTGTCGAATTTCTCCGAGAGTTACGAAAATCATTACCGTTTAGTCTTCGCCGTTTACCCCGTCGATTTCCAAGTGCGGTAAATTGAGTTTGAACACCGCCGCCAAAATGCGAATTACAAACACGACCGCGGTGGATACGCCGAAAGCCCACCCGTCGCCTATTCCGCTTTTTATCATATAATAACAGATGATGCTACCTATAAGCGCGGCTATCGCATATATGCGTTTACGAAAAACCAAAGGTATCGAACGGCTCATAACGTCACGCAAAATTCCGCCGCCGCATCCTGTCGTCATTCCTACGAAAATACACAAAAAAGCGTTGTTTTCATATCCTGCTTTGATTGCAACGATTACGCCTACCGACGCGAAAATACCTAAACCGAGCGAGTCGAAAACGTTAAACCCTTCGTTTATTATGCGTCTGTGCCCGACGTACGTTTTTTTGAAAAACGCCACCATAGCGAAAACCACGAACGAAGCAATCGACGCGGCAAGAAGATACGAATAGTTTTCAAACATTGCAGGCGGAGTTTTGCCTATAATAAGATCTCGCACTACGCCGCCGCCGAGAGCGGTAACCACGCCTAAAAACACTACGCCGAAAAGGTCGAGTTTTCGTTCGAGCGCAACCAACGCACCCGTAACAGCAAACGCAACCGACCCGAATATTTCAAGCGCGAATAATACCGTCGCAGACATCTTTCGTTACCCGCATTATTATATTACTAATTTAAGTTTTTTGTCAATACGTAAAACCGCAAGTACGCTCGTTTTTCGTAATATTAGCAAATAATTCTCTTTTTTTTATTTATCCGTCAATTTTGCCGGTTTCCGCGTCTTGAAAAAACAACCAGTACCCGTCAAAACCGTCAAGCCCGCTAAGCGGAAACCAATCCGCTATCCCGTCCGCTACCTTTGGCGGTTTTACGTCCGCTTTCCCCGGTACTCCATACCCTAAATACCGCACTCTTCCGTCTTCGGACAATTTACCTACGACATAATAATCTTCTCCGTCGTACGCCACTTTTACCCACTCGGAATCGGGTATCGCCGCCGTAAGCATTTTTTCTTGCGGATAAACTACGAACAATTCGTCTATCTTGTCGCTTATCCCTATATAATAACCGCTTTTTTCGTCGCCGAGCCTGCTTAACATCTCTCTTTCTTCATCCGCCTGTTCTTTTTCCGTTTGCTCCGTTTCATTGCTCGTTTCGTCGTCGCTCGATTTTTCCACGTCTTTTTCTACGCTTTCTTCGAATATATCCGCTTCTTCACTCGTCGGGCGGGCGGGTGGGGCGACAAAGTCCGTTTCCGTGGAACCGTTCTTCTCGGAAAAGTAGCCTAATATCTCGGCTTTTTCGCGTTCCGTTATTTCTTTTCCGCCGCTTGCCACGATACCGTTTTCGTTGAAAACCAAACAACCGACAGGGTCGCTTTGATTAAGCGTAAAATCAAGTTCCTTTTCCGTTCTCTTCCCGACAAGCGTTATTATTTGTTTGTCGTTGCCGATTTTAACAAGTGCTTTCATTCCGTTATCGAAACTCTCTCCGACAATCTTTACTCCGCTGTCGTTTCCAACTCGAACCGCCGTCAAATATCCTTTCGGCTTTCCGTCGCTTAATACAAAAGTCTTTTTTATCAAACTCATCGCAATCCCTTTTGTGATAATTTTATGCCTTTTATCGACGTAATATGAATAAAACGGCACGTAAACGGCAAAACTTTGCTTATGAAAACTCTTTTTATCGTAGGCGGTTCTTCGGGAATAGGATACGAAACCTGCTCCCTTTTTCTTAAAGCAGGCTATCGCGTCATCAACGTTTCCCGCTCGCCGTGTTCTCTCGACGGCGTGGAAAATATCCCTTGCGACATAACCGTAAGAGAAAAACTCGACGAAGTACTCTCCGCAGTTAAAACCGAACGCATCGACTGTTTCGTCTATTCCGCAGGCTTTTCAATGGCCGCTCCGCTCGAATACGTACTCGAAGGCGATTATCGTTACCTTTTTGAAGTCAATTTCTTCGCCTATTTACATTGTTTGCAAACGCTTATTCCTTCTCTTCGTCGGTCAAACGGCGTAGCAACGGCGGTAAGCAGTCTTGCCGCCGTCGCTCCCGTACCTTTCGATTGCTACTATACGGCGAGCAAAGCGGCGTTAAACGCCTTTACCGAAACGTTGAATTACGAACTCGAACAGGACGGTATACGCGTCTATTCCGTTATGCCCTGCGGCACGAAAACCGATTTCACTAAAAAAAGAAAAATTTATCCGCCTGCGTCGGTAGACGGATACTCTCATAAAATGACGCTCGCCACCGACAAACTTGCAAAAACCGAACAAAACGGCTCGTCTGCCGCGTCGGTTGCGAAAACGGTTTTCCTTGCCTGTACACAACCGCCGCGTACATCTGTCCTCTCTGCACCCCTTTCTTCAAAATTTGTTCGTTTCTTTGTAAAACTTCTGCCTTTGCGCTTAAAACAAGCCTTGATAAAATATTTTTATTTTATGGAAACGAGCGACGACATAACATAAGAAAAAACCGTTCTTCCGAACGGTTTTTTCTTGTTTGTAGGTTGCTTTTTTAGTTCCCTGTTACGTCCATCGCCATTACGATTTCGTCGTAGTCCGCTACGAGCAGATAGAACGTCTGGTCGCCCAGCACATACGTTTGGTTGCCGTAGTCTTTCACGTTGGCGTCCGAACCGTCCGCTTTCGTTCTACGTATGGGATTTTCGCCGATTTGCTGCAACGACTCGTACTTCCAACTGCTGATTTCGCCGTCACCGAAGTTAATCGACGGGCTTATCATAACTTCCGCTTCACATTCGACAATCGCGCCCTTGGTGTTTTTGAAGGTGATCTTCGGTCTGTCGCCGATTTCGTAGATGTACTTCTCGCACGCATTCCACGCCTGGTTCCACGCTTCGACATACGTTTTCTTCGTCTTCTTGCCTTCATCTCTGCCTACGTAGATACGCAATCTGTAATTTCCGCTAAGGTCGAACGTGTTGTTCGTAATGGTCGGAGCGGTCGCTCTTCTTATTTCTACCTTGGCTAGGTTTCTGCAATTCGCAAACGCTTCGCTACCGATTGACGCAAGGTTGTACCCGAATCCGATACCCCACATTCCGTGGCAGCCGTAGAACGCTTTTGCCCCGACTTTGATAAGGCTGTTCGGCATTTCTACCGTGATGAGGCTTGCGTTAAGTCTGCCTTTTTCCGTGTTGTAGTTTTCGGGAATGGTTATCATGCTTCCGAGTTTTACACATTCGCTAAACGCGGACGCTTCGATTTCTTTAAGTTTGCTATTCACTCCGAAGTTTACTTTAACAAGGGACGAACATCTCTCGAACGTGCTTTCCTTGATTACGGTTATTCCGTCGGGAATCTTTATTTCGGTAAGGTTTGTCGCTCCCAAGAACGCTCTTCCGCCGAGTTCGATAAGTTGTCCGCGTTTGGTTTCGTCGAATTCGCCAGTCGCCTCGTCATACCCGTCGAAAGAAATGGTCACGAGCGATTTACATTCGTTAAACGCGCTGTCGCCGATAGATTTAAGGTTGTACGGTAGTCTGAGCGTTTTGAGCGACGTAGCGCGCGCAAAAGCGTTTTTACCGATACTGGCAAGGTTACTGCCTATGGTGTCTATCTTGACTTCTTCGAGCGCGTTACAATTCAAGAACGCCCCGTCGCCTATGCTTACCACGCCGTTCGGTATCGTTACCGACTTCAGATTTACGCAGTTGTAGAACGCATTGTCGCCGATACTTCTTACGCTGTCGGGGATAACGACGTTTACTACTTTCGAGCCTTTGAACGCATCCGAAGAGATCGCTATCGTATCCGCTCTGATTATAGGATTTTCGGTAGCGGCTTGCCATTTAACGAGTATCTTGCCCACGTACACGCCTTCGGTTCCGTTGTTATCTTTGTAGAACGAAGTTTCGTTGAACACGTTACTCGCGATTTTTTCGAGTTTGGAATACGATTCCGCTCCGCTTACTTTATCGAAGTTAATCCCGTTAAACGCATCTCCGCAAATCATATACACGTTGTTCGGCAACGAGATGGTTTCTGCGTTTATTTGGTTCTCCGCGCTTGCGTCGTAATAAATATTGCCTGCAAGGACGGTTATTTCTATACCGTTTACCGCATTCGGCAACGCAAGCAGGTTGTATTTGCGAATACTCGTTTCGTATCCGACAAGGACATTTCCTATCGCGTAGAAGTCGCCGTAGTTGCCATTCGGCTCTTTCAGTCCGTTTATTTCGACGTAATCGGCGCTCACAACGGGGTTACCTGCTTTCGCTTTCATAATCGGCGCGGTGTCTTTTATCGAGTCTTTCGTCACGTCCGTAAGGCTTATCGTCTTAGGCATTCTCAATCTTTCGAGATTGCTTCCGAACGCGTTCGTTCCGATTGCCGTAATCGTGGACGGTATTCTTACGGTCTTAAAGTTGCAGTTTATCATCGCGCCGTCGAGAATTTCGGTTACTCCTTCGGGTATGACAAACTCGAAGTCGAGCAGGTCTTTTCCTTCGTAGCCTTTTTCTTGCGCCGCTTTCGTCGCGCTCTCGATATTGCCGATTACGGAAATAAGTTTCGTTCCGTAAGTTTTGTCTGCCGCAACGTCCGCCGAATACAGCGCGTAAACGACGTATTCGTAAGTTTTATCTTCGTATTGTGCGGTAAGAGTAACGGGTTCTACTTTGTAGTCCGCGGTTTCCGCTCCCGCAAGGTGAAGTTCTATGCTTTCAAGCGCGGTAAACCGTCTAAACACGTTTTCGCTCATTCCGTTAAAGTTGGACGCGTTGGTGATGACGAGTTTCTTTATCTTGTCGTCGTCCGACTTCATCGAGATCGCGGAAACAATCGAACCGTTAATCTTGTTCGGAATGTACAACGTATCTCTTTCTACGTCTTCGGTAAACGCAAATCCGCTAATCGCCACCGCTCCGGTTCCGGTATCGATGGTTTCAAACGTCGTTTCGTTGTCGTCTTTTTTCGTAGCGTCCGGTATTTCGTTTGCATAGTATTTCGCGTTTATTTTAAGGTCTTGCGTTACTACGTACGGGTAAACCAAACGTTTTTCCTTCGAATCCGCCATTACTTCCACCCAGTACATAAACGTATAGGTGTTGTCGTTATCCGTAAAGTGCGGCGGTTGCGGCAAATCGCCTTCCACAAGGTATTCTTTCCTAATGGAATCTATCTTGTAATGGTCGTTTGTCGGAATGATTTCGGGCAACGTTCCCGTAACGAAGAATTCCCATTTATACTGCGCCCAGTTGTCTTTATATTCGAACTTCTTGCTGTCGTCGATATATTCCACGACTTGTTGCGAAACGTAGAATCTTATCTTCTTGTTTGCGTCGGTCGCGAATATGGTCGTACCGTTTTGTCCGTTTGCTATGTTCTTCGCAAGAACGTTAATCGGAGCAGGTTTGATTTCGTTGTTCTCCGTCGCGGGTTCCTGTATGTCTAGGTTCCAGTTAACTTTGTACAGGTTGCCTTCGGAAAGCATATCGTCGCCATTTTTTCTAACGGTATTAAACGCGTTCGCGCCGATGTTTGTAAGTCCCGAACCGAGATTGATTACCGTAAGCGTGTTAACTCCGTAGAACGCCGACGCGCCGATTTCCGTCACGCTGTCGGGTATAGAGTAACCCTCGTCGCTTACCCTTATTCCGTTTTCGTCCCTTATTTCGGTAGCGAGCGCGGTGTTCATAAACGCTTCGTCGCCTATCTTTTCAAGCCCGTCGGGCAGAACCGCGGTAGTAAGACCGTTAAGGTTTGCAAACGCTCTCGCTCCGATAGTCTTGATTTTGCTGCCGAATTGTATCGTCGTAAGCGATTTACACCCGACAAACGCGTATTCTCCGATTTCGATTACGCTCTCGAGAAGTACGATTTCGGTAACGGAATCTACTCCTTTTTCGTTAAACGCTTTATACGCGATTACGGTAATTCCGTCGGGGACGACAACCGTCATCTTGTTCGTTTCTGCTAGTATTTGGAACGCTTGCTTGCCTACGACGTACTTAACCAGCACGCTGCCGAGTACGAGCGCGGTGTCTTCTTCTTTCTCTTCCGCTCTGTCCGCTTTGTACCAAATCGTATCTTCGAGTCCGCTCGCAAAGTTTCCGTTTAGTACGGTAAGTTCGCTTATTCCGTTTGCCTTAATTTCCGCCAAACTCGCACATTGCGCAAACGCGTTGTTTCCGATGGTTTTAACGCTGTCGGCAAGTTTAACGTCAACGAGTTTTACGTTCTTGTAGAACGTTTCGTCCGCAAGTAAGGTAAGTTTGGTCTTCGACAAATCGGCGTTTTCCAACCCTTTGCAGTCGTAGAACGCGCCTCTTGCCATACTTTCTACCGACGCAGGCAATACGATGGATACGATGTTGCTGTTCTTAAACGCGAACGCTCCGATATATTTGAGCGTAGACGCGCTTATGTTTATCGCGGTAAGGGAAGACGCATTCGCAAACGCTTCGTCTTCTATCGACGTAATACTTTCGGTAATCGTTATCGCGGTCGCGCCCGATACGTTGTTGTATTTAAGGAAGCGCGTGCCTAAAATAACTTTTTCGTTCTTGGTATACCACGCGGTCTTGTCAAACGCTTTTTGTCCGATTTTTTCCACGCTCGACAGGTATTGCTCGGTGTTGGTCGCACCGTACCTTACGGTGGTAAGTCCGCTCATCGCAAACGCTTGGTTTCCGATTATTCTTAATTCTTTATTGAGAATAATCGTTTTTAACATAGCGTTGCCTTTGAAAATATCGTCGGCAAGTTTAATCGTGCCTTCGGGTAATGATACTTCTTCGTCCTTGGAAGACGCTATGGAAATCGCTATTACGCCTTTGCCTGCGGAAGCGTTCGCGTACAGTACGTTCTTTCCTTCCACGAACGTAAACTTCGCGGTGTCTTGGCTGTTTATCGCGAATATTCCGTTTACCGCCGTTCCTTTTGCCGTTCGCGCGTCGATACTAAACTTGTACACGCCGCTTTCGATAAGAGCCGCGTCCGCAACGACGTTGCTCTGCGTTACGGTTTCGCTCGTTCCGTCCTTATAATATATGGTTATATATATATCGAACGGTTTATCGGTTTTCACGAACCCGAACGTTCTCGTCGTGGTGACTTCCGCTCTGCCGCTTTCGTCGACTTCCGCTGCGTCAGCCGTTCCGATAAATCTTATAGCCGTACGTCCTGCAAGGACGAATCCGCTATGCTCGCTCGCTTTAACGACCTGACTTTGCCACCATTTACTGCCGGCAAACGCCCCTGCGGTTACGTTGACGAGATTGCTGTCTTCCTCAAACACTATCGCTTCGATGTTTCCGCCGACAAACACTCCGTCCTCGATATATTCGACGGATTTCGGTATAGTGACGTATTTAAGTCCGTTTCCGAACGTGGTCCCTGTATAAAACGTTTTCTTGTCAGTATCGTAATGCCCTTTAAGTATGGCTTGTACTCTGTCGGGTACGATAAAGTCTTCGGGTACGCAAGAACCGAACGCGCCCGCATAAAGCACGATTACGTCCGCTTCCCCGTTGTACGCGTCGTCAAACACGCTCGGAATTTTTACCCTGTCGGCGTTGTTTCCGCTGTAATGCGTGATGGCGTATCCCGCTCTGCCCGGATTTTCAAACTCTTTTACCGCCACTATCGTCGTTTCTAAGGAGTTATTCGCTTTTATACTTATTTCGCATATAAGCGTTATTTCTTCGTTTCTTTCTATATCCACGACTAACGGGAACTTGACGTTCGTCTCTACGGTGCCGTTATTCCTTATATATTTCCACGTCGCGGTTTCCCCTGCGTTGAGTTTAACTTCGGGCGCACTGCCTACGTAATAGACGTACTTGACGTCGGTAGACGCGTTAAGCGAGCCTTGCTTTTCGTTGTAATACTTCGCGTAAAGTTTGTTTTCTCCTATTCTCGACACGACTATCGGGAAAGACACGGCGTTTTGTTCTTTTTTTTCAAAGTACCAACCCTCGAACGTGTAGCCCGCGTAGGTAGGCGCGACGAGATCGCCTTCTTTTAAGAACATCGTCGATTGCAGTTCGCCCATCGAGAAATTGAGCGACGAATCGGTCGAACTTGTCACTTCAAAGGAAATTACAGGATAACTTCTTTCGATTTTCTTGTTTTTAAGGAACTCTATTTCGCTTATGTCGGTATTGTCGCTTACGAAGAACTGTGCGGCGTCTTCAAAAGATTTTCCTTCGCCGACTTCCACTTTCGCGTCGTCGGAGAACAGCCCGCCGTTGTCGTAAGCAAGTTCAAACAACGCGTTGTTGCAACCGGCAAACGCCGCTATGCCTATTTCGGTAACCGACGCGCCGAAACGAACGTAGATGAGCGCGCTGCACTGCGCAAACGCTTCTTGTCCGACCTTTTCGAGCGAAGAAGTAACGAGCATCGCATAAGTGAGCGAAGTACAATTTCTGAACGCTCCTGCCGGTATCTCGTTGCCGATTATTTTTTCAAAATCAAAACTCGCAAGCAGCGTACAACCGTCAAACGCGTAAGACGCGCCTTGTTCGTCCTTGGCAAAATTGTTGACGTCGCCGAGATTCGCCTCGGTAAGACTTACGCAGTTTTCAAACGTTTTCGCCGGTATGCTGTAATAGACCACGCCGCCCGTTCTGTTCGCGTTTATCTTGCCGTTTATCGTCGCTTTTTTCAAAGAAGTACAGCCGCTAAACACGCCTTGTTGCATTCTTGCGTTTTCACCGACGAAGTTAAGCGTCATTTCTTCTAACGCGATACAGTTCATAAACGCCCCGTCTCCGACAAACGTAAGATTTTCGGCTGTGAACGAAATAAGATTGCGGCAGTTTGCAAACGCCTTTTCATTAACGACCTTTACGCTCGAAGGTAGGCTTACTTTGGTTACGTTGCTTCCGGAGAAGAACATTGCGGGTATCCCTTTCGCAAAGTACTTAGCCGCGTCTTCCGCCGTGACTTCGGTAATTTTAATTCCGCCGATTTCCGCAGAATTGTTGTATCCTATTACTTCTCCGCCAAGGAAAATTACGTTGTTTCTCTTGTACCAACCGTTGCCTTGAACGTCGGTAAGAACGGGTTTGTACGGGGATTTCCACGCTTTTACTGTGAATTCTTTAAGCGCGTCGTCGCCGTCTAATATACTATTGTTCCAACTTTCGAGCGTTGCGTTTATCGTAAGTTTTTCAAGGAAAGCGTAGGACGCGAACGCGCCGTTCTTTACGGATACGACTTCGAGTCCGCCTATCTTTTCGGGAATAGTGATTTCCGTCGCTTTTCTGTTTCCTGCGATAATTCTCGCTCTGTCGTATTCTTTATTAACGGGCGGTTCTTCCGTGTAATTCTTTTCTATCTTTTCGTAGATAAGTTCCGACTTTTCGTCGTAGCAAATCGTCGATTCGCTTGCCGCGGTCACTATTAACGCGCCGTTAAACGCCGTTTTCGCACTCTCTTTGAGCGTTGCGTCTACCGCAACGGAATAAACCGTGTTCGTCGTTTCGCTTAACTCGACGTTCTTGCCTAATCCGGTAAGGTCTAGAAGCGCGATTATCGCATTCGCAAATTTCTTCGCGTTAAGTTTAAGTTTTGCGTCGCTTGCGCCTACTTGCACTTTGTAATTACCCGTCTTTTCGGCAGGATAATAGATAAGTTCGTACGTTTTATCTCCGATTAGTTTGTAAAGTACGTTTTCGTGCGAGGAATAAACCTTGTTTTCTTTCGCTACGGTAACCGTCGAAAGATTTTGTACCGCCGCAAACACGTTTTCGTCTTCGATAATTTCGGTAACGTATTTGCCGAACGCGATTTTTTCTATGTTCGTACTGCCTTCGAGCGCGTTAAAGTTAAACGAAGTACTCGTTTCTCCCGCCGAAGAACCTATCGACAACGACATAAGCGCGGGGTTGTTCGCAAACGCTTTTTCGCCTATCGTTTTCGCTTTCGGCAAGTCGATTTCCGCAAGCGCCGTTCCGTCAAACGCTCCCTCTCCTACGATTTCCGTGCCGCCAAGACCGCTGATCGCGGTTATTCCTGTATTGACAAACGCGTTTTTGCCTATGGACACGACGTTTTCCGTAAGATTAATCGTCGTTATGCCTTTTGCGTCGGCAAACGCTCTCTCCTTTATCGAAACGGGTATCTTCTTAACGACGTCTTTCCCGTCAACTTTTTCGGTCGTCGTCGGTTTGTCGAGATGAATGTTTATCGTTGCGTCCTCCGCACGGAACGACGCAAACGCTTCTTCGCTTATTTCGGTAAGAGCACCGAACGTCACCGTTTTGCCGAGGAAAGTAACGCCGTTAAACGCGTTTTTCCCTATATAGGTCAACGACGGGAGTTTGATGTCGCCGAATATCGTCGAGTCTTTGAACGCGTTTGTTTCGATGCGTTTGATACCGCTCGGAATACGCGTTATGACAAGGTCCCCGTTGTTAAACGCGTCCGCGCCGATTTTTTCTACCGGCAAAGCCTTGTCGTCGGCTTCGCCTTTGTGGTTGTCGGGGATAAATATGTTTACGTCGGAAGAACCGCCGTAGCCTTTGACTTCGTACGCTACGACTTTGCCTTTTCCGTCCTTGATTTCACCCCATTCGATACCTTTGGTTTCGGCGGTCATTCCTACGACGAACTTAACTCCGCTCGAAGTAAGGGTTTTGCCGCTACCGGGACGAATTCGCTCTTCGCCTACGGTCAAATCGCTTATTCCGTAAATATCGAGCGTGTCTTCCTTGAATACGGTCTTTCTTGCCGAACTCGAATTGTCGGTCGCTACGCCTTTTACCGTCGTCGAAGCAACGCTTTCGCCGTTAAGTTGTTTCAAATACGCGTCTGCGTTTGCTTTGAGCGTTTCAAAAAGTCCGTTTGCGTCCTCGTAAGTAACGGCGTCGCCCTGTGCGAATACGTTGGGCAATTTTATCGTGAGTTTATACGTTTGCGTGGCGTCGTCGGCGATTCTCTTTTCGATAAAATCAAACACAAACTCGACTTCCACCGTTCGAGGCGCGTAAACGGGATAAATTATTACGTTGATACCGTATTGCTTATTTACCGTCCAACTTTCGCCCGTGAACTCTTCGAAAACCGACGCGTCGGTTTTGCTTTCCACTCTCCAACCTTTAAGCGTATAACCCGCTACCGTCGCCGCGCTCGAATCGGGGAACGTAAACACGGTCCCCGTTTTCATCGTCGATACGGATAACGGGTACGTTCTCGTCTTTTCCGCGTCGAGATAAACGGTAAGAGCAACCGACGCGTCGCGTACTACGTATTTGAATTCGCTGTTGGATTTAACGCTGGTCGAAACCGTCGGAGCGGTAACTATTTCAAAACCGTTTTCGGCAAGTTCTTGTTCCGCTTTTTGCTTATCGGCGGAAACGTCTTGACCGTATTCCGCGGTCATCGTGTATTTGTCTAAAAGTATAAAATTATCGGGGGAGGATTCTTTCGCATATTTGAAAGTAACGATAAACTGTTTCTTTACGATTGCCATCGAAACGTTGGTGTTGCCCGTCACGGTAACGGGAAGAGCGGGCGACCACGAGAAACTTTCCATATAGGGATAATCGGACAGATTAACCTTGGGCGCGTCGCTCGTTTTCAGTTGCGTATTTGCGGCGTATTGTCCGCTTTTAAGCACTTTTCCGTCGGGATCGACGAACTTAACCGTATAGGTCGTTTTGCTCGCGCTGTACGACGCAAAAACGTTTATCCCCGAGGGAATTTTGGTAAGGTCAACGACGTTGTTGTCCTTGTCAACCCACCCGGAAAACTGCATTCCTTCAACGGCGGGAGGCGTCGGGGCTTCAACTGAACCGCCTATAACGGTATACTTAGACGAAAGCACGGTCGTACCCGATTTATCGTAGAAAACGACGTTGGCTATCGTCGCGCCGTCTTCGACGAGAACGATTTTAAGCGTTGCGGTCGCGCCTTTGTAGGTAATCGTCAGATTTTTTTCGCCGGCGGTCTTCAATTCTTCGGACGCTTCCGCGGAAAGCATATATTTACCTACGTTTACGTTTCCTTCGGTATCGTCGTCGTAAGTAACCGCCAACTGTATTGACGAAACGTCAAACTCGTTAAGCACGTAATACCCTTTGACGGTGTCTTCTTTAACGGCGATTGACTTAACTTTCTTTGTCGAACCGAAAAGGCTGCATGCGGTCAAAGCCGTTACCGAAATGGCGATTATCAGAGCCAAAATCAAAATCTTGACAACTCTGTTTCTAACCAAGCCCGTTTTTTTCATTGTTGCGAAACCTCCATATTTACGCATTTCGTTTGCTTGTAACGAACGCGTGTTCGTTACGCCTGCTCGCATGTACGCACGCGTGCGGAACGCACTTCGCCCATACATAAAAACAGTTATATATAATATAACATATAATCGACCGCTTGACAAGGGGTAAATTGCAATTCGGAGCGTCCGTTATGCCGTAAATTACGTAAAGGCAATGAACGATGACGGTCGTAAAAAAATAAAAAATCAAATTACGAGCAAATTCAATGCGTTTATCTATAAAAAAACATACCGCGCGGCGGCGATATGTCGGTTAAATTTTTACTCTTCTTCTTCCAAAGTGAGTTTTTTCTTTTTAGGCAAACCGCGGTATCTTTTGCGAATTTTGAACTTTTCCGCAGGCATCGTTTTTTTAAGAAAAGCGGAAATTTGCTCGCACGTTTCGGGCTCGTAATTTTTCGCCCAAATGTAATAAAATACGGAAACTTGCGCATAGATATAGATGCGTTTTTTGCCGAGCGACACCTTTTCTATTCTGTCGTATGGGTGCGTTTCTATGAAAATCGGGTTCCCGTTATAGTCTATATTGGTAACCACAAGTGCGTCTTGATTGAATTCAAGTTTTTGCTTGACTATGCCTTTTTTCTCCATATCGACCTTAAATCCGCCTGTCGAAGTAAGAATAAAAAGCACGAGAGCAATCAAAATAAGCACAACGCTTATCGCAAAAAGAATGAGTATAAAAGCGTTACCCATAGCGAAAAACAGCGCAAGCCCTGCCGTCAATAAAAGTGTCAAAACGATAATTTCACGCAACCCGAAATATCGACGCATATAGAACATACTGCACTTAAAATAATCGTCTTTGTTTACATTGATAAAAATCGTCGGACCTGCCGACTGTTCTAATTCTTTTTCGTTTTCCATAGCACTATTATAGCAAAAATACAATTTTTGTCAATATAATACACAAATGCAACGCAAAGCGTTGCCTCTATGCCGACAGAGAAAGCATTTCTTCTCCGATTTACTTTGCACGATTACAGGATGCAACGTCACGTTGCCGACAGAAAAAGCATTTCTTCTCCGATTTACTTTGCACGATTACAGGATGCAACGTCACGTTGCCGACAGAAAAAGCATTTCTTC
>CAKQTC010000009.1 GCA_934274515.1 uncultured Clostridia bacterium
TTACTTTGCACGATTACAGGATGCAACGTCACGTTGCCGACAGAAAAAGCATTTCTTCTCCGACTTACTTTGCACGATTACAGGATGCAACGTCACGTTGCCGACAGAAAAAGCATTTCTTCTCCGACTTACTTTGCACGATTACAGGATGCAACGTCACGTTGCCGACAGAGAAAGCATTTCTTCTCCGACTTGCCTATGCTCGATTACAGGATGCAACGTCACGTTGCCGCTAGACCCTTCGACGTTGCTCGGGGTGACGATACTAATGAGGAAGGCTTATTCGAGTTCGACTGCGCCGGTGTACAGTGCGTAGTACGTTCCTTTAAGCGCGATTAGTTGTTCGTGACTGCCGCGTTCGATTACTCTGCCTTTGTCGAGAACCATTATGGTATCGGCGTTTCTTACCGTACTTAGTCTATGCGCTATGATAAAGACCGTTCTTCCTTTCATAAGTCTGTCCGTGCCTTCTTGGACGAGAAGTTCGGTTCTCGTATCTATCGACGAAGTTGCTTCGTCCATTATCATTACGGGCGCGTCCGCCACCGCGGCTCTCGCTATGGCGAGCAGTTGGCGTTGTCCTTGCGACAGGTTCGTTCCGTCGTTTGTCAACATCGTGTTATACCCTTCGGGTAATCTTGTGATAAAGTCGTGTGCGTTTGCGATTTTTGCGGCGTTATACACGTCTTCGTCGGTTGCTTCGAGTCTGCCGTAACGGATATTTTCCATTATCGTCCCCGTAAACAAACTCGTATCCTGCAAAACCATACCGAGCGAGCGGCGCAAGTCCGCTTTTTTGATTTTGTTTATGTTTATCCCGTCGTATCTTATTTTCCCGTCCGCTATGTCGTAAAAACGGTTAAGCAAGTTGGTTATCGTTGTTTTCCCCGCTCCCGTCGCGCCTACAAACGCGTATTTTTCGCCGGGTTTTGCGTGTAGCGACACGTCGTGCAGGACTATTTTTTCGGGAACGTATCCAAAATCCACGTCGTGCATTTCTATATCGCCTTTTAACGGCGCGTAAGTAATCGTGCCTTCCGCCTTATGCGGGTGTTTCCACGCCCAAAGTCCCGTCCGTTCGGTCGTTTCGGTAAGTTCTCCGTTGTCGTCGTATTTCGCGTTTACGAGCGTAACGTAGCCGTTGTCCTGTTCCGGTTGTTCGTCCATAAGAGCGAATATTCTTTGCGCGCCTGCAAGCGCCATAACGACGGCGTTAAGTTGTTGCGACACTTGTCCTATTTGTATGGAAAATTGTCTACCCATGGTAAGGAAACCTACGACGACGGGGATTATTGCGGACGCAGTTTTCGATATGCCGTTAAGCCCGACGTTTATTCCGTCGTACACGATTATAAGCGACCCGACGAACGCAAGGCAAACGTACATAATATTGCCCACGTTGCCGAGTATCGGCATAAGCATATTAGCGTAAGTGTGCGCTTTTTTCGACGCTTCGAAAAGTTCTTCGTTTACCTTGTCGAACTCTTTTTCGGTTTCCCGTTCGTGGTTAAACACCTTTATGACTTTCTGACCGTGCATGGTTTCTTCCATAAACCCTTCGGCTTTTGCGGTCGTTTTTTGCTGTGCGATAAAGTATTTTGCGCTCCGTCCGCCTACGTTTTTCGCAACGAACAGCATTATTACGGTGAACGCGATAACGATGAGCATAAGCCACAAACTGTAATAAATCATTATTACGAATATCACCGACACCATAATAAGCGAGTTAAACACCGCGGGTACGGACTGACTTACCATTTCTCTTATTGCGTCTATGTCGTTGGTGTAATAACTCATTATGTCGCCGTGCGTGTGCGTGTCGAAATATTTAATCGGCAAATTTTGCATACCGTTAAACATCTTCTTACGCATATCGTCAAGGAATTTTTGCGTAACTATTCCCATCGTACGGCTTTTTAAGTACTGCGCGATTATACCGAGAAAATATATCAACGCCATTACCGAAACGCCTATTATCAACGACTTGATTATCTCGTCTTTTACTTTGCCGGAATCGAGTAACGTGCTTGTCATATTAATGATGTATATACTCGCTCCGCTCGTCGCTATCGCCGCGAGCACAAGACAAACCGCGACTAAAATCAACTGCTTTTTGTTCGACGCGAAAAGTTCTTTCATTATCCTGCCGAACGTCGCTCTCGCTTCCGACATACTCATCATCTTTCTTTTCGACGTTATGCCTTTGCCGTTGTCGGGCTTGTTCGCTTTATTATCCTTGTTCGCCTTAATGACGTTGTTCTTCTTTTCGGAAGTTTTTACCGCGTCCATCTTACGCCTCCTCCTTAATTTGAGAATCGTACACTTCTTTATAAATAACGCTCTTTTTCATAAGTTCTTCGTGCGTACCGACGTCGACTATCTTTCCGCCGTCCATTACGACTATCTTATCCGCATCCATTACCGACGCTATTCTCTGCGCTATAATCAACTTGGTTATATGCGGTATCTGCTCGCGAAACGCTTTGCGAATTTCCGCGTCCGTTCGCGTATCGACCGCGCTCGTAGAGTCGTCCAAAATAAGGATTTTGGGGTCTTTAAGTAACGCTCTTGCGATACACAAACGCTGTCTTTGACCACCGCTGACGTTCGTTCCGCCTTGTTCGACGTAAGTGTCGTAACCGTCGGGAAAACTCTCGATAAACCCGTCTGCACAGGCTAAAGTCGCGGCGTGTTTTATCTGTTCGTCGGTGGCGTCTTTATTTCCCCAACGCAGGTTCTCTTTTATCGTGCCGCTAAAAAGAAGATTCTTTTGAAGCACCATGGATACCGCGTCTCTCAGCGCCGTTACGTCGTACTCTTTTACGTCTTTTCCTCCCACGAAAACTCTGCCTTCCGTTGCGTCGTAGAGTCTTGGAATAAGTTGCACTAGACTTGTTTTCGCCGAACCCGTGCCGCCTAGGATGCCCACCGTTTCGCCGCTTTTTATGGAAAGATTAATCCCTTCGAGCGCGTTTGCCTGCGCCTTGTCGGAGTATTTGAAACTCACGTTGTCGAACACGATACTGCCGTCGGCTACCGCCTTTATCGCGTTTTCGGGCGAAGTTATGGTGCTTTTTTCTTCAAGCACTTCGTAAAGCCTTTTCGACGATTCGACAGCCATCGTACACATTACGAATATCATAGACAACATCATAAGCGAGGAAAGCGTTTGCATCGAGTACGTTATCAGACTCGTAAGTTCCCCTATCTGTATTTGGTCGCCCATCGGGTGGATTTCCCCGATAATGATAAGTCCGCCTACGAAAATAACGGTTAGCATAACTATATACATTACGCCCATCATAAGCGGATTCGACAAAGCGATTATCTTCTCCGCCTTGGTAAAATCGTTTTTTATGTCTTCGCTCGCCGCGGCAAACTTCTTCTTTTCGTAGTCTTCTCTTACGTACGCTTTAACTACGCGCATCGCTTTGACGTTTTCTTGAACCGACTCGTTCATCTTGTCGTATTTTTTGAAAACTTTGTTAAAAATCGGTATAACTTTCGCAAAAATGAATATTCCGCCGAAAAGCATTACCAACATAAGTCCTAAACTTATAAGCGATATGCTCACGCTTATTTGGAAAGACATCACGAGAGATATGATGAGCATAAGCGGCGAACGTATGCCTACTCTTATGAGCATCATATATGCGTTTTGCACGTTGGTTATGTCCGTGGTCAGCCTTGTAACCAGCCCGGGCGCGCTGAACTTGTCGATATTCGCGAAAGAAAACGTTTGAACGTTGTAGTAGACGTCTTTACGAAGATTTTTGGCAAACCCCGCGCTCGCCGTCGCAACGGTCTTTCCAGCCATCGCTCCGCAGAACAAACTTAAAAACGCCAAAATTATGAGTATAACGCCTTGAAAAATAATCGAATGTAACGCGCTGCCGTTTGCAAGCGTCATCATCCCTTCTTCTATATAGTTTATAATGCCCACGCTCCGCGACGGCGTTCCGTCGATACGCTGTATCGTGTTTATCATACTCGAAGTAAACAGCGGTAACGCACATTCTATGAGAACTTCAAACACGATAAGTATGGGCGTCAGCACGCTTTCTTTTTTGTACTCACGTACGCATTTACTTAACCTTTTTATTATTTTCATTATTCCTTTTCCTTTTTTCCCCGTTTATTTACGTCGTTGCTTATCAGTTAATATATACGCCGCTATCGGTTACACGCTACTCTTTTTCTTCCGAAAATAAAAGTTTTCGCAAAAGTGCGGTCATCGTCTTTTTTTCTTCGTCGGTAAGTACGCCCGTCGCTTTCTCGTCAATATCGGTAAGCATCTCCCGTATCCTGTTCGCTTTCTCGTCGCCCTTATCGGTAAGCGTAAGGAAATATTCGCGCCCGTCGCACGGATTCGACTTCTTTTCGATTAAACCGTTTTTTACCATATTGTTTATAAGACTAGATACGGACGACCCTTTTATTTTCATAATAGACCGAACCGATTTAAGATTAACGTCCTTGTCCGCGTTCTCTCGAAGAAACCCCAAAACAAGCATCTGCGGAAAACTAATCCCTTCCCGTCCGAGCGTTTCTTCCTTGGCAAGAAACATTTTATGATTAACTTCGTGCAAAAGACACACAAGCGAATTATATCTCTCTTCCGACGCCGTCATCTGTCCTCCGTAAAAATAATTAGGTATCTAACTTTTTTGCTTTCACTGTTATATCATATCGATTTTTTAATGTCAACCAAAAATTCACGGACGCGCGGATTAAGTCGCATTTTTTTCGATGATTAATAATTCGTTTAAGGACACGAAACCTCCTCGCCAATCTTTTAACGTCGAAAACCTTACAAAAAAAAAACGCTTCGCAAAGGAAGGCGTTTTCTTTTACTCCGATTATTCGGAACTAATCGTCGCTTTTTGCTAAAAGATTAGAAAAAATCAGCATATTTTACGAAAAGTTCGTTGATTTGCCCAATCGTAATTAAACCTTTCCCTATAGCAACTTTAAGATATTGACCGTTAAATGCGTTAAAAACGTATTCGGGAACGGGATCGCTGTCTATAAACAGTATAGGCGCAACGTCAAACGATCCGCTAAACATATTCCATACAGGCTAAACACTTATTTGTCGTTTTCGACCCAAATTTCTATTCTGTGACCTTCAAAATACACGCCGTCTATCGTGTACTTAGGGAATTCAAGCGTTTTGCCAAATCCTTTAACGGATAATTCGACCGCAACGCATTTGCCGTACGTTCCGAAATATTCGTCAATTTTCACGTCGCTTTTTTTGACGGATTTTGTCCCGGGTAAACTATTCATAACGAACGCTTTGCTTTCTTTTACTTTTTTGGCAACTTTCTCGTCTAACTTCGGACGCTCGCTTTCCGGGACTTCATTATAAAACTCGTTACAAAAACGCGCTATTTTTTCCAAATCGCTTTTTGAAAGTAATTTATTCTCGTACGCTTCTTCCAAATCGTAAAAGTTGCCAAAACTTTTCGGATTGCAACCTAAAAGCAAGCAAGGCAAGGCAAGACAAAAAATTAAAATCAAGACAGTAACTTTTTTTTGCATAATTTCTCCTTATAAATCGATAATTCTGTTGGTTGGTTAGGTTAAGTTTCTGCGGACTTATTTACAGTTTTTTTTCATCATCTCCGTAAAAAAACTTTATTTCGTTCGTCGGCGAATACGTATTATCGTTATTTTCGTTCTTCCCCTGTTCGATTATTTCTTCGTCCAATGCATATGCGGTTCGTTGTGTTATCGCTATGCTATTAACGCCTGCAATAACAACGACAAGTAATATGAAAATAATCCCGAATAAATATGTGTTTTTTTGAGTAAATTAAATTTCGTCTTCATAATGCCAATTCCCTCTTTCCGATAAATTTGCACCGGATTTTCCATAAAAACTAATATAAATAAAAGGTTTTTTATCTTTCTCAAATTCATTTGAAAGAACGAACTCTTCCATGGAAACAAGATTGAGATACTTCTCGCCGCGCTTAACCGCAGGAACGTAGCGATATTCTTCCATCGGTAGAACGTATTTTTTTTCGTTTTGCACGTTTGCCGCCTTGTACGGGGAAGAATGATATACGATTATACCTTTTTCGTCGGATTCGTACCATTTCATCGACTCGGGAACATAATTGTCTCTAACCGTAACCTTTTCTTTGTTTTTCCACGTTTTCCCTTCAAACTCTTGCGGCTGAGTATCGGATATTCTATATCTCGAAAAAACGTGTGATTTCGGACATTTTCCGACCCCATTTTGTTTATACATTTTCGTCCTTATCAACAAATTAGGTTTTTCCGCTAATACGTACAGAAAACCGCACGGCTCGAATTCGACAAGATAATAAAGCACATTATCGTCTTTATCGTATAACGGATATACCGCAAAATCGGTAAATTCGCCGTCGCCTATGTATTTTTCTCGCACGATTTTCTTAATCCTGTCGACGTGTTGCGCCGTGGAATATCTCGCCGGATCGTCGTAGTAAATCAACGCTTTGCACGCGCTTAGCGTAAAAACCGAAGAAATCAGCAAAAACATTAAAATAGCGACTATTCTTTTTCTTCTCATAATTACCTCCTTACTTTAATCCCAAACGAAAACTTTCAATTGATAATATTTATCACTGCTTAACTCTACTCCACCTATTTTTCTCGGTAGTATGGACTCGATAGGCCACCAATAATGAGTGTCGCATTCTACCAAAACTACTTTTCCGATCGTTCCGTAATAAGTCAAACTAAACTCTTCCGGTTTTGCTTTTGCGCCCTTTTGCGTTTGATTTACTTCGTAGGCAAAACTTTCTTTAATCGCTTTTTCCGTTTTTTCGTCGAGCGGCACCTCGGACGGTTCTAATCTAGCAATTATTTCAAGGTCGTTTACCGTTAAAATCCCTGCGTCGTATGCGCTTTGCAAAGAATACCTTTCACCGTATTTTTTCGGACTACAGCCTAAAAGCAAGCAAGGCAAGGCAAGACAAAAAATTAAAATCAAGACAGTAACTTTTTTTTGCATAATTTCTCCTTATAAATCGATAATTCTGTTGGTTGGTCGGGTTAAGTTTTTGCGGATGAATTCGATATTTTTCTTCATTGTCCGCATATGAAAAAATTCATTTTTTTATTACTAACATATTATATCATCGTAGAGAAAAAATTGTCAATAGCGCATAAAAACAGGCGCGTTTGCGTAGTTTTTTTGAAAAACGAAAAAAAACCGTCGCAAGCAACGGTTTAATTTTTTCGCGCTTTATATAAAAAAAGTTATTGCTCGAAGTAAGCGACGACGCCGTCATAAATCGTATACACGAGTTTATTTAAGTAATCGTCCGAACGTAGCAGTGCTTCGTCTTCCGCGTTCGACAAAAAACCGCACTCCACGATAACAGACGGCGAACGGGTAAGGTTAAGCATATAATAATCGCCGCTCAGCGCGTCGTATGTCCTGCCCGTGTAGACGGAATTAAGCCCGTTTATCGATTTTTGCAGAATATCCGCAAGAGTTTTTCCTTCTATGCTGAATTTATTATAAAACACCTGTGCTCCGCGCCTGTCGGACGACGGAAATTTGTTGCAATGCACGCTTAAAAGCATATCGGGGCAAGCCTTTTCCACTGTCGCTTTTCTTTTACGGAAGTCTTCCTGTTTGAATGAACCCGTTTCGTCTGCGCCTTGGTCGGTCGTACGCGTCATAACGACGAAAAAGCCGCCTTCTTCGAGTTGTTTTTTGAGCATCTCGGCGATTTTTAGGTTTACTTCCGATTCTTTCGTACCGTTTTTACTTACCACGCCTTTGTCGCTGCCGCCGTGTCCCGCGTCAATGACTATTACTTTTTGCCCTACGCTTGCCGTCTTATCCGCGCTAAACGCGACTGCGCAAATTATCGCCGCCGCTATCAAAAACACGACTGTCGCGGCTATCAAAATTATCGTCTTTTTCTTTACAACTATAAACATTCTCTTACCTCCGTTTTTCGCGTTTTTTTCTCATTTTTTACCCGTCACGTTTACTCGCCGTTTTCGTCGTCGATTTTTAAGTAGATTTTCAGATTTATGCTTATGTTTTTCTTTCTCCGTTTCTTCGCAAACTATTCGTTAAGGTACCCTTTAATGCGTCGAAAACGCTTTTTTGCGTTTCGTTTACACTTCTCCACCGAGTTGTCCACATAGTTATCCACATTCATAAAATGCGCTATTTTACGCGGTATTCTTACGAAAAGTTGCGAAAGACGGCGCATTTTCGGTTGTTTTCGGTATGTTATCGGCAATAAATTGTGGATAACTTTCTATTTATACACATTTTCGCGCTGCTTGGTCGAATTTTGTCGAAATACTTTTCCGCCGTTTCCGGTATTACCCTGCGTTATCGTATCCCAAACTCCCCGTGTTCGCGCCCGTTCGGTTTTTATCGTCGTCTTTTTATTGCGCGTTTATGCGTGCCTTATAAGAAAAAACGATGCGATTGCCATAAGGGTCGTATACACGGAAAACCACGCTGTTTTCCCTTTTTTCATTAGCCCGATAAACGCTTTAAGTGCGGCAAATCCGACGAAAAACGCGACTATCATTCCGATTATCACTCCGCCGCCGATTTTTATCCCGTCGCCTTTCGCGCTCGCCGTTTCTACCGCGCTTGACGCAAGGATAACGGGAATTGCGAGCAAAAAAGATATTTCCGCGCTGTCTTCGTCGTTATATCCGCACATTTTGAGCGCGGTTACCGTCGTTCCGCTTCTCGATATACCGTTTATGCACGCTATACCTTGACATACGCCTACGATAACTCCTTTTAACGCGATTTTTTCTTCGAACGCGCGTTGTTTCGGATTCGTTATTTTCGGCAAAAGCAGTATCACGCTCGTCGTTAAGAAACAAACGGGCAACCACTCGTTGTTTTGCGGTAACAGGTATCGTATCGCCGCCGCCATAAGTCCTGTCGGAACGCTTGCTATGAGTATGAGTTTTACCCTGTCGTCCGTAGGGTGTTTTATAAGGTATAAAATCCGTTTTCGGTAACAGACCGTTATCGCCGCGAGCGTGGCAAGGTGCAGTAATAGGTTTGTCGTAAGGTCGGGTTCGCCTACGCCCAACGTTTCGAGCAGCACAAGGTGACCGCTTGAAGAAACGGGCAGGAATTCGGTAAGCCCTTGTACCAAACCTAAAATCAATCCGCTAAGATATTCGTTCATTTATCTTTACAATCTTATTGAATTGATGTATACTTTATGCAAAATCTTTGCACAAAAAGCGAAAGCGTAACTGTAAATATCGGATATACGG
This sequence comes from uncultured Clostridia bacterium, assembly GCA_934274515.1. Taxonomy (GTDB): domain Bacteria; phylum Bacillota; class Clostridia; order Christensenellales; family DTU072; genus CAG-1782. Next base: position 9,271 of record CAKQTC010000009.1, read on the forward strand.
TTTCGTGCGCAAAAAAAACGTTTTAAGAAGGTGAATAAATGAAACTCGGCGTAGTCGGATTGCCCAACGTAGGCAAAAGCACACTTTTCAACGCGCTTACGAAAGGCAAAGCGATGGCGGCAAACTATCCATTTTGCACAATCGAGCCAAACGTAGGCGTCGTTAAAGTCAAAGACGAAAGAATCGACAATCTTTCCCGTTTATATAACAGCAAAAGCACCGTTTACACGACGATTGAATTCGTCGATATAGCGGGGCTGGTAAAAGGTGCGTCAAAAGGCGAAGGACTCGGCAACAAGTTCTTATCGCACATAAGAGAAGTTGATGCGGTCGTCCACGTCGTAAGATGTTTCGACGACGAAAACATAACGCACGTAGACGGAAACGTTGACCCTATTCGCGATATCGAAACCATTTCTTTGGAACTCATATTCGCCGATATGGATACCCTAAGTCGTAGAATAGACCGCACGAAGACTCAAATGAAAGGCGGTGACAAGAAGTACAAAATCGAACTTGAAATTCTTAATAGGCTTATGGCTGCACTTGAAAACGGCAAGCCCGTAAGAAGTTTGGATTTTACTAAGGAGGAAGAAGAGTTCGTAAAGAGTTTATTCCTTCTCACCGATAAAAAAGTAATATACGTCGCCAACGTTAAAGAAGGCGAAGAAAACAACGAGTACGCGCTTCGCGTCGCTCGATACGCCGCCGAAGAGAAGAGCGAGAGCGTGGCTTTGTGCGTGAAACTCGAAGAAGAATTGAGCGAACTCGAAGACGAGGAACGAGAAATGTTTATGTCCGAACTCGGAATGACGGAAAGCGGTTTGGACAAACTCGTCAAAAAGTGTTATTCCCTGCTTGGTTTAATCTCGTTTTTGACAGCCGGAGAAAAAGAAACCCGCGCCTGGACGATAGAAAACGGCACGAAAGCGCCACAGGCGGCGGGCAAAATTCACTCGGATTTTGAAAAAGGGTTTATCCGTGCGGAAATCGTTGATTACGACACCCTTATGGAATGCGGCTCGTTCAACGCGGCGAAAGAAAAAGGCAAAGTCCGCTCCGAGGGCAAAGACTACGTCTTCAAAGACGGCGACGTCGTTATCTTCCGTTTTAACGTATAATTTTTAACACATATTTTCCCTTAATCAATAAAAAACGAAAGCCTTCTTCGACGAAGGCTTTTTTAATAACCGCGTTCCTCGTCCGGACTGTAAATTATTCGAGTTAAGTTACGAATTCGTAATGAATCTTTTTTTTAAATTTGCCTCGCTTTTAATCCAAAACGAAATAAGATTTCCGAGCGACATTTCGCTTTAAGGCGCGCGCAACGACGGCAATGGAAAAAAACGTAAAATTTTTATACAAAACGGGCATATTTTATGAAAATACCCTCTTGAAATGCAGAAATGGCTTTGTTATAATTATGTTAGAACCTTAATCCGTTAAGGCACGATAATAATATTAAAAAGGAGCGCTTATGACAACTACAAATCCGAAGTACGCACCGCTTTTTACCCCGTGGAAAATCGGTAACGTTGAAATCAAAAACAGAATCGTACTTTGTCCTATGGGCGGCACGTCGTTGTTCGGTTGGATGGAGCCGAACCACTTCGACAAGGAATCCGCTAAGTTTTTCTTGGACAAAGCAAAAAACAACGTCGGGCTTATCATTCCCGGCATCGCTCCGATAAAAGATACTATCGGGGGCAGGTGGCTTTGGCAAAACAAAAAAATGTTTGCCGAACTCAAAACGTTTATGGAAGAAATCCACAAAACCGGCGCAAAACTTTTTGTCCAAATTACCGCCGGTATGGGACGCAGTTGGGCGATAACCGACCCTCTAGTCGCCGTCCACAACAATCCCGTTCTCCGCACTTTAATCAAACCTATTCTCGACGTTCAATATCAATCCGCCGCGCCGAGCGTTCTTCCGTCGCGTTGGTCCGATAAAGTCATGACGCGTGCGATGACTGTTAAAGAAATCGAAGAAATTATCGACGCCTATGCAAAAACCGCTCTTCTTTGCAAGGAAGCCGGCGTAGACGGTGTGGAAGTTCATGCTGTTCACGAAGGTTATCTTCTCGATCAGTTCACCCTTAAATACACCAACAAGCGTACCGACGCATACGGCGGCAGTTTTGAAAATCGTTATCGTTTTCCCGTTGCTATCGTCAAAGCGATTAAATCCGCTTGCGGAACGGACTATCCCGTTTCCCTGCGTTATTCCGTCGTTTCCAAAGTCAAGGATTTCTGCGTAGGGGCGTTACCGCACGAAAACTACACCGAAATCGGCAGAGATATGGAAGAAAGCGAAAAAGCGGCAAAGTACCTGCAAGACGCCGGGTACGATATGCTTAACGCGGACAACGGAACGTACGATTCTTGGTACTGGGCGCATCCGCCGCAATACATGCCGCAAAACTGCAACCTCGAAGAAGTTTCTCACATCAAAAAATTCGTCGATATACCCGTCGTTTGCGCAGGAAGAATGGACGCGGAAACGGGCGCGAAGGCGATAGCCGACGGCGCAATCGACGCTATGGGCGTCGCTCGTCAATTCCTTGCGGACGGCGAATGGGTCACAAAACTCATAGAAGATCGCATCGAAGATATTCGTCCGTGCATTTGCTGTCACAACGCGTGTTTCAATATGTCGCACAGAAAAGGCCACGCCAACACGCAATCTCTTTACGACGCAAGTCACATCGCGCGTTGCGCGCTCAATCCGCCCGTGATGCAATCCGACAAGTACAAAATCGTAAAAACCAAAAATCCGAAAAAGGTTGCCGTAATCGGCGGCGGAATAGGCGGTATGGAAGCGGCGATAGTTTGCGCCAAACGCGGACATTCGGTTACTTTATATGAAAAATCGGGTACTCTTGGCGGCGTTTTCATTGCGGCGGCGGCACCGTCATACAAAGAGAAAGACAAGATGCTTATCGCTTGGTACGAGCGTGAAATCCAGCGTTATCCCATCGAGATAAGGCTAAACGAAGAAGTAAAGGATTTATCCGGACTCGGGGCGGACGAAGTAATCGTCGCCACGGGGGCTAAGGCGCGTACTATTCCCGTAAAAGGCAAGGAATATGCAATCGAAGCGATAGACTTTCTGCTTAAAAACAAAGAAGTCGGCAATCGCGTAGTCGTCGTTGGCGGCGGACTTACCGGTTGCGAAATAGCGTACGAACTTTATTTGGACGGCAAAAAACCTGTCATCGTAGAGATGAAAGACGACCTTATTGCGGTTGACGGTGTGTGTCTTGCCAACGCGAGTTTTTTACGCGACTTTTTCAAAACAAACGAAGTACCCGTATATTTGGAAACGGGCGTTTCTGAGATTAAAGAGAACGGCGTTGTCGTTCGCAGAAAGGACGGCTCGGAAGAGTTTATCGAAGCGGACAGCGTAATTACGTCCGTCGGTTACATTCCGACGCCGCTCTTTGAAAAGCAAAAACACGTTCACGTTGTCGGCGACGCGAACAAGGTAGGCAACCTTCGCACCGTTATTTGGCGTGCGTGGGACGTAGCGATGAAAATTTAACAAAGGAGTAGCATTATGATTCTTACCGAAAAACAGCAAGCGATTTTGAACGGTTCGGAAGGCGAAGCGATGGCTAAGGTTATGAAAACTTTGGTTATGTACGGCAAGGCTTTCAACGCGGAAAAGATGGTTCCCGTAACTTCCAAGTACAATCATCTCGTTACTTCGTTCGGGCTCGGCATCATCGCGCCCGTATACGAACTTATGGACAAGTTAATCGACGCGGGGCTTGTATCCAAACAAAAGTTTTCCGTCGATCCCCGTCCGTACGACCCGCACGTTCCTGCGGATTTCTTGAAAAAACTCATTTTTAAGAAGTTTATGTACAACAAACAGGATTTCTACGAAAATCAACTTATAAAACTCGGTTTACTCAACAAAGACGCGTTTACCTGTACCTGTTATATGGACGAAGTCGGCAACACGCCTAAACAAGGCGAGGTTTTGAGTTGGTCGGAGTCGAGCGCGGTAGTTTACGCGAACTCTGTACTCGGCGCGAGATGCAATCGTAACTCGGGAATTATGGACCTTATGGGTTCGATCGCGGGGTGCGTACCCTATTTCGGACTTCTTACCGACGAAGGCAGAAAAGCGGACTGGATTATCAAAGTCGAAACGAAGAAAAAACCCGAGGCGCAACTGCTCGGTTCCGCTATCGGAATGAAAGTTATGGAAGACGTCCCGTACGTTTACGGACTTAACGAATGGCTCGGCGACGAACTTGACGACGCGGCTAAGACATACCTTAAAGACTTCGGCGCGGCTACCGCGTCGAACGGTGCGGTCGGACTTTACCATATCGACAACCTAACGCCCGAAGCGAAAGCGCAAGGCGAATCGTTAATCAAAGAAAACGCAAAAGTTTACGTCATCGACGACGCCGAACTCGAACGAGTCAAATCCGAATATCCGGTTATTTGGAAAAACAAGGACGCAAAACCGAAACTTTGTTTCCTCGGCTGTCCGCATATGAGTTTGGAACAATTAAAAACTTGGACGATAAACGTGGAACGTTCGCTTAAAGACGCAGGAAATGCAAAGGTTCTTATCCCGACGGTATTCACCGCCGCGCCTGCGGTACTTAAAGAGTTTGAAAAAACCGAGTACGCGGCTCGGCTGAAAAAAACAGGCGTAATCACTTCTTACATTTGTCCGCTTATGTATATGAACAATCCGCTTTGCGGAAAGATGCCGGTCATCACGTCTTCCAACAAACTACGCACTTACACGACGGCAAGGTATTATACCGACGAAGAAATACTCGTTAAAATCACGAAGGGAGGTAACTGATAATGAAAGCATTTCAAGGCAGAGTAATAACCCCGGGTACGGTTTCCGCTCCCGCCGTGGTGTCGCATAACGGGTTCAACACCCTTGCTTCGTTGCAAAAAAGTTTACAGTTCGGCGACAAAAACGCCACTTGTTCCGACCAAAACAACCCCGATTTATACGGTAAGGCTCTCGCAGGAAAAGCACTTTGCCTCCCGCAGACCATAGGCTCGACGACGGGCGGTTTCGTCCTATATTGCGCATGCGCGATGAAGAGAAACCCGGCGTGTTTATTATTTGCAAATCCTATCGACTCTCTTGCCGCGGCAGGTTCAATCCTTGCCGAGGTATGGCTCGACGACGTGACGATGCCGGTCGTGGACTCGCTCGGCGAAGAGTTCCTTTCTTTCGTAAAAGACGGTATGACGGTTTCTATCGGCGAAAACGGCGTTGTTACCGTGGAATAACGCGAAAATTTCGAACAAAAAAGGGCTGTCCGGTACGGATTAGCCCTTTTTTATTCGCTTAAACCGCGTTATTCCTTAGGCGAACACGCCGTTTTTAACGCCGTAACTTACTTTTATCGTTTATCTTGTTTCCTTATATCCGCGCGTTTGATTTTGCCGCTGATAGTCTTAGGCAGTTCTTCGACAAACTCGATTACTCTCGGATATTTATAAGGCGCAGTCGTCACTTTTACGTGCCGTTGCAGTTCTTTAACCAACGCGTCGCTGCCGTTATACCCTTTTGCAAGCACTATCGTCGCTTTGATTATTTGTCCGCGCTGTTCGTCAGGCACGCCCGTTATCGCACATTCGAGTACCGCAGGATGCTCCATTAGCGCGCTTTCGACTTCAAACGGTCCTATTCTGTATCCGCTGCTTTTGATAACGTCGTCCGTTCTTCCGATAAACCAAAAATATCCGTCTTCGTCGTAATACGCAAGGTCGCCCGTGTGATGAAACCCGTCTCCGAGCCGCTCTTTCGTCAGTTCGGGATTATTATGATACTTACATACGAGCGAACACTGCGGCTGATGAATTCGTATAACGATTTCCCCTACCACACCCGCTTGAACGTCGTTCATATTTTCGTCGAAAAGATGGACGTCGTAAAGCGGAGAGGGTTTTCCCATACTGCCTTCACGGATTTCCATCATTGAAAACGTGCCGAGAATAATGCTCGTTTCCGTTTGTCCGTATCCTTCGAATATTTTTTGCCCCGTAGCGGCGTAAAATCGGCGAAAAACTTCAGGGTTCAACGCTTCCCCCGCAGTGGAACAGTGGCTAAGCGAACTAAGGTCGTATTTCGATAAATCTTCTTTTATGAGATACCTGTAAATCGTCGGCGGCGCGCAAAACGTGTCGATATGATATTTTTCTATCCTTTCAAGCAAATCCGTCGGCTTAAACTTATGCAAATAGTCGTAAATAAACAAGCAAGCCCCGGCAATCCACTGCCCGTAAAGTTTTCCCCAAGAACATTTAGCCCAACCGCTTTCGGAAGAAGTGAAATGCAATCCGTCGTCTTTTACGCAATGCCAAAACACCGCATTGTAAATAAATCCGAGAGGATAAAGAAAATTATGCGCGACCATTTTAGGATAACCCGTCGTGCCGGAAGTAAAATACACCATACTTTCATCGTACAGGTCGGTTTCTACCTTTTCCCACGCCTCGCTCGCGTTTTCCGTTTCTCTCGTGTAATTGTCATACCCGTCGCGGTCGCCCGTCGTAAAATATATCATTTCGGACGGTAAATCGCGTTTGGCGTTGTCGATGTTTTCCAAAACCGCTTCTTCATTGGTCGCGATAAGACACTTCGCCCCCGCTCCGTATATGCGGTATTCGATATCTTTCGGGGTAAGAAGAAACGTCGCCGGCACTACCACCAACCCTGCTTTATGGCAAGCAATCACGGTTACCCAGTATTCCCAACGGCGATTGAGCATCGTCATTACGACGTCGCCTTTTTTCAATCCGCGTTTCGTGAGAACGTTTGCCGCTTTGTTTGACAAAACCGAAAGTTCTCCGAAAGTAATCGTCTTTTCTTCCCCTTTGTCGTTACACCATAGTATCGCGCGTTTGTCAGGCGTAAGCCGTGCGTATTCGTCGATTACATCGTACGCAAAATTAAATTTTTCGGGTATTTTTAGTTTCGCGTTTTTACGAAAATCATCGTAATCGGCATAATCCGTTCTGTCAAGAAACTTGTGTATTAAGTTCATTTTTATCTCCCGTTCGATATAAAAAAAGGTATCTCGCTTGTAAGATACCTCATTATTTCTATGTCGCTTACAAGCACGGTTATAGTAACGTCACCTTTCGACGCCTACTACGACTACCGTAACGACCGCCATTTCTCTGCTTGTCAACTTCATACCTTTTCTTTTCTTCCTTGCTTTCGTAGTACTATGCTATCATAATTTTAACAAGCGGTCAAATATTTGAAAACATTTTTTCCAAAATTTTTACGTTGTTTTGCGCGTCGCGCGAATAAATCGCCCCGACCGACTTCGCATATTCGTCGGTAACCACCGCTCCCCCGACAAGCACCGGCATATCGGGATATTCCGTTTTTATCGCCCGTACCGTATCCGTCATATTGTCTATCGTCGTCGTCATAAGCGCGCTCAGCCCCACCGCTTGAGGCTCGTACTTCTTTATCGCCGCCATAACCGTTTCCGTAGGAACGTCTTTCCCTAGATCGATTATCCTGTATCCGTAGTTCGACGTAACCGCCTTGACGATGTTCTTCCCGATGTCGTGTACGTCGCCCTTAACCGTCGCCATAACCACGGTCGCCTTGACTTCCGCCGCGCCGTCGGACATAAACTCCCTCTTTATATAATCGAGCGCCGCTTTCGCCGCTTCGCTCCCTGCGATTAACTGCGGTAAAAACGCCTTCCGCTTCTCGTACGCGTCGCCGAGTTCGTTAAGCCCGGCTATTATATCGTAACAAATAACACTCTCGTAATTGTCTTTGCTCGCTTTCGCTTTTACCGCGTTGACCGCTTCTTCGCTAAGCCCGCGCAGTATACAGTTTTTTATATCGCGCGCCTCGATTCGAACGGGTGCTTCTTCTTTAACCGAGTTAAGCGCGATATAGGCGGCGCAGGCAGGGTCTTGCCCCCTAAGCAGTTTAATCGCCGCCCCGTCGGAATTAACTTCGAGCGACGGATTAACTATTGCGCTCGTCACGCCTTTTTTCGTTAGAAGCCCTAGAAACGCACCATTGATTTTATCTCTGTTTGGTAAGCCAAAACTTATATTAGAGAGTCCCAAAGTCGTCTTTACGCCGTATTTAACCGTAAGTTCTTCAATGACGGAAAGCAGTACGAGCGCGTTGTTTATGTCCACGCTTAACGCCATCGTAAGCGGGTCGAAAATAAGTTTCGATTTGTCTACTCCGTAAAAATTTGCCTGCTTGATTATCTTTTCGGCGATTCGTATTCTGTCCGAAGCCGTTTTAGGAATGCCGTTTTCGTCCATACAAAGCGCAATTATATACGAGCCGTACTTTTTCGCAACGGGATATACGACTGCCGCGCTTTTTTCGTCCGCGTTAACCGAGTTGATTACGCAGACGCCGTTCGTTACTCTCACCGCTTTTTCGAGCGCGTCCTTTTTTGACGTGTCGATGACCAGCGGAACGTCCGCTACCCCTTGCACGAACTCTATGCACGAACACAGTTTTTCCTTTTCGTCTATGCCTGTCATTCCAAGGTTTATATCGAGCATATCCGCGCCTTTCTCTATTTGCTCGACGCACATCGACAAAATATAATCGAAATCGTCGTCCTTTATCGCTTGTTTCAATAACGGCTTGTTCGTCGGGTTAACTCTTTCCCCGATAATGAGCGGTTTCTTTTTATTGAATTCCACAACCGTAGAATACGAACAAACCGCGTCCGAACTACCGCTTTCGAGAATTGTCGGAACACTTTCGGTAACGGTTCTCATCGCAGATACGTATCGTTCGTCCGTACCGCAACAACCGCCGAGTATTCTAACGCCGAGCGTCGCTATGTCTTTCATTTGAAGCGCGAATTCTTCGGGCGAAACGTCGTAAACCGTCTTGCCGTTCTCGTACGTCGGCAGTCCTGCGTTGGGTTTTGCAAAAACGGGAACAATCGCGCGTTTAAGCATTTTTTTAATCGCAACCGTCATTTCGTCCGCGCCGGTGCCGCAGTTTGCGCCTATAGCCGAAACACCCAGTCCCTGCGCGCACAACGCGAAACTTTCCGCGTCCGTGCCGGAAAAAGTGCGTCCGCTTTTTTCAAACGTCATACTGCATATAATCGGTAGATCGGTGTGTTCTTTGAACGCTAAAATCGCCGCGCGCATCTCTTGCAAATCGCTTATCGTTTCGATAACCACCCCGTCCGCACCGCAACTTGCGACCGTTTTTGCCTGTTCGGCAAAAACTTCGTACGCTTCCTCAAAAGTCATTCGCCCGTAAGGATACATAAGTTCGCCCGTCGGACCGCAGTCGTATAGATAATACCCGTCGTATTTTTCCGCGGCTTTTTTCGCCGTCGTCAACGCCGACTTTATAAGGAGTTCTAGCGTATATTTCGTTAAATCCGCTTTTTTGCGGTTGCAAGAAAAAGTATTAGCATAAACGACGTTGCTGCCCGATAAAAAATATCTTTCGTGTATGGATTGAATAACGTCGGGGCGTTCGACGTTGTAAATTTCTGCGTGAAACGTGGAAAATCCGCCGGCAAGCAGCGCACTGCCCGTTCCGCCGTCAAGATATATCCGCTCGGTTCCGTTCAACAATTCGGCAAAACTTTTTTTCATTTTACTCCCACGAGCGCGATTACGCTCTTATTCGGCACGAGCATGAAACAATCGTTCACGCTTACTCCTATTCTTTCGCCGTCCGCAAGACGAAAGAGTTGTTTTTGCGTTTCTATCGGCAAATCGCCGTAACCGCAACTTATTCTCGACGTTATCGAACCGTATTGTCGAATAAGTTCTTCTTCCGTTTCGTCTAAATATTCTTCGATTTTCGCAGTATAAACTGCGTCCGTGACCACGCCTTTAAGCGCGCTTATCGCAAACGCACGCTTGAGAAGGGTCTCGCTTTTAAGCCCGAGCGTCGCCAAAACGACGATTATTTTTTTACATCCGTCAAAGTGTTTCTTCGCTAAATTCCCGCAAAGCGCGACGTCTGTCCCGACTAGTTTTACGCCGTTTTTGTCGTTTTCTATATCAAAGCACGCTACTGTTTTTACCGGGAAGAGCGCGGAAAGCGTCTTTTCTGCGTCTTCGATTTCTTTTGCAGTTTTTTCGTCCGTTTCTCGCAATCCGAGATACCTTGCCGCTTCTTTCATTTTTACAAATCGCTTATTCCTAAATAAATTTCTTGCGTCACGTCCGCCCTACACATCGTGTACAGATGAAAGTTATTACACCCGTTGTCGTAAAGGTCAGTAATCTGCTTTATAGCGTATTCCACGCCCGCCTTTCGCATTTCAAGCGGTTCGTCGCCGTACCTGTCAAGCAACGACGTAAACTCTTTCGGCATCGACGCGTTGCTCATAGCCACCATTCTCTTTACGGATTTTGCCGACGTGGCAGGCATTATCCCCGCTCTGAAAACAGCATTCGGACAAAACGCTTCCGCTTTTTCTTTCATTTTCAAAAAAGCCGCGTTGTCAAAAAACAACTGACTTATAAACGTCCTTACGCCTAAGTCGTATTTGCATTTCAAGGTGTAATAATCTTCGTAAACGCTGCCGCTTTCAACGTGTCCTTCGGGATAACACGCGCCGAAAAGTTCAAATCCGCCAAATGCGTTTATCTCTTTCATAAGGTCGGTTGCGTGACCGTATTCGCCTATCTGTTTTTGCGGAGTTATATCCCCTCTTAATGCAAGTATGGTATCCACATTTCGCGATTTAAGGTCACCCAACTCTTTTCTTATCTTCTCTTTCGTGGCGCCTGCGCAAGTTAGATGCGACACGGCTTTTATTCCGTGTTTGTTTTTTATTTCGCCGCACAGAACGCTCGTTAGTCCGCCGACGGCGTTTCCCGCCGAATACGTCACGGATATAAACGACGGATTAAGCGACGATAAAAAATCAAGACAGGCATATATTTTTTCCGCGCCGTCGGTTTGTTTCGGGGGAAACACTTCAAAACTTAAATCCGCTTTCATATCTTCTCCTTTTCGAGAGCGATATCTTTTATCGCTTCGCCTGCGGCAATAAGTCCGACCACGCCTACGACGTAAGCAAGACTTCCGATGTTTTTTCCTTTGTCTATGTCCTCTTCTTTCTGCTCGGCGCGTTGTTCGTCGCTAAATACGACTTTAAGGTTTTTCACGCCTTTTTCTTTGAGTTTTTTCCGCATAAGTTTTGCAAGCGGACAAACCGTAGTCGAGTATACGTCCGCCACTCTGAATCTCGTAGCGTCGAGTTTGTTTCCTGCGGACAGGCAACAAACTTCCCTCACCCCTTTTTTATACGCTTGTTCCGCGATGAAAATTTTGCTCTTTACGCTATCTATCGCGTCCACTACGTAGTCGTATTCGGCAAGGTCTATTTTTGAATTTTCGTCAAAAAACTCGTCATAAGTCGTTACTTCTATTTCGGGATTTATCTCAAAAACGCGCTTTTTTGCCGCTTCTGTTTTTTTCATTCCTATCGTATTTTGCGTAGCGACGATTTGCCTGTTTATATTTGATTTCGACACGGTATCGAAGTCTACTAAGGTTAATTTCCCAACGCCCGAACGCGCTAATGCTTCCACGGCGTAACCGCCTACTCCGCCGAGTCCGAATACTATGACCGACGAGTTTTTCAATCGTTCGACCCCGTCTTTACCTAATAGTTTTTCCGTCCTTATAAAAGTCGTATCGCGTTCCATATCATTGCGCCGCCTTTGCGAAAAGCACGCTAAAATCAATCGGATTATGCGAATACATCAAGTAAAACAAACTTTTCTTTTCACCGTTTTTAAGCCCCGCGATGAACTCGGCTATTTTCTCTACGTCTTCGAATTCTTTTATAAACGCCATAACCAGGTAACAAAGCAGCACGAACGCCGCGCCGAAAAGGAGAAGTCCGAGCGTACGATTTATCACGTTCCGCGCCGCGTACCCGGTGGTTTCTTTGTCTTTCGGCGTAAAAACTCTCGATATGCTTTTTACGACTATTACTCGTAAAATCTGCACTATGAGAAACAACACTATATAATAAATTATCGTTGCCAGATTGATTTTTGCCAGAAACGCTGCTTTTGAGCCGAAAAACTCGTTCCCTTTTGCGATTAACTCCGCAACGAACGACGCGTTTGCGATTATTCCGCCGAACGTCACGCAAACGATTATCGAAACGATGACGCCGACTATTCCGCCCGTAATGAATTTGAGCGTCCTGCCGAACCCTAAAATATACCCTAACGCAAGGCTTATGACAAAACCGACGATAATTACTATACTATATACGTCCATACAAACTCCCGTTTAATGCATTTTACGCTTATTTTGGCGCGTTCTCCGTCAATAATGCGTTTCCTTTTTAATTTTAACATATCGATTTTCAATAAACAAGTAAAAATTCTTCCTACCGACGGCATATTCGCGTTTAAGTTACGCCCGAACCGAAAATTTTTGCTTGAAATTACTTTTCCCCTACTTTTCGCAACGAAACCGCCGCGTTAATCGCGGAAACTCGCATAGCGACGGCGGATAACGACAAAATCTGATTTGTGTCGGGGTGCGTTCGTTATCACAGACACGTTTTTTACGTCGTTTTTTCACAATTAAGTTGCAAATTATTGTTTAATCGTAAATAATATGGTATCATATACTCGATTTATCTAGGCGGATAGCCGCCAAAAACGGAGTTATTAATAATATATGGACGTTAAAGAAATTTTCGGCAGTTTGGTTTTCAACGACAGAGCGATGAAAAAATATCTCGAAAGCGACGTTTTCGAAGAGTTTTCATCCTGCGTTTCGCAGGACAAACCCCTTTCGCCGTCGTTGGCAGACGCTATCGCGAAAGGTATGATGAACTGGGCTTTGGACAACGGTTGCACTCACTACACGCACTGGTTTCAACCGCTTACCGGTATTACCGCCGAAAAACACGACAGTTTCATCACTCCGTGCGGCAAATGCGAAATAACGACCGAGTTTAGCGGAAAAGAACTTATTAAAGGCGAACCCGACGCGTCGAGTTTCCCTTCGGGCGGACTTCGCGCCACGTTTGAAGCGCGCGGTTATACCGCGTGGGATCCGTCGAGTTATGCCTTCATCAAAGACGGCGTGCTTTGCATCCCTACCGCGTTTTGCTCCTACAACGGCGAAGCGCTCGACAAAAAAACGCCGCTTTTACGCAGTATGGAAGCGATTAACCGCGAAGGTATCGCTTTGCTCGAACTTTTCGGCAAAAAAGCGACCAAGGTCGTGCCTTGCGCAGGACCGGAACAGGAATATTTCCTCGTTGACCGCGCTCTTTACAAACAACGTCCCGATTTGGTTTTTACAGGACGTACGCTTTTCGGCGCGCGTAGCCCGAAAGGACAGGAACTCGACGACCATTATTTCGGCGCGGTTAAACCGAGAGTGGTTTCTTATATGCGCGATCTCGACACGGAACTATGGAAACTCGGCGTTTTCGCTAAAACAAAACACAACGAAGTCGCTCCCGCGCAGCACGAACTGGCGACGGTTTATTGCGACACGAACAAGGCGACCGACCATAATCAAATCGTTATGGAACTTATGAAAAAAATCGCTACGCGTCACGGATTCAAGTGTTTACTTCACGAAAAACCGTTTGAAGGTATAAACGGCAGCGGTAAACACAACAACTGGTCGCTTTCCGCGGACAACAGTTATAACCTGCTCGACCCCGGCGACAACCCGAGCGATAATATGCTTTTTCTCGTTTCTTTGTGCGCCGTTATTTCTGCGGTAGACAAAAATCAAGATTTGTTACGAATAAGCGTGGCGTCCGCCGCAAACGACCACAGGCTCGGTAAACAAGAAGCACCCCCCGCTATCGTTTCCATTTTCCTCGGCGAAGAACTGCTCGGCATACTCGAAGCCATAGCCGAAGGCAGAGATTACTCCAAACGCGCGGGTTGCGAAATCGAAATCGGTGTTAAACTTTTGCCGAGATTAAGACAAGACAGCACGGACAGAAACCGTACTTCGCCGTTTGCGTTTACGGGAAACAAGTTTGAATTCCGTATGCCCGGCTCGCACTTCTCGGTCGCGGGTATCAACACCGTACTCAACACCATTGTCGCGGAGGAATTTTCTATTTTCTCGAAAAAACTCAAATCCGCACCGTCGCTTGCGCAAGGCGTAGCCGAAATCGTCAAAGAAACGGTTACGGACCACAAAAAAATCATATTTAACGGCAACGGCTACTCGGGCGAATGGATTAAAGAAGCGGAAAGTCGCGGACTGCTTAACCTTAAAACCACCGTGGACGCTTTGCCTTTGCTTGCGTCCGACAAAAACTTGGCTCTTTTTGCAAAACACGGCGTTTTTCAACGTTCGGAAGTGCTTTCGAGAATGGATATTTATATAGAAGACTACTGTAAAAAAATCCACATCGAAGCAATAACTTCTTCGGATATGGCAAAATCGCTGCTGCTCCCCGCAATATCCGAATACGTTTCGGAACTGGCGAAAACCGCGCTCGAATTAAAAGATTTAGGCATAAAACCCGACATAACCTTGCTTAACAAACTTACCGCGCTGTACGACGAAGGAATAAAAAATTTGGGCGTATTAGACAAGGAAATCGCTTTAACCGAACAAATGAAAAACGACGTCGAAAAAGCACGCCTGTGCCGTGACAAAATAATCCCGGCAATGGACGCACTTCGCTCGGCAATCGACCGCGCGGAACTGCTCACCGCCAAAAAATACTGGCCGATACCGCGCTACCCCGACCTTCTTTTCAGCGAAAACTAACACGTAAAATTATCCCCGACCACGCGTTAATCGACGTTTGGTCGGTTTTTTCATAATCGTTTTTTATAAATCGTCAGCGTCTTGAACGGGCGTGCCGTCGGTTACGTCCGTTCCCGTCCACGACCCTAACGGGTCGTTTGCTCTGTTTTCAAACTCCGTTTTTTTTATTCGTTTCTTTTTCATTTCTTTCACCGAATCGAGTATGTGCAATCGAAAGACTATTATTCTCGCTCGGTTCAACGTGCGACCCGACTCGCTTTTCTTCTCGTCGTCGTCTTCCTCTCTTTCGTTCATTTTAACGACTTCGATAAAACTTTTCTTCGATTGTCGATTAAAAAATCCGCCGTATTCGGCGGATTCCGTTATGATTTAATTTGCACTTCCACGGGGCTTTCCCCGCAATATTTTAGTCTGAGTTTAGGTTTTTCTATTTTACCCGTCGGATTCCTAGGCACTTTTTCAAACACGATTTTATGCGGTCGTTTGTATCTCGGAAGTGCCTTACAAAACTCGTTTACTTCGTCTTCTGTGAGCGTTTTCCCTTCCTTTATTTCGATTATCGCGCAGGTTATTTCGCCTAGCCTTCTGTCCGGCAAACCTATCACCGCCGCGTCTTTTATCGCTAAATTCGAGCGCAAAAAATCTTCTATCTGCACGGGGTAAATGTTTTCTCCTCCCGTGATGATTACGTCTTTCTTCCTGTCCACAAGGAAAATAAAACCGTCTTCGTCCTCCTGCGCCATATCGCCCGTAAACAGCCACCCGTCTTTAAGTACCGCCTCGGTCGCTTGCTCGTCTTTATAATAACACGTCATTACGCCCGGACCTTTGACCGCAAGTTCTCCCACTTCGCCACGCTCCACGTCGTCGCCGTTTTCGTCCACTATACGCGTTGCCCAACCGTATCCGGCTTTTCCTATTGCTCCTACTTTGTCGAAATTGCCCAGTCCGAGATGAACGCAACCCGGCCCTATCGACTCGCTGAGCCCGTAATCGGTGTCATAGTCGTGATGCGGAAAAACTTTTCGCCAACGCTTGATAAGGCTCGGCGGTACGGGTTGCGCGCCGATATGCATAAGTCTCCATTGCGCCAACTCGTATTTTTTTAGGTCTATCTCTTTTCTGTCAATCGCGTCCAGTATGTCTTGCGCCCACGGCACCAACAACCACACTATCGTACACCCCTCGTCGGATACCGTTTTTAATATCGCGTCGGGCTTCGTTCCTTTAAGTAAAACCGCTTTACTTCCCGATATAAGGCTCCCGAACCAGTGCATTTTGGCACCTGTATGGTACAATGGGGGTATGCAAAGAAACACGTCGTCTTTTGTCTGTAAATGATGATTTTGTTCTACGCGCGCACTATGTATAAGGCTTCTGTGTTTATGCAAAATCGCCTTAGGAAATCCTGTCGTACCCGAAGAAAAATAGATAGCCGCAAAGTCGTCTTCCGTAAGCGTCACGTCGGGTTTATCGCTGGAATAATTAGCCGCTAGGTGGTGATAGTTTTCCGCAAACGTAGGGCAGTTATCTCCGACGAAGAAAAGCAGTTTAACTCGTTTTATATCGTCGCATATTTCTTCCACTCTTCCGATAAATTCGGGTCCGAAAAACAATGCGTCCACGTCTGCGAGTTCTACGCAATATTTTATTTCCGACGCGTCGTAACGGTAATTGAGCGGCACGGCGAGCGCGCCCGTTTTCAATATTCCGAAATACAACGGCAGCCATTCGAGGCAGTTCATCAGCAGTATCCCTACTTTGTCGCCTTTTTTTATTCCGCGCGACAAAAGAAGATTTGCGCAGCGGTTTGCTTTTTCGTCGAAAACCTGCCAGGTAATCTCTCTGCGGAAAGGAACGCTCGCCGAATCGCCTTCGACAAGCCCGTATTCTCTCCACGTTATACGTCTTTTTTCTTTTACGTCCGGGTTAATCTCCACAAGCGCGACTTCGCCTTTCTTTTCCGCCGCGTTGCGTTCCAAAACTTCGGTAATGACCATTTTTGCTTTCTCTTCCTTAGTAATATTTTATTTTTTTAGCGCGATTGCTCTTTCCGCCGCTTGCACGACGTCGCTCGTTTCCATATCGTATACTTCTCTCAAATACGGCATTTTGCCTACTTCGCCGAATTTTTCTTTTACTCCGACCCGTATTACAGGCACGGGATTTTCTTCGCAAACGGCCTCGCAAACCGCGCTCCCGAGCGCGCCGATAACGTTGTGGTTTTCGCAAGTGACCGCCGCTCCCGTTTTCCTGACAGAGCCGATTATCGTATCTTTATCGATAGGTTTAACCGTGTGACAACAAACTACTTCCGCGTTTATCCCCTTTTCTTCGAGTTCTTTCGCCGCAAGGAGAGCGGTTTCCACCATTATTCCGCTTGCAATCAAACTTACGTCTTTGCCTTCTTTCATCACGTCCGCTTTCATCAAAGCAAACTCCGTATCTTCCTTTCCGCAGTATACGAGCGGCGGCGTTTTACGGTTAAGTCTAACGTAAATAATCCCTTTTTTCGCCATTATCTCGGGCAGTACCGCTTCGAGTTCTATGATGTCGGTCGGTTCGTAAATCGTGATTTCCGGGATAGAACGCAACGCTCCTATGTCTTCGAGCGGCATATGTGTGCCGCCGTTAAGTTCCGCACAAATACCCGGATCCGTTCCGACGATTACGCAATTTTGTTTGGCATAAGCAAGACTTATCATAACTTGGTCAAGTATTCTTCTCGTCGCAAACGGAGCAAAACTCGTTATTACCGGTTTGAACCCGTAAGCGGAAAAGCCTGCGGCAATTCCAGCCATATTCGCTTCGGCTATACCTACGTCGAACGCTCTATCGGGAAACGTCTTGTATATCGACGTGCTACCGATACATTTCGCAAGGTCGGCGTCGAGCAGAACTCTCTTTTCGTCCCTTGCCATCTCTTCGCGAAGATAATCGATAAATACTTCTTTCATAAGTTTTTGCGCCATACTTACCTCCCGAGTTCTTCCATCGCCGATGCGTACAATTCGTCGGTTATCGTCATCGAGTGCGACCCGACCAACGCGTTTTCAACCATACTTACTCCACTACCCTTAACCGTGTTAAGGATAATCATAACCGGTTTTTCTTCGACTTTTAACGCTTTTTCTATCGCTTTGTCGATTTTATCCACGTCGTTGCCGTTCTTAACGTCGATAACGTGCCACCCGAACGCTTTCCATTTATCCGTAAGCGGTTCGAGTCCGTTGACGTTCGCAACGTAATCGTCGAGTTGCAGTTTGTTATAATCGGTAAACGCAATTAGATTGTCGAGTTTTTTATTCCCGGCGTACATTGCCGCTTCCCAAATTTGTCCTTCCTGACTTTCCCCGTCGCCGATAATAGCGTAAATCCTTGCACCGTCGTTTTTGAGTTTCGACGCGAGAGCCATTCCCACCGCGCAACTAAACCCCTGTCCGAGCGAACCTGCCGTCATATCGACCCCGGGCGTTTTGTTCATATCGCAGTGACTGGGAAACCGCGTGCCGCCCTTGTTAAGCGTTTTGAGTTCTTCTTTGTCGAAATACCCTTTTTCGGCAAGGACGGAATAAACCGCGGGTCCTGCGTGCCCTTTACTGCAAACCAGTCTATCTCGTCCTTCTTTTTGCGGATTTTTGGGGTCAACGCGCATATATTTACCGTACAACACCGCCAAAACGTCCGCTATCGACAAACAACCGCCGATATGTCCCGCGCCGATACTTCTTATACAATCGACTATGTCGATTCTGACGTTCCGCGCCAAATTTTTAAGTTCTTCGTTCATTACTCCTCCAAACTTCGGTAATAGTTAATTTTAATACATTAATTATATCTTTTTAACCTATACAAGTCAAGGTATTGCACCGTCCGAAACTTATAAACGGCGCATATTTGCCATTCATTTTCTTGCTCGTCGTTTTGACTGTTCCTCTCTCGCGATAATCGGTTCCTTTCGTATCGGCATTATCTCCGGCGGCGGCTTGACTTACTCTGCGTACGTTCGTTTGCACGTTCACTTGGTTAACGCGTTCTACTGCTTTTCTAATCGTTTTCTCCGAGCGATTCCGTTTTCGGCACAAGCACTTTCCCGTCCATACACGAGAAAACGCGGTCGGTATATTCTTTGTCGAAAATGCCTTTCTTGACTTCGAGTCTATAACTAATAAGGCTGACAATCGGTACAAGCACAAGACCGAGTATCATCGAAAACGACCCCATAACGACCGAGTTCCCGAAATCGAGCGTTTCGCCGGTTTTTAACGTCGCTTTCATAAACGTCCAACCGCAAAGTTGGTACACCAGCGCGTAAATCATAACGGAAATTCCCGCGACGAACGCCGCCCAAACCGCGCTTTTCGTTATTTTTTTACAATACAAGCCGTACAAAAACGGCGCGAGAAACGCTCCTGCGAGCGCACCCCAACTGACGCCCATAAGCGACGCTATTTCGCTGAAATCGTATATCCTTTGCACGATTGCTATTGCCGCGCTTATTGCTATGAACACCGCGAGAAGTATGCGCATAACTAACATTTGCTTTTTCTCGCTCATCTTGCTTTCGGGAACGATATGCCCTTTAATAAGGTCAAGCGTAAGCGTACTTGACGAAGTAAGCACCAGACTGGACAACGTTGACATCGACGCGCTAAGCACGAGTATTACTATAATTCCCATCAAAAAGTCGGAATTTATCGTTTTTTCAAGCATCGTGGGAATAATGGAGTCGAAATCTTTTGTTTGTCCGACGAAAATTCTTCCGAATCCGCCTAAAAAGTAACAACCGCCCGCGACTATCACCGCAAAAATCGTGGATATTATCGTTCCTTTTTTTATGTCGTTTTCGCTCTTAATCGCATAAAACTTGCTTACCATTTGCGGCAGTCCCCACGTGCCAAGCGACGTCAACACGATTACAAACCCCAAAAAAACGGGCATCGCGCCGAAAAACGACGTATATTGCCAACCTGCCTGCGACGCAAGTTCGCTCATTGACCCGGTAAGTCCGCCGTTAGCGTTAAGCACCGCGCACACCACCGCCACGATGCCGATAAGCATTATTATCCCCTGTATAAAATCGTTGACGGCGGTCGCCATATATCCGCCTGCAAGGACGTAAACGCCCGTAAGCGCAGCCATAATCACCACGATGATTATATACGCGAGTATCTCGTTGCTAAACCCGAACGCAACCGTAAACAATCTCGAAAGCCCGTTAAAAAGCGACGCGGTGTACGGTATCAAAAATATAAAAACTATCACTGCGGACGCGATTTTCAATCCCTGCGAATCAAAACGTTTTCCGAAAAATTCGGGCATCGTTTTCGTTCCGAGATGTTGCGACATTATACGCGTTCTCCTTCCTAAAACCACCCATGCCAAAAGCGAACCGATAACCGCGTTTCCTATGCCTATCCAAGTGCTCGCCACGCCGAACAGATACCCGAACTGCCCTGCGTACCCTATAAAAATAACCGCGCTGAAATAACTCGTTCCGTAAGTGAAAGCGGTAAGCCACGGTCCGACGCTACGTCCGCCGAGAACGAACCCGTTTACGCTTCTCGCCTTTCTCCTAAAATATATTCCGACGAAAATCATCGCCGCAAAAAATACCGCCAGCATACACGCCATAAGCGCGATTCCGCCCTTGCTCCTAGTCGCGTTAATAGCAAATTCCATTCGTATTTTCTCTCCTTGTTTGGCTATTTTAGGGTTCCTTTTTTTATCGTTGCGGCACCCTCAACCCCCGTTTTATCGCTTATTCCCGATTGTTTGACAAGCAATAAAAAATCCTCTTTCGCTTATCCCGAAGGGAAAGCGAAAGAGGACGACATATTCTATCGCGGTACCACCTCTTTTCATATACGCATTACTGCGTATATCTCGTCGAGCACAAATAATGCTCTATCGCTATAACGGGCGACCCCGGCGTAGCATACTCGTTTCCTTTCCGTACGCAACTAACGAAATGTATTCGGCAACGAAGTCCCTGACGTCTTACACCGACCGACGTCTCTCTGCAAGTTCGTTTCGCGCTTACTTGTTTTCGCTCAAACGTTGTTAAAAGCACTATAACACAGCAGTTTTTACTTGTCAAGAAAATTTTATATCGGTACGAAAAAAATCCAACGAGCGTTTTATTTTTCTTTGGTTTTTTACTTCAAAATTTCTTTTTCGGTTCGATAAAACTCGTCGATATAATTTTGTATATCTCGGCGCGTTCCCCTATACGGTCCGACTTTTTCCATTTTGTTACTTACGGTCGCCGTGGCGAAAAGAAGGGCTTGTTTAAGCGACGCGTCTTTTCGTTCGGTTATATATGCGGCAAACGTCGTATCTCCTCGTCCGCTTCGCCCCGACAGGTTTCTCGCTTTAATCGGACAGGTCGCCATGGTCGTTCCGTCAAACGCAAGCACTTCGGTGTTGTGTGTGATAACCACTTCTTTTGCTCCGTACGAGTATAATATTTCGGCGGCTTTTTTCCTGTCCGTCGTTCCCGTAAGGATTTCCGCTTCCGCCGCGTCGGTTTTTAGATAGTAAACGTAGGGTATGAGTTCTTTTTTATCGCTCCAATCGGCAAAATACATTTCTCCGCCTTCCCTGTCCGCTCTTCTCAGACACGCCTGAACGTCTACCGCAACTTTACCTTTCGTGGCAAGGTATTTGATAAGTTCTCCGTCGAAATCCCCGTAAATAAGCCCCGCCAGATGGTATACGTCGCTATCCACGTCGGGTATGTCTTCTATTCGGAACCCGTCTGCCTGCGATATACACGTGCATAAACGTTTTTCCTTGTCCGCAGTAAAATATTTGTTCCTTATCGACGTCGATTTTTTGCTCGGAATGTAAAATACGTCTTCTTCTGGAATAACGAATTCGCTCAATCTGTCCTTGTCACATTCGGCAACCTTGGTCACGACTCCGACCTTTCTTCCGCCTGCGTACGCGCTCGCCGAGGAATAAATAACCGCGCCGCCCACTTCGACTACGAGATTATCCATATAGTCTATATTGTAATCGAGCGAAATATGCCCTATCGTAAGTACGTCGTATCGTTTTTTCATAACTCAACCTTCCGTCCCAGTATAGCCAACGCTTTGTGATGTATGTTCGTCGTAACGTTGTAAATAGCGGGATACGCGACTATTTTTCTTATTTGTTCTTCGTCATCAACCGTATACGCGGATATCGCAATGTTTTCGCGAAAACATTCTTCCGCAAATTCGGGCGTAAGTTTTCGGTAATCGATATTTATCCCGGCAAGTCGCGGATTTACAAACTTGTCCATAAACTCTCTAATTTTCTTCGCCTTACCGTTTTTAAGACGGAAGGGAAAAAACGTTGCGTTTAAGTAAGCGCACCCGTCGGTCAGGTTCACCACGTCGGCGGGAATAACCGAACCGGTGAAAATAACCTTGTCTTCCACGCCTGCTTTTCTCGCCTCTTCGAGCACGGGCTTAATCAGCCTTTTTTGCTTTATGTCGCAATTTATTTTTTTGCCCGTTTCTTTCACGAACGCAAACGCCTCGCTGAGCGGCAGTTTGGCACTGCATAGTAGATTAAACCACGAATGAGCGAGGTAAAGTTTGCCGCCGATTTTTCGTATATCCACTTCGATAGCGTCCACGTTGTATCGTGCCGTTTTGTCGAGAAATTTACGAGTGTTTCTGCCCGTATCCATTGCTCCGCCGTGCGCAGTTATTATCATTTTTACCTCCTATAATGTTTTTTTATATGGTCTTCTACGTCCTCTCTGTTCCCCTTGTACGGACCGACCGTCGCCATTTTAAGCGACGCCGTCGCCGTCGCGAATAACAACGCTTCTTCCATACTTTTATTTTGTCTTTCGGTAACGTAAACAGCGAATGTAGTATCCCCTCTGCCCGTTCTTCCGACAAGCGACTGCGCTTTTATCGGACAAGAACAAAGATTTTTTCCGTCGCACGCGATCACTTCGACGTTATGTGTGATAACGACTTCTTTCGCGCCTTTTTCGCATAGCGAGAACGCCGCCTTTCTTCTGTCGGAAGTTCCCGTAAGTATTTCCGCTTCCACAGCGTCGGTTTTTAGATAATCCACGCAGGGAAGATACTTTTCTTTGTCGAGCCAGTCTTGAAAATACATTTTCCCGTCGGGCGAAGCGTGTCTAAGATAGCCTTGCGCGTCTACCGCCACTCTGCCTTTCGTCGATAAATACGGTATAAGTCCGTCGTCGTAGTCGCCGTAAAGCAAACCTGCAAGATGGTATATATTCGCTTCGGGCAGGCATAAGAAATCCTCGCTCGTAAACGGCGTTCCTCTTGACGTACAGCGACTTTCGCGCCTCTCCCTGTCCGCCGTAAGATAGCGGTTATACATATCCGTCGATTTTTCTTTGAACACGCAAAAAACGTCTTTTTCGGGCAGTCTGAACGCACTCAGTCTACGTTTGTCTTTTTCGTTAATTGCGGTAAGCGCGGCGGTTTTATGCCCGACGCCGTAAGCGGCGGCGGAACTGTACAGAACCGCACCCCCTTCGGCAAAAACGGTTTTTCCGTCGTAATCGACGTTTTCGTCCATAGTGACGTGCCCGATTATAAAAGTTTCGTATTTCATATTTCGTAAACTTTTCCTTCTTCGGCAAAAACCACACCGTCAGTTCCGACGAACACTTCGCTAGGGTCGTAGTCGGGCGCGGCGTGCGACGCGATAAGCAGTTTTACGTCGGTTTCTTTTTTTAGTTTTAACGCGGTAGGCGCAGGCATGTGTCCGCCGATAAAATGCGCCGGTTTGGAGCAGTCCGCCACGGCGACGTCGCAACCGTTTAGAAGGGGTACGAGATTATCGTTGTAGACGGTATCCGCAGTGTACGCGAAAACGCCGTTCCCCTCGATTTTAATCGCAAGACAAGGCACGGGGTGTTTCATACGGAAAAACGTTATTTTCTTGCCTTTTACGTTAAGGACGGCGTCTTCGTCAACGTTGATAACGTTAAACAACGGATGCGAATAAAGAATTTTGTACCATTCGTCATCGACTTTTTCGGTGTAAATGTTTATGCGCGCGTCTAACTCTTCGAGAAGATAACGGAACGGCAACAAATCGCTCGTGTGGTCATAGTGGAGATGCGAAATAAAAATTCCGTCGAGTTTTTTTACGTCGATTTCCGCGATTAACCGCGTCAAAACGCCACTGCCCATATCGAGTAACATACAAAAATTGTCGTCCGTGACGAGATAACCGCTTGCCGCGCCTTCCCCCGCTTTGCCGTACGGACCGTATTTGCCGAGAATTTTTAGTTTCATTTTTCGCTCTTCCAAAGTCCTTTTAAGAATTCCATAATTTTATCTTCGTAAACGTTGCCTTTCAAAACGTTGAGAAGAAGTATGCTCCTTACTTTCATATAGTCTTCCGTCATAAAATCGCCGCTTATGATATTCGCTTTCGCAAGATATTTCGGATTGTCGGCTATGCTTTCGATAAGTTTGTAATAAACGGGTCTAAGCGTGCGATCGAGTTTCCTCGGCGTGCGAAAGCCTATTTGCGTTCCGATATTCGGCGTTTGCTGCGTTTGAAACCAAAACAAACCGTCTACTTCAAACGAATCGAAGAAACTCACCGCTTTTTTAACGAACGACGGCGCGGGCATACCGTGTATAATCTTGTCCCAAGGTATAATGTGCGGACAGTTGACGCTGTACTTGTAGTCTTCTTTGTAGTTAAGCAAAATATACCTTTTGCCCGACTTCCTTAAATCCGCCATAGTAACTTGCGCAATATCGCCAAATTCAGTGTACGCGTATTTTTCGGGGTCGATGTATTTTTCGAGAAGTTCGTCCACCTTTTTCGGGTCGGCATAAAATTTAAGATTGATGCTCCCGATAACGTGCTGCGTGTAGTACTCTCTCACGTCGAAAATAAAAAATTCGCTGTCGTTTTCTTCAAGGATTTTCTTCCAGTCTTTAAGCGCGTTTTCAAATAAATCGCCTTTTGTAATCCCGTGACATAGAATAATGTTCCCCTTTCTGTCGGTGTCAAGACGAACGCAAAAATGCCTTATACCATATAAAAACTGCTCGTAAAAACCGCCGTCCTGACAGCACGCAACCGCGCTCATCCCGTAACTCCCGGCATTATGTGCGCTCGGAATAACGAGATTGACAAGTTTTACGTCATCCTTAACGTAAGACATCCATCTCTTATAAATCATTCGTTCACCTCTTGTATCGACAAAACCGGTTTGCTAATTATATAGTAATAAACCTATATCAATTATATTACCGAACTACAAAATATGTCAATACCCTTCCCGACAAGAAATAACCGTTTTTTTGCTTCGTATAAACAAAAAGCAAACGCGGTTTTTCTTTGCAAACAGCGATATGTTTAGCCTATCGAATAAAAGTTACGATTTAATTTAGACGTATTTCCCTTACTTTATCGCAGTGAAAATATCGCTTGCCGTAATGCAAACATCCCTTTACTTCGGCAAAATAAAACTGCGTAATCGACATCGTTTTTTCGTAGCGAAAAAGCAACGCCGTTGCGTTGCTTTTTACAGGTTTGGACTTGTTTTTTTCGAAGTTAGATTTCGCATTGCTTTTGCGAGTTCTATACTGCTTTGTTTATATTCGTAATAGGAATCTTTTCTGCGTTTTTTCTCTTCCGCGAAGTACTCTGCGCGTTTTTTTAGCGATTCGAGTGCTTTGGATTCGGTTTCGATAAAGTCGCTTAGCACGGTTACTTTATCTCTCGTTACGTCCGCAACGCCTTCCATTACGAAAATTCGTTTTTTCTCGCCGTTTACGGTATATTCGCAAATCCCGGATTGAAGCCATAGTATTGTCGGCGCGTGCAAAGCCAGCACGCCGTACCGTCCTTCGCTTGACGGTAGAACCACGTACTCTGTCGCTTTTTCTTCAAGAAACACGCCGTCCGGCGTTCTCATTTCAAGAACGAACGTTTTCATTCTTTATATCCTTTCAATTCGGTTATATCCCCCAAAAAGTAAAAATCGTTTTCGGGTATATCGTCGCATTTCCCGTCGAGTATCGCATTGCAACTCTCGATCGTTCTTTCTACGGGAACGTATTTCCCTTCCATGCCGGTATACACGCTTGCGACGTGGAACGGCTGACTGAAAAATCTTATCAATTTTCTTGCGCGGTACACGAGCAGTTTGTCTTCGGGTTTTAGTTCGTCCATACCGAGTATCGCTATGGTATCCTGCAATTCGTTATGCCGTTGCAGCGTTTCTTTTACGCGTCTTGCCGTAAGGTAATGTTTTTCGCCCACGATGTTCGGGTCGAGTACGGTACTCGTGGAACCTAGCGGATCGACTGCCGGATAAATACCTTGTTCAACCTGTTTTCTCGAAAGCACGGTCGTTGCGTCAAGGTGAGCGAAAAGCGTGCTGGGCGCAGGGTCGGTTATGTCGTCCGCCGGGACGTAAACCGCCTGTATCGACGTTATCGAGCCGTTCTTCGTGCTTGAAATTCGCTCTTCGAGTTGTCCGAGTTCGTTTGCCAGCGTAGGCTGATACCCTACCGCCGACGGCATTCTCCCGAGCAACGCGCTTATCTCGTTACCTGCTTGAATGTATCTATATATATTGTCTACGAACAAAAGCACGTCTTGTTTGTTGACGTCGCGGAAATATTCCGCAAGAGTAAGTCCCGTGTACGCCGCGCACATTCTCGCGCCGGGCGATTCGTTCATCTGTCCGAAAACAAGCGAAGTGTTTTTAAGTACGCCGCTTTCCGTCATATCTTCTATCATTTCAAACCCTTCTCTGCTTCTTTCGCCTACTCCGGTAAAAATCGAGTGTCCGCCGTGTTTGGTAGCGATATTATAAATCAGTTCCATTATCAGAACGGTTTTCCCTACGCCCGCTCCGCCGAACAAACCTATTTTCCCGCCTTTTGCGTAAGGAGCGAGAAGGTCTATGACCTTTATTCCCGTTTCAAAAATCTCGGTACGCGGGTTCTGCTCGATAAGCGCAGGCGCGTCGCGATAAATCGAACGACGTTTTTCGCCTATTTCACCCTTGTTGTCTATCGGCTCCCCCAAAGCGTTCATGACTCTTCCGAGCGTTTCTTCCCCGACCGGCACTTCGAGCGTCCTACCGGTGGAAACAACCGTTGCTCCGCGATAAAGTCCGTCCGTCGCACCCAATGCGACGCAACGCACTACGCCGTTATCTTTATGAGCCGTAACTTCAAACAAAACTCTTTTCCCGTTTTCTTCGTACACGAGAATTTCTCTTTGTGCCGGCATATGATTGTCAAACTTCGCGTCCACAACCGTGCCGATTATTTGAATTATTGTCCCGATATGCGTTTTCGTCATCATAAGTCAATGACCTCCGTTACTCTTTATCTCCTGCCTTAACTCCGGAAAAACAAGAATCCATAAGTTCGCTCGTTATCTTCTCTTGTCTTATATGGTTATACTGCCTGTTCAACCCTTCGACAAGTTCTTCTCCGTTCGTCGTGGCTTGCTGCATCGCAGTCATACATTTATAATTAACCGCACATTCCGCGCTGCAAATCGCAAAATCTATATATGCCCATATATATTGTTTCAATATGCTGTCTTCGTCTTTCGGGTATTCCAAAATGCCTTCTTCGGTGTCCTGAATCGGCACTTCGACAGGGAACAGTCTTACCGTACACGGTTCTTGTCGCGACGGATTTTTACCCTTAATCAAAGTAAAGACGATATAAATTTCGTCGGTTTCTCCACTTATAAACGCGTCTGCAAGGTAATACGCCATATCCCTTATTTCTTCGTTTACCACGCCCTGCATAAGGTGTAAAAATCTATTGTTGACGTGTATTTTCTTTTTGTTAAAGAACTCTCTGACGAACTGACCGACGGCGTAAACTTTCGCGTTCGGGTCGTCGCCCACGACTTCCGCCGCGTAGTCTAGTATTTTGTGATTATAATCGCCGCACAGTCCTTTATCTCCTGCAATTACGACGTACGAACGTTTTTTAACGTCGCGATTTTCGGCTAACGGCGACGTAATTCGTCCTATTTTTTTGACAACGTCAAGCATAAGCGAGAGAAAAACGCCGCTTTTATCGAGTTTACGCTCCGCTTTGCTCATTTTCGACGCGGAAACGAGTTGCATCGCGCGAGTAATTTTAACGGTTTCGCGCGCGCCGTTTATGCGGTGTTTTATATCTTGCCCTTTCATATTCTCACGCCGTACTCTTTCGTCGCTTCGAGTATTTTCTTTTCGCTGTCTTCGCTTAAAATTCCGGTTTTTGCGATTTCTTTCACTACTTTCGAATATCTCTTATGGAAGAAATCGATAAATCCTTCGAGATACTTCCCTACGTCTTTTACTGCAACGTCTTTAAGCAAATCGTTCATCGCGACGTACAGTTCCACCACGGTATCCGCCATGGAAACGGGCGCGTACTGCGGCTGTTTTATTACTTCCGTAAGACGTTCGCCTTTGTCGATAACCGCCCTAGTGGACGCGTCTATATCCGAACCGAAACGCGAGAAAAGCACCATTTCACGATAGTGCGCAAGGTCAAGACGCGTTTTGCCCGAAACTTTTCTCATCGCTTTTTCCTGTGCCGCGCCGCCTACTCTCGATACGGATAACCCGACGTTGATTGCGGGACGTATACCCGAATTAAACAGTTCTTCTTCAAGATATATCTGTCCGTCGGTTATACTTATCACGTTGGTCGGAATGTATGCGGATATATCGCCTGCGAGCGTTTCTATTATCGGCAACGCCGTGATGCTGCCGCCGCCTTGTTCTTTGGATAATTTCGCGCTTCTTTCGAGCAATCTCGAATGTAGGTAGAATATATCTCCGGGATACGCTTCCCTTCCAGAAGGACGTCTTAAAAGAAGAGAAATCGTCCTGTATGCGACGGCGTGTTTTGTCAAGTCGTCGTATACTATAAGCACGTCTTTCCCGTTATACGCAAAGTATTCGGCTATTGCCGCTCCCGTATACGGCGCGAGATATTGCAACGGCGCGTTTTGCCCTGCCGTCGCGGCAACGACTATCGTGTAGTCCATCGCTCCGCGCTCTTTAAGCGTTTTGATTATTTTTGCGACGCTCGACGCTTTCTGCCCGATGGCGACGTATATGCACGTTACGTTTTTGCCGCGTTGATTTAGAATAGTGTCTATCGCAACGGCGGTTTTGCCCGTTTGTCTGTCGCCTATGATAAGTTCTCTCTGCCCTTTGCCGATAGGTATCATACTGTCGATTGCTTTGATACCCGTGTAAAGCGGCTCGCAAACTTTGCTACGCTCGAAAATTTCGGGCGCGGGATTTTCTATGTTTCTATACGACCTACAAATAGGCTTCGCTTCGCCGTCGAGCGGATTTCCGAGCGGATCAACCACTCTTCCGAGCAACGCTCTTCCTACCGGTACGCTCACTATTCTGCCCGTCGTATACGCTATATCCCCGGCGGACGCCGTGCCTGCCAACACTATCGCGCCGACGAGTTTTTCTTCAAGGTTAAGCGCAAGCGCGTAGTTTTCTCCGCCCAAGTACACAAGTTCGTTGTTCTTAACGTTTCTCAAACCGTCGATAAGGATAACGCCGTCGTTGCAGGAAACTATACGTCCCGCCGCTTTCGCTCTGACAGAAGGGGTATATCCCTTAATCGCTTCCCTTACTTCTTTGGTGATAAAATCGAAGTCGCTCATTGCAATTTACCTTTAACCGCTTCTTCCAACGACGACAATCTGCCCGACACGCTCCCGTCGAACACCTCGTTGCCGTCGAAAATAATTATGCCGCCGATAATCGCGTCATCGACGACGTAGTTTACTTTGATTTCGCCGTATTTCGTCGCAAACTCTTTTTCGAGCGCGGTTTTACGCTCCTCGCTTAGTGGCTCGGCAGTGGTAACCGTGAGTCTAGTCATCTCCCTTCCACTCCTTAATACACTCGTCTATGAGTTTGTCGTTGTCTTTTTCGGAGAACTCTCTTCCGAGTATCTCTTTCGCTATGCCCACGGCAAGAGAAGCGACGTCGGTCTTCGCTCCGAGCACCGCTTTCTGTCTTTCGTCGTTGGCGTCCTGCTCGGCTTGCGTGCGAATTTTATCCGCTTCCTTTCTCGCGTCCGCAAGAATTTCTTCGCGTTCGATAATCGCCGCTTTCTTCTCTTCGTCCATTTCAAGCGCGCGTTTTCTCGCTTCTTCTTCTGCGGCTTTCGCTCTCTCCGCGCTATCTTTAACCGCCTGCTCCGCTTCCGCTCTCACCTTGTCCGCCTTTCCCATCTCGTCGGCTATCTCTTGTTTCCGCTTGTCCATAAACTTTTTTACCGGTTTGTAAAGAAGAAACGTCAATCCGATGAACAGTATGGCGAAGTTCGCTAAATACAAAAGTATCTTTTGCCAACCAAGCCCCAGCGTAGCGAAAATATCCGCTCCAAACAAATATTCCATTATCGCTCCTTATTACAGTACGAGTATCAACAATCCTACGACCAACGCGTAAATGATTGCGGTTTCGATAAACACCAAACCGAGTATAAGCGTGGATTTGATTTTTGAATCCGCTTCGGGTTGCTTTGCAACTCCGTCGATTGCCTTACTTACGGCAAAACCCATAGCGAGCGCGCCGCCGAGCGCGGCAAGTGCAATGGCTATTCCTGCTCCGAGAGCCGCCATCGATTCGACTGCTAATAACGATAACATATCTTCGTCCTCCAAAAGATTAATTGTTTTTTTGCTTTTATTGACTGTTTAACTATTCCGCAACTTCGCCGAGCGCGACGCTTGCGGCTTTTTTTACGCGTTTTGCCTTTTTCTTCTTCTTTTCGTGCGGTTCCGCCGCCTCTCCGAAGAACATCGACGTAAGTAACGTCAAAATGTACGTCTGTACTACGGCGTGCATAATCGTGAACATAACCGCAACAAAAATCGGAAGCACGACGGTCTTGGACATAACGTCAAACGCAACGTAAATAAGTTCGGTAACCAACACTCCGCCGATAATCGCGCCGAATAAACGGAACGACATACTTATCGGTAGAGAAAAATCTTTAAGCACTCCCATCGCTCCGCGCATTTTGTTATAACGTATTCCGCCCGACAAAATAACGCCGTAAGACATAAACCCCATAACGACGCAGGCGTTAAGATCTCCCATAACCGCGCGGAAACCGAGCAGTTCGATTAACGTTCCGAAAAACACGAAAAGTCCCGCGCTGAAAATATACGCGCCGAGATAACCGTTGTGATACGGCGAATTGCCCTTCGCAAGGTCATCGAAAAATCCGACGAGCGTTTCCAACAAAAGTTGAAACCTGCCCGGAACTTTTTTGAACCTGGGAATAACGAATATGCGGACGATTACCGCAAACAGCAACAGTACGCCCGTTACTATAAGCGCGGAAAAAAACGACGGACTTACTCCTATCCCGAGAAAATTCACGTCTTCGGGAAACAACGCTTCCCTCATTATCTCGCCGATATTTTTATTAGCCGATACGTATATTTCGTTCAAAACACATCTCCTTGCGCGCTACGCGTGACCTATTTTTTATTGTCCCCTACAAATATTGCTCTATTATAGCCCTACTTCTCTTTTTTGTAAAGCGTTATTTCCGTTATTTTTTTACAAAAAAGTTTTTATTTACGCTTTTTTAACAAAAACGTCTTTATTTCGTGCGGAGCAAACGTAGGTTCGTCAACCGACCTCTCGTTCCTTTCGAGCATATCGGTTTCGTACGCGACGAACCCGTCGGGCATAACGAACTTGCCGCTTACCCTTTTCCCGAACCGCTCGTACGCACGAATAACTACTCCTTCTCCGCTCTCGGAGCATTTGACCGTTTCCGTAATAACACCCTCCGCTTCTACGCCGTATACGGACGGTATACGAATTTTCTCGTCGACGCACAAAGGCGGATAGGCAAAGTTATAACTGTCTTTAACGACGCTGCACATATCGCCGGCAAATCCGACCGCATAAGTAAAACTATGCTCGCCGCGGTCGCAGTTCTCGTCGGGAAATGTCGGCGCACGCAACAAATTAAGGCTTAACTCCCCTTCTTGAACGCGATACCCGTACTTACTTCCGCCCGTCACGAAAAAATACCCCTGCTTTTCGTCCCCGACGCACGCGTATTTCTGTCCGCATACTTCGTACATCGCTCTCTCTTCGCTCGTTTCCGTTTTCGTGCTTCTGTCGATCGACCCGAATTGTATGTCAAAGTTCGCTTTGTCGGTATATATCGTCGGATTAAACACCGCTCTCAACATTTTATGCGTTTCGCTCCAACCGATTTGGGTATCAAAATATATATGTTTGGTATCCTTAATGTATATTTCTTGTTTTATAAACGTTTTACCGTGTACGTAGGAAGATATTATCGCCGCTCTGTCGGGCGACACCGCGAAAGACGTCTTTACAAGCACGGGCTTTTTGCGCGGCATAGTAAGATAATCGCGTTCTATATCCCACGCGTCGTATCTTGACTTCGGGTCGGAATAAATGACGAGCGAGTGGAACAATCCGTTCGACGCGTACTCTCGCTTGTTCGTTTTGTCGTAAACCGACGTGACGACGCCCGTATTTTTATCGACGGTAACTTTGAGAAACGCGTTTTCTATGTAATTTTCGCCGGCATACAGATTCGCTCCGTCGCAAGGAACGGGTTCACACGAGGAATACGGCGCGCAAATCGCGCGATAAAGTTCGCCCTTATGCACGACGGTTTCGTTGATGGAAAACGGCGACGGGTTGAGTAAAGTAAAACCGCTTCCGCAGGACAACGTTTTAATTCTGTCGGCGGCGGCTTTTTCGGCAAGCGCACACACCTCGGCGTAGTCTTGCACGCTCTCGCTATGCACTCTGCCTATGCTCGAACCGGGCAAAACGTCGTGGAATTGATTTGTCAGGATACGTTTCCACAGTTCGTCGCGCCGCTCGTATTTGTCGCCCGTTATGCCTTCGAGCCATTCGAGAATATGCATTTTCCTCTCGGCTAACAGATTGTAGTATTTGTTCTTCGCTTGCGCGGTCAACGTGCCTTGGTGAGTTTCGAGATACAGTTCGCCTTCGTAACGCGGCAATTCCTTACTTTCCAGTTTACGAAAGAGAGAAACCGAACTCCCCGAAACCGCTCTCGGAGTAAATTTTCCGCCGGCGCGTTTAAGCATTTCCAAATGCCCTTCTCCCGGTCCTCCGCCACCGTCGCTTACGCCGTAAATAACAAGCGCGTCGCCGACTTCTTTCTGCACGTTTTTGACGTCCGCTTTAACAAACGCCATGGGACTTGCCGAACAGCAGTACGAGCCTTCGGGCGCGATGTGCGCGATAACCGAACTCCCGTCGGGCGCAACCCACTCGAACGACTGCAACGGAAACTTGTTGTATTTGTTGCGATGCAGTTTAATCGTCATAAAATATTTTTTGCCGACGCCTTTGAATATCTGCGGTAACGTGGCGGGAAAACCGAACGCGTCGGGCAACCACACGACGTCGCTGTTTTTGCCGAACCTGCTTTCAAAATAAGAACCGCCGTACAAAAACTGCCGAATTATGCTTTCTCCGCTCGGTACGTTGCAATCGCACTCCGTCCACATTCCGCCCTGTATTTCTATTCCGCCGCTCGCTACCGCTCGCTTGATTTTTTCAAACAATCCGCTCTCGGTTTGTTCCACCCATTCAAACATTTGTGCTTGACTTGCGCCAAACACGAAATCGTAGTCTTTTAGGTAAGTAACTACGTTGGAGAACGTGCGCACCGCTTTTCGCTTGCCTTCTCGTAACGGCCACTTCCACGCAAGGTCAAGATGTCCGTGCCCGACCGCAGTGTACTCCACGCCCTTAGTCTGCTTTTCGGCAATGTACGGCGCGAGAATTTTTCTCGCTTCGGCAATTTTGTTGTCTTTGTATAGCGAGTAACTCTCGTTAAACGCCTTTTTCAGTTCGCGCACGTTGCTCTCGGTGATAAACTCGCTTTTACCGACAGTGGCGACGGTAAGAAAAACGGTAAGACAATCGTAGTAGTAATCGCGCTTTTCTTCGTTGACGACCGCTACGTCCGCTTTTATGTATCTCGGATCGTAGAAAAACATTCCGCAATAACCGTTATGCCCGCAATCGAGTTCCATATTAACTCGCTCTCCGCCTTCCGCTTTTTCGTATAACGGAACGACTTGCTTGCCGAACAACGGTTGCCCGACGTCAATCGTGGAAAGAATGGGTGTAACCGCGCACACCGGTTCCCCGTTTATGTACGCTTCTCCCTCCGCTCCCGCTTTGATTAACGCGACCACTTTTTTGTTTTTTGCGATTTCGGGAACCGTGCCGGTAAAACGGAACACGCAACAACCGAATTTTTTTTTCGTCCAGTGCGTTCCGCGCTTAATCGGCGCAAACGGAAGTTCGTCCCACTGTTCTTTCGGCACGGGTTCGTCCGTAACCGCCGCCAACGCGTCCAACTCGGATACCGTTTCGTATATTCCGCGTTTCATCGCCATAAGTTTGGCGAAAAATATCGGCGAAGAAAAGAATTTTTCTATCATAAAGCAAGCGCTCCTTCGTGCAAAGTAGCCTCCGCACCCTTACGGTTCGCCCTATAAGCGATACGTTTGACGTTTTCGACGTCGAGATTATCAAACCCTTCTTCGTCTACTCCCGCAAGAAACGCTCCGAAAAACGCGTCTCCTGCTCCGGTAGTATCTACGGGACGAACAGGCTCGCTCTCGACGGTTATGCGCCTGTCGCCGAGTTTAATCACACTCCCGTCTTTCCCGAGCGTAACGCAAACGACGGGGTTGGTCAACTCGGAAAAAAGTTCGCCTAGCGATTTGTCAAACACAAGTTCCGCCTCGTCTTCGCTGAGTTTGATTATGTCTGCGGCGGATATGATTTTGCGACAGGCGTTCATCGCTTTGTCGTTGTCTTTGAATACGTCGTCGCGATAGTTCACGTCGAAAGAAACTTTTATTTTTCGCTTTTTGCACTCTTTGAGAACGTTAAACGCGATTTTTCGTCCGCTTTTGTCGCTAAGCATTAACGACCCGATATGCACGATGTCCGGACGAACGTCGTCGAAAAAATCGTCGGTTATTTCTATATGATAATCCGCCGTGTCCCGACGAAGAAAAGTAAAATCACGCTCGCCGTTCTCATCTATGGAAACGAACGCCACGGTGGTGTTGCGCTCTTCGTCCGTTTGAAGAATACTTTTCAGCGGAAACTTTTTCGCTTCCCTTTTAAGGAACTTCCCTATCGGGTCGTTGCCTACGCGCCCGAGAAAAACCGTTTCGGAACCGCATTGCGCGGCGTTTACCGCCACGTTAAACGGCGCGCCGCCGACGTGCGCCCTTATTTCGCCCGAATCGTTCATAACCATATCCGCCAAAATTTCACCGATGCAAAGTATCATATTAATCCACCTTTTTTCGTATTTATTTTATAAAATATATGTTAACTCAAAACATAAGCAAAGTCAATTCCGCCCGTAAAAAAATACAATCTCTTTTTCTTTCGTCACCGCCCGCCGATACTTTATAGCCGATTCTTTAATAAAAATAAATATAAAAAGAACTCTGCCGAAAAGCGAGAGTTCTTTTACTTGTTTTTCGTTTATATCCAAACGTTATCTGACAATATACACGACCGAGCCGTAAGGCGGCAGGGTAAATGATAATTTTCCGGCGGTGCCGAACTTGTCGTCAGACCACATATCTTCAAGTTCGTACCTTTCTTTGTCGGTAAGTTTTACATATTCGTCGGCAATAAGTTTTCTCAAATCGTACGAGCCTTTCTTTTTGCAAGCGGAACGGTTAAAAACGCATACCGCCGTTCCGTTTTCTAGCGGTTTCGCAAGCACGTCCACGCATATTCCGCGCCTTACTCTCTTGCACGCTTTGCCTTTGTCGTCTTGGTTAATCGCTATCATTTTTTCATTTGTCACTATTTGCAAGACAAGGTTGGCTTCATCCACCGTTCCGTCTTCTTTTACGAACTTTCGTAAATCGTTGCCTAATATAAGCGGCGCGTTCATCATACACCACAGGTTAAAATGGCTTTTGTTTTGGTCGTAAGTAAGTTTGCCGTTGCCGACTTCGAGCATATCCGGGTCGTTGTATCCGCCTTTTACAGAGTAATCGTAAAGTTTGACGGTGTGGTCGTATATCATCGTCATCCACCACCACCACGGTCTTATGTCGAGCGTCGTACGCCACTGATTCCCTGCGGTCGCTCCCCATTTGTACGGACGGTTAAATCCCCATTCGCAAATCGAATAAGTAATGGGTTTTTCGGGCGTTTGGGTTTCTTTACTTACGCGCAAGGTTGCCTTTTTAAGCATTTTACCCATATTGCGATATTGAAACACATACCCGTCCACGGTCTTTTCGATAGGATTATAAAGTTTAATTATATTGTTTCCGCGATTAAGCCTTACTATGGTTTGAACCCGCGCGGTGTTATTAAACTTTTTGCAACTCGGCACGACGATTAGGTCGGGGTCGTCCGCGTTGGTTTCCACTACGATAAACTTTTCGTACTCGCCGCGTTTTTTCGTCGTTATATTAAGCGCGTACTCGCCGTCTTCGGGCGCGTCTACCGAATTAAAAATTATGATACCGCCGTTGGCGTCCAATCCTTTTACAAACGAACCGCAAGGCATCTTATCGTCTTTGACGACGGTTGCTTTGCCGCCGAGTACGGCGTCTTCCGCTCTCAGTTCGATTTTCACCTCGGGCGAACCGATTTTCATCAGTTCGATCGTGCTTATCAACGGTGCTTTTTTAGAGTACGGATGGTGGTGACAAAAGTCGTACTTAAAAAATTCCGCGCCCCATTTAGCGACCGTATACGAGTCGCGCTCTTCGTTGCCGAACCCTGCCGGTAAATCTTCGCAGGTAAGTGTGCCGTTGCTGCTATACAACCCGACTTTCAAGCCTTTTTTGTTGATTTTTTCGATAAGTTCGGGAATGCCGTGCGGAAAACGAACGAGGTCGCCTTGCAAGTTCCCGTCGGCGTCGCGCATGGACGAATGCCAGTTATCGTCAAGATTGACGAATTTATACCCCTTGTCGGCAAGCCCTGTTTTAACGAGCGCGTCGGCAATTTCGATTATTTTTCCCTCGTCGATGTTATTACGAAAACAATTCCAACTCGACCAGCCCATCGGCGGCTTCGTCACACCGTTTTCATACGGCGGCTCGTCGTACACGTTTCTACCGCGCCTAAGCGGCGTAGTCAACTGTCGAATGTAACACAGATTGCATTTTTTTTCGCTCATTTTATCCACTTCCTTATATTTTTTTCGTTTTTTCGCTCGGCGTTCGGCTCCGAACGCGACAAACAAACAGTTTATCTTTCGGGGCGGTTTTGCGACTTAATCATTACGTCGTGGCTACCGCCTTCAACTATGCTCGTCGCGGAAACGAGCGTGATTTTCGCGTTTTTCTGCAAATCGGGAATGTTGGTCACGCCGCAGTTGCACATCGTGCTTTTGACTTTATACAGGCTTTTATTGACGTTGTCTTTAAGGCTGCCTGCGTAAGGAACGTAGGCGTCGACCCCTTCTTCGAAACCGAGCGTGTTTTTTCCGCCCAAGTCGTAGCGTTGCCAGTTACGCGCACGGTTGCTCCCTTCTCCCCAGTATTCTTTGACGTAGGTGCCGTTCACGTTGAGTTTTGTCGTCGGACTTTCGTCAAAACGCGCAAAGTAACGACCGAGCATAAGGAAATCCGCACCCATCGCAAGCGCAAGCGTCATATGGTAATCGTGGACGATACCGCCGTCCGAGCATATGGGAACGTATATCCCCGTTTCGTTATAATATTCGTCCCTCGCTTTCGCGACTTCGATTAACGCGGTCGCCTGCCCTCTGCCGATACCTTTTTGTTCTCGCGTGATACAGATACTTCCGCCGCCTATACCGACTTTTACAAAATCCGCGCCCGCTTTCGCAAGGAAAAGAAATCCGTCTTTGTCTACTACGTTTCCTGCGCCGACCTTTACTTGTTCTCCGTATCTTTCGCGAATAAAGTCTATCGTGCGTTTTTGCCAAATCGTATATCCTTCGCTACTGTCGATACACAGCACGTCGGCTCCCGCTTCAACGAGTTCGGGTACCCTTTTTTCATAATCCAGAGTATTTATTCCTGCGCCTACGAGATAACGTTTTTGTTCGTCCAAAACTTCGAGCGGATTTTCTTTATGCTCTGAATAGTCTTTTCTAAACACGAGATAAACGAGTTTACCGTCTTTGTCCACGATGGGAAGTTGGTTAAGTTTATGCTCCCAAATAACGTCGTTTGCTTCGGCTAAGTTGGTGTTAAGCGGAGCGGTTATCAAGGCTTTTATCGGGGTCATAAACGTAGACACTTTGGTATCGGGGGACATTCTGCTTACGCGATAATCCCTGCTTGTAACCAGTCCTAACAACACGCCGTCACATTCGCCGTTATCCGTGACGGCAATCGTAGAGTGTCCCGTTCTTTGCACGAGCGCAAGCACGTCGCCGAGAGTGCTGTCGGGCGTAAGATTGCTGTCGCTTACGACAAACCCGGCTTTATGATTTTTAACTCTGCGCACCATTGCCGCTTCGCTTTGTATCGACTGATTGCCGAAAATAAAAGACAGACCGCCTTCTTTTGCGAGAGCGATGGCGAGCGTATCGTTGCTTACCGACTGCATTATTGCAGAAGTAAGCGGAATATTAAGCGTAATCGCGCTTTTTTCGCCTTGTTTGAACTTGACGAGCGGCGTCGAAAGGTTCACTTTCGCAGGAATACAGTTTTCGTCCGTATACCCCGGAATAAGAAGATACTCGCTGAACGTTCTCGACGGGTCGTCGTAATAATGAGCCATTATTTTTTACCTCCGAACAAAATATTTTAATTAAAAAAAGCAGTCCGTCGCGCATAAAAACCGCTTTAAGACCGCTTTTTAATCGTTTCCGCGCTTTCAGGCGGAAAGTAACTTTCGTCGTTATTGAATTTTGTTTTTTCTCTTAGAAAAACTCTATCCGTTTCCATTATATAGATATTACACTAACGCAAGTGATTTGTCAACGAAATTACGCCCCCGAACGTCAATCGCGAGCGCTTCGCGCGCATGCGCGCGCATTATATGTGCGTTTATTAGGTTGACACGAACGAAAGTTTACCCCCGAATGCACTTCGTCGTTTCCTTTCCGCCGATAATCCGTCGTCGGTTGCTTTGCCTATGACGCTGCATTTATCGACTTTGTTACACGCGCGTTTCGGCAATGATTTTGATTTCGGGTAAAATAACTTGCAAAAGATAACATACGGTGGTATAATGAATATAATTTTTTCGGAGGTAGCGTAATGGACCCTGACCCTTACAGTAGAAATTGTTTAGGTTGATACGCCCGATTTGTCCTTCCTAACGGCAAGTCGGGTTTTATACGGACTGCCATAGGAGGTTTAATATGATTTGTGTTTGCTATACCGACGCCAACACGGGACGGGTTACGAAAGTACCCAAAGAACTCATTAACGAGAGTTCCGATTTTTCAAACAAATGGATACAATTAATCAATCCCGACGAACGGGAAATTGATTTTATTGCCAGCAAAACCGGCATCTTTTCCGATTTTCTCAAAGCCGCGCTCGACGAAGAAGAACGCTCGCGTATCGAAAAAGAAGACGATTGTTTGCTGATTGTCGTAGACGTGCCTACCGTCGTCATGGACGAAAAAAAATCGTACTGCACGTATTCGACGATACCTATGGGTATCATTATGCGCGACGATTACTTCGTTACCGTTTGCCTCGAAGATTCCCCTATATTGCAAGAATTCGGTCAAGGCGTAACCAAAGTGAAAGGCATCAATTTGCAAATGCACAGCAGAACCACGTTCCAGTTGCTTTTCCAAATAGCGACCAAATATCTGTTCTACCTGCGTTGCATCGATAAGAGCAGCCAAAGAATTCAAACGCAACTGCATAAATCGATGAAAAACAAAGAACTTATCGAACTTCTCGACATCGAAAACTCGCTCGTTTACTTCTCGACTTCTCTTAGGGCGAACTCCGCCATTATCGATAAACTTACGAGAACGAGCCTTATAAAAAAACACGAAGAAGACCAAGACTTAATCGAAGACGTCGCCATCGAAAACAGTCAGGCGATAGAAATGTGTAATATCTATCGTGACATTTTGAGCGGAACAATGGACGCTTATGCGTCGGTTATCAGCAATAACCTAAACATCGTAATGAAAGTACTTACTTCCATCACGCTTATCATATCCGTTCCTACATTGATAGCGAGTTTGTTCGGTATGAACCTTGACGGTATCCCCGGCTCGAAAAACGCTCCGTGGGCGTTTGGCGCGGTGTCGGGCATATCTTTTCTTACCGCGGGTATCCTTGCCTGGATACTCAAACGTAAAAAACTTATGTAACAAAACAAAAAAACCTTCCGCTCAAACGGAAGGTTTTTTAATCCGTAACTAATTTCGGTTTTTTGCGATACTCTAACGGCGTACACCCCACGTGCTTCTTAAACAGTTTGTTAAAATACCCGCAGTCGGCGTATCCTACTTCGACCGCTATCGCCACTACGGTAAAATCCGTCTTTTCCAACAACTCGCACGCGGCGTCCATTCTGACCCCGATGACGTACTCGCTTACGCCTACTCCGCACGTTTCCTTAAACAGCCGACAAAAATAACTTTTCGACAAATCGCATAATCCTGCCAACATATCCAACCGTATTTCTTTGTCGTAATGCTCTTTTACATATCTCAAAGCAGGTCTTATAATTTCGCGATTTTTTGGCAAAATCATATCACTTTTTACATTTATTTCACTCACGCGAAAAATCGGTTTTTCATTGACGTCAACTTCAAAAACCGCTAGTTTTTTACCCCTTGCAAGCGCGTCGTATACCGCGTTCGGGCGTTCTAAAAAAATTTTTCCCATAAAATAACCTTAATGCCTTTTTGCTTTATGTCAATATATTACCATATAAAAATAAGATTGTCTAATGAAATCGGCTATGTGAATAGTTTATAATGATAGTATCGGCGCGAGAGTGCCGACCAAACTTAAAAAAACATTTTCAAAAGGAGATTTTTAATTTATGAGAAAAGCATTTATCTGCCCGACCAAATACGTTCAAGGCGAAAACGAATTACTTAACTTAGGTTATTTTGTAAAGACTTTCGGTAAAAAGGCTTTGCTTATCGCCGACCCGTTTGCGTTAGGTCTTGTCAAGGATCAACTCGAAGAAACACAAAAAAGATACGGAATTGAACTTATCGGTTGCGGCGACATCTTCAAAGGCGAATGCTCTCGTAACGTAGTTGCCAAACTTCAAGCGTTTGCTAAGGAAAACAAATGTGCATGCACCATCGGTCTCGGCGGCGGAAAGGCTATCGATACTTCCAAGTGCGTTGCCGCAGGCAATCCGCTTATCATCTGCCCGACCATAGCGGCTACCGACGCTCCTACTTCTCACAGCGCGGTTCTTTACACCGACGACCACGAATTCGACGATTACGCTTATTTCCGTCAAAGTCCGAGCGTAGTCCTCATCGACCTCAGCGTTATTGCAAACGCTCCCGCTCGTTTCCTCGTATCCGGTATGGGCGACGCTCTTTCCACTTACTTCGAAGCGCGTGCAAACGTTAACTCTTTCAGCAACGTAAACGCGGGACTTCCTTGCGGAGCGAACCGTAAAAAAGGCACCTTGCTCGGTTACGGAACTTACACCGCCGCCGCTTTGGCAGAACTTTGCTACAAAAACCTTATTTCCGACGGTTACAAAGCGAAAGTCGCTTGCGAAAACAACGCGATAACCCCTGCTTTTGAAAAAATCGTAGAAACCAACATTCTTCTTTCCGGTCTCGGCTTCGAATCCGGCGGTCTTGCCGGCGCGCACGCTATGCACGACGGTCTTACCGTAGTACACGACATTCACCTTAACAACTTCCACGGCGAAGTAGTCGCGTTCGGTACTATTTGCCAACTCGTTCTCGAAAACAGCCCCGAAGAAGAACTTTACGAAGTCCTCGACTTCTGTGATTCCGTAGGTCTCCCCGTTTGCCTCGAAGACCTTATGACCAACAAGAAGACGGGCGAAGTCGCAAGAGCCGAACTCACCGAAGAAGAATTGAGAGCGGTTGCCGCAAAGACTTGTATCCCCGACGAATCGATTCACAACATGCCTTTCCCCGTTACCGAAGATATGGTAATCGCGGCTATCAAAACCGCCGACAAACTCGGTCGCGCTTACAAGGGATTAGACGCTTAACGTCATTCTAAAATCAACGACTTAGTCGGGAACGTGCCGTTCCCGACTAAATTCACTATTAAGGAGATATCATAATGAAAAAAATAATGAACACCCCCGAAACCTTCGTATACGATATGTGTCACGGTCTTGCGAAGGCTCACCCCGAACTCGAATTCGTAGAAAAGTTCAAAATCGTAAAGAAAGTTGAAATAAACGACGAAAAAGTCAGCCTTATTTCCGGCGGTGGTTCGGGACACGAACCCGCTCACGCAGGTTTCGTAGGTAAGGGTATGCTCGACTGCGCCGTTTGCGGCGACGTTTTCGCCTCCCCCAGCCAAGTACAGGTTTATAACGCTATCAAAAAATGTGCGACCGACAAAGGCGTGCTTCTTATCATAAAAAACTATTCCGGCGACTGCATGAACTTTAATAACGCTATGGCGGACGCGCAGGACGACGGCATCAAGGTAGACGCTGTTTACGTAAACGACGATATTGCCGTTAAGGACAGTCTTTACACCGTCGGAAGACGCGGCGTTGCCGGTACCGTTCTCGTTCATAAATGCGCAGGCGCGGCGGCAGAACAAGGTAAAGAACTCGAAGAAGTCAAAGCGGTAGCAAACAAAGTTATCGAAAACGTAAGAAGTTTCGGCTTTGCGTTTACTTCTTGTACCGTTCCCGCGGCAGGTCATCCGACGTTTGAAATCGGCGACGACGAAATGGAATTCGGCGTAGGTATCCACGGCGAACCCGGACGTTTCCGCGAAAAAATCGACTATTCCAAAGGCTCGTTCAGCGACGACCTTGCAAGAAGAATCGTAACCGATCTCGAAGAAGACCTCAAACTTAAAAAAGGCGAAGAAGTCGTTCTTCTTATCAACGGTTTCGGCGGCAGTCCGCTCCAAGAACTCTATATTCTCAACAATTCGGTCAACAAGGCTCTCGACGCGGACGGTATCAAAATTCACCGTACCATCGTCGGCAATTTCATGACTTCCATCGATATGGCAGGCGCGTCCATAACCGTACTTAGGGTTGACGAAGAACTCAAAAAACTAGTCGATTATCCCGTAAACACCCCTGCTCTCACTTGGGGCGGCGCGATGAACGAACAAGCGGCAGCGGCGGTCGAAGCAATGCAGGCTATCGCAAAAGCACTTAACATCACCCCTACGGCGGCGGCTCCCGCAAAAAAAGCGGCTAAAAAAGCAGTCGAAGAAGACGACGCCAACGCGGTTTACGAAGTAGAAGGCACTCCCGCTATCGGAGAAACCATCAATACCGCCGCGTTCGTTAAAATCGTAGAAAAAATGGCGGACGTAATCATCGAAAACGAAGTTCCTTTCTGCGAAGCGGACAAGATGGGCGACGGCGACTTCGGTATGAGTATCGCAAAAGGATTTAAGCAACTCAAAGCCGACTGGGCGACGAGAAAGAAAGGTGACATCGGACAATTCCTCGTAAGTTGCTCGGAAATCATCAAAGAATACTGCGGCGGCGCAAGCGGTCCTATTTGGGGTTCCGCGTTCAAATACGCAGGCAAAGCGATGCTCGGTAAGAAAGAAGTTAATCTGACCGACTTGGCGTTCTTGTTTACGGAAGCAAACAGAGGCGTATACGAAACCGGCAAGAAGAGTTTCGGCAAAGGCGCAGACATCGGCGACAAGACGCTCGTAGACGCTCTCAAACCTTGCGCTATCGCTCTTACCAAAGCGGCAGACGAAGGCAAGAAACTTCAAGTAGGACTCGATCTCGGTGCAAAAGCGGCTCACGAAGGCGCAGAAGCGACCAAATCCCACGTTGCTACCCTCGGCAGAGCCGGCACCGTAGGCGAAAGAAGTATCGGCTATCCCGACGCAGGCGCACACGGACTTGACGTAATCTTCAACGAACTCGCTAAGTTCATCAAAAACTTTAAGTAATCCCCTTTCATATTAAACCAACCGAAAACGGACTGCCTTGCGGCGGTCCGTTTTTTCTTAACGAAAAAAGACAAGCGAGCGTCGCTCGCCTGTCTTTTCCCCCCCGTTCATTCGATAAAATAATATTTATTTTTGTCGCCTATAATTCGTAGGCCTTTTGTTGCTAAACGCCGTTTAGTCGCTGTCCCGTCCGCTTGCCGCAATTTTTATTTTAACCGTATCGGTTAAAATAAAAATTCGTCTTCGGACTCGCCGTCGTCTCCCGAATTGTCGTTTTTCGCGACGTTTGACATATTTATCGCTCCAGACACAAGTTTTTGCCACGAGTAAAAATGTCTTTGAGATCTACCCATAAGTCCGGGGTCTTCTTCTTTCATACTAGCAACTATTCTCTCCGCTTCAAAAAGAAGATTCGGGTTGTTGAGATTCTTTTTCTTCGTTATTGTTAAACAAATGCCCCAAATAAAGAAAATTATCGCTACGATTAAAATCAAAACGCTTAATACTGCCAAACCGCTCAGCATCGCCGCGGGAAGAATATCTGCGACTTCTTTCGGAAGTTTGGTCGTTATCTGCGCCAACACTCCCAAAGGCGCTTTCTCCGTATCGTACAAAATATAATATCTGTAAGATTCCGCGCCATTCTCGTTCGAGTCCGAATTCGCTTTTTCTACTCTGAGAATATTCACGTTCCCGTCTTCGTTAAGCGTGAGTTTCCCTTTAAGTGCGCCTAGGTTCACCTCGACGATTTGCCCGTCATTGCCGATTCGGTACGCCTTGGTTATACTCCCCGAAACGGTAACGACTGTCCCGGTTTCCGTAACGTTCTTGCTTACGTCTGCGTCTAGCACGAAATACTGTTCTCCGTAAAACAACGCGCCGTT
Source organism: uncultured Clostridia bacterium (assembly GCA_934274515.1). Taxonomy (GTDB): domain Bacteria; phylum Bacillota; class Clostridia; order Christensenellales; family DTU072; genus CAG-1782. Next base: position 54,052 of record CAKQTC010000009.1, read on the forward strand.
GATTTGCAATCCGATATCGTTAAACTTCTTTTGCCCTTTCGACATCGCGTTGCTTTCCTCTACGGTGGTAGGATATTTAGGTACTAACGTAATAATAAGACACAAAATAGCGACGATAAGGAAGATACACCCCAAAATCATCACGAGAGTCAAGCCTTTTCCGTATCTTTCCAAACGTTTCATATACTCCCGTTCGAGATATACGAGTTTTTCGTTGTACCCGAAACGCTTTTTTCGCCTTATCGCCTCGGTACGATGCTTATCCTCGCTCGGTTTAAGCCTAATCCCTTGCGTTTTTCTGTCTAATTCTTCGCTTACCCTGTTACGCGCGCGTACCCACCCGAAATGAGTGTAGTGCTTCGCAAGTCTTGACGGAACTCTTTTCTCGTCATAGTTCTTTTCTTTCCCTATTGACGGAACCCTATCATCGTCGAAGTTCTTGACTTTTCTCATTCTGACTCCTCCTTTTTTGCGCAAACTACCATTTTGGTAGTTCCGATTTATATAATAACAAAGTTTTTTATGATTGTCAATATATATAGCAATAATAATTACTAATAATATTTGTATAAAAGTTCAATGCACCCGATAAACGACATTTTTCGACGAAAAACGCATTATCGAAAATCTAACCAAACGGCAAAAATCGAGGTAAATATATGGACGGGAAACGTAATAAACTACCGGAAAGATTGTTACAACTAAGAAAAGAGGCGTCGCTCACGCAAAAAGAGTTGGCGGCAAAACTCAATATGAACAGCGTCACGTATTTGCACTACGAAAAAGGACAACGCGAGCCGTCGCTGGATACCCTTCTCGATTTCGCCGATTTCTTTTCCGTGTCCGTCGATTATTTAATCGGTAAAACCGATTATTGAATAAAACAAAAACCATTTTCTTTTTCTGCCTTGACCGACTAGCACTCGTTATGCGTCGCTCGTTTAACTAATCGAAAAACGACTTCGGCTAGTTTTTTGCCCCGGCTCGTTTACCTAATCGGCAAAATCGATTGTCAAATAAAAATTCCATTCTTTTTCTGTCTTGACCGATTAAATTCGCGCCGCGCTCGGCTCGTTCTTTCTTTTATAAAAAATACTTGACAATTCTTTTCGTTTATTCTATACTATAATAAAATTAGAATTATTCTATTTCTTAAAGGAATTTGTAAATGAAGAAGAACGAACGATTAATCAAAGCGGTACTTGACGAGAGCGGCGGACATCTTACGGCGGAGGAGATATTTTTCGAGTGTAAGAAGCGTGGCGAGAGCATTTCTCTTGCGACGGTATATAACAATTTGGGCGCGCTTGTTGCGGGAAAGCAAATTCGCAAAATTCCGTCTTGTTGCGACGGAAAGGATCGTTATGACAAGGCGTACGTTCCGCACGGGCATTTGATTTGCGAAAAATGTCACGCGGTGCGTGATTTTTTCAGTGACGAGATAGGCAATACGATTTTATCGGCAACGGGAATTTCGCCTGTTTCTTACGATTTGAACGTATATTACGTTTGTCCGAATTGTGCAATAAATTCGGAAAGCGAACACATAAAATAAAAACAATAAAGGAGAAAAAAAGATGGAACTTAAAGGAAGCAGAACCGAAAAGAATTTACAAACCGCTTTTGCAGGAGAGAGCCAAGCGCGCAACAAATATACGTATTTTGCGTCAGTCGCTAAAAAAGAAGGATACGAACAAATAGCGGAAATTTTCCTAAAAACCGCCGAAAACGAGAAAGAACACGCCAAAATGTGGTTCAAAGAACTTGGTGAACTCGGCGATACGGCAACGAATTTAGCGGCTGCGGCGGCGGGTGAGAACTATGAATGGACGGATATGTACGACGAATTCGCCAAGACAGCCGAAGAAGAAGGATTTACGCAAATCGCGGCAAAATTCCGTATGGTTGCGGCTATCGAAAAAACGCACGAAGAGCGTTATCGCGCTTTACTTAACAACGTCGAAACCAAGGCTGTATTTGAAAAAAGCGAAATAACCGTTTGGGAATGTCGCAACTGCGGACATATCGTAATCGGCAAAAAAGCACCTGCGGTTTGCCCTGTCTGCGCACATCCGCAAAGTTATTTCGAGGTAAGAAAAGAAAACTATTAATATAATTACTACTAAAAAATAACCATATAAAAAGCGGCAAAAGCCGCTTTTTATATTATTTCATTTCCTCGTTCGGTTTCGTCGAAGACGTTGTTTTTATTATCTTACGCGGACATTTTTCCACGCAGGTTAAGCAACCCGTGCATTTATCGTAGTCGATTATCGGCAGATTATCCACCATAGTTATCGCTCCTTCGGGGCATTTTCTCGCGCACATTCCGCATCCTATGCACCCGACTTTACAAAACGAAGTCGTTTCTTTCCCTTTGCAGTGCGTACTGCACGCGACGTAGATTTTTGCTTTCGCCGGTATCCTTTCGATACAGTTTTTAGGACAAGTTCTTATACACGCGCCGCAGGAAATACATATTTCCCTATCTACCTTAGCGACGTCGTTTAACGTAATTTTTATAGCGTCAACGGGGCATACCGCCACGCAACTTCCGCCTCCGAGGCACGCCGTCGCGCATATTTTACTTCCGTCGTGATACACCATTCTGTTTATACACCCCTCGTTCCCGACGTAGGTATATTTATCCGCCGCGTTCACTCCTCCGCTGCATTTAACCACAGCCACCGTAGGTTCTTCCGCTTCAAACGGCAGTCCTGCGATTTTCGCGATTATCTCTTTCGCCTCGTTGCTCGTCGCTTTGCAATCGCCTAAACACGCTTTTCCGCACGCCAAACCTTTCGCAAACCCTTCGCACCCCGAAAAACCGCAACCGCCGCAATTCGCGCCTGCTAAATTTTCGAGTATTTTAAGTACCTTTTCGTCTTCTTTGATTTTACATACTTTCGTCACTATAAGTATCAACACGGCAAACACTATCGCAAGCGCGGCGACTATTCCCAGCACCATTCCCACTTTCGCCCAGTTGACGGACGCGGCAAGTAATTCGTATACCATTTCTCTAATCTCCTTACAGCGTAATCAAGTTAAACACATAAAACGCCATCGCCATAAAACAAGCGGTAACCATCGTTATCGGGAATCCTTTCATCGGTTTTGAGGCGTCTAAATAGTCAACTTTAGTTCTGAGCCCGCTTAATATCACTATCGCTACGGTAAACCCCACGCCGGCGAAAAGTCCGTACAATACGCTCACTCCGAGGTTGGACGCGCCGAACGAAGCAATCATTGCTTTTTCGTCGATGACCGCTTCGGCTACGCCCAGCACGGCGCAGTTCGTCGTGATTAACGGAAGGTAAATCCCCATTGCGTTATACAACGGCGGACTAAACTTTTTGATTACTTTTTCTATCATTTGCACCAGTGCGGCTATTACGAAAATAAACACGATTATTTCCATAAATTCCAAACCGAGCGGAACGAGTACATAGGTATAAATAGGATATGTTATCAGGCAGGTTATCGTCATTACGACTGTGACCGCTACGCCCATACCCACGGCGTCTGACGTTTTTTTCGACAATCCCAAAAACGGGCAAATTCCTAAAAATTGCACTACGACGAAGTTACTTACGAACACCGCCATAATAATTACGGTAATAAAAGTTCCCATACTAGTTCGCCTCCCCGCCGAGTTGTTTCGTCGCTTCGTTCAAAGCGTCCTCGCCTACGGGCGCTTCGTACACTTTACGAAATTGTTTTTTGCGCATTTTCGATTCGATTTTCGTATAAACTCCGTTAAATATCGCAATACAAATTCCGTACACGAAGAACGCGCCTGCGCTCGAAGTAAAGAATTCTATCTTAAAATCCCAAAGCGTAACGCCGAACAGTTGACCTGCTCCCAGCACTTCTCTTATTATACTCATCGCCGTCATCGCCCAAGTAAATCCTAGCCCGGTAAACAGCCCGTCGAGTGCGGAATCCGCAACGGGATTTTTGCTCGCAAACCCTTCCGCTCTGCCCAAAATTATACAGTTTACGACGATAAGCGGCAAATACACCCCCATCGACTCGTATAAATCGGGAATAAATTTATCGAGCAACATTCTCACCATCGTGACGAACGTCGCAATTATCATAACGAACGCCGGTATTCTGACTTCTCCGGGAATAACTTTTCTTAACAGCGATATAATCACGTTGCTGCAAATCAAAATAAACGTAACGGCAAGTCCCATTCCTACTCCGTTCATCGCCGCCGTCGTAAGCGCGAGCGTAGGACACGTTCCCAAAACCAAACGGAACGTCGGATTGTTTTTAAGCAGTCCGTCTATTCCGATATTTTTAATTCTATCGAGTTTCATCTTCGCACCCCCGTTTAGTTGTTAGCGTTAAAATACGCCGTTATCGCGTTCACCGCGTTGTTAATCGCTTTTGACGAATACGTCGCTCCGCTCACGACAAAATCGAATTTTTCCTCGCCTTTTCCTCTGAACTTACCTAAAAAAGCGGAATTGAACTTGCTCATAAGCGTTTGTTTTTCGTTGCTCGCGATGCTTACTTCGTCAACCCCCGCGTACTTCCCGTCGGCAAATTTCGCGACTGCCCACACGGAAACCGTACCTTGCTGATACCCGTCGAACCCGGTCGCTTTGACGAGATAATTTCCGTCGGCAAGTTTGTACATATTGTCTATCTTGCCGTAATCTGCGGTAAACTCGAACTCTACTTCCTCGTATCCTATTTCTTTGCCGTAGATTTTCTTAATCGTACGCATAACGCGTTCTTCGTCGGAAACCGCTAATACGTCGTTTAATATCGCGAGCAACGCGCCCGAAACGAGCGCAATACACAGCAACACGAGAATACACTTAAACGATTTGCTTTTGATAAATTGTTTTACCGTCATCGCTTATTCTCCTTTTTCCGCTTTCGCCGCTTTCTTTTCGGCGTTTTTCGCTTTACACAACTCGATTTTGTCCTTAACGAGTTTCGTTATCGGCGTAGCCCCGAACGGGCGCGGACGAATATACGCGTTCAACAACGGCACGATTAGGTTCATAAGCAATATCGCAAAGGAAACGACTTCGATTTTCGTCCCGTACCGTAAAAGCGCGGTAATCACGCCGAGAACGACGTAATAAACGTACGCCGCCCATTTGTTGTTCGGACTCGTTACGTAATCCGTAGCCATAAATATTGCGCCAAGAATAAGTCCGCCGCTTAATATCGACGGTAAAAACACGCTCGCGTCTTTGCTCATCGCCATACTTATCAACCCGGTCACGACTATATAAATAATAGGATACTGCGGTTTTATCACCTTTCTTACGACGAGATAAATTCCGCCTGCGATTAACGCGAGTTTGCACGTTTCGCCTATGCAACCTGCCAGTCCCGTTCCGAGAAACAAATCCAAACTACTTAGTTTCATTCCCGAACCGCTTAGCATATCGGTAAGGGGCGTCGCTCCGCCTACGACGGCGTTTCCGCCGCCTAACGCCCCGAAATTCGGCGCGACCCAACCCGACACCATTGCGCCGGAAAACGCGATAAACGCAAAAACTCTGCCTGCAATCGCAGGATTGACGATGTTCTTTCCCGTTCCGCCGAAAAGCATTTTTACTACGCCTACGGCGAAAATACCGCTCAAAACGGGGACGTACCACAACTTATATTCGAGCGGCGGCATAGTCAATCCGAGCAGCAACCCGGTTACTATGCTCGTTAAATCGAATTTTGCGAGAATTTGTCTAAAACTTATTTTTTTGCAAAGCAACCAAACGAATTCGGTTGCTACCGACGAAAAAATCGAAAGAACGAGCGTAACAGCCGCCTTTCCGCCGAAATACACGAGTCCTGCGACCGTAGCGGGTACGAGAGCGATAAGTACGTCGAGCATTATGCCTTTCGTCGTCGTTTTTCTCCTTATATGCGGAGAGTCGCTAATGATTATTCTTTCCATCCGTATTCTCCATACTATCTACTTATTTTCGACTTACAAAGCGTTATGCTTTGGACAAGCGCACGTTTTGCGGGGCAAACGTAAGCGCAACAGCCGCAACTTATGCAATTTCTCACGCCGCCGATTTTCGCCGCTTTTTCGTAATCTCCCGCCTGCGTGTAAAAATCGATTTGCATCGGAAGAAGTTTCATCGGACACACTTCCGCGCATCGTCCGCAGTTAATGCACGGCGTAGGCTCGTCCGCCGACACGGTTTTTTCCGTCAACATAATGAACCCGGAAACCGTTTTCGTCGTGTAAACGTCGGTACTTACCATAGCCGCGCCCATCATCGGTCCGCCGCAAACAAGCATTTTTACGTTGTCTTTTTCTCCGCAGTACTGCCGTAACGCAACGAAACTCGTTCCGAATTTGACAAGGAGATTTTTAGGTGCGACCGTTCCGTCGCCGGAAACCGTAAGCACACGCTCGTAAAGCGGTTTGTTCTCTTCCACCGCTTCGTAAACGGCAAACGCCGTAGCAACGTTTTGCACGACGCATCCTGCGTCCGACGGAAGTTTGCCTACGGGAACTTTTCTGCCCGTGCAACAATATATAAGGTGCTTTTCACTCCCCATAGGATACGCTTTTTTCAAGATAACGGGTTGAATGTCGTCGTATTTTGAAAAAAGTTCTATCGCTTCGGGTTTGTTCTTCTCTATCCCCATTAATATTTTCGTCACTCCGAGTGCTTTTGCGATAAGCCGTATTCCTTGCGCCACTTCGTCGGTTTTCTCCACCATAAGACGATAATCGCACGTCAGATACGGCTCGCACTCCGCGGCGTTTATAATAAGCGTGTCAACTGCAGTTTTCGGGCTAAGTTTGACGTCCGTCGGAAACCCTGCTCCGCCCATTCCCACGATACCCGCTTCGGTAATACGATTTTTAATAGTTTCGGGCGCTCTGTCCGCAAGCGGCTCTAAAAACTTAACCGCGTTCAATCCGTCGCTGTGGATAATAACGTAGTCGCTCGTCGTCCCGTTCGCCGCCCTGTGCTTTTCTATACCCGTTACCGTTCCGCTTACGCTCGAATAAACGTTCGCGCCGATAAATCCGCTTTTCTTGCCGATAAGCGAACCGACGTAAACGTAATCGCCCGCCTCGACCACGGGTTCGGACGGCTTGCCTATGTGTTGACATAAACTTATAGCCGCAATTTCCGGCGACGGGAAAACTTCAATCGCGCCGTCGCGCGCAAGCGACTTTCCGTCCGGAACATGCACGCCGCGCGAAAAAAACTTACCTTTCTTCGGTTCCAACTTTGTCCTCCTTCTTTAACGATAACGTTCTCTCAAAATAAGTCATCGGTATTTTCTTGATAATAAGCGTAGCCGCAATCCCGACTATCGCTCCGCTCGCTCCCCCCATAAGCATAAGATACGGCAAATACGTAAACGCTACCGCGCTTTTCGCCACTAAGTAAAATACCACGCATTGAACCACGTTGTTTACTGCCGCCGAAAACACGCTTATAGACGAAATCGTAAACGTTTTCTTGAATTTGTCAATCATTGCCGCGCTCGTCGCGCAAGCAATAATTCCACCCGTTAAACTGTACATTAAGGCTCCCATATTGCCTGTTATAAGACACCCTAACGTTGATTTAACTACAACCAGTACCAACGCTTCTACGTTCCCCAAAGTAATCAGCGCAAGTAAGGTAAACACGTTTCCGACGCCGATTTTACCCCCCGGAACGATAAGCGACGGAAACAGGTTTTCCACGATAAACGCTACGAGCGCGCCTGCGCACAGCACGGAAAGGACGGCTATTCGTTTGACGGTAAAACGGTTTTTCATAACACCGCCTCTTCGCCGTTTTTTCCTACGATGCGGACTTCGATTTTATGCGGAAGACAGTATATGGCGTCGCCGCCGTTCGATATTTTGCCGAACGAATGAACGCAGTCCGCCCTGACGGAACAGTCCGATTCGACCATTTTTGCTCCGTCCGCATAAATTTTCAAGACGTTTTTTCCTTCGGGAACTACTATTTCCGCTTTTAGCGAGTCCTCGGTTTCGGTGACCGTCACGTATTTTTTTCCGCTATCGGTCATTATACCATTTTTCGCGGAAAAATCATAGGTGTACAACAATTTTTCGCGATAATATATCTCTAATCTGTCCGCCGCGCTTTTCTTGTCGGTAAGAAAAACTCCGAGAAAGGCTCCTATAACGGCAAGCGCGATACACCCGTAAACGATAAGGTCTTTTAACTTAAAAAAACCGTCTTTTTTTACGCGCTCTATTCTATCCGTCATATGCTTTTCCTTTTGTTATCGTAAGTTCCTTCTCTGTAGTAAATACTTTCATTTCGCCGTTTTCGATAAACGCCGCGACTACGGTGATGCCGTTGTTTATCGCATATTCGGAAGCGGCAAACTCGATTATTTTTTTCTTTCCTGCGGCGATTAACCCCGTCGAAAGGCAATCGGACAACGCGCCGCGCGCACCGATTACGGTAACCGCCGCAACGCCGTTATCGCTCGGCATACCGCTCGCCGCGTCTATGATATGGGAGTAGCGGCGTCCCGCTAAAAAATAACATCTCTCGTAGTCGCCGCTTGTGGACGCTTGTACGTCGTTTTTTTTCATTGAACAGTACGTCCGCTCTTTATTAGAAGTTTCCGTGCCGTCTTGTCGCGGATTCGTGAGAAGAAATTCCCACTTTTTGCCTTTTTGATTTTTGAGTAGACCGATACTGCTCGACCCGTAACTTATGTAACCGCGCGCAATGCCGTTTTCGGCGCAAAAATCTACAAGTTTTTCCACGACAAGCCCTTTGGCGAGTGCGGAAAAATCGATTTCCGGATAGTAAATCGTGCCGTTAATCTCAACTCCGCTCGTCGTTTTCGTAACGTAATATTCGCCGTTTTCTTCGCTTAGAACAAAGTTTTTCAGTCCTACAAGCGAGCGAAAAGCGGTAATATATTTCACGTCGGGCAACGGGTATGACCCGTCGGCGTTAATAACTCTGTCGTACGCTTTTTTTGCACCGTTGTTTTTAAGTCGGGAAGAAAAACCCCATAAATCGACAAGCGGAGCAACCGTCGGGTCAAAATAGCCGTCCGTAAGTTCGTATGCCATACGCGCCACGTCAAACGCCTCTTTCGTCAACTCGCTTATTTTTGTTTTCGCTCCGGTTTTTGCGGAGTTTATTCTACTCACGTCCGAGTCCGCTACGCTTGTATCGAAGACGGCGCTAAGAGAGGAAACGATTTTTTTCGCATTGTCCGAAAAAGCGTTGAATTGTGTTTTCGTGCAGTACAAATCGGCTTTCAAGACCGAGCCGAAGTGCGTTAAATCCGTAAAAGAAAGTGCGTTTTCCGTCGTACAACCGCAAATAAAAATCGTCGATAAAACAATCAGCGCGACAAAAAACACAATAATTTTTTTCATAGTTTAATTATAAGTTATATTCTCGTAAAAATCAATACCAAAGCGCGGAATAGGGAAGCGCGCGTTTATTTTGTATTTGACAAGGCAAACCCCGTTCGCTTTTTGCGACGGGGTTCGCTTCATATAAAGGAGAATATTGTCGGCAACGTTCGTTGCTTGGCGCTTTGTCATAGGCAAACCGCCGTTTCTGTTGGAACAAAGCATAAAAATACTTACAAAGGCTTCTCCCTTGCGTATTTTTACTTGTATTACAACACTTTTGATAAAAACTCTTTCAAGCGTTGATTTTGCGGATTACCGAAAAGTTCTTGCGGCGTGTTTTGCTCCGCTATTTTACCTTGGTCCATAAACAAAACTCTCGTCGCGACTTCTTTGGCAAAACCCATTTCGTGCGTAACGATTACCATTGTCATTCCCTCGGCTGCTATTTGTTTGATTAAATCGAGTACTTCGCCGACCATTTCGGGGTCCAACGCGCTAGTAGGTTCGTCAAAAAGCATTACTTTCGGGTTCATGGCAAGCGCTCTTACGATGGCTATACGCTGTTTCTGTCCGCCGCTAAGCGTAGACGGATACGCGTTCGCTTTTTCCGCAAGCCCTATCCTTGCAAGCAGTTTCATTGCGTCGTCTTCCGCCGCTTTAATTATCTCCGCTTTGGTCTTATACTGCGGCGTAATTTCGCTTTTCGGTTGCGGATACGTCGTTCTGTCAAGCACTCTCTCCGCATTTTCGATTTTCGTCACGAGTTTAAGTTTCTTCTTGGTGAGTTTTGGGTCGTATGTCACGAGTTTTTTCCCTGCTTTGTCGATAACTTGCTTAGTGTTTTCCCATTCCTTTTCGACGGGTGCAAGCAAAACTCTCGTTTCTTCTATGATTTTTTTCTTTGCCTCGAGTTTTTTATCGATTTTTTCATATATCTTTTCTTTGTTTTTTTCAAGATATTTATTGTAAATCGGCATAAAAAAGTTGTGGAGTTTGGCTTTCCGTAACTTCTGTTTGTTGACGATAACGGGCGCAAGCGTAATGTTTTTCAACACCGTAAGATTGTTAAACAGATTGAACTGCTGAAACACCATCCCCATTTTTTGGCGACACACGTTGATGTTTATTTTAAGGTCGGTAAGGTCTTCGCCGTCAAAAACTATCTGCCCTGCCGTCGGGTCTTCGAGTACATTAAGACAGCGTAAAAACGTGCTTTTCCCGCCGCCGCTCGGTCCGATAACCGCAACTCTCTCTCCTTCTTCGATATTAACAGATATATTATCTAAAACGAGTAAATTCCCAAATTTTTTTGTCACGTTTCTTAATTCTACCAGACTCATTTGCTTATCCTACTTTTAATTTTGCGCGAATGCACTTTTATTCCGTTATCGTTCCTATGCAAATACTTTTCCAAAAGCCGCAAAAGTAAAGTGACAATTAAAACGATAATAAGATAAATAGCGGCAAGTACCATATAATCGACAAGCGCCATATAGTTTCTCGAAACTATTCTCTGTACGGCAAAAGTAACGTCGATAACGGTAATATACCCGGCAACCGACGTATCTTTTAATAACGTTATCAATTCGTTCCCCATTGTCGGAACAATATTTTTCGCCGCCTGCGGAATAATTATTCTCGACATTGTTGTACCATAACTTAACCCTAGCGCGCGTCCCGCTTCAAGTTGTCCTTTGTCTACCGATATCAGTGCCCCACGTATATATTCCGATTGATATGCGGCACTGTTCAACCCGAATACTAAAATCGCTATTATTAACGTTCCTTGTGAAGTTTGCGCAAAAGCGGCATTCGCCAAAAGTCCGAAATAGAACAATAACAATTGCACAACCACAGGCGTACCGCGAACAACCGTTACGTATACGTCGCAAATCCTGTCAAGCACCTTTAAGTACCACTTGTTATACTTAGGCACGACTTTTATAATCGCTATAATCGTCCCTAAAAACACACCTATAATAAATGCACTAACAGCAATTATCAGGGTATTTCCCAACCCTGATAATAATTGCATTCTGAATTTGGTTATTACCGACCAAAACTTTTCAAAAAAATTATCCCACATTTTCATTAAGCCCGCTGTTTAAACCATATTTTTGGAAAATTTCTTCTATCGTTCCGTTCTCTATGAGTTTGGCAAGAGCATCGTCTATTTGTTTCAGAAGTTTGCTATTGCCTTTCTTTACCGCAAATGCGTATTCTTCACCGGTTAAAACAACCGTAGACGCAGTAATTCCGTCGTTTGCCACGCAAAGTTTTTCCGCAGGAACGGCGTCGATAATAACATAGTCTACCTGTCCGTTAAGCAATGCCTGTACCGCCAGCGCTCCGCTTGCAAACCCCTTTACATTTTCTGCCGCTGTTACTCCGTTATAATCATCGGAATCGCCCGACGCGTATTTATAACCTGTAGTTCCGTTTTGTACGCCGATTTTTTTACCGGAAAGCATTTCTTCGACTTTTGCTTTATCGGTAAGCGAAAGTATGACATTCCCGTTTTTTGCAATTACAACCTGGTTCGAATTGAAATAACTCTTTGTAAAATCTACAGACTGTTTACGCTCTTCATCAACGGTAAGTCCTGCCGCCGCTAAATCTTGCGATCCGGAGCCGACCGCACTTACAACCGATTCAAATGCCATATCCTTAATCTCAACCTTTACTTTCAGTTCCTTTGCAATAGCCGTAACGATATCCATATCTATTCCGGTCGGCTTCCCTTGGTCGTCAAGATATTCAAACGGCTCAAATTCACAGTTCGTCGCTATATTTAACGTCCCGTCTTCCAGTCCTGTCTTACTGTCGCAGGCAAACAACATACTTACGCAACTTATGGCAAGCACTACGCATAAAATCGCTACTATTACCTTCTTTTTCATTTTCTTTTTTCTCCTTTTCTTTGCCCGTAGGCTTCGTCTTTCTTTTTATGCCTCAATATTACACCTATCTGTTTTTTTTTGCAAGCATTTTTTGCATAATTATTAAAAAAAATTTATTTTTTCCTTATTTTATTCATTTTTATTAATTGTATGCATTATTTTTGCATTAAATATTCATTTTTGCAAATCCATATTACGGGTGGGCGGGCGGGGACGGACGCAGGAAAAGAAAACGGCTGCCTTCCGGTAACCGTTTTTTTCGTATGTTTCGCTCCTTTCGGATGATATTAGAGTTGCGGACCTGCTTTAACGAGTGCTTTTCCTGCTTCGTTGGTGGTGTATTTAGCAAAGTTCTTGATAAATCTTCCTGCAAGGTCTTCTGCTTTTCTATCCCATTCGGTTTTATCCGCATAGGTATCTCTCGGGTCGAGAATTTCGGTCGCGACGCCTTTAAGTTCGGTCGGTACTTCAAAGTTAAAGTATGCGATTTTCTTCGTGGGCGCATTGTTGATGTCGCCGTTAAGAATAGCGTCGATGATACCTCTCGTGTCTTTGATGGATATACGTTTGCCCGTTCCGTTCCAACCGGTGTTTACGAGATACGCTTTCGCTCCGCTCATTTCCATTCTCTTAACGAGTTCTTCCGCGTATTTGGTCGGGTGGAGTTCGAGGAACGCCTGTCCGAAACAAGCCGAGAACGTAGGAGTAGGTTCGGTAATTCCTCTTTCCGTTCCTGCAAGTTTAGCCGTAAATCCGCTAAGGAAGTAGTATTGCGTTTGTTCGGGCGTAAGAATGGATACGGGAGGCAATACACCGAACGCGTCCGCGGAAAGGAAAATAACGTTTTTCGCGGCGGGTGCGCTCGAAACGGGACGAACGATGTTTTTAATATGGTCAATAGGATAAGAAACGCGGGTATTTTCGGTTACGCTCTTGTCCGTAAAGTCGATTTTGCCGTCTTTGTCGAGAGTTACGTTTTCGAGCAAAGCGTCACGTCTTATAGCGTTATAAATATCGGGTTCGGAGTCTTTGTCAAGGTTAATTACTTTAGCGTAGCAACCGCCCTCGAAGTTAAACACGCCGTTATCGTCCCAACCGTGTTCGTCGTCGCCGATAAGCAAACGTTTAGGGTCGGTCGAAAGAGTGGTTTTGCCCGTTCCGCTAAGCCCGAAGAAGATAGCGGTGTTTTTGCCGTCCAAATCGGTATTCGCCGAGCAGTGCATCGCCGCGATTCCTTTAAGGGGCAGGTAGTAGTTCATCATCGAGAACATACCTTTTTTCATTTCGCCGCCGTACCACGTGTTGATGATAACTTGTTCTCTGCTGGTGATGTTAAACACGACTGCGGTTTCGGAGTTAAGTCCGAGTTCTTTGTAGTTCTCCACTTTTGCTTTGGACGCGTTATAAACGACAAAGTCAGGTTCAAACGCGGCGAGTTCTTCTTCGGAAGGCGTGATGAACATATTTTTAATAAAGTGTGCCTGCCACGCGACTTCAACGATAAACCGAACCGCCATTCTCGTGTCCTTGTTTGCTCCGCAGAACGCGTCCACGACAAACAATCTCTTGTTACAGAGTTCTTTTATCGCGATTTCTTTTACCGCTTTCCACGTTTCTTCGGACGCAGGATGGTTATCGTTTTTATAAGCGTCGGACGTCCACCAAACGGTGTTTTTGGAATTTTCGTCTACTACGATAAACTTATCCTTAGGGGAACGTCCCGTGTAGATACCGGTCATTACGTTTACCGCGCCGAGTTCGCTGACTTGTCCTTTTTCGTAGCCGACAAGCCCCGGTTTGGTTTCTTCTTCAAAAAGCATTTCGTATGACGGGTTGTGAACGATTTCGGTCGTTCCGACGATTCCGTACTTGGTTAAATCGATTTTTGACATATATTTCACCTCTCTAAAAAGATTTTTTGTATTTGTTTGCCCGTTTTTTACAACAAGGTAATTATTAATTGCGACGCGAGTACAACGAGTACGAGCGCAATCGGATACGTAGACGCGTACGCTCCCGCTACGTCGTCCGTGCCTGCGGTCGATATAAGCGTGCCGAGCGCGGGAGTGCTGGTCATACCGCCCGTTATCGAACCGAGCGTGTTAAGCAGGCTCATTTTAAGCACTTTGCGAGCAAAGATATAACCGACTACCATAGGAAGCGTTGTCATAAGCGCGCCTGCAAGGAACCCGTACAGAATTATTATTCCGCCGTGTAAACGTATTTGGTCAACGAGCGCGACTCCGCCGGAAACGCCTGCGCCGATAAGGAACAGCACTAATCCGAATTCCCTAAATACTTTCGTTGTCCTTTCGGGTACTTCCATATCTAGTTTACCGATACGTCCGAAGTGTCCGAATACAAGGCAGGATATAAGTGCGCCGCCCGTCGTTCCCAAAGAAAACGTAGGACCGTTGTACCCTTTGCTCGTAAGCGGAATGGTTATCGAACCTAGAATAAGTCCGATGACGACCGCAAGTCCGAACGGCATAAGTCCGAACGCGTCTACTTGGAAAAGTCCTTCTTTCTTGACGCGAACGGTCTTTTCGTCTATTTTAAGCAACGCTCTTTCCTTATCCATATCCGCTTTGGTTATTTTAGGTATAAGTTGCACGAAAAGCACGACGCCGACTACGCCGAACGGATACGCAACCGCATACCCGAGCGTAACGAGATCGGTAAGTCCGCCGCCTTCCGCCGCTTCGAGTGCCGCGGAATAACCGGGAGTGGTGGTAAGCGAACCGCTTAGCACGCCCGCGGAAAATTCGGGTTTAATCCCCGGAATAAGCGCGAAAAGCGTGGCAATAATCGAGCCCGATACGATAATCATAACGCCGAGTACGACGTACGATTTCGCGTTGCGTTTCAAATCCTTAAAGAAGTTCGGTCCGGCGATACAACCTACCGACGAAACGAACAGTACGAGTCCGATGTTCTGCACGATACCTTTATAGTATCCGCAAAGTTTGGACGCCGTGTTTTCCATATAAAACATTTTCAAGATAGGTATTTCTTTAAGTCCGTCGAGAGTGCTTAGGTACCCGAAAAGAATGGCTATAAGAAATACGCCTGCCGTGCCGAGCGATATGCCCTTAATCGTGACTCTGCCGAGTAAACAGCCTACCATCGTGATTAAAAACATTCCGAACAGTAACGCGACCGTTTGCGGAACGTGAATAACGTCCGCCACGCCTGCGTCGCTTTTCTTCGGCGCGAGTATGCACCAAACGGCAATTCCGATAACCGCCAAAACCGCCGCCGCTATCCATATCCATTTGATGATTTGTTTGTTGTCTTTACCGCTTTTTTTGGGCGAACCCGTTCGTTCGGGTTCTGCCGCGGTTTCTTTTTCAATTTGTTCCGTTTCCATTTTTTATTCCTTTTTCTTCGTTATGCCGAGGCGCAACGCGTTTTGTTAAGTTGTTTCTTACATATCCTTACGCGTATAGTCGGGTAGGATTTGCGGCGAAAGTTTACCGCTCGTTATGCCCGCTTCCTTGCGTTCTTTTTCAAACGCTTTTACGTGCGACAACGTAAGTTTGCCTACGTTTACTTCTTTCGCTCTTTCCGCCGCGAAGTGACCTGCGTTTCTACCGAACACGATGATGTCTAGCAGGCTGTTGCCCATAAGTCTGTTTCTGCCGTGAATTCCTCCGACCGCTTCGCCTGCCACAAACAAGTTCTTTACGCCCGTTTCCCCGTTCGACGCAATGTCGATACCGCCGTTTTGATAGTGTAACGTCGGGTAAACAAGGATAGGTTCTTTTCTGATGTCGATGCCGTATTTGCCGAACATTCTGTACATCGCGGGTATCCTCTTTTCGATAGTTCCCTCTCCGCCGATAAGTTCAATCATCGGCGTATCGAGCCATACGCCTTCTCCGTCCGTCGTCTTGATACTGTTATGTCTTTGACGACATTCTCTGATTATCGAAGAAGCGGTTACGTCACGCGTTTCCAACGAGTAAACGAACGCTTCGCCGTTTTTGTTGACGAGTTGCGCGCCTAACGAACGCACTTTTTCGGTAACGAGCGCGCCGAAAATCTGAGTGGGTTCGGCTACGCCTGTCGGGTGGTATTGCAACGTGTCGGCGTAAAGAAGTTTTGCTCCTGCTCTGTAAGCAAGCACAAGTCCGTCCGCCGTCGCGCCGTAATGGTTGGACGTCGGAAATCCTTGATAATGCAATCTTCCGGCACCGCCCGTCGCGATGATGACTGTTTTCGCTTTAGCAACGAGTATCTCTTTGGTTTCCATATTAACGAGAACCGCGCCCGCCGCGTTCCCTTTATCGTCTTTGATAATCTCGATCGCCGCGGTAAAGTCCACTACGGGGATTTCTCTGTTTAACACTTCGTCCCTAAGCGTACGCATAATTTCCGCGCCGGAATAGTCTTTGCACGCGTGCATTCTCTTCCTGCTCGTGCCACCGCCGTGTGTGGTAATCATATTTCCGTCTTTGTCTTTATCGAACATAACGCCGAGATCGGATAACCATTTGATAGCGTCCGGTGCCTCGTAAACGAGTTTTTCGAGAAGTTCGGGTTTCGCCGCAAAGTGTCCGCCGCCGAACGCGTCGAGATAGTGGATAGCCGGGCTGTCGTTTTCTTTGTCCGCAGCCTGAATTCCGCCTTCCGCCATCATCGTGTTGGCGTCGCCGATACGAAGTTTGGTCACCATCATAACGTTTGCGCCGTTTTTATGCGCGGTGATTGCCGCGGACGCGCCTGCGCCGCCGCCGCCGATAACGAGTACGTCTACGTCGTAGTCGGGTTTGCTAAGGTCGATTTTCATACCTAACACTCTCGATTTCCCTTGCAGGAGCGCGGCTAGTTCGTGAAGCACTTTGTCGCCTTTGTTCGGTCCTATTTGAAGGTTTTCATACGCGCTGTCGATATAGTCGGGGTGGTTCTCTTTCAAAACCGCGTCTTTTTCATCGGCGGACATTCTCGGAAAGAGATTTTCAAACCTCTCCTTTCTGGTCTCTTCGACTTTTTTCATCGAAACAAGTTGTTCTTCGGTGTAATTATACATTTCGCGCTCTCCTATTTTTCAATCTGTCTGTGGTTGTAGAGTTCTTTCATCTCTTCGATAGGTTTGTTCATAATGTCTTCCATAAGTTGTTTGAACAACCCGTTATTGATGTCGTTCACTCTCTTTTCGAGGTGTTTACATTCGGGCGCGACGTACTTGCCGTAAAGCCTTCTCGCAAGTTCCGCAACCTGCGGATGAGAGATGCCTGCGGGACAACGCGACGAACATACTCCGCACATTACGCAGTCGAAACTTTCTTCCGCGCACTTCTCGTATTCTCCGCGTTGCGCGTAGGCTATGTACTGCATTACGTTAAGTCCCTGCGTGCAAGATTTCGTGCAGGCGTTGCAACCGATACAACTGTAAATCTCGGGATAAAGTTGCATCATTATCTGCTCGGTCGGTTTAATCTTGTTAATATCGTAAACCTGTTTTACGAGGGGAAAGAACGGGAGCGTCGCGACGTACATACCTTCTTCGACCTGTTGTTGACAAGCAAGACAGGTTTTCAGTTCCTGCTCTCCCTTTATACGATATATTGTCGCGCACGCGCCGCAGAAACCGTTTCTGCAACCGCATCCGCGAACGAGTTGGTATCCGGCGTACTCCATAGCCTTCATTATCGTAAGACTTTCGGGTACGAGATATTTCTTACCGAAAAAATAAACGTTAACTTTGTTTTCCATTTCTGTCTCCTAAATCAATATTCGTCGGGTAGTTCGTCAAGTTCGTCCATTCTGAAAACGGGTCCGTCTTTGCAGACAAACTTGTCGCCTACGTTGCATCTTCCGCATTTACCTATGCCGCATTTCATTCTCAATTCCAGCGTGGTATACACTTTTTCTTTTCTGAACCCGAGTTCGAGAAGTCCGGCAAGCGTAAACTTAATCATTATCGGCGGACCGCAAAGCACTGCCGTCATATTCGGGTTAAGTCCGAGTTCTTTTACGTAATTCGGTACGAACCCGACGTGTCCGTCCCAGCCTTCCTGCGGTCTGTCTATCGTGAGATATACGTCGAAATCCTTTTCGTTTGCCCATTCGTTCGTTATCTCTTCGATGTCGACAAGGTCGTCCTTGCTTCTCGCTCCGTATACTATCGTCACCTTGCCATAGTTGTCGCGATAATGACGAACGTAGTTAATTACGCTTCTTAACGGAGCAAGCCCGATACCGCCGGCGATAAACAGCAGGTCCTTTCCTCTAAAATCGCCTTCGACGGGAAAGTTCTTTCCGTACGGTCCGCGTACCGTAATCTGTTGTCCTTCTTCTATCGAGTGGATAACGTCGGTCACGCAACCGCATTTCTTGATGGAAAATTCCATATATTCCGTGTTCGTCGGAGAACTCGTTATCGAAAACATACATTCCCCTACGCCCGGTACCGACACCATCGCGCATTGTCCCGGAAGATGCTCGAACGGCTTCTTGCCGTCAAGTCCGACTACTCTGAACGTCTTGACGTCGGGAGTGTCTTTTCTTATATTCGTTACTTCGCACACGACGGGAATAAGATTTTCTTTTATCATTTGTCTTGTCCCCCTAATTTTTTGATAACCTTGACTATGTTGAGATGTTGCGGACACTTATTCACACACCTGCCGCAACCTACGCACGAATACATCCCGTACTGCGACGGATAGTAAACGAGTTTATGCATAAATCTTTGACGGAACCGCTGCATTTGCGTCTTTCTCGAATTGCCGCCCGCCATAAGCGTGAAATCCGAGTACATACACGAATCCCAGCAACGAAAACGGATTATATCCTTATTCGTTTTGAAATCGCGAATGTCAAAACACTGACAAGTCGGGCATACAAACGTACAAGTTCCGCAACCCAAACACGCTTCGGACAATTCATTCCACTTGTCCGATTCGAACAGTTCGTTCAAATTTTCGGGTTTGAACGCGTCTAAGTTAAGTCGCGCGAACGGAAGTTTTTCCGTTATTTCTTCGGATGTTTTTTTGATTGCTTCGACTTCGTTTTCTCCGCCGTCGGTCGCGTCACCGCACAAAGCGAGCACGTTTTCGCCTTTTTCGGTGTTGGCTCTCACATACGCGTATTCTTCGTCAAGCCATACCGTTGCGTCCCCTTCGGGATTGCTCGCGTCGATACCGAACGCGCGGCAAAAACAACTTTCTTCGGGTTTGCCGCACGCAAGCGTAAATATAATCGCCGCGTCTCTTCTTGCCTTGTAGTAAGTGTCCACGGGGTCTTGCAAAAACACGTTGTCGAGTACGGAAAACGCCTTATAGTCGCATGCTCTCACACCGAACAAAACGAACGGCGTCTGTGCTTCTCTTATATCGATTATTTCGATTTTCTTCCCTTCCACCCTAAACTTCATCATATCTTCGGTCTGCGGGAAGAAGTAATTTTTCGGAGATTTAACGGTTTTCAACGTATCGAGCATAACTTCGCTCGTTTCGTCGTACTTGCCGTAGTTGACTTCTCCGTGTTTTTTAACGGGCAGATACAGGGGCATTTTATCCGAAACCGCCGCAAAAAACGCGTTCAAATTTCCTCTTTTGATTTTTTTCATTATTTGCCCTCCGTTTCCGCAATCGCATTGATAGGCTCTACGTCGTTTTCCGTAAAAGACGTAAGCGGCGTTTTTCCTTCCGCGATTTCGCCTGCTTGATATTCTCCGTAAAGCACGTTGATGTCTTTTATAAACTTTCTGTTAAGAAGTTGCAACGGTATTCCTTGCGGACACACTCTCGAACATTCGCCGCAGTCGGTACATCTGCCCGACACGTGGAACGCTCTTATTATATGGAACAGTTGTTCTTCAAAACTGTCCGCGTTCGCTTTTCCGTCAACCCCGGATTTCGGGTTGTCGAACACGCATTTAATGCACGAACAGGCAGGACATACGTTGCGGCAGGCGTTGCATCTTATGCACTTTGAAAGTTGACCCTGCCAAAACTTAAACCGTTCGTCCGCCGTCATATTTTCCAGTTCTCTCACCTTGGAAAATCTGTCGAATTCGCCCGTTTTCATCTCGTTGAAAATTATGCTTTCGTCGCAAACGGCGTGTTTTTTGCTCTTGCAAGTAAGGCATTTTTCCAACAAAACTTCGCCTTTTAGTATTCTTTTTTCGCCGTATAACGTGTCGAATACCGCCTCGTCGTTTTCATAACGCTCTTCTTTTATCCCCGTAATACCGTTTTCTTCGAGTTTGCGCGGAGATATTTTCCCTTGACACTCGATGGCGACGACCAACACGTTCTCTCTTACGATTCTGTGTTCTTTGACGAGTTGGTTAAAACTGTAACTGTCGCAGGGTTTAAGGAATATGGCGGTTTTGCCTTCTTTCTTCGATATTTCTATAAGATACTTGGATAAGTTCGCTCCGCAAAAATCGTTGTAGACGAACTCGTTAAGCGATTCTACCGTTTCAAACGTCGCAGGCGACGGGTCGTATGCGAATTCGCCTTTTTTCCAGCCGACTATCCTTTTTATTTCTCCGCTTTCAAGAAGGGCGGCGGCTCTTTTCACCATAGCCGATTGAAGTTCGTTCATCTTCCTAGTCCTCCTTTACTCTCAAATCCTGTAATCTCTTGTTTTCGCCGAGCGCGGTAACCTGCTTGACAAAATCGTTCATCACCGCGGAAAACTTTGCGCCTTCCGCCGCCGATACCCATTCCACTCTCGTTCTTTCTTTTTCGATACCCATAAAATCGAGAAAGTTAAACAACAGCGACATTCTTCTTCTCGTATAATAATTGCCCGTAACGTAGTGACAGTCGCCGGGATGACAACCGCAAAGTATCACGCCGTCCGCTCCGCGTTGGAACGCTTTAAGCACGAACGTCGGGTTTACTCTGCACGAACACGGTACTCTGACTATTTTTACGTTGGCGGGATACGACAATCTGCTCGAACCCGCTAAGTCTGCGCCTGCATACGAACACCAGTTGCAGCAAAAAGCGACTATGTTCGGCACAAATTCTTTCTTTTCGTTTATCTCTTGCATATCGCTTCAACCTCCGACATAATCTGATTGCTGCTGAACCCGGACAAATCCATCGCTCCCGACGGACACGTTACCGTACACGCTCCGCAACCTTGGCAAACAGCGGGATTGACGGACGCCACTCTTCTCGTTTCCGTTTTTCCGCCGCCGAGCCTGAATTCTTTATCTATATAAGTAATCGCGCCGTACGCGCAAACGTTAGCGCACTGTGAGCAGCCGTTACACATATTTTCGTCGGGGTGCGCGACGCACGGGTTGGTTTTTAGGTGGTCCTTTGCAAGAAGTCCTATTACCTTAGCCGCGCACGCGGACGCCTGAGAAACGGTTTCCGGTATATCTTTCGGTCCCTGGCATACGCCCGCAAGGAACACGCCCGCCGTCGGACTTTCCACAGGACGAAGTTTCGGGTGTGATTCGTTAAGGAAATTGTTGGTGTCTATGCTTGCGGTAAGAAGGGTAGCGATTTTACGAACGGACGGTTCGGGTTCGATTGCCGTTGCCAAAACGACGAGGTCGCTCGGTATGACGATTTGTTCGTTGTTAAGTAAATCCGAGCCTTGCACCATGAGTTTTCCGTTCTCGTTATAAACTTTGCCGACCATACCCTTTATGTAATCGACGTCGTACTGTTCGACCGCGCGACGATAGAACTCGTCGTAGTTTTTACCGGGCGTCCTCACGTCGATATAGAAAACGTGAACTTCGGTGTCGGGATATTTTTCGCGGATAAGCATAGCGTGTTTTGCCGTGTACATACAGCATATTTTGGAGCAGTACGGTTTACCGCAACCCGATACGTCACGCGAGCCTACGCACTGAATAAACGTAATTACCTTCGGATGAGTAAGGTCGGACGGACGAAGAAGAACGCCGTTCGTCGGACCTGCCGCGTTCATTAATCTTTCGAGTTCGAGCGAAGTAACGACGTCTTTGTTATCGCTGTAACCGTATTCGTTAAACGCGTCTAAATTTATCGGGCGGAATCCGGTAGCGACTACTATCGCGCCGTACTCTCTTTCGATAAACTCGTCTTTCATTTCGTAGTTTATCGCGCCCGCGCCGCAGAACTTGGAACAGATACCGCATTTGCCCGTTTTGAGTTTAATACACTGTTCGGGGTCTATAACTGCCACGTTCGGGATAGCCTGAGCGAAAGGAATGTAAATCGCCGTGCGATTGTTAAGGTTCATATTGAACTCGTTACGTCCTTTCTTGGACGGGCATTTTTCCATACAGACTTTGCAGCCCGTACATTTGGTTTCGTCAACGAACCGCGCTTTCTTTCTGATTTTTACCGTAAAGTTTCCGACAAACCCTTTGACTTCTTCCACTTCGGAATACGACAAAATGTCGATTTTTTCGTTCTGCGCGCAATCGACCATTTTCGGCGTAAGTATACAAGCCGAGCAGTCGAGCGTCGGGAAAGTTTTGTCGAGTTGCGCCATTCTTCCGCCGATAGTCGCGTTCTTCTCCACGATGTCTACCGGGTATCCCGCTTCCGCGATGTCAAGCGCGGCTTGAATTCCCGCTATTCCGCCTCCGATGACGAGCGCGCGTTTTTTAACGGGACTTTCGCCTGCGGTAAGCGGAGCGTTAAGTCTGACTTTCGCTATCGCAGTACGCACAAGAATAAGCGCTTTTTCCGTCGCTTCTTCTTTGTCTTTATGTATCCAAGAACACTGTTCGCGAAGGTTAGCCACTTCCACCATAAACGGGTTAAGTCCTGCGCTTTCCGCGGTTTTTCTGAACGTCGCTTCGTGCATTCTAGGCGAGCATGAACCGATTACCACGCCCGTAAGGTTGTGTTCTTTAATGGCGTTTTTTATAAGTTGCTGACCGTTTTCCGAACACATATATTGATAGTCGGCGGAATAAACGACGCCCGGCTCGGCTTTAATTGCCTGCGCCACGCGCTCGACGTCCACCGTTGCGGCGATATTGCTGCCGCACCAACAAATAAATACTCCTATTCTCTGCATTTTTATTCTCTCTTTATCTATTTGTTATATTTTCTGTACGCGCTTACGAGCAGTTGCTGCGGTATAAGTTCGTCCACGATAGGCGGAATATCTTCGGCTTTAATACCGTTGTTGTTTTGCATTCTCGCTACCGTCGTTCTTACCGCCTCGATTACGCCTTGCGGAGCGACGCCGCGCGGACAACGCTCCACGCACGCCATGCACGACAGACAGAACAGGCTCGCTTTGCTTTCCAAAAGTTCTTTTATCTTTCCGCTCGCAAGATAGTTTACGAATTGATGCGGTTTAATGTCCATTTCGTGAAAAGCGGGACATCTGCCGGAGCATTTACCGCATTTCATACATTTTTTTACGTCCGTACCGCTCATACGTACGAGATTTTCTTTATATTCGGTCGTAGTCATTACTCTTTCACCCCCAACGCCTCCGCAAGAAGTTCGGTAAAGTACGCGATTTGCGTTTTTCCGTCCGAATTCTTTTGCAAATTGTACAGGCAAAGCGGACAAGCCGTAACGATGACTTCCGCGCCGTTATCCGCAGCGCTCTTCAATATCGCGGAACTACGCTTTTTCGGAAGTTCTTCGCTCTCGAAAGAAACGTACGCGCCGCAACACTCGTTTCGCATAGGATATTTAATCGGCGTTCCGCCGATTGCTTTGATAAAATCTTCGATAATGGTCGGATTTTCGGGATTGTCGAACGCCATAACGGCACCGGGTCTAAGCAAAAGACAACCGTAATACGCGCCGATTTTTTTCTTAACGGGATTAACTGTTTTTTTCGCTATTTCGTCAAACCCGACGACGTCCCTAAGCATTTCAAGATAATGAATTACTTCGGTTTCGCCGTGGTATTCTTCGTCGAGTTCGAGATAATTGTTTGCCTTGAACGCGACGTTTTCGTCGTTTTTCATATCGTCGTTCACGCGTTTGATTACGTTATGACAAGCAGAACAGAGGGTAAGTAACTTCCCTCCGTTTTTCTTTGCATAATCTAATGCTCTGACCGCCGATAACTTGGTCGCTATCTCGTCGCGCGCCGTAGGATATACCGCTCCGCAACAAGTCCAGTTTTCGATTTCTTCCATCTCTATACCCAGTTTCTCCGCAGAAAGACGAGCGTATCTGTCAAGGTCTTTCGCTTTGGTTTTTAGAGTACAGCCGGGATAATAACTAATTTTCATCAATTTTTTCCTTTATTTTTTTCTCTTTCCGCTTTATCGGGCAACGCAATCGTCGCCCGATAAATTAATCGTTTTTCTTATATCCGAAACGAGTTTTCGCGCGTTAGTTATGAGGATACGCCATTTGTTCGGGGTGGAACACTTCGTCGAATTTTTCCGCGGTCAGGAACCCGAGCGAGACGCACGCTTCTTTCAGCGATATGTTTTCTTTATGCGCTTTCTTTGCCGTCTTAGCCGCATTTTCATATCCGATATACGGATTAAGCGCGGTTACCAACATAAGCGAGTTGTGCAAGTTGTGAGCCATTTTCTCTTTGTTCGCTTTGATACCCGTTACGCAATGCGTTTCAAACGAAACGATACCGTCCGCAAGTATTTTTGCCGATTGCAGGAAGTTGTAGATGATTACGGGCATAAACACGTTAAGTTCGAAGTTGCCTTGCGACGCTCCGATAGATACCGCTACGTCGTTAGCCATAACCTGAACCGCCACCATCGTCATGGATTCGCACTGCGTCGGGTTTACTTTGCCGGGCATAATAGAAGAACCGGGTTCGTTTTCGGGGATAAATATTTCGCCCAGCCCGTCGCGAGGTCCGGACGCAAGCCAACGTACGTCGTTTGCGATTTTCATAAGGTTGCATGCGAGTGCTTTCATTGCTCCGTGAGCGAATACGAGTGCGTCTTTGGCAGTAAGCGCGTGGTACTTGTTGTCCGAAGTAACGAAGTCTTTTCCGGTGATTACGCTTACTTGTTTTGCCACTTCTTCGTCAAAACCCTTAGGTGCGTTAAGTCCCGTTCCTACAGCCGTTCCGCCGAGCGCGAGTTCTTTCAGTCCGCCGAGCGTAAGTCTGATTTGTTCTTCGGTTTTTTCCACCATTGCTCTCCAACCGCTGATTTCCTGCGAGAAAGCAATCGGAACCGCGTCTTGAAGGTGCGTTCTGCCGCTCTTTACGATGCCTTCGTTTTCTTTTTCAAGTCTTTTGAACGTAGCGATAAGTTTTTCCATAGCGGGGAAAAGATGGTCTTCGATGGCGCATACCGCAGCAATGTGCATGGCCGTCGGGAACGTATCGTTCGAACTTTGGCTCTTGTTAATATCGTCGTTAGGGTGAAGCAGTTTCTTTCCCGCGATTTCGTTGCCGCGGTTTGCGATAACTTCGTTGGCGTTCATATTGGATTGCGTTCCGCTTCCGGTTTGCCATACGACGAGCGGGAAATGCTCGTTGAGTTTGCCGGAAATAACTTCGTCGCAAGCCGCCGTAATAGCGTTAAGTTTTTCTTCGGGAAGTTTTCCGAGATTGTAGTTCGCGATAGCGGCTGCTTTTTTCAAAACGCCGAACGCGTGCGTGATTTCTCTCGGCATAATTTCGGTGCCGATTTTGAAATTCTCGAAACTTCTTTCGGTTTGCGCCGCCCAGTATTTGTCGGCAGGGACTTTAACTTCGCCCATTGTGTCTTTTTCGATACGATATTCCATTGTAACCTCCGCAAAATTTTGCTTATTTATTTTTGGTTTTTATAGTACTTTAATTATACTATATATTTATAAAATGTCAATTTTTTAGCCGTGACAAGTATTTCCTGCGACGAATTTGTTAAAACTCGCTCTGCGCTATTACTTTTTTAAGCACGTCCGCGCTGTAACGGTACTTTTCGATTTCTTCTTCGGTCAGTTTTATGCCGAGTTTTCCGTTAATTCCGTTCTTCCCGACTACGCATAACGAACTAAGACACACGTCGCTTATCCCGTACTCGCCGTTCATCATCGACGAAACCGGCATAACCGTGTTGGAATCGGATAGCACCGCTTTGCAAATATAACATACCGCGGAAGAAACCGCGTAAAACGTCGCGCCTTTACGCGAGATTATTCTCGAACCGGAACCGCGAACGTAACTCGTTATTTCCTCTTTGTCGAGCGGCGTGGTAATACCCTTCCAGCCGATAAGCGATTTCGCGTATTCGTCAAGCGGAACTCCCGCAACGTTCGCCACCGACCACGGGATAAACTCCGAGTCGCCGTGCTCTCCCAAGACGTACGCGTTTACGTTTTCGGGGTCAACGTTGCAATACTCGCTTATTCTCGCTCTTAATCTCGACGTATCGAGTATCGTCCCCGAACCGATAATCTTATGCTCGGGTACGCCCGAAAGTTTGCAAAACGCATAGGTAAGAATGTCTACCGGGTTGGATACGATAATATAAACCGCGTTCGGCGCGTACGCCGTAATTTGCGGTATGATGGACTTCTGTATGCCGATGTTGATATTGATAAGATCGAGCCTGCTCTGACCGGGTTGACGCGCGATACCGCTCGTTATTATCACTATATCCGAATCCGCCGCGTCGGCGTAACTCCCGGCATAAACCGAACACGACGCGTCGTAAGGCAAGCCTTGACGAATGTCCATCGCCTCGCCCAGCGCGCGCTCGTTGTTGATGTCGATGATTACTATCTTCGACGCCATTCCGCGGCAAGTAAGCGAATACGCTATCGTAGACCCTACTCTTCCGCTCCCGATGATTGTGATTTTATTCATTGTTTGCCTCTCTTTTTTGCGTTGTTGGGCGCCGAAAACGTCGTTTTCGGTGCTCCTTACTTCGCAATATGCTTGATTGTTTTGAAAAATCTACGTTTGGCGATTTCAGCCGAGAATCGCCGCGGAGAAAAACTCGTCCACCGTGTCCGGACTAACGGAATAATGATTCCCGTCTACGTCCACGCAAACGCCTTCGGCGCATTTGCCCATACAAAATTTACCCGCAAGTTCAACCTCGTCGCCGAGTTCGTTCTGCGAGATAAGGTATTGCAATCTTTCTATTACCCTACAAGAACCTTTTACATGACAAGAACTGCCGATACAAACCGTTACTTTCTTCATTCTTTTGCCTTCCTTTACGAACAGCCCGAACATCGCCGATTCGTTTTTTCCGTCGTTTTCGTATTCGCGGATTAATAACCGAATATAATTTAATCCTAAATCGATACTTTTATATCTATTATAACAAACCGAGCGAAAAAAGTGTGATACTTATTTTTATATAAGTTATATCATTTTTGATATAGCCAAAAGTGAAAGAAAAACGCAAAAATAGGACGTTATGCGTAGAAAGTAGTTATTTCGAGTTAAAATTTTCGATAGATTTGTCGAGTTCGGATATAAATGCTTTATCTAGGGAAGAAAGTTTGTAATCGTTTCGGTAAATCAAGACGTCTTTGTATTTTTTTACGTTATCCACACATTCTCTTTGCACCAAATCGAACCGCGACAGGGTTGACTGCGACATAGGCGAAACCCACATAAACGTGGACGGATTTTTGTACAGGACTTCAAATTGACTTGCGCGTTCGAACACGAAAATTCTTTTATGGATATTGTCGGGGAGTTCTTCTTTTCTTACCGTAGAAAACGGGAGCGACGGGACGTACGGGTCGGCGTGCGCTATCTCGACGTAGTTTTCTAAGTCCGTATAATGAATTTCGGGCAGTAAAGCAAGCGGATTTTTCTTATTCATAACGAGCGTATAACGGAATTCGTTAAGCACCTCGCTATATAAATCCTTTTCTTCGAGCATCGTTTTGTAATACGCGTCGTAGTTTACGGCGTAACGAATAATGCCTAAGTTATAGTCTTCTTCGAGAATGTTTTTGATTGCTCTTAAAGCGTTCGTTTCCTTATAGAACATCTCGACGTTTGCGATAGCGTTCGCTTCGAGAGAAAACGACGAAAACGCGTCGCCGATATAACTCGCTCTCGGCACGGAAACGGAGAATCGCTTTTTGCCGAGCGATGAATCGATAAAAAGCCTCTCCACGTCGCTTATTTCTTTGAGAATTTTACGTCCGTATTGAACGAGTTTTTCCCCTTCCGGCGTAAGCGTCATGCCTTTTGCGTTGCGCTCGAAAATAACGATATTAAGTTCTTTTTCGAGTTCTTTTATGGCGCGCGACAAGTTCGGTTGCGCTATGCAAAGTTCTTCCGCCGCCTTGTTAAGCGAGCCGATTTTGGCAATTTCCACAGCGTATTTTAGATAAAGTATTTTCATTTGTCGCGCTCCCGTTTTTCTTCTTTCTCGTTTCGCTATTAAGTATACCATACCGTCACGAAAATCGAAAACGTTTTTACCCGTTTTGCTTACCGTCTTTTTCAAGGTTTAACCGTGCTTTTCGTCGAATATTAACCGAGAAAACAAAAAGGATTTTTTATTATGACCGACGACAATCTTATAGAAAAGCGCATATCGAGCGAGAAAAAATTTTCGGGCAAGATAATCGATTTATCCGTAGACTTCGTGCTTTTACCCGACGGAAAAAAGGCGGAAAGGGAGTACGTATCCCACCGCGGCGGCGCGTCCGTGCTTGCTATCGATAACGAGCAAAACATGTACCTTGTGCGACAGTTTAGGTATCCATACGGCAAAATATTGCTGGAAATCCCGGCAGGAAAACTCGAAAGCGGCGAAGACCCTGCCGTTGCAGCGGCAAGGGAACTCGAAGAAGAAACGGGCTTTACTGGGATAATTACCTCGTACGGTTCGATATATCCTACGCCGGGTTACACGAATGAAAATCTATTTATATTTTTAGCAACGGATCTCAAACAAACTCATCGGCACCCTGACGAAGACGAGTTTGTAGACGTAGTTAAAATGCCCTTAAAAAGCGTGCTTAAAAAAGTTCTCGACAACGAAATCAAGGACGCAAAGACGTGTTATGCCGTGCTTAGGTACTGTTACGAAAACGGCGTTTGACTTTTTTTGCAAATAATTATACAATACAATAAAATAGCAAAAAAATGACACAAAGGACGCATTTATGGACTGGAAACAAATATGGGAAACGGTACAAAACTGGCTGACGAACACGGGAATTAAAGTTCTCGTTTCTATCGTCCTGCTTATCATATCGTTTGCTTTGATAAACTGGCTTAGTAAAAAAATCGAAAAACGCGGGAAAAAACTCGAAGAAACGAAAAAAGTGGACAAAACGCTTTATCGGACGCTTAGTTACGTCGTTAAAATCGGGCTTAAAGTACTGATTCTCGTCGCGCTAATCGCTTATCTCGGAATAAACACGAGCGGCATCACTGCGTTAATCGCGTCGCTCGGCGTCGGCGTCGGACTTGCGGTAAACGGCACGCTTTCCAACCTTGCCGGCGGCGTTTTGATTTTGATTACGCGCCCGTTTCGCGTAGACGATTTTATCTGTGCTTGCGGATACGAAGGCACGGTACAGGACATTTTGATTTGCCATACGAAACTCAGAACCACCGACAATAAAGTAGTGTATTTACCGAACGGGAAACTTTCCACGAGCGAAATAGTAAATTACACCGAAAAAGGCACGCGTAGGGTTGACATAACGTTTTCCGTATCGTACGAAAACGATTTTGAAAAAGCGAAAACGATAATTATCGAAACCGCGCAAGCCGACCCTTTGATTTTCACCGACCCTGCGCCTTTTGTGCGAATGAGCGCGCAAACGTCGTCGAGCGTAGAACTCGGCGCAAAAGTTTGGTGTAAATCGTCCGATTACTGGACCGTAAAAGCGAATTTGCTTGAAAACGTAAAAAAGGCTTTCGACGCAAACAACATTAAAATTCCTTTCCAACAACTCGACGTTCACGTCAAAACCGACAATGCGCTTGGTTCCGGCGATACCGCGTCGAAAATTTGATATAATGCGGATACCCACCCGCCCGCCCGTTAGACGTAAGCGATGGTGCGTCGGGTATAACTTGTTTATTTATCGTTTAACAATTTTCGCCTTTCTCCGTTTTCGGAGAAAGGTTTTTTTGACGCTTACAATTCATTTTTGGTAAACGAAAGCGGCAAAATTTCGTCGAGCGTATACGTTTTGATTTCGTTGACGGAGCCTAAGACGATTTTGAAATTTTTATCGCAAAACTCTGCCATAACTTGCCGACAAACGCCGCACGGGGTGCAGGTATCGCTTAATTCACCGTCTTTTCCCCCGACAACGGCTATTTTTTCAAACTCCATCGTTCCTTCGGTGATTGCCTTAAAAAATGCCGTCCTTTCCGCGCAAACGGTAGGCGTATAAGTCGCGTTTTCTATATTGCACCCCGTATACACTTTTCCGTTTTTCCCTAAGAGAGCCGCGCCGACTTTATATTTCGAATACGGTGCGTACGCTCTTTTTCTCGCTTCCGTTGCGATTTTCATAAGGTCTTTATCGTCCGTCATTTTATCACTTCCTCGAGAAAACTTTTGCCTGCGGTTTTGCCTTTGTCCACCCCGAAATAGTCGAGTACCGTTGCGGATATATCGCAAAACCCTTTCCGCGTGCCTAGATTTACGCCGTTTTTTATTTTATCTCCGAGAATTATCATCGGAACGTACTCTCTAGAATGGTCGGTAGACGGTGTGCTTGGGTCGCACCCGTGGTCTGCAGTTATTATCAAAACGTCGTCTTTACGCATGTTTTCGGCAAATTTTTTCAAATAACCGTCAAATTCGGTCATCGCATTGGCATAGCCTTTTACGTCGTTCCTATGCCCGTATTTCATATCGAAGTCAACGAGGTTCACAAAACACAACCCTTCGAAATCGCGTTTCTGAACATCGAGCGTTACTTCCATTCCGTTCGCGTTGGACGTGGTTCGATTGCTTTCGCTTACGCTTTTCCCTGCAAAAATATCGTAAATTTTGCCGACGGATATGGTTGCGTAACCCGCTTTTTTAAGTCTGTCTAACATTGTTTCGGACGGCGGTACAAGCGAAAAATCATGCCTGTTTGCCGTTCTCGTAAACGGATACGAGCCGTTAAACGGTCGCGCGATTACCCTGCCTACGCCGTTCTCTCCGACGAGTATTTCTCTCGCGATTTCACAATAACGATAGAGTTCGTCCACGGGAACGATGCTTTCGTGTGCGGCAATTTGAAAAACGCTGTCGGCAGAAGTATAAACTATTAAATCGCCCGTCCGCATATGCTCTTCGCCGTAGTCTTTGATGACTTCCGTCCCGGAATACGGCTTGTTGCAAAGAGTTTTTCTGCCTGTTCTTCTCTCGAACTCTTCGATAACCGTTTCCGGAAAACCGTTCGGGTAAGTCGGCAACGCTTTCGGCGAAACAAGTCCTGCGATTTCCCAGTGCCCTATCGTCGTGTCTTTGCCCATCGACAATTCTTCGAGCCTTGCAAACGAACCGATTGGCTCGGCAACGCCTCCTCCCACGTTGTCTATGTTAAACAACCCTGCCTTAACGAGATTAGGGCAGTTAAACGCCGAGTCGTTTCTTATCGCTCCGAGCGTGTTGCTCCCTTCGTCGTGCCATAAATACGCGTCGGGCATCTCCCCGATTCCGCAACTGTCAAGTACGATAATAAAAAACCTTTTCATTTTTCGCCTTCTTGTCAAAATTCTCAAATATAATAGTTTGTCCTACATTATTGCCGTAAATAAGCCCCTGAACTTCATATATCCGTCAATATACCCTTTCGGGTGGGCGGGTGGGGCGACGCGCTTTGCCGCCGTCTTTATTGTCCGCTTATCGCCTACGGCAACGTTTCGTTAGGCTTATTACGCAAGTTCCAAAGCGATTTTCATCATCGCTGTAAACGAATTTTGTCTTTCTTCCGCCGTCGTGTTTTCTTCGGGATTGACAAACGAATCGCTTACCGTGCATATACACAGCGCGCTCTTCCCCGCTCTTAACGCGTTACAATACAACGCGGCGGACTCCATCTCCACGCCGAGCACGCCCATTTTCGCCCATTGCATTCCGGAATTCGCGTCGTCGTAGAACACGTCGGACGAAAGAATGTTGCCGACTTTGAAGTTTACTCCCGCTTTTTCACATTCGTCAGCCGCCCTTCTCACAAGGTTAAAGTCTGCTATCGGGCAGAACGTGCCGGGTAAGTTATACTGCGCGGCAAAATTTCCGTTCGTACAAGCCCCCATCGCGATTATAATATCTCTCGCGTGCAGGTCTTTGTCAAACGAACCGCAACTGCCTATCCTGATGATATTTTTAACGCCGTAAAAATTAAACAGTTCGTACGAATATATGCCTATCGAGGGTTGCCCCATTCCCGATGCCATCACAGATACTCTTTTACCGTTGTAATACCCGGTATAACCGTTTATTCCGCGCACGTTGTTGACAAGTCGCGCGTCGGTAAGAAAATTTTCCGCAATAAATTTCGCCCTGAGCGGATCGCCGGGCATTAGCACGGTTTCCGCAAAATCGCCGTATTCCGCCGTTATATGCGGCGTGGGTATGTTCGGGTGTAACTTCTTTTCGCTCATTTTTTACTCCTTTTCTCTTTGTTTTACTATTTTTACAACTTTACTCGTTCCGAGCCGACTTGCTCCGAGTCTAATAAATTCCTCGGCGTCTTCGATAGACGATATTCCGCCCGCCGCTTTAATTTTAACGCCTTTCCCTACGTTTTCAGCAAAAAGTTTTATGTCGGCAAACGTCGCCCCGGTTTTGGAAAAACCCGTACTTGTTTTTATGTAATCCGCTTTTGCTGCGGTTACCGCTTCGCACATCTTAATTTTTTCTTCGTCGGTAAGCAAGCACGTTTCTATAATGACTTTAAGTATCCTTTCGCCGCATGCTCTTTTAATTGTTTTGATTTCGTTAAGCACGTAGTCGTAGTTCTTCGCTTTCAATTCTCCGATATTGATTACCATGTCGATTTCGTCCGCACCGTTCTTAATCGCATCTAGCGTCTCGTACTCTTTGACCGCGGTTGTGTTATACCCGTTGGGAAAACCGATAACCGTGCAAATCGCAAGTTTGTTTCCGACGTACTCTTTGGCTTGCTTGACGTAACACGGCGGTATGCAAACCGACGCGGTTTCGTACTTCATTCCGTCGTCGCAAATCGCTTTAATTTCTTCCCACGTCGCAGTTTGAGCAAGCAACGTATGGTCGCATTTTGCCAAGATTTCTTTGATTTCCATAAAAAACCTCTCTTTATTCGTTTATTTTTTTCAATATCGTGCTAAATATCATATCGAAAGCAACTTCGTTGTGCCCGCCTTCGGGCACGATAACGTCCGCTTCCCTTTTCGACGGCTCGATAAACGTTTCGTGCATCGGTTTGACCGTCGTGAGATATTGTCTGACGACCGAATCCAAACTCCTGCCGCGTTCCTTAACGTCGCGCATTATCCTTCTCAATATCCGTACGTCCGCGTCCGTATCCACAAATATTTTTATGTCCAAGTTATTCACTAACTCTTTATTCTCGAACAGCAAAATCCCTTCAACGATTATTACCCTTTTACTTTCGGTTTTTATCCTCTCTTTCGCTCTGCAAAAATGCGTAAAATCGTACACGGGAAGCATAACGCTTTCTCCGCGTTTAAGCGCGGCAAGGTCGTTTATAAGTAAATCCGTGTCGAAAGAACTCGGGTGGTCGTAGTTCACCTTTACCCGCTCTTCAAAAGGATATTCGGCAAAATCCTTGTAATAACTATCCATTCCGATAAGCAAAGCGTCCTCTCTAAACGCTTCGTATATCCTTTTGGCAAGCGTCGTCTTCCCGCTGCCCGTTCCGCCGCAAAGACCTATTATTATCCTTTCCATTTCGACCTATCCGTTATTCTTTTGCATTTCCGCTTTCTTTTTTAACCAACATCTTCGACACATCGCGACGTATCTGTCGTTGCCGCCGA
Source organism: uncultured Clostridia bacterium (assembly GCA_934274515.1). Taxonomy (GTDB): domain Bacteria; phylum Bacillota; class Clostridia; order Christensenellales; family DTU072; genus CAG-1782. The sequence goes on from CAKQTC010000009.1 coordinate 88,135, forward strand.
TGCAAACCTGCTCGCCCGTAAACAACACGTTACCGTCGTCGTCTAGTCGCGCGTTTACCGTCGCTTTCGCTCCGCATTTGCAAACCGATTTGATTTCCGATATGGACTCTGCTATCTCGAACAATCTCTTGCTTCCCGGGAAAAGATGCGTCGTAAAATCCGTCGCAAGCCCGAAACATAACACGGGAACGTCATAATCTATCACCACGTCGCCGAGTTGATCGACTTGTTCGGGCGTAAGAAACTGACATTCGTCCACTATTATTACGTTGCTATCCCTGTGTTTTTTGCAATAAAGTTCGTATAAATTTTCTGTTGCGGATACCGTAATGCCGTTTTCAGATAACCCTATACGGCTTTTTATGACGGTCGCGCCGTCGCGATTGTCTATCGACGGTTTGATAAGCATTACTTTCATACCGCGTTCTTCGTAGTTAAATTTAGTTATCAACGCCTGAGCGGTTTTGGAGCAGCCCATCGCGCCGAACTTAAAATATAATTTTGCCATTTGTTCCCCTTTCGTTATTTTATGACGTCTAGCACAAGCGGCCGCATAGCCGGTTTTTCGTTACGGATTTCGGTGGACGACAGGAATTTTTCTTCCGCACCTTTAAGCAATTTTTCGTCGGAGGCGAACATTTCGCAAAGCGTATCGCCGCATTTAACGTAATCGCCTGTGTTTTTGTGAAGGATTATCCCGGCGCCGTAGTCGATATCGTCCTCTTTGCGATTTCGCCCGGCACCGAGCATAAGGCTTGCTATGCCGTAACCTTCGGCGTCAACCTTGTAAATATATCCGTCTTTCGGAGCAGTAACGACGGATTTATACGGAGCGATTTTGAAAAGCGAAGTATCGTCAACGCACCGTTCGTCGCCGCCCTGCGCTTTTATCATTTTTTTAAGCACTTCGCAAGCCGCGCCGCTTTCGATAGCGGTTTTTACTTTCTTTTCACATTCTTCTTTCGTTCCGCAACCGGCAAGGTTTAACATATACGAAGATAGAATAATGCAAATTTCGGTAAAATCTTTGGGTCCGTTGCCTTTAAGCGTGTTTATCGCTTCGATGACTTCCAGGGAATTGCCGATTGCCTTCCCGAGCGGTCTGTCCATATCCGTGACAAGGGCAAGCATTTTTTTACCTGCCGCTTTGCCGATTTTGACCATATACTCGCCTAAAATACGACTTTGTTCGGGCGTTTTCGCAAACGCGCCGCTACCGGATTTGACGTCAAGCACGATACAATCGTCGTCCGCCGCAAGTTTTTTCCCCATAATGCTGGATACGATAAGGGGCAAACTGTCCACCGTGGCTGTAACGTCGCGGAGAGCGTAAAGTTTTTTGTCCGCAGGAGCGAGTTCTTTGCTCTGCCCGACGATACATATACCGATGTCGTTTACGATTTTTATGAACTCCTCTTCGGTTAAATTCGTGCGAAAAGACGGTATTGATTCAAGTTTATCCACCGTACCGCCCGTATGCCCGAGTCCCCTGCCGCTCATTTTCGCTACTTTAACGCCGCACGAAGCGACGACGGGAGCAACGACAAGACTCGTTTTATCCCCGACTCCGCCTGTGGAATGTTTGTCCACGCGCACGCCTTTTATGCCGGAAAAATCGAGTTTCGTCCCGGAATCACGCACTGCAAAAGTAAGGTCGCGAGTTTCTTCTTCGTCCATACCGCGAAAATAAATCGCCATTAGCAACGCGGACGCTTGATAATCGGGAATTTCCCCTTTGACGTAACCGTCGATAAAAAAGTTTATTTCTTCGCAAGACAGTTTACCGCCGTCGCGTTTCTTTTTGATAACGTCGAACATTCTCATAACGCATCTCCTTTAACAATAATTGCGTGTCGAAACGCGGCACGCAACTCTGTTTTACTCTTAGTTACAATTCCGCAAAAAATTGTGACTTTTCATACATTAAACGATATTTTTATCTCATACCCTTGTCGTACGGAATACCCTCGGCTTTCGGCGCACGCGATTTTTGCGACGTGAGAGCAAGCACTATCAGCGATACTATATACGGCAACATGTTGTAAACGGTGCCGTTTATACCTGAATTAGCAAGAAAATCGATTCCCATATAAACGTTGCTCAACGCTCGAAAAACGCCGAACAACAATGCCGCCAGCGCAATTCTAATCGGTTTCCATTGCCCAAAAATCATAACCGCAAGCGCAAGGAATCCTGCTCCTGCAACTCCTACGCCGAAATGCCACGTACTGTTTGCCGCCGCGATATAAATTATTCCGCCAAGCCCACCGAGTATTCCGGATATAATAACGCCCGCATATCTCATTTTGTAGACACTTATTCCTACGCTTGCCGCCGCTTGCGGATGTTCTCCACATGAACGCAACCGTAACCCGAACCTCGTCTTATAAAGTACTATTGTAGAAATAATCAACATTACCAACGCGACGACTATAAACCAACTACATTCCATATCCCCTATATGGAAGATAAACGCTTTTCTATTTGCTATATAATCGAGTTTATCTGAAAAGTCGCTACCATGACTTCTCGCCGTGTTAAATGCCTTTACGAGAACGGTTGCCGCCGCAGTCGCAAGCATATTAAGTGCAGTTCCCGCAAGCGTTTGGTCCGCTTTAAAGTTAATACACGCAACTGCCAACAGAAGGGACGAAAGTGCGCCGACGGCGGCACTTACAAGCAAAACAGTGATTATTATCAATGCCGGAGCCGTTCCTTCGGGGAGTAATACGAACGCCATTGCTCCGCCCAACGCTCCGAAGACCATTATCCCTTCCAGCCCGATGTTTATTACGCCACTTCGTTCGGAAAACATACCTCCGAGAGCAACGAGTATGAGCACTGCTGCGCTTATTAACGTATATTGAAGCAATAAGGTCATTAGTCTTTTACCTCCTCTTCCGTTGCTACACCTTTTGTCTGTTTTTCAAGTACTTCATCGTTCTGTTTTTTTTCGGAAGATTGATTTGTCGTTGTTTTATCTGTTCCTCGTGTTTTTTCGCCTGATTTCCCCACGGCCAAAGCGACCTTTTCTGCGTGTTTTGCAAGCCGCCTTTTTAGGAACTGCTTAAAAAACAATACAAACGCGCATAAATAGATTATTACAGCCACCATAAGATCGGCAACCTGCGGATTATAATAATTTGTATCTACGTATCCGCCTCCAAGAGTAATATGTTCAACGAATAACCCTGCAAAAATAACTCCTATCGGGTTAAGTCCGCCTAAAAACGCAACTGCTATACCGTTAAACCCCATTGCCGGAACACTGCTTGAGATTGTATAATTTTCTATACCGGTAAGATAATAGAAAGATGCGGCAAGCCCTGCGAGAGCCCCCGATATTGCCATAGTGAGAATGATATTTCGTTTATCTCTCATTCCTGCATATTTCGCGGCAAATTTATTATGTCCGGTGGCTTTCAATTCGTACCCGAACGTTGTTTTGCTAAGTACGATTTGTATCACTATTGCAATAATAACGGTAAATAGAATTGCTATAGTCACATATTTGTTACCGTTAAATAAATTACGCAAACCTATATCGGGAATAATTGATTTTGCAGGTATCGGATATGTTTCCGATGTACTCGGATTCATTTCACCTTTCAAAATAATGTTAGTTAAATAAAGCGCAATCCAATTTGTCATTATGCATGCGATAACCTCGTTTACGTTGAAAAACGCTTTGAATGCACCGCTTATCGCTCCCCAAAAACCCGCGGCAAGCATTGTAAGAATAATACACGCATACCAAGGAAGATCCCAAGCAAGTGCCGCATACAAGGACACGCATATTCCGACGCAATATTGTCCGCCTACACCGATGTTAAACAACCCTGCTTTATAAGCAAATAACACCGATAATCCGCACATAATAAGCGGAACACTCTTCAAAATCGTTGAGCCTAAATATTGTGCCCTATACTTTGAAGAACTAAAGTTCAAAAAGTTTTTTAATATCGTTATAATTGCTTCCCCTGCGTGTTCCGCATTGATGCAAAGTAAAATTATAAACCCGACGAAAATACCGAGTAATGCACATAATATCGACGAGAGCACGCTTTGAGTTCCGTCTTTTTTGATAATAGTAACAAGTTTGGCGTCGTTCCCGTTTTCCGCAACAAAAAGCGAACGAAGCCGCTTGCCGACTTTACTGAAAAACTTTTTGATTCTATTCTCTTTCATCGCCGTTCTCCTTAGTATCGCGTTTCGCGCCTGCCATATAAAGACCAAGTTCCTGCGCGGTCGTTACGTTCGGATCAAGTTCGCCTACTATCTCACCTTCATACATAACAAGTATTCTATCCGCCAAATTCATGACTTCGTCAAGTTCGAGAGAAATGAGCAAAACCGCCGCTCCGTTGTCGCGCTGTTTTACGATTTGCTTATGAATGTTTTCTATTGCGCCTACGTCAAGTCCTCTCGTCGGCTGAACCGCGATAAGCAGTTTATGCGGTTTATCCATCTCTCGCGCGACTATCGCTTTTTGTTGGTTCCCTCCCGACATGGAACGAGCCAAGGTAATCGGTCCCTGTCCGCTTCTTACGTCGAACTCGTCTATTAGACGTGTCGCATACTCTCTTACCGCTTTTTTATCGATAAATCCCACTTTTTGAAATTCTTTTTCCCAGTAACGTTGCAAAACCATATTTTGTTCTAGCGTATAGTCGAGTACAAGCCCGTGTTTATGCCGATCTTCGGGGATATGGCTCATTCCAACTTTACTGCGTTTTCTTATCGACGCTTTCGTTAAATCGTTACCGCATAAATAAATTCTGCCTTTAACGTCCGCATTAGGGTCAAAATTCTCTTTTTTTGTTTTATCAAACAAAAGAACTACGCGGTTTTTCAATGCAACACTCTTCGTCGCGATTGTCTTCCCGATCGTCTTAAACGTAGCCGCGGTTTTTTCCCCGAACCTAATAAGTTCATATTTTATTCTCTCTCCTGCTTGCGTAAAAAATAATTTTAGCCTTTCTTTTTTATCGACAGAAGATAGTTTTTTCCATTCGGGCAAAACAAACTCTTTATTCTGCGTCTCTTCAATATTAGGCGCAAGTTTTTCAAGTCCAGTTATGCCGTATACAAGTTCCGTTTGCCCATTACCGTCGATACCCGCTATGCATACGATTTCGCCTTCCTTCACTTCAAAACTTACGTCTTGCACCGCATATTTTTTATGAATTTTACTATTTACACACAAATTTTCCACTTTAAGCACAACTTCGCCCGGCTTTGCTTCGTCTTTATCGACTGCAAAGTTTACGTGACGACCGACCATCATCGTAGACAATTCTTCTTTCGTCGTATCTTTGATGTTTACCGTTCCGATGCATTTGCCTTTACGCAAAACCGTGCATCTGTCTGCAACCGCCATTATTTCGTTAAGTTTATGCGTAATAAAAAGAATAGATTTGCCCTCTGCGGCAAGCCCTTTCATTATTTTCATAAGTTCGTCAATTTCCTGCGGTGTAAGCACAGCCGTAGGCTCGTCGAATATTAATATCTCGTTGTCGCGATATAACATTTTGAGAATTTCCGTTCTCTGCTGCATACCGACGGTTATATCTTCGATTATAGCGTCCGAATCGATTTTTAATCCGTATTTTTCACTAAGTTCGATTACTTTCTTTCTTGCTTCTTTTTTTGTTAAAAAACCCGCTTTCGTGGGTTCTGAGCCTAAAATAATATTGTCGAGTACCGAAAAATTTTCTACGAGTTTGAAATGTTGATGAACCATTCCTATCCCGAGTGCAGTGGCATCGTTCGGGCTCTTTATTGGCACTATTTTGCCGTCCTTTTTTATTACGCCTTTTTCGGGAGTATAAAGCCCGAACAGTACGCTCATAAGTGTGGATTTGCCCGCTCCGTTTTCACCGAGCAAAGCGTGAATTTCCCCCTTTTTTAATTGCAACGTAATATCGTCATTTGCGATAATACCGGGAAACTCTTTGGTTATATTGAGCATTTCAATTATATAATCATTGTTTTCCATAGCATATATTAATCTAATTTTGTATATAGGGGAAGGCGCGCGCCTTCCCCCATCCGTTTGTTACTGTTTCTTGTAGTATCCAGTATTTATCTAGTGAATATTTTCATGCGTATTAACTTTTACGGTCGTGATCGGCATTTTGTTCGTATCGTTACTAACGATTATTTTTCCGTCATACATATCTTTAACAAGAGCCGCATAGTTATCTTTCGTAAATTTAGTCATAGACCATGTATCGGTCGGGAGTTGAACATAGTTAAGAGACGCATCCGTTCCGGATACAAGTCCCATATTATTTATCTTCCCGGCGTAATTATTCCATTTCTCGGCAAAGAAATCGGCAAGAACGGTTTTAACGGTAGGAGCAAGACCCTTCATCGCGCTGGTAACGCAAATGTTGCCGTAATTTTTATTAATAACATAACTTTGGTCAGTGTCTACGCCGATAACTTTTCCGTTAATACCTTTCTTCGTCGCCGCTTCGCAAGCACTTGTATAAATACCGCCGCCACAAGCAAACACGATTTCTACGCCTTTTTCTTTCTTATACCACGTATCCATAACTCCGGTAATCGCGTCGTCGCCGAAAAATTGTCCACCATAAATGTATTCGATGGTTACTTTATCTGCTTTCCCCATTTCTTTCGCCGCAGCGTCAATGCCTTGAACGTATCCGTGTCCGAAACGAATAACCGCGGGAACAGCCATTCCGCCGAGAAAACCGAGTTTTTCATAACCTTCTTTAACGGCAGCATAGCCTGCCATGTAACCGGCAAGTTCTTCTTGATAAGTAAAAGTACAAACGTTGTTAGGAAGCCTCCAGGTCCACTTCGGGTTATCGGGATTGAAATCATAATCTTTTCCGTATTTTGCTTCGAGCAAATCGCCAAGAGAAACGTCCAATGCGATAAACGTTACTTTGGGGTTAGCTTCGGCAACTTCCACAATAGTTCCTGCAAAAGCGTACCCTGGCATAACGATTACGTTATATCCCGCAGCAATAGCCGTGTTTACAGACGCGACACGCGCTTCGGTGTTGTTTGCGGTCGGTTTATAATACTTGAACGAAATTTTATCTCCGCAAAATTCTTTACACGCTTCATATGTTGTTTGGTTAAACGATTGATCGGTAATGTCGCCATAATCGGTAATCATTGCGACTTTATAATCGCCGATATCGGTATCTTTGTCTTTACAACTTACGAGCGCGACGCAGCCTACGGCTACAACGACGGCTGCCAGCAAAGCAACTAACAACTTTCTCATTTTCATTTTTCTCTTTCTCCTTTTAGAATAATTTTTATAGGCACGCTTTACGCGCAACTACCGATTTTATCCCATCGCTTTCCCTTATCGCGTCTTAGACGCTTTCGTTTTCCCCCGTCGCGCCCTTGCTTCGTTAACTTGATTATAATCTACATTCTGCTTTGTGTCAATACGGTATTTTCGCCGCAACTGCCGAAAAAAAAACGCGCGGCGGCGTTTCTTTCCGTAAAAACATCGGCGCGCCGTACTCTGCTCGAAGCAAAACACAACGCGCCTTTTATTTCACGATTTTTTTAGTTTTCGTCGTTCCCGTCCAAAGATTTGTCAAGCCCCGTTCTACGACCGTATTCTACTCTTTTTCTTCCAAGGTTTCTTTCCCGTTTTCTATTCTGTAAACGAAGGTTCTCTTCTCCGTCACGCTTTCGCTTTCGCTCGTCATAAGGTACGTCGTGCCGTCCTCGGCGACTTTTACGTTCCCTTGCGCGCTCTCTCCGTTTTCTTTGAGCATATACGTTCCGTCCGCCTTTATCGTAAGGCTTCTTTCTCCGGGCATATACACGTTTTCCCCGACGTAATTGTCAAAGTCTACTCCGCTCTCGCACTTTGGCAATAACGTCAAGTCTGCGGAATAAATAACGCCGAACCCGCTTACAAAACTCATATGCAATCCGCTTTGAGTATAAACCGCGGATTCGTCGAGATATTGCGGATCTTCTTCAACCTTATACTCGTAGTCGGAAATGACGGAACCGCTATCGGTATCGAAAATTCCGTATTTGCCGTCGATTTGTATAAAACTATATTTTGTCTTTTTGTAAGACCCGTACGTTTTATCCTCTTGTCGGGTATACTTTACGAGCGTTTCGGAATCCGTAACTGCGCTTTCATCATATACGACGAAGGTATCGTCGAGTTTAAGTTCCACTTTCCTTCCCCTGCTCTCCGTCGTGGTCGTATTCGTCACGATAAACGTTATTTCACCGCTCGACAGAAGGATTTTCGCCGTTATTTTTTCCCCGTCTATGATAAGATTATCCGTCTTTTTGTCAAGGTCGATTTCGTAATTCTTTCCGTTGTTTTCAAACGTACTTTTCCTAAGAGTAGGCGTTTCTACTTCGTACTCTCCGTATTCGTCGTTTTTGTAAATCGCTTTTCCGTTCGTCAACAACGTAGCCGAAACGATTTCCGTTTTAACGTAATTACCCTCGTCGAGTTTCGGGATAACTCTCTTAAATCTACCGTAAACGTCGTGCGCGTAAATCTCTTCTCCGTCGTTTTCTTCTGTCGGCGCGTTCCTGCTTATCGTATAATTTTCGTCGTTAAGTTCGGGTATGTCCGCGTCAAACTCGCCGTGTTTCTCGCTTGCGTATTTTGCCCTGCCTTTCGCCTGTTTCGTCGGCTCGCTGATTACGGTAACGCGATAGTCGGTTGCGTTTAACCGCGGCACCGTTACCGTAAACTCTCCGTAAATTTCGCTCGAATATACGACTTTCCCGTCTGACGCCAACGTCGGCAGAATCTTGGTCGTCGCGTAATCGCTTTCGCATAGTTTCGGCACGATGACTTCGTAGTCGCCGTATCGCTCGTTCTTGTATTTGCCGACGCCGTCCTTTTCTTCTGTCGGACATTCGGTTATTTCAAAAGAATAACCGTTTTGTTTGCTCAAAAACGGTATCTTTTTCTCGTCTTCCGACACGCCCGTTATCGTCAACGTTTCCGTTACGATCTTCCCGTCCGCATCTTCGCTCGGAGAGAATTTTGTTTTCCTTATATATATCGCGTACGCGCGTAGACGCCCTGCTTCGTGCGAAGAGATAGACGTAACTTCGCCGTTTTCGTTCGTCCAGCCGCCGAATTCCATTCCGTCAACCGAACGCACGTCGACAGCGTCCGTCGAATTAAGCAACCTCTTTACATAAACGTACTCTTTCCGTTCTTCATCGTAATCGAATACGTCCGTAACCGACGCGTAAAACGTAACGTCTGCGCTTATCGTGAGCGCTTCTCCGGCGCGATACTCGTTCGTTTCGGTATACCACCGACTTAATTCACCGGTTCTTATCGTATACTCTTCGCCTTCTCTGACTTTATCCTTCGTTATTTCTTCACCGTTAACGTAAGTTACCGTTAAAAATGTTATTTTGTTCGCAACGACAAACTCGTCCGATTCCGCGCTTAACGACAAAATTTCTAATTCGGTAGCAATGGTGAACGCGGTTTCGTCAATTACTCCTTCGCCTTGTTCCAAACTTTGCCGCTCGGTTATTCTTTCGTAATACCCTGTCGCACCTCTGATTTCGTTCCTGTCACTGGACAAAACGAACCGCTCGGTTACGCCGTTTGCCGTTCGCTCGTACATAAAGCAATTTTCGGCGACGGTCTCGACAAACCCGTTATCCGTCGGCAACGAAAATATTTCGCTTTCGCCGACAATAAACGTAAGTTCTTCGTCGTTGGTTGCTCTTGCGGGTATCTTTTCGGTCGTAACGATTTTGATAGTCATAACGTAACTGTTCCCGTTAATCGTCAACGTCCTGCCCGTTTTCGTTTCCGTTAATTTGCTGTCTTCCGAGCCTTCGTTAACAACCGTCGCCTGCTCGAAATACGTTCCGTCAAGGTTGACTTTTTCGCAACGAATGCACTTCCGTCGAACGTATTCGTGACCTAGCGCAACCGTCGTATTCCCTTCTTTTATAACTTCTCCGCATAGCGAACAAACCAAATCTCCGCAATAACCGTCCTTCTCGCAAGTTGCGTCAATCTTCCCTTGTAGCGTCGTCGCTCCGTGCTTGCACTTTTCTTCCGGACCGATGGGACCATCCGGGTCTTCCGGGTCAACGGGGTCGTCCGGTTCGTCGGGTTTAGCAGGATCTTTCGGGTCAACGGGGTCGTTCGGTTCGTCGGGTTTAGCAGGATCTTTCGGGTCAACGGGGTCGTTCGGTTCGTCGGGTTTAGCAGGGTCGTCCGGATTATCGGGTACAACGGGTTTAGTCGGTTCGATCGGATAAATTATAATAATTTCGTCGTCCTGTTTGTCGCTGTCCGGCGGAACTACCGGAACTTCGGGTTTATCGACGGGAATATCCGGTCTAGACGGTAAAGTCGGTTCTTTAACGGAAGAATTCGGAATGTGATTGTCGAAAACAAACGAAGAAGAAGTAATGGTAATTTTTGCGTTCTTGAGATATGACGGAACGAGCGAACCGTCGGAAGAGTCGGTAATCGTTACGGAATAAACGTTCTCGTTGATTTGTGAATAGGTTCCGTGATAAACGACGTACGAAACTTCGGTTCTTTCGGCCAGCGTCGCTTTCCCCGAAGAAAAAGTAAGTTCGTATTTTATCTCTTGACCGTTACTGTTGATGACGCAAGTATATACGTTGTCGAAAGAATTTCCGCCGTCCTTTCCGCTCGATGAGCAAGAAATAAAAACTATGCAAAAAAGCGCAGAAAAACATATAAACAAGAAAATTTTGATTACCTTTTTCATTCGTTTCCCTCCGAATCCGGGTTTAAGTTTCGTTTAAGACTTTCTTATGATTGTAAACTTCTTAAATTCGTAAGTCAATACCCAAATTCCGAAACGGTGTGATGATTTTTGATATGATCACATTATAAATCGAATTTAGTATAGCCTAATATCGATATACGAGAACCCAAACATAATTATATGCTAAAAAATAAAATTTTGAAAATTTTGTATGTTTGTTGCGAATTAAACCGATGTTCTTATCAAATACGAAAATCGGACTATAGTATTTTCTATATGTCAAATTATAGCCGCAGCAAACGCATACATATTCTCTTTGCAATTCATTCATCTGTGTCGAGCCGATTGTTGTATGGATTATTGCTTTATCGCTTTTCCCGCCCGTTCAAGTCCCTTCTTATTTATAGCATTAAAAAAGAGAGATTCTGTGCTTGCAATCTCCGCATATAAGTTTGCCCGAAAGAATATAGTCGAAAATCTCTTTTTTACGGCTCGGCGCAAGTTTGTTTTCTTCGTTTATTGCGTTTACCTTGTTCCAAAGTTCGTCCGATATAATTCTCGGAAAGATATTGTCGTATAATTCCCCTTGGTGTTCGACAACACCTGTATATCTTTTGTTGTGCAGAATGAAATACAAATATTTGTGGTCTACAAGTTTTCCGTTTTTTCTGCGACAACCGCATTCCTTGAATTTATCCGCAATGGCAACTGCCTTGTAGCCCTGCGAATACATCAGAAACGCATCTTCGACGATTTTGCTTTCGTATTCGTTCACAACATATTTTTTGTCAACGACGTCATAGCCGAAAATATCTTGTCCGCCCGTGGCTTTGCCTTTGCGCCAACTCTCTTTCAGTCCGCGATTGACTTTTTGCGTAAGTTCTTCTGAAAAATATTGATTAAAACCTTCCAAAACGGTTTCCATCATACGACCTTCGGGGCTGTCCGTAAGGTTTTCCATTGCAGAGAGAATTGTTACGCCGTTATCTCGGAGCGTCTTTTTGTGTATTACCGATTCAAACTTGTTGCGAGAGAACCTATCAAGTTTGTAAACGATAAGGTACTG
>CAKQTC010000010.1 GCA_934274515.1 uncultured Clostridia bacterium
TACTTCTGTACGCGGCGGACGGCGCGATAAATCGCTTAAAATTCGAAAAAAATCATCTTAAAAATCAAAAAAACAAAACCAGAACAAGAACAATGCGGTGCCGGCAGAGCCGCGAAGAAAAAAAGTTAAAGATTGTTTTGCAATCAAACCCTTTATCCCGAATTTTAGCCCTTACGTACTTCTGTACGCGGCGGACGGCGCGATAAATCGCTTAAAATTCGAAAAAAATCATCTTAAAAATCAAAAAAACAAACCAAGATAAGGACAATGCGGTGCCGCCAAGGCCGCGAATAAAAAAGTTAAAGATTGTTTTTGCAATCAAACCCTTTATCCCGAATTTTATCCTTACGTACTTCTGTACGCGGCGGACGGCGCGACAAATCGCTTAAAATCCGAAAAAGAGATGTCGAGCGAAGGGCGAAAAGCGTTTTTGTCGGTGCGACAAAATGTTTAACGTGAAACGTATACTACCGGGATATGGTATTTGTTGAAAAATCGGTAGTCAATGCCGCTGACGCCCAAACCGCGGCTGACAACCATTTTCGTTGTGTTTTTTTCGTATAACCCTGACGTATATTTGGGGAATAAACCTTGATTAGGTGCATAAAAGGCTGTTTTTCCTATACGCAGTAGCCCGCCGTGGGCGTGCCCCGAAAGGATGAGGTCGGGGGAGCGAACGGGATTTGCTGCGTACTCTTCTAACTTTTCCGGTCGATGGGCAAGCAATATGCATACGTCCGCATATTTTGCTTTGTCATACCCTTTTACCCGTTCGTCGTACGCGTACGCGTCGCTCAAACCGACAAAACAAAGCGATTTTCCGTCTTTTTCCACGGTCTTTGTTTCATTGAGCAGTACGGTTACGTTGTTATTTTTGGCGGCAAGCAAAAACTCGTCGAGAATTACGCTGCCTATTTCGTGATTTCCGATTACAAGAAAGCACCGGGCTTCGTCGCTTAGCGCGCGAAAAAAGTCGCTCACCGCGTCTAAATCGTGCTCGCGCGCGCTATCGTCGATTATATCGCCCGTAAGCGCGATATAATGCGGTTTAACGGCTTTTATTTCACCGAGAATTTCTCCGAGCGACACGGAATTATGTGGATAATGCAAATCGCTTAGATGCGCGACGATAAACGACGGCGCGCCTTTTATTTTTATTTCGAATTTCTCGGTTTGTAAACCGTTGCTGCAAACATACCCGACCGCGGCGATAATTATCGCAACGAAAAGTATTATGCCGATAATCGTCAACACTTTCCTCATATTAACATTAGTTTATGTTTGTTCCCGTCATATTATTAAGAAAAATGCTATAAATCGCGCAATTTCGCCCGTTTTCGCGCGACTAAACCGCGAAAATAAAAAAATAAACGAAAATTTCGATAATTCGCTTGCAATAATTCCATTTAGTGGTATAATTAATTAGCAGTCGAAAGGGTTGACTGCTAAAACAAATAAAAATTAAACGGAGGCGTTTATGAAAAAATTTAAGACGGAAGCACAAAAAGTGTTGGATTTGATGATTAATTCGATTTACACACACAAGGAGATATTTATTCGTGAACTTCTGAGCAATGCGAGCGACGCCATCGATAAACTGTATTATAAAAGTCTTACCGACGGCATAAGCGGACTGTCGAGAGAGGACTTTGCTATCGAGATTAAGGCGGACAAAGACGCGCGCACGCTTACCGTAAGCGATAACGGCATCGGAATGACGGAAGACGAACTCGACAAGAACCTTGGCGTTATTGCTCGTAGCGGCTCGCAAGAATTCAAGAAAACCGTTGAAAACAGCGAAGATATTAACATTATCGGTCAATTCGGCGTAGGTTTTTATTCCGCGTTTATGGTGAGCGATAAGGTTGAAGTCGTGAGCAAAGCGTACGGAGCGGACGACGCGCACGTTTGGATAAGTAACGGCAGTGACGGGTACGAGATTAAACCTGCCGAACGCGACGGGCACGGCACGACGATAATTATGCATATAAGGCCGGATACCGAAGAGGAAAAATACGGACTTTTCCTTGAAGAATACGAGATAAAAGACCTTGTAAAGAAGTATTCCGACTATATTCGTTATCCCATCAAGATGGAAACGACGCAGTATAAGGAAGTTGACGGCAAACAAGAAACGTATAAGGCGGAAGAAACGCTTAATAGTATGGTTCCGCTTTGGAAAAAGAACAAAAACGAGATAAAGAAAGAAGAATACGACGCGTTTTATCGCGATACGTTTTATGATTACGAGGCTCCGGCGAGAGTTATTCATACTTCGGCGGAAGGAAAGGTCGATTATAAGGCGTTGTTGTTTGTTCCGTCGCATCCGCAATTCGATTATTACACGAAAAACTTTGAAAAAGGGCTGCGCTTATACACCGACGGCGTGCTGATTACCGACTGCTGCAAAGACCTTCTGCCCGATTATTTCGGGTTTGTGAAAGGTTTGGTGGATAGCCAACTTACGCTTAATGTTTCCCGTGAAACAATACAGCATAACAGCCAACTGCGCTTTATTGCGAACAACGTAGAAAAGAAGATAAAGAGCGAACTCGAAGCGATGTTGAACACCGACAGAGAAACTTACGAAAAGTTTTATAAAGGGTTCGGCAGACAACTCAAATACGGTATTTACGAGAGTTACGGCGCGAAAAAAGACGTTTTGCAAGACTTGCTTTTGTTCTATTCGATTAAGGAAGATAAACTCGTTACTCTCAAAGAATACGTCGGCAAAATGCTCGAATCGCAAAAAGGAATTTATTATGCGACGGGCAATACCGTGGACGCGATTAAAGCATTGCCGCTGTGCGAAAAAATACTCGACGACGGTTACGATATACTGTGCCTGACCGAAGATATCGACGAATTCGTCATCAAAGTAATGCAAAATTACGACGGAAAAGAATTCAAGGCAATATCGGCGTACGATGAAAGTTCGGCAGAAGTTTCCGTAGAAAATAAAGATCTTACCGATTTTATCAAGGAGTCACTAGGAGACAAGGTGAGCGAAGTCAAACTCACGAACCGCTTGAAATCTCACCCCGTATGTATTACGACGAAAGGCGAACTTTCCACCGAAATGGAAAAAGTGCTTAACCGTGCGCCCGACGCGCAAGCCGGAATTAAATCGGAAAAAGTGCTTGAAATTAACGCAAATCACCCGATTTACGAAAAACTCGTCAAGTATTTTGCCGAAGACAAGGACAAAGTAAAGAAACTCGCCGAAGTTTTGTTCGACCAAGCGATGCTTATCGAGGGCGTGACTCCGGAAAATCCGACGCATCTCGTTGCTCTTATTTGCGAACTTGTCTAAAATCGACGGGTTTGTCTAAAACTCGCGAAATCGAAAAAACAGGTTGCTTTCAAGCAACCTGTTTTTATTTGTGAAAGGCGAGCGTTTGTTGTATAATTGTAAAAAGGAGCGCAGAAATGTTGTATATGATTGTGGCGGACTTGCACGGGAATGAGTCCGCGTATGAAGAAATAAGGGACGCGGCGATTGCGATTAAACCCGATAAATTGCTTTTTCTCGGCGACTTCGGCGGAGATTCGAAATGGATAAATAATGTCGTCCTAGACAGAATTTACTGTACCTTGCTAGGTGTTCGCGGAAATAACGACACGGCTTCTTTTATGGAAAGCCTTAATCTCGGCGAGCAGGGGCGGTTTTACACGGAAGAAACCGATGGGCGAACCTTATTCTTTACGCACGGTCATTTGTACGGCAGGACGGGCATACCGCCTGTTTTGGGTGACGGTGACGTCATATTTTACGGGCATTACCATTTTCCCGAAATTTACCGCGAACACGGAGTTTGGCACGTGTGCGTGGGCAGCGCGGGGCTGCCGACGATGGGGACGGAGCCGACTTATTGTTTGTTTGACGGCGCGTCGATACGATTAATATCGCTAAAAACGGGCGAAACGATATCCGAACAGTCGATATAGGAGAGCATAATGAAAAAAATAATGTTTGTTTGTCACGGAAACATATGTCGCTCGCCGACAGCCGAATTCGTAATGAAAGATATAGTGAAAAAGGCAGGGAAAGAAAACGAGTACCTTATTCGCTCCGCCGCAACGAGTACGGAGGCGTTAAACTGTCACGTCTATTATCCTGCGAAACGCGAACTCGAAAAACGCGGAATAAAAACCGACGACCGTCGCGCGGTGCAGGTTCAACCCGACGACTACGACAAATACGATCTATTCGTTATAATGGACGAACGAAACGAGTTTAACCTGCTTAAACGTTTCGGCGGACGTGACGATAAAGGAAAAATCAAAAAACTTCTCGATTTCACACCCGACGGCGGCGACGTAGCCGACCCTTGGTATACCGACCGATTCGATATAGCCTTTGACCAAATCTATTGCGGTTGCGACGCGTTATTTGCATATTTGGAAAGAAAAAGTTAAAAAACCGACAAAATGTTCCACGTGAAACAATGAAATTTTTTTTGTACGTAAATTTTGCTCCGACCGAAAGCGATAAAACGGCGGCAAAAAAGTGTTAAAAACAGCGACAAAACAACGATTTTGCTAAAAAACGAACAATTTTAGAAAAAGGGGAAAGGTAGAAAAAGCGTTGCCGAATTTATTGCGGCGAAGGCGAATTTCGTTAAAAGGCAGTAAAAAAAAGAGCGGAAAGAATTTTTCGCTCTTTTTACGTTGCATAAAAGTTCGACGGGTTTATTTTATCCGTCCGCAAACGAGATAGAATGGAATTTTTTTCACGATAAAAAAATGCCGCGTTCTTTTTGCGGAACGCGGCATTTTTATTCGAGTGTCGATTAGTCTTTTTTAGGCGTTTCGGAAGCCAGTTCTTTGTATCTTTCACGGCGTTCCGCAGCGTCTCTTTCGTTGATTTCAAAGAGTTTTTCCGCCTGTTCGGGGAACATCTTTTTGAGCGACGTGTATCTCGTTTCTCCGAGAAGGAAGGACTTGTAGTCTGCCGTCGGGTCTTTGCTGTCGAGCGTGAACGGGTTTTCGCCTTTGTCCGCTTTTTCCGGGTTAAACCTGTACAGTGACCAGTATCCGCAATCTACCGCTTTTTTCATTTCGGCAATCGAGTTGCTCATATTGATACCGTGGTTGATACACGGAGCGTAGCAGATTACGAGGGACGGACCGTGGTACGCTTCCGCTTCTTTCAAAGCGTTTACCACTTGCGCCATGTTCGCGCCCATGCTTACTTGCGCTACGTATACGTAACCGTAACTCATTGCCATCATACCGAGGTCTTTCTTTTTGGTTCTCTTACCGCTTGCCGCAAATTTCGCGATACTGCCGGTAGGCGTCGCCTTGCTTGCCTGTCCGCCGGTGTTGGAATATACTTCGGTGTCGAGTACGAGAATGTTTACGTCTTCGCCCATAGCGAGTACGTGGTCTACGCCGCCGTAACCGATATCGTACGCCCAGCCGTCGCCGCCGAAAATCCATACGGATTTCTTAATAAGGCAGTCGGCGTTTGTTTTGATTTCTTCGATAAGTTCGGGACAAGCGGTTTCTTCCGCGATAGCCGCCAAAACTTTTTCCGCCGCGACTTTGCTCTTTTCCGCGTCGTTTTTGTTTTCTATCCATTCGAGGAACGCCGCGCTTGTTTTTTCGTTTACGCTGTCGAGAGAAGCGCGCATGTCTTCTTCGAGTTTGTTTCTTCTCTGCGTGATGGCGAGATTCATTCCGTAACCGAATTCGGCGTTGTCTTCAAACAGCGAATTTGCCCATGCGGGACCGTGTCCTTTGTCGTTTACCGTGTACGGGCAGGTAGGAGCCGAACCGCCGTAAATGGACGAGCAACCCGTCGCGTTTGCGACTATCATTCTGTCGCCGAACAGTTGCGTAACGAGTTTTACGTAAGGAGTTTCTCCGCAACCTGCGCACGCTCCGCTGAACTCGAACAAAGGTTTGTTAAACTGACTGTTTTTCGCGTTGACGTTTGCGTAAACTCTGTCGTTTTCGGGGAGAGCCTCGGCGAATTCCCAGTTCGTCGCTTGTTCTTCGATTGCTTCGGCTACGGGGATCATCGTGAGAGCCTTGGTCTTAGCGGGGCAAACGTTTGCGCAAGAACCGCAACCCGTACAATCGTAGGGGCTTACTTGAATTCTGTATTTATAACCCTTAAATCCGATTGCGTCTTTGACTTCGAACGTTTCGGGCGCGCCGGCAAGTTGTTCGGGAGTTTTGAGGACGGGACGGATTGCCGCGTGCGGGCAAACCATAGAACACTGGTTGCACTGTATGCAGTTTGCGATGTTCCAGGAAGGAACTTTAACCGCCGTGCCTCTCTTTTCGTATTTGGTCGTGCCTACGGGTACTACGCCGTCCGCGCTGAACGCGCTTACGGGGAGTTTGTCGCCTTGTTGGCAAAGAACGGGGTTAATCGTGTTTTTGAAATAGTCCGTGCCTTTGATTTCTACCATAGGCGCGCCGTCGGTCGCCGTTGCCCAACTTTCGGGGTATTTGACTTCTTTAAGGTTGGCGATTGCGCCGTCTACCGCCGCGTAGTTCATATTGACTACCGCGTCGCCTTTCTTTCCGTAGGTCTTTTTGATTGCCTGTTTCATGTAGGTTTCCGCGTCGGAGTAGGGGATAATGTCGGCAAGTTTGAAGAAAGCCGCCTGCATAACGGTGTTTACGCCTTTCGTTGCGCCGATGGAAGAAATAACTTTGTTTCCGTCGAGCGTGTAGAACTTAACGTGTTTTTTGGCGATGGCGTTCTTTACGCAAGCAGGGAGCATTTTGTCCATTTCTTCGGGTTCCCAAATGCTGTTAAGCAAGAACGTGCCGTTTTCTTTGATGTCGGAGAGCATATCGTAACGATAGATATAACTCGGGCAGTGGCAGGCTACGAAGTCCGCGTGGTCGATAAGGTACGAACTCTTGATGGGTTTATCGCCGAAACGCAAGTGAGAAATGGTGATACCGCCGCTCTTCTTACTGTCGTAGTGGAAATAGCCCTGCGCGTATTTTTCGGTATGGTCGCCGATTATTTTAATGGAGTTCTTGTTCGCGCCGACGGTACCGTCGCTGCCTAATCCGTAGAACTTGCAGCAAATGCTTCCTTCGGGAGCCGCGTTGATGAATTTGTCCATAGGGAGAGAAGTGAACGTAACGTCGTCCACGATACCTACCGTGAAATGGTCTTTGTTCGCTCCGCCCATGTTTTCGTACACGCCGTAAATCATGGTCGGGTTGAACTCTTTGCTACCCATGCCGTAACGACCGCCGAGAATGGTGTAACCTTTTCCTGCGAGAGCGGTGCAAACGTCGAGATAAAGGGGTTCGCCGAGCGCGCCGGGTTCTTTGGTACGGTCGAGTACGCTGATGTATTTAACGGTAGACGGGATAGCCGCCGCGAGTTTGTCCGCGCGGAAAGGACGATACAGTCTTACTTTGAGAAGACCGACTTTGCCGCCGCGAGCGTTGATGTAATCGACGGTTTCTTCCGCCGCTTCGCAACCCGAACCCATCATAATGATGATTTTTTCCGCGTCTGCCGCGCCGTAATAATCGAATAGGTTATATTTTCTGCCGGTAATGCTTTCGACTTGCGCCATACATTGTTCTACGATTTCGGGAACCGCATCGTAGTACTTGTTGCAAGCCTCTCTGTTTTGGAAATAGATGTCGCCGTTTTGCGCGGTACCTTTTTGAACGGGGTGTTCGGGGTTAAGCGCGCGGTTTTTGAAATCCACCACGTCTTTCATATCGACGAGTTTTTTCATATCTTCGTAGTCGATAGCGTCGATTTTGCTTACTTCGTGACTGGTACGGAACCCGTCGAAGAAGTGAAGGAAAGGAACTTTGGATTTAAGAGTGGCGAGATGGCTTACGAGCGCAAGGTCCATAACTTCTTGAACGGAGTTACTGCAAACCATAGCGAAACCGGTTTGGCGGCAAGCCATAACGTCGGCGTGGTCGCCGAAAATGTTAAGCGCGTGAGCGGCGAGAGCACGAGCGGAAACGTGGAAAACGCAGGGCATAAGTTCGCCGGCTATTTTATACATGTTAGGTATCATCAGGAGCAAACCTTGCGACGCGGTAAAGGTCGTGGTGAGCGCGCCCGCGCAAAGCGATCCGTGAACAGCGCCTGCGGCGCCTGCCTCCGATTGCATTTCGGCGATACGGAGTTGTTGACCGAACATATTTTTTCTTCCTTGGCTAGCCCACTCGTCGGAGTTTTCCGCCATCGGGGAAGAAGGCGTGATAGGGTAAATAGCCGCTACTTCGCTAAACGCATAAGCAACGTGCGCCGCAGCGGTATTACCGTCGATAGTCATTTTTTTACTCATTAGAACCTCCATTTAATTTTATGAGTTATATATTTCCCGACCGAATAGTCGGACGACGTATATTTATCTCGATAATTATACATATAATTTTTATATAAGTCAACCTTTCCTTTTTCCATAAGGGCGAAAAGCGAGAAGTTTTTTCTCGCTTTTCGCGTATAACGCCGAAAGCCTTGCCGCGTCTGCCCGCCCGCCCGCCCGATTAAGAGATAAACCGTCGCGTCGCGACCGACGCCAAACTGCCGCGCGACACACGGGAAAGCCGCTTTCCCGTGTGTTTCGTATTTTTATTCGTCAAGGGTAAAACGCTTTGCCGCCGACCGACGGTTCTTGACAAACTCCGCGTCGGGGACAACGCAAAAAATGCGGAGTTTATACACCCGAAACGGCACTTTTGGGAATACAAGCACGCGTATTTACTTTCTTTTACGAACGGAAGAACGGAAGTTTGACGAACATAGAAACGACGAGTTTTTTCGGAAAAAATTCCGTATAAAAAGCGGTGTTGACTTTTAATAGAATTTATAATATAATTTTTTATTATAAAATAACCTTAAAAACCAAGGAGATGCACAATGAATAAGACGTTGATAAAGAATTCCGTGATTATCGCGATTATTCTCGTTTTTGTCGCGTTGCTTTGCGGGATTGCGTTTGCCGGAGCGGACGCTTACGCCGCGGATAATTACGAGAAGACGACTAAGATCGCGCATTTTTCGGACGTTCACGTTTTACCCCAAGAATACTGCAACGAGTATTCCGCCGATTTTATAAAGAAGTCGGGTTCGACTAAGATGCTCGCGCAAACAGAAGCGACGCTTACAACGGCTTTGGCGGAGATTTACGATATGGGCGCCGACGCGCCGCAAATCATCGTTATTTCCGGCGATATTACGTCCAACGGCGAATATGCGGCAAACGCTCGCGTGGCACAGATACTCAAAGAAGCCACCAAAAAAATTCGTACGCTTCCCGGGCATGAAAAGTTCCAAATTTTCGTTATGCCGGGCAACCACGATACCTACAATGACGAATCGACGAGTTATATGCCTACGAAGGAAGAACTCGACGCGTGTGCGGATGACGCGGCAAGGCTCGAACTTATGAAAAACTACAAGGCGCGTTCGGTAAGAACCACCACCAGCAAGGACATATTCGACATCTATGCAGATTTCGGGTATTGCAACTGCGACGGCAGGAAAGAAGGTCGTCACGACGCGACTTGCGGAATGGCGGACGGGGTTAAACTTAACTTCTTCTACGAAAGCGAATTTTGGTACGACGGCGATACGGTAAGGACGAACAAGGTCGATAAAGACGGCAACGCTTACGTCGAATACAAAGGTTTCGACACGAGAGAGGCGACCGACGAGGAAACCAAAGCGTTCAAAGAGAACAATCTCGATTTCGAATATCTTGCCGAAGCGGGCAGGATAGGCGCGTGTTCGTACGTTGCTACCATAGACGGAGTTACCGTAGTCGGCGTTGACGGCAACGCGAGAAAATACACGGGCAAAACGTCCACCGAGGCGACGAAAACCGCGATGGGCTGGGACGAAACCACGGGCGGAATGGCGACGAGAGCGCAAATTCGTTGGATAATCGACGAAACCAAAGACGAAGTCAAAGCGGATAATCTCGTTATGACGAACTGCCATTATAACAACATTCCGCACTTTGTATCGCAAGAAGAAGTAATTAGTTTGTTCGTTTTGGACAACCTTGACGTATACACCGCCGCGTTGGCAAACGCAGGCATACGGTATCAGTTTAGCGGACACCAACACGCGGCGGATATCGTAGACGCGGTTACGCAGGAAGGTAACGTTATGTACGATATCGAAACGGGCTCGCTCGTTTCTTACGGGTCGGGATACAGAGTAGTCGAGTTTACGCAGAAGAAACAAAACGGTAACTACTCCGAAGAAGTTAAAAGCACGATGCATTCGCTTAAAAAGAACGGCGCGAAAGACGGGTTCTACTACGAAGCGTACAGGCTTAACGAAAATTATCTCAAAGACGGAGAAGAAACGGTCACGGGGAACAATTCCACGAGCGATATTTACGGCACGGCGTTAGAAGACAAAAAGGACCTTTACGGCGACGGCAGAGTAATGCTCGTTAAGACGTACCTTGCCGACGAAAACGGCGCGAAAATAGGCGTTGACAAATTCCTTTCCGTCGGATTAGCCAACCTTATCAGTTTCAACAAAGGAAGCCTGATAGGAAGTTTGGTAAACGAGGGACTGTACGACACGTTGCTCGGAGCGACGAAAAATCTTAAATGGCGGTTTGCGAAAGGAGCGATAAACAGCCTTATCGGCGGTTTGCGAGATTTCGATATGCTCAAATTCAACGCGAGCAAAGACGGAAAGAGTTTTACTCTTTCGGCAAAACCCGAAAAAGACAACGATTTGATAGCGTTTGCGACAGACCTTATTAACTGGTTAATAAAATACGATTTTTCGTACGGGCAAAACAAAGGCGGCACGACTATATCCGAAATACTCGTGGAAGTATACGGCGGACACCTTAACGGCGCGCACGGAAAAGAACTCACGCAAATCGTTAAACCCCTCATAGAAAAACTCAAAGACGGGACGTTTGTGGATTTTCTCATCAACACGTTGAAAGATTCGCTTGTTCCGCAACTGGAACTTATACTTAACGCGCCTATTCGTTACGACGTGAAAACGAAAACGCTTGCGGAAGGCAAGGGTTTTGATATAACGGACGCGATGGCGACGAGTGCGGACAAAGGCGTGGACAGTATGATAAAAACGCTTTTGACGAAATATTCTTTCAAGGAAGACGTAGCAAAGAAGAACGGCGGATATTATTCGCTTAAACTTATCGTAAAAGACATTAGAGAAATAGCAAAAGACCTTCTGGTTACGCCGACGGACGAAATAAAAGACAACTTTTTGAAATTTTTGGCGACAACGATCAGGGGCGCGCTCGAGGGCGACGGCGCATTCGGCAGCATAGGCAAATACGTAGACAAAGCACTTGCTTATATCGATGAATATTTTGAAAAAGACAGCCTTATGGAAACGCTGCAAATCGAACTTATCGATAAATACGTTACGCCCGCGTTCTGCCGCAATCTAGGAGAATACGCGGCGTATATCGTTACGGGAATGGCTACGGACAGTATGCCGGACGGTTCGAGTTGGATTCAAGGCGGCGACAAACTTGGAGATTACCCCGTTTTCAACGAAAAGAACTTTAACGTAGCGACGACCAAACTCGACGCAAAGACGAAATACAACGGCAAAGCGTTTTACAGGGCGAAAGGAACGACGGGAGCGCTTACCGTTACTCCCAC
This sequence comes from uncultured Clostridia bacterium, assembly GCA_934274515.1. Lineage (GTDB taxonomy): Bacteria > Bacillota > Clostridia > Christensenellales > DTU072 > CAG-1782. The sequence goes on from CAKQTC010000010.1 coordinate 11,623, forward strand.
GATAGACAACGGGCTTTTGCCGTCGATGGTAAGCGTTTCGTTTGACAAAACGATAGGAACGAGCAGAAAAATCCGCTGGTTTACTTCGATTGAACAAAACGTGTTCGACAAAGGGAAAGACGGGAAATATCTTGCCGCGGCAGATTACGTCGCAGGCTCGACCAGACCCGAAAGTTACGTCGAATATTCGACGAGCAAGGATATGAAAAACGCGACCAAAGTTAAAGCGACGACGGTAAACGTAGACAGAGAACTTCCGACAATCGACTTAGGGATCGCATATTTCAATATTAGTCACCGTTATAAATTCTACAACAAACACGAAGTAGCGATTAACGACCTTGCTCCGGCAACGACTTATTATTACAGATTAGGCAGCGACAAATACGGTTGGTCGGACGTTTATACGTTCAAGACGGCAGAAGACGGAGGGTTCCGTTTTATGGCGATTACCGACATACAAGGCTCCGTAGAGAAGAACTATATCGACAGCGAAGAGGCGATGCGCGTCGCGCTTAAACACTTCGACGGCTCGGACGTGGCGTTTATCGCAACGATGGGCGACAACGTAGACAACGGCAAAAACATAAAACAATACACCTGGTGGTTGGACCATCAACGCGACGTATGGGCGAACTATATGATGATGCCGCTTAGCGGAAACCACGAAAAGAAAGACTACTCGTTAAGCGAAATAGTGGCATTGCCGACGAACGCGAACGTGCAGTACACGGGAACGTATTATTCGTACGACTATAACTACGCGCATTTTATCGTACTCGACACAAACGACCTTAAAAACGACGAATTGAGCGAAAAACAAACGGCGTGGCTTATCGAAGACCTTAAAAAGAACGCGGAAAACAAAACCACGAAATGGACGATAGTTATGTTGCATAAAGGACCGTACACCGCAGGAAGTCACGCTTTCGACGCAGACGTAATCGGACTGAGAAAACAACTCACGCCTATTTTTGCGGAAAACGGCGTTGACCTTGTTTTGCAAGGACACGACCATACTTACAGCGTAAGCGAGTATATCGGCGCGGACGGTAAACCGGTAGAAACGAAGAAAGCGTCGGACGGTAGCGTAACAAATCCGAAAGGCGTGCTTTACGTCAATCTCGGAACGATGGGAGATAAGTTCTACAACTATCTATATAGCGACGAAGTAAGCATCGTAAAGAGAGAAAAAGCGAGTCTTAACGAAAAAATACAAAAATACGTTACCGACGAAGGGTATCTCGAACTTAAAGAAACGCCGTGCTTTGCGGATATAAGAGTAGATAAAAACGAATTGACGATAGCGACGTACACGATAGTAGACGGCGAAAACGTACTCGTAGACGACATCCGAATCAAGAGCGGCGGAGTAGACTGGAGCGCGTTGTCGCTCGACCAAATCATCACGATGGCGACGGTGGCGGCGGCGATAGTGATTATCGTAATACTCGGCGCGGTCGGCATATCGGCAAGAAAGAGAAGAAACAGATTTTAATTTGTCTTAGCGCGGTCGGGACAACCGACCGCGCGAAACAAGAGGTTGATATGGAATACAAAGTAACGTGCGTAATTCATACGCCGAAAAAGAAACAAATCACCAAAGTAATCACCGTAAACGCGGATACCGACGCGGAGGCGATTTTGCGAGCCGAAGAAAGGTTTAACAAGTATCTCACGAGAGTAGGCTATCGCGTAGAAGTGCTGTTTTACGAACAGCCCGTTTTGGTATAACGTAAGTTACGCGCCGCACGTTTATCGAAATATCGGTATGTTTTTATATAATCGCGTGTTTTTACGAAGAAAAACGTAAGAAAAAACCGTGTTTTTATGCAACTTACCGATAATGAAATCGGCGGATATGGTAAAAATGAACGTATGAATAAAATAAGGTCGGGAAAAAAGAAGAGAATTTTCGCTATTGCGGTGTTTGCGCTGTATTTATTGTGCGTTTCGGCAATAGTTCCCGCAGTGACGATAATTAATAAATATTACAACGATATGTATAATAACGACGTCGAGTTTTCCGACGGAGTTATGGATTTACGCAATTACAACGGAATAGAAAAGAACGGAGAGTATACCATAAGGCAACAGATTGCGTTGCAGGGGAAACTCGAATTATACTATAACGTTTGGCTCGTAGCGGACGGAGAAGAGGACAGAAAGCCGGACGGATACGTTACCGTTTTCGATTTTTGGACGAGCGTAAAAAAAGACGGGAAGCGACTTCCGTCGTCGGGGTACGCAACGTACAGATATACGATTATAAACAACGCTCACGACGGGTATTTTTCCCTTCGTCCGACGGATTCGCTTACGCCGTGGAAAATGTACGTTAATCGCAAACTCGTTGCGGAATACGGCGAGATGGGGAAAACGAGAGAAACGAGCAAAGCGATAGGAAAAGTAAAAAACTACACGTACGCTTATCCGACGGAAAAAGGACAATCGTACGAAATTACGATAGAAATCGGATTTACAGATTTTGCGTTCGGCGCGCCGAACAGATTAGCGGTTACGCCGAATTACGGAAAAATCAGCGAAGCAATCGACTTTTTCATTAAAAAATCGAATATCGTGTCGTACATAACTATCGGAATGTTGGCAGCGTGTACGATTATACTGTTATTGTTTGCCGTTGCAACGAACAAATATAAAAACATCGTTACGTTTGCGACGATAATAATAATGCTTATTCTTTCGCTGATGTCGTCGCTTGATTTTATGCACGCGTTTGCCGCGCTGTTTCCGACAACGAGCCGCGCGGTTATGCCTTACACGGCATATGTGGTCGGGTGGGCAACTTTCGTAGCGTTTGCCGTGCATTTAGGAGTAAACAAACAAATAAAATTTCGGCAGGACGAACTGCTGATTTGGTGTTTCGGGAATTTCGTGTTTGCCGTTATGACGTGCTGTTTCCGCGGATATAAAGAGCAATTTTATTTTATTTTAATCAATATTTGTTGGTTTAATTACCTTATTTATAAAATTTACAGGAATACCGAAATAGGCAGGATTGAAAAAAGTTCTTATGCGGTGATACTTATAGTTTTAAGTTGGTTCTATTTGATGGAAGCGTTCGATTACCTCGGAATGGCGTCTTTTAGCGGAGGAATGGCGTATTCGTACGGCATAATACTAATGTCGCTCGGCATAGTAGGGATATATTTTATAAGGTTTAACGAACTTAACGTCAAAGCGCTTGCGGCGGAAAAAGGACAAAGAGAAAAAGCGGTGTTTAAGGCGCAGGTTCTTAAAAGTCAAATAAAACCGCATTTCATTTTCAATACGCTCACGCTTATAATGGATTGTTATCGTCAAAGTTTCGAAAAAGGCGAAAAAATGCTAAAAATGTTCGCTAAATATATGCGAGTAAACGTAGACGCCGACGTCAAAGTCCTTGTCCCGTTCGAAGAAGAACTGCATTCCGTGGATATGTACTTCGAAATTTGTAACGAAAGAACGGGCGGTCGGCTTAATCTGTACCACGACGTGGCGGAATACGATTTTCTCGTGCCGTTGCTTTCGCTGCAACCGATAGTGGAAAACGCGATTAAATATTCGGGGATAGAGGAAATCGACGAAGGATATATCTTAATCAAAAGTTATCGCGACGAAAAAACCGCCGACTGCGTCGTGGAAGTCAGCGACAACGGCAAAGGCTTCGACGTGACGCAAATAAGACAAGACTCCGTCGGGATAAGAAACGTCAAAGAAAGAATGAGTATTCTCCTTAACGCAAAAACAGAAATAAAGAGCGTAATAGGGGAAGGAACCACGGTTAAAATAACCATACCGAATTTACCCCCCCCCCCCCCCCCCGAAAATAAGACGGAATTTGCTCAAAACGGCGAAAAAACGAACACATATAAACAAAAAAACGAAATAAGAGGAGAAAACAGCCGTGCTTAAAATAATAATCGTTGACGACGAGAAAGCGTCGATAAACGTGTTTATGGACGACTTTTTGTTTGACAATTCGGAAGTGGACGCAAAGTGTTTCAAAGACGACCCGTTTCAGGCAATCGCGTATGCGGAAAGGACGAAGATAGACATTGCGTTTTTGGACGTCAATATGCCGAAAATAAACGGAATAGACCTTGCGAAAAAGTTGCTCGAAATAAACCCGAGAATAAAATTCGTTTTTATAAGCGGCTACGAGCGGAACGCGGAAAAACTCGCGGAAATTTTCGGGGACAACTTCATCGGTTTGTTTAGTAAACCTTACCAAGAAGACGAACTGCGAGATATAATGAATAAGATTTTTAACGAAAGACAACGCGTTGTCAGCATAAGATGTTTGGACGCGTTTAACTTGTTCGTAAACGGCGACGCCGTGCGGTTCGATACGAAAAAAAGCAAAGAACTTCTCGCCCTTCTCGTGGACGCCGACGGCGGCTACGTCGATACCGATTACCTCGTGGCAATGCTTTTCCCCGAAAAAACCGCGGAAAAAGGGAAACTGCTGTTTAAGGATAACTTGTATAGACTGAGAAAAACGCTTAATCGCTACGAAATCGGCGAAATTATCGAATGTAACAAATCTCAGTACGCGTTCGTCGGAAAAGACGTAAAACTCGACGTCAAAGAACTGTCGGACGTAAACGCGATACTGCCGGAAAATTACCTCGTAGAATACTCGTGGAGTAGTTATAAAAAATAAATGTTTTCTCATATTTTCTCGCGCAACCGTATTTCGGTTGCGTTTATTTTTGTAAAACGATTAGCGTGTTTATGTGTAATGCGAAAAAATTTTCATATTTTCGATGAAAAAACACGGCAAGCGTTTTACAAAGGGGGATTAAGCGGATATAATTAAGATACGAACGAAAAAAAAGGAGAGCCGAGCGATGAAAGTCGGGTTTGACGTAACGGGAATGAGTTGTGCCGCTTGTTCGGCAAGGGTGGAAAAGACCGTATCCGCGCTTGACGGAGTGAGCGACGTAGCCGTTAATTTGCTTACGAACGGTATGACGTGCGAAGTTGACGGAGCGGACAGGATAAAGACGATAATTGCGGCGATGAAGAAAGCGGGGTACGGGGCGAAAGCGCGCGAAGACAAGGCGGAAGAAACCGCGGAAGGGAATAAAGACAACCTCGCTTCGGCGGAGCAAAAATCGATGAAAACGCGGCTGATAGTGTCGATAAGTTTTTGGATACCGCTTATGATAGTGAGTATGGGGAAGATGTTTTTCAATATGATAAAAGTCCCCGTGCCCGAATTTTTGGACAAGGCGTTGTACTCGCACGAGGCGGCGGTTACTCTTGCAGTGGTGCAGATTATGCTTACCGCGCCGATACTTGTAGCGAATCAAAAATATTTCAGGCGCGGATACGTGTCGTTATTCAAGCGCAGTCCGAATATGGATACGCTCGTCGCGCTGGGCGCGACGGCGGCGGTGTTGTACGGACTGTTCGCGTTGTGTCGGATAGGCAGAGGACTCGGTACGGGCAATCACGAATTAGTAACGAAATACAGTCACGACCTATATTTCGAGTCCGCGGGGACGATACTTACGCTTATCACTCTTGGCAAGTATTTGGAGGCGCGCTCAAAAGGTAAAACAAGCGAAGCGATAACCAAACTTATGAGTTTAGCCCCCGAAACAGTAACCATCGAGCGCGACGGAAAGGAAGTCGAGATAGCGGCGAAAGACGTCGCGGTAGGGGATATTTTCCTTGTGAAACCGGGAGAGAGAGTGGGGGTGGACGGAGTGATAACCGAGGGCGGTTCATCGTTTGACGAATCGGCGGTTACCGGCGAAAGCATACCCGTGGAAAAGAAAGAAGGGGATAGAATTATATCCGCATCGGTAAACGGGTCGGGATTTGTCAAAGCGAAAGCGACCGAAGTAGGAAAAGACACGACGATAGCGAAGATAATAAAACTCGTAGAAGAAGCGTCCGCGGCAAAAGCGCCGATAGCAAAACTTGCGGATAAAATATCCGGGGTATTCGTACCTGCGGTGATGGGGGTCGCGCTTATCGCGTTTATCGTATGGTTAAGCGTAGGGTACGGGCTTGAATTCGCGTTGGCAAGGGGAATAAGCGTACTCGTTATTTCCTGTCCGTGCGCGCTCGGGCTTGCCACGCCCGTAGCGATAATGGTAGGCACGGGCAAGGGAGCGGAAAACGGGATATTGATTAAATCCGGAGACGCGCTCGAAACGCTTAAATCGGTGGATACGGTCGTGCTTGACAAAACGGGAACGATAACCGAAGGGAAACCGTCCGTAACAGACGTAATCGCAATCGATACGAGCGAAACCGAGGTGCTTAGAATAGCGGGCGCGCTCGAAAAGCGCAGCGAACATCCGCTTGCCGTCGCGGTGTTAAACGAGTGCAAGGCGCGCGGAATAGAACCGGAAGAAACGGAAAACTTTAACGCGGCGTTCGGACTGGGAATAACGGGCGACGTCGGCGGCAGAAAGTTTTTCGTCGGCAACGCCGATTATGCCGAAAAATTCGGCGCGAAAAACGACGCCGTCGACGTGAGAACGAAACAACTTGCTTTAGACGGAAAAACTCCGTTACTCGTAGGAAAAAAGGGTGCTGTAATAGGAATAATAGCGGTTGCGGACAAAGTAAAGGAAACGAGTTCCGGAGCGATAGAAAGTATGAAAAAAGAAGGGCTTAAAGTCGTTATGCTGACTGGGGATAACGAACTTACCGCCCGAGCCGTAGCAAACACCATAGGAGTAGACGAAGTCGTAGCGGGAGTGTTACCCGACGAAAAAGAAAAAAAGATACGGGAAATAAAACGGGCAGGCGGCACGACCGCAATGGTGGGAGACGGAATAAACGACGCGCCCGCGCTTGCCGGAGCGGACGTAGGGATAGCAATCGGCGCAGGAACAGACGTTGCGGTGGAGAGTGCGGACGTAGTGCTTGTGAGAAACGATTTAAGGTGCGTTCCCGACGCGGTTAAACTGAGTAAAGCGGTCGTAAAAAACATAAAACAAAATTTATTTTGGGCGTTTATTTACAATGCAATCGGAATACCCGTCGCGGCAGGCGTGCTTTACCCGTTTTTCAAAGTCGCGCTTAACCCGATGATAGGCGCAGCGGCGATGAGTTTGAGCAGCGTTTGCGTGGTAACCAACGCGTTGCGACTAAGGACGGTTAAACTCGGAGAAAGAGCGAATAAAACAAAAAAAGAAAAAGAAGGTAAAAAATGAGCGTAAACGAAAGAATGATGAAAGACGCCGAAACTTGGATAAAGCAAGGGTTAGACGCGGAAAATATGTTAAAAACGCTTGATTTAATCGGCGCGGGCAATTTCGATAAAGAACGTATAGAAGGGTTCCGTCTATGGGGCGATTACCTGCCGATGGGCGTGGAAGACCCGTATACGAACGAAGAAAGAAATTTGCATATATTGTGGGAAGTCATCGACAGAACACCGCAAGGAATAAACTGTGCGTTTGCGATACCGTTTCGCAGTTTGATTGCGAAAAATCTTTTCAAATCGTGCGGCGAAGGGTTTATTGCCAACGAAGGGTGCAGGTTTAACTACGGAAAACATATCGAAGTGGGCGATTTCGTTACGTGGAACCATTGCTGTTATATAGACTCTAAGGGCGGAGTAAAATTCGGCAACTATTCGATGCTTACCGAATATTCCAAAATATTTACGCACGGACACTCGGAAAGCGACCATACGGAAAGAACGTACACTCCCGTGGAAATAGGCGAATACGCAAAAATATACACCGCAAGCACGATACTTCCGGGCGTAAAAATAGGTAAAGGCGCGGTTGTCGCAACGGGCGCGATAGTGACTAAAAACGTAGACGACTTTACGCTCGTGGCGGGAATCCCCGCAAAACCGATAAGGAAAAGAAAAGCCGACGAAAACGAAAAAAACGGGTATAATCACTTCACTTTTTACGACCGCGCGTTCCAACCCGACGGCAATTATTGATTTAATCTTAAAAATCGACTTTATAGTTGACAAAACGACATTATTCGATTATAATGACAATAAGTAACGAGCCGTTACTTATTTGTTGTTTTGTTGGAATCCGCGTAGCAATAGTTGCGCGGATTTCTTTTTTTTATTCGATTATTCGTTTTGGATAATAAAACGCACCGAAACACGGTGCGTTTTCCGATAAAAAGAATTAAAGTCCATCCGATTTTTTATGGCTTTTTACGCGATTTTTTCTTTAACAAAACTATCGCGAGTACCCCGAAAACAAGGGCAATCGCCACGCTGACGACAATTCCGATAATCGCGCCTTTTTGTAGTTTTTTATCGTTTGGCGGTACGTTCGGTTCTCCGTTGTTCTCGCCGTTTCCGTCTCCCGAAACGTCGGGATTTTGAGGCTTGTTCGTTTCTCCGCTATCGGTAGACGGCGGCGCGGCGGATGCTTTGACTTCCACTTCTATGCTTACGCTCGACGTGTTTCCGTCCGCGTCCCGCACGGTATACTCTACCGGATAAATTCCTGCTTTGTGGGTATCCAAACTCGTTTTTACGGTCACCGCAGAACCGTTTACATCTATGAATAAATCTTCCGCGTCGGATACGGAGATAAGGGATAGTAAGTTTATTTCGTCGCCGATATTGATTTCCGCGCGCGCGACGGAGGCGATAATTCTAGGCGGATTTCCTTTGGCGATTGTTTCGCAAAACGAGTCGAATTTGTCGCGGTCTTCGGGTTTGAGATTTTGATATATACGCAATATTTCGCGTTTGTTTTTCGGGTCGAAGCGTAAATTTTTCGCTTCGTCGGGCGTTATGTTTTTTGAGTATTCGTCTATTTTATTAATCCACTCGGTTTTTATCGTTTCGTACAAAATTTCGTCTTCGTTAAACTCCGCGGCACCGAGTTTTTTAAGTCCGTTTTCGGTGATCAGATATTCGGTGGTTTGTTGCGTCGTTTTGTATTCGGGAATTTCTTGCATAGGCATTGTTAATAGCGACCAAACGCCGACTTTTTCGGGTTTATGGGTAAAAACTCGTATTTTGTAGCCGTATTCGAGAGCGACGTCTTTATTTTCTAGCGACAACGACGAAAAATAACCGTTACCCTTTATCGCGTATTCGACGACGGACTCGCCGTTTTGTTTAAGTACGGCTACCGACGCGAAAACGTCGTCGGGCTTCGCCGCCCATACGGCGTTTTGATTGCCCATATTCGCACCGCCGAGTGAGACGGAACCCGTTTTGTTGTCGTTCGACAGCGCAAGAGAAAATCCGTCCGTGTTGTAAATACCGAGTAGCCTAAGTTTCGTCGGGTGATAAATTTTGGTGTTTGACGCAATTTTTTCGTATTTTACAACTAACTCGTTGGTCGCGGTTTCGTTTGAGGAAAGGACAAAAGACGGATTTTTTACGTCGTAATCGAGTATCGGCGGAACGAGTATCCGATACGCGCCGAGGGTAAGGTTTTTTAACGTGAAAACAGCCGTTTCGAGAGTAATTAGGCGGACGAGTTCGGAGCCTTTGTATAGTCCTACGTTTCGACCTTTAATCACGTAAAAGTCGTCAACGTCAATCGTTACCGTCAGTTCGGTTTCTTCCGTAAGAGGCAGTTCGGTTTCGGGGACGGGAGCATAAAGAAGGTCGAGTTTTCCGCTTTGTAACAACGATTTTGTTTTTTCGTCGTCGAGAACGTCGCTCGGAATGACGAACGGGACTAGATTTTTTGAGGATAGTTCCATATCGACCGCGTCGGAAATCGTAAGTTTCCAGGCTTTAAGATATGGAATGACGTTCGCGCCGTACTCTTTTGCGAAAAACTTTGCGTACAAATCGGGCGTAGTAAACGCGTGTACGCCTTTTTCGGCGGCTAGCGCGCGATAGAAAGAAAACAGTTTGCCGTACGTTTTCGAACCTTCGAAGGAATTGAAAAGGTTAATTAACGCATAGAGTTTTTCCGAGGCGTTGACGTAAGTCGAAGTGGCGACGAATACGTCGCCGCCGTTTAAGCGCAGGGCGTTTTTGTCTTTTTCGACGGCGGAAAGAGAACCGCCCAACCAGTTATCCTTTCCTTTATAGATAGTTCTGTCGTTTTGTATGTAATAGGCGAGTACGTTGTTGCCCGTTTCGTTAAGCCCGATATTCATATTCGCGGTGTTGCCCCTGCCGAGATAACCTTGGTAGCCGTGCGCTATCTCGTGAAGAGTTCCCCATCCGTATTGAAAAAACGGCGCGGCGGTGGAACTTCCGACAGCGATAAAACCGCCCCCGTAGTACGCGCCTACGCCTGCCTGCCCCGCGTCCGCCGCACAGGTGTATTTTATGCGGTAGTTGCGGTCGAGCGCATTTGTCGGAGTAAACGACAAACCTATCATAGCGTCCATACGGTCCATAACTTCTTTATAATACTCGAAGAACGCGTCAAGAGAAGGGAACGGCGCGTTGTAACCGCTTGCTTGGTAATTGCTGAGTTTGTCCACGTCGGCAAACGGTACGATAACGAGCATCGCTTCGCCGTCAACCACGCCAAATTCGGTTTTCGTTTGTTTCCACGTCGAAACGAACGCCTGTTCGTCGTCTTTATAATGATAATAGTCGAGCGGTTTCGCCGATTTGTCGAAACATATTTCGATGTTGTACCCGACGTCCGTCCGTTCTTCGCTTAGTCTAGGGGAAGTAATAAGGGGAACGGCAGCGTAAGAAACGTTGCCTTTCTTGTTGGAAAACGTTTGGTGGTCGGTTGACGATTTATGTATATACGAGAACGAGTTTTGTAATCGAGTGTTGGTGAAAAACGTGATTTCAAAGTCTTTTTCCGCGTCCGAAGAAAGAGAACGCGCGCTAAAAGTCGCTCCTTCGGGCAGGAAAATGCCGAGAATTTGTCGGTCTCCCGTGTTGCAACGTTCGGTGCCGACAAAAGACAGGTTTTTCATAGCGGGAACCGCGTAAACCGTCCGCTGCACGACGAAGCGTTTGCCCGTTTCGTCAAGCACGGTTACGGGAACGGTAATTCGCGCCGTGTTACCGTGTTTGTCCGTTACCGCATAGCGTACGGAATATTCCCCGACAACCTTAGGGTCAACGTCGTTACGCTCGCATACGATATTCGGCGTCACGTCGCCGTCCTCGTAATCTTTTGCGAATATACGAAAACGACTGTCATTAACGGAAAAAGAAGAAACGGCGTCTTTCGTTAGCGTAATTTTTGTCGCGCCGTAAAACGTCGGGGCGGCGGTTTCGTCGTAAAACGAAACGCTTTCCGCGTTTGCGTAACCATCGCGCGAAACCGCCGCACTGACTCCCGCGGAAAAAATTATCGCCGCAATAAACACGATTACCATTAATATAAAACTGCTCTTCTTTGTCATTAATTAATCCTTATAACTTACCCTTTTTATTTAACTATATCATATTTTCCGCTTGCGAACAACGCCGCAACCCTCTGCCCGAAGAAAAATTTTCGTCAAAAATTTTTGATAAAGTTATTGACAAATTTACCGAATGGGAATAATATATGAATGACAATAAATATGAATGGTGATAAATATGAATGTGCACGCAAATGAGAACTTAAAGAAAGCGCATGACCACGGGAAGGTGCTTGAACTTGTGACGCGGGGGATGCCGGGGGATAACAAACTTACGGAGTTAGCCGATTTGTTCAAGTTATTCGGGGATAAGACGCGAATAAAGATATTGTATTCGTTGTTTGAGTCGGAGATGTGCGTATGTGCGATAAGCGAGATGCTCGATATGAGTCAATCGGCTATATCGCATCAACTAAAAGTGTTGCGAGAAGGTAATTTGATTACGAACAGGCGCGACGGGAAAACGATTTATTATCGGCTTGCGGACGAACACGTTCGCACGATAATAGGGCAAGGATACGAACATATAACGGAAGGAGAATAGGAAGAATGAAAAAAGTGTTTATGCTTGAAGATTTGGACTGCGCCAACTGTGCGGCGAAGATGGAAGAAGCGATTAAGAAAATCGACGGCGTAGAAAACGCGTCGGTTAATTTTATTATGCAAAAAATGACCGTCGAGGCGATCGACGATGAGTTTGACGCGATTATGAAGAAAGTAATAAAGGTATGCAGAAAGATCGAACCCGACTGCACGATAATAATCAAGTAAAGAAACGAACTGTTTTATGACGAGAAAGCAAAAAAAGAATTTGATACGAATTTGCGTTGCGGCGGCGTTACTTCTTGTCGCTTACCTTATAGACAGGTTTGTCGAAAGCGTACCGTGGTGGGGAATGTTGCTTATTTACGCCGTCCCTTATCTTACGGTTGGTTACGACGTGATAATCGGCGCGGGGAAAAACATTGCGCACGGGCGAATTTTTGACGAGCGATTTCTTATGATAGTGGCTACGTTCGGCGCGTTTGGGGTTCTTGAATTCCCGGAAGCGGTACTTGTAATGCTACTTTATCAGATAGGAGAACTTTTCCAGGGGATAGCGGTAGGGAAGAGCAGAAAGAGTATATCCGCGCTTATGGATATACGTCCGGACATAGCGGCGGTAATACGCGACGGGGAAGAAGTAAGAGTTTCTCCCGAGGAAGTGGAAAAAGGCGAGCGGATAGTCGTTCGACCCGGAGAGAAAATTCCGCTTGACGGAATTATAGTAAAGGGCGAAACCGCCGTCAACGCCGCTGCATTGACGGGAGAGAGTTTGCCTATAGATAAAACCGTAGGAGAGCAGGTTTTAAGCGGCAGCGTCAACGTGAGCGGGGTTATCGAAGTGGAAACGACGGGAGTTTTTGCCGAAAGCACGGTATCGAAAATCCTTGCGCTGGTAGAGAATTCGTCTGAAAAGAAATCGAAAAGCGAGAATTTTATAACGAAATTTGCCAAGTATTACACGCCGTGCGTGGTTATAGCGGCGGTGCTTTTGGCGGTTATTCCGTCGTTAATCGACCACAACTGGACGCAGTGGATAAAAAGAGCGCTTACGTTTTTGGTCGTGTCGTGTCCTTGTGCGCTTGTAATCAGCGTTCCGTTGTCGTTTTTTGCAGGTATCGGCGGCGCGTCGAGCAAAGGTATCCTTATAAAGGGGTCGAATTACCTCGAACTGCTTTCCAAGCCCGCGTCGGTTATATTCGATAAAACGGGAACGCTCACGAAAGGCGTGTTCGAAGTAACGGCGATACATCCCGAAAAGGCGAGCGAAGACGAACTTTTGGATATTGCCGCGCTTGCCGAAAGTTATTCGTCACACCCGATAGCGGAGTCCATAATAAAAGCGCACGGCGGAGATATTGATAAAAACAGGATAACGGACGTTAAAGAAAGGGCGGGATACGGTGTGACGGGCGTACTTGACGGAAAGCGAGTTGCCATAGGCAACGCGTTGCTTATGAAAGAGGTAGGCGCGGCAAGCCACGAATGTCATCTTACGGGGACGATAATTCACGTTGCCGTAGACGGGGAATATCTCGGACATATAGTCGTGTCCGACGTGGTAAAACCCGACGCCAAACAAGCGATTATCGAACTAAAAACGCTCGGCGCGACAAAAACCGTTATGCTTACCGGCGACGGGAAACGCGTAGCGGAAGAAATAGCAAGCGAAATCGGAATAGACGAAGTTAAAAGCGGACTTTTACCGGAAAACAAAGTTGAAGAAGCGGAAAAAATCATAAACGAAAAAGGTACGACGGTATACGTCGGCGACGGAATAAACGACGCGCCCGTGCTAATGAGAGCGGACGTGGGAATAGCGATGGGCGCAATCGGCAGCGACGCGGCTATCGAAGCGGCGGACGTGGTAATTATGGACGACAAACCGTCCAAAGTAGCAGAATCGGTAAAAATCGCAAGAAGAACCATGCGTATCGTTTACGAAAATATTGTGTTCGCACTCGCGGTTAAACTTACGGTGCTAATCCTAAGCGCAGTCGGCGTAACGGGTATGGGAATAGCGGTTTTCGCAGACGTAGGAGTGTGCGTGATAGCGGTGCTAAACGCAATGAGAGCATTAAAAACAAAACGCGACAACGTGACGTTGCATCCTGTAATCGAGCAAAGTTAGTCGCGGAAGAAACGCTCTGTCCGTCGGTATCGTCACCCTGAGCAACGTCGAAGGGGCTAGCGCAAGCGGCAACGCTTTGCGTTGCGTCGGACATTCTCGGCTCGACCGAGCATTTGACAATTTTTAGAAAATTCTCAAAAAAATTTAGTTAAAAATTAGGTTTTTATTTTAGAATGTGGATATAAAATTAAATCGGGTCGGGTTAAGGAGTTATTATGAAACTGTTGCTTGCCGAAGACGAACGTGATTTGTCAAACGCGATTGTTAGAGTTTTGAAATACAACAAATATGACGTGGATGCGGTTTATGACGGCGAAGAGGCGTTGTCATATCTGTCTTACAACGATTACGACGGCGTTATTCTCGACGTTATGATGCCGAAAAAAGACGGTTTTACCGTGGTTAAAGAGTTGCGCGAAAAAGGGAAAAACGTTCCCGTGCTTATCTTGACCGCGCGAGCGGAAACCGACGATAAAGTCAAAGGGCTTGACTTCGGCGCGGACGATTACTTGACAAAACCGTTCGTATTGAGCGAATTTTTGGCGCGTGTTCGCGCGCTTTGCCGAAGAAAGGGCGATTATACCGAGAGTTACTCGTTCGGAAACGTTACGCTTAAACACGATACGTTTGAACTGTGCGCGGAGAAAACCGTGCGCCTCACGAACAAGGAATATCGGCTTATGGAATATCTCATCCGAAACAAAGATCTGATGTTGTCCACAGAAAAAATAATGGAAAACGTGTGGGAATTCGACTCGGCGGCGGAAATAAGCGTAGTCTGGGTTTATATATCCGCGCTTAGAAAAAAACTCGAAGAAATCGGCGCGAACTGCACGATTAAAGCGGTGCGCGGAGTAGGTTATCGGCTGCAAAAACGCGACTGATTTTCGGCGGCAAGGCAAAGAAATAAAACTATGCTTAAAAAATTACAAACAAAATTTATATCCATCACAATGGCATCCGTTATTCTGATTCTGCTCACGATTATGCTTAGCGTAAACTTGGCAAACTTTATTACGGTGACCAAAGCCGCGGACAAACTCATAGATATGATAGCCTCAGGCGGCGGAAAATTCCCTTCGACAAACGAAGAAATCGCTCCGCCCGACAAGCCCGACGACCGTCCAAACAATCCGAACGTCCGCCCGAACACGCCGAAAAACGACGCAGAAGCGCCGTTTGATACAAGGTTTTTTACCGTGACCTTTACCGAGAACGGAAACGTCTACGCGTCCGACATAGATAAAATTGCCGCAATAAACAACGAGAAAGCGGCAGAAATGGCTACCAAAGCATTGAGAAAGGGAAACGAAAGAGGATATTCGAGTGTTTATCGGTATCTTATCACCAAAGATATGAACGGGCGCGATATGGTTATATTCGTTGACTTTTCAAGACAACTTACGCCTACTAAAAACTTTTTGGAAATAAGTTTAATCGTTGCGGCTGTCGGGGTTGCGATAGTGTTCGTGTTCGTTTTACTCGTTTCAAAAAAACTCGTCAAGCCGATAGCGGACAGTTACGAAAGACAAAAGCGGTTCGTTACCGACGCCGGACACGAATTGAAAACGCCGCTTACCGTTATATCCGCAAACAACGATTTGTCGGAAATGGAAACGGGAAAAACCGAAAGCACCGAAGCGATAAGAAAACAAGTAAAGAAACTTACTTCGATGGTCAACAATTTAACGATGCTTGCCAAACTCGACGAAAATTCCGCGTCGAAATTTGAAAAATTCAACGTTTCCGACCTCGTATGCGACGCGTTCGACAACTTCAAAGCGTCGTATGAAAACGGCGGAAAAATTCTCACGGTTTCGGCAGAAGACGCGACGATAAACGCAGACAAAACGTTAGTGGAAAAACTCGTCGGCATCTTAGCGGAAAACGCAAACAAATATTCGTTGACTTTTACCGACGTCAAACTCGTCAAATCGGGAGCAAACGTAATTTTGACAGTCGCCAACGATGCTGTCGGTATAAAAGAAGGCAGTCAAAACAAATGTTTCGAGCGTTTTTACCGTTCGGACGAGGCGCGCGCCGGCGGCGTGGAAGGGAGCGGAATAGGCTTGTCGGTCGCAAAAGAAATAGTCGCAAAACATAAAGGCAAAATCACTGCGGAAGGCAAAAACGGAATTTTTGAAATAAAAGTCGTTTTGTAAACCGCTCGTAAAACCCTCGTTACTTAAACCGAATCGCCGCTTTTCGCCCGTCACGAAACGCCGAAAGCAAAACTATATATTGATATTATATATACAACTGTTTATATACTAATAACCGTCGTATTCTACGGCGGTTTTTTCACGAAAAGAGTTATGGCTGTCGGACGAAACGGCAGTTTAAGCGACAGGAAAAACGAAGAGCATAAAGTCTTGAAAGGCGTTAGCGTTATCGGATAAAGCGGCAAAAAAGAAAATCGACAGGCAGAACGAAGAGCATTAAGCCTTGAAAATCGCTATAAAAAAACGTAGAGCGTGAAGCAAAAATTTAAGTCCGCGTAAGCAGACGTAAAAAATTCAAAAAAATTTATTTTTTTTGTAAAAATCGCTTTACAAACTTTTTTCCATGCTATATAATGAGGGCATAAACGCTTTAACGAAGTAAAGTGCTAAAACAGTAAAGCAGAAGGAGAGAAAAAATAATGAAAAAGAGAATTACGAAGGTATTGATTTGCGTAATGGCTGCGGTTGCGGTAATCGGGGCGTGTATCGGGTTTGTCGGATGCAAAGAAACCAAGACGTTGACCGTAGGGTATACGATGTATCCGCCGATGAACTATGAGGATTCCGACGGTAAACTTATCGGGTTTGACACGGAACTTGCCACCAAAGTTTTTGAAGAACTCGGCTACAAAGTGATTTTCAAAGAAATCGAATGGAACAAGAAATACACCGAACTCAACGCAGGGTCTGTCGATTGTCTTTGGAACGGGTTTACTTCAAACGGTAGTGACAACGGCACGCCGAGAGCGGAACTTGTAGATTTTAGTTACAACTATATGAAGAACTATCAAGCGGTTGTTGTAAAAGCGAGCGAGATTGATAAATACACCGACAAGAACACGTCTTTTGCCGGGAAGAAAGGATACGTTGAAAAGAACAGTGCGGGGCAGGAATATGCGGCGGCGTTTGTCGGAGCGATTGTGGGCGAAGCGACCACGCAAATGAATGCGGTAATGCAGGTCAAATCGAAAGCGGCGGATTTTGCGGTTGTCGATTATCTGCTCGCAAACAGCATAGTCGGGAAAGGCGATTACAGCGACCTTGCGTTCGTTGAAAATCTCAATTCGGACATCGAATACTACGCTATCGGGTTCAAGAAAGGCAGCGAACTTACCGGGAAAGTAAACGCGTTGCTCGAAAAGTATGCGAAAGACGGTTCTCTTGCCGAACTTGCCGCAAAATATAAACTTTCAAATGCGATAATCCTTGATTATTCTTCGCAAAAATAATTCGAAAGACGAACAAACTTAGAAAGGAAACGGTCTGCGGAGCAATCGCTCCGCAGACAAAAGTATTTTAATATGAATTTTTTACAAGTAACTTTATATCTTCTCGACGGGTTCAAACTAACGTGTTTGTTGTTTGCCTGTACCTTAGTAATAAGTCTGCCGCTCGGTTTGCTTATCTCGTTTTGTACGATGAGTAAAATAAAACCCGTAAGTTATATTTTCCGTGTAATAGTCTGGATTGTTCGCGGTATACCTCTAATGTTGCAAATTTTCATCATCTATCTCGTTCCCGGATTTTTGTTGAATTTCAATCCTTTCGCAAAGGTCGATACGTTCTTCTTTTTGAACACGGGGATGAAAGACGCGGGGCGTTTTATTGCGGTCGTAATAGCGTTTTCGTTTAACTATGCGTGTTATTTTTCGGAAATATTCCGCGGCGGAATACAAAGTATCCCGAACGGGCAGTACGAGGCGTGCGCGGTGCTGGGGATGACGAAAAGAGAAACTTTTTTTCATATCGTTTTGCCGCAAGTAATCAAGCGCATAGTGCCGCCGATGAGTAACGAAGTAATAACGTTGGTCAAAGATACCGCGCTTTCTCGCGTGATTCTCGTTAGCGAACTAATTATGCAGGCGGAAAGACTTTTGTCGTACGCGCTTATATGGCCGCTGTTCTATTCTGGCGCGTTCTACCTTATTTTCGTAGGGGTACTTACGTTGCTTTTCAACTATATCGAGAAAAAACTCAGTTATTATAAGGTGTGATATGTCGCTGCTTGAAATTAAAAATTTAACGAAAAAATTCGGAGAAACCGAAGTCCTTAAAGGAATAAGTCTTGAACTAAATCGCGGAGAAGTGATGTCGATAATCGGTTCGTCCGGGAGCGGAAAAACCACACTTCTGAGATGTCTAAACTATCTCGAAAACGCCGACGGCGGTAAAATATTCATAGACGGAGAATTATTTTTCGACGGCGACGAAGAAACAAAAAAACGTTCCGCCGAAGAAATAAGACAAAAAAGATTAAAACTCGGACTGGTCTTTCAGTCGTTTAACCTGTTTCCGCATTACAACGTTTTGAAAAACGTAACAATCGCGCCTATGTTGTTTTCAAAAGACAAACTTAAACGAGAAAAAGCAAAAATTAAAAAATGCGCGGACAAAAAACAAGCGAAAGCGGAGTACAAAAAACTTAAAGAGAGCGTCGCCGAGGAAATAGAGAAAGAGGCTATTGCGGTGCTTGAAAGAGTAGGTTTGGGTGACAAATTGAAGGCGTACCCGTGCGAATTGTCCGGTGGACAGCAGCAGAGAGTAGCGATTGCGAGAGCGCTTGTGATGAAACCCGCGATACTGTGTTTCGACGAGCCTACGAGCGCGCTCGACCCGGAACTTACGGGGGAAGTGTTGAAAGTAATAAAAGAACTTAAAGACGACGACAGAACGATGATAATCGTCACGCACGAAATGGGATTTGCAAAAACGGTATCGGACAAAGTGGTTTTTATGTCTGACGGAGTAATCGAAGAAATCGGTACGCCCGAAGAAATTTTCGACAATCCGTTAAGTCCCGTCACGAGAGCGTTTTTGGCTAATTCGCTTGAATCGAAATTCTAAAAAAATACGAAATATTCTTCCAATTAAAAAACCGCGTTTTTATATATAATCGCGG
Source organism: uncultured Clostridia bacterium (assembly GCA_934274515.1). Taxonomy (GTDB): domain Bacteria; phylum Bacillota; class Clostridia; order Christensenellales; family DTU072; genus CAG-1782. The sequence goes on from CAKQTC010000010.1 coordinate 30,716, forward strand.
TTTTTTAATTGCCGAAGAAATATCAAGTAAAGGTAAAATGCGTCAAACTATTATCGTTCGACAACGAAATAAATATCCGTATTATTTTTGCGGCAGCGTTTCGTCGAGGTAGGACGCTTCGGTGTCGGAAAGGTGGAAAAGAAGCGCGTGCGGATATTTATAAAACGCGTCGCTCATCGCATAATCGCCGCCGATTACGCGTTTATCGAAACCGCCCATATGCCAATTTATCGCAATCGCTTCTTCGCGAGTAAGGCGTATAAAACCGCTTATCATATAAACCGATTTTTCACCGTGTCCGTACGGGAGAGCGTCGTCGATGGTAAAATACGGACGTTTTTCCCATTCTCCGTTTTCGTTTTTAACGTTGCGGTAGTCGATTTTATAGTAGTTTACCTTACAAATATCGTGTAAAAGTGCGATAATAGCCGCGCTTTCAGGGCTGATTTTATCTTCCCATTCGCCGTCGTATTCGACGTTTAGATGTTGTAAAAATCGATAATACGTTTTCACCGAATGTTCGCAAAGACCGCCTTCGAACGCCGAGTGGAAACGCGTGGACGCGGGAGCGGTAAAAAAATCCGACTTGTTTATCAGCCAATCGAGAAGTTTGTCCGCGCCGTCGCGAAAAATGTTTTCTTTGTAAATATTGATAAATTCCGATTTGTAATCCGTTATTCCGTAGTCCATTTTTGCCTCCGTGCGTAATTTTTTATGAAATCCAGTTGTTTTTCTTTCGTTGTGAGCGGAGAAGATGGCAAAACCCGTTCTTCTAGCAACGCGTTCAACGCTTCGCCACGCTTGTTTTCGGGCAAAGTCGGTATCATTATAAGGTCGTTGCCGTTTACAAGCAGTCCGCTTACCGAAAACGGTACGTTCTCTTCTTTCATTTTTTTAAGTTCCGCCGTAATCGCGTCCGCGCTTTTAAGAGTATCGTGTTCCGCAAGTCCGCTTCCTTTGTAATCTGCGTATTTGAGTTTTACGAGTTTGTCCGCTATGTCCGCGTTATGCAAGAGAAAACGCCTCATCGTGCTTTGTTTGACGTCCGATTTTAAGTTGAACATATGGTTTTCCACAAGTCGCGCCGTTTCTTCCACAACCGCTGCGGGATACCGTAGTTCTGTCAATATCCGACGCGTCATCACGCCCCCTTGCTTGTCGTGACCGCGATAAAACCCCGTATGTATCATCATATAAGGTTTTGCTACGTCGTGCATAAGAGCGGCAAGTCGAACGTCCGCATCCGCGTATTTTACCGTGTGCAGTATATGTTCGAACACGTCGTATTTATGGAAGTCCGAACGTTGGTTCATGCCTATGCCTCGACAAAGATCCGGCAAAATTCTTTCAAGTACGCCTATATCGTTAAGAAGTTCCAGACCGCGATAATGGGCGTCCTTAACACCGTAAAAGGTATCCGCAACAAGGATTTTGTCTAGTTCGTCGCGTATGCGTTCTTTGCTTATCTCGTCTATTAAGAACCGATTTTCCTTTGCCGCCGATAAAACTTCCGATAACGGGGTAAAGCCTAAACTCGCGGCAAAGCGCGCGAGCCGCATAAGGCGAAGACCGTCTTCGGAAAAAACCTGTTGCGGCGAGCGCGTAGAACGTAACGTTTTGTTTTTTAGGTCGGTCAGTCCGTTAAGCGGATCCACGACTTCGTCGCGTTTAATATCGTAATAGATTGCGTTTATCGTAAAGTCGCGACGAGACGCGTCTACGGCGATATCGGTACAGTGCGTGACTTCGTGCGGACGGTGTCCGCCGACGTAACTGTCGAAACGAAACGACGTGTATTCATAACCGACGCCGTCGCGTTTTATGACAAGCGTAAGCAGTTTTTTGCTGCCGTCTTTGACTTCATAAGGGGAGGAAGATAAAATTCGTTTGACTTCTTCGGGTGGAAGCGCGCTCGTAATGTCGAGGTCGCACGGGCTAAACCCGAGCAAAGAATCGCGGACGTAACCGCCGACCGCATAAAGGGGGACGGGGAAAAGTTCTGCAAGTTCTTTTACCTTGGTATCGAACTTAATCTTCATAAATTTCCGGTTTTAACACTCCTATATTAGGATAGTTGCGATATTTTTGGTTGTAATCCAACCCGTAACCGACAACGAATTCGTCGGGAACGGTAAACCCGACGTAGTCGCCTTCCATTTCGACTTTTCTTCTGGACGGTTTGTCGAGAAGAGTGCATATCTTGAATGATTTCGGACGACGTTCGAGCATAATGCGTTTCAGGTAGGCGAGAGTGGAACCCGTGTCCACAATGTCTTCGACGATAATTACGTTTTTTCCTTCGATAGGCATCGAGATATCGGTGTTGATACGAACCTCTCCGCTCGACTTCGTGCCTTTGTAACTGGAAACGGACATAAACTCTATATACGCCGATTGTTCGACGTGACGGGTCAAATCGCAAAGGAAGTAGCAACTTCCGCGAAGAATACCGACGAAAATAATTTCTTCTCCGGCATAATCGCGATTTATTTCCGCGGCGAGTTCTTTTACTCTTTTTTCGATTTCTTCTTTGGTGAACAGTACTTTTGCAATGTCGTTTTTCATTTGGTTCGCTCCCTGATGATGTGAAGTATATTAACGGTATTTTCCGTAATTTTTACCGAATCGGCGGTTTCCACGCCGAAAATCGCATATATTTCGCTGTCTTTTGCCAAAACCAACAGCGCGTCTTTTTCGAGTTTTGACAATTTCAAATCGTTTAGATAATCGCTTAAAAGTTTTCTTTTTCCGTTTACGCGTTTGAAGACGTCGCCGTCTCTGCGCGTGCGTACGACGCACGCGTTCGGCAGCCTGTCGCCGTCAATCGACGCGCCTTTAAGAATACCGTTTCCCTTGCGAACGTAATAGCGGCTGCCGCCAAACGCGTAAACACCGTCCGCGCCGAAGGCTGCGGGCGGAAACGGTTCGGGGTTTCTCTCCGCTATTATTATCCCGTCGCCGTACTTGACGCAAATAAGGTTAAAGGGAAGATTAATGGACGTGTTGTTCGGTTTTTCCGCTAACGAACAAATAGATTCGACGTGTCGCGACTCAAAATCTTGAAGAAATCCGAGTTGTTTTATCGTGAGCATTAAAGAATACTTTTGTATGATTTTAGGCAGCCCGAAAAAAGACTTTAAGTACGTTCCGTTTGATATTTTTTCCGCCTTCGGGCAAACGGACGACAGGTATTCGTCGGTTTCGAGAGCATATTCGGACAGTCGCGCTATTGCCGCAGCCGCGTCGGGGAACCGAGCGTTTATTAAGGGCATAAGTTCGTTTCTTATATAGTTACGGGTATAGTCGGAAGAAAGATTTGTTTCGTCGGTGACGAAAGGCACGGAATGCGCCGCGGCGTATTCCTCGATTTGTTTACGAGTGTAACGAATAAAAGGGCGAATAAAATCGTCGCGATCGGTTATTCCGCATAAACCGCGAATACCCGTGCCGCGAAAAATGCGCATAAGGACGGTTTCCGCATTGTCGTCGGCGTGATGAGCGAGCGCGATTTTGGCGACCGTGCCGGAAGAGAGCAGTTCGTCGAAAAACGCGTATCTTAGACGACGCGCGCACGTTTCTATGCTTTCGCCCGATAGACAGGAATTTATCGCGTCTACCGAACGCGTGACGAAAGGGATGTTGTTAAGTTTGCAGTAAGCGCGGACAAAATCCGTGTCGCGGAGAGAAGTTTCGCCGCGAATACCGTGTTCGACGTTAATCGCAAGCACGTCTTGTTCGGCAAGACAGAACGCGTGTAGCAGGCACATACTGTCAATGCCGCCGCTCACGGCGACGCCTATTTTGCCTGCGTATTTGTCAACGACTAATTCCATACGACTATTTTACACTCAATCGGCGAAAATATCAATTATAATTAACGTATAATAACGGCGATAAAAAAATAAAACGGTTCTTGTCGAACCGTTTTACTCGTTTGTCAAACGAAAAAATTATTTTGTTTCTTCTTCTTGCGGAGCCATAATTTCGTGGTACATCGCGGTCATCTCTTCTTTGCCCATAAATTTCGGTACGGGGTAGAGAGGATTCGCTTCTTTAAGAGAACGCGCGACCATCGTCGGGATGTCTTCTTCTTTGATACCCTTGATTTGAGTCGGGATTTGCATATACTCGTTCATCTCTTTTACGGCGCGGATAAACGCTTTTGCTTTCGCTTCGTCGCTTGCACCCTTAATGCCCACCGCGTTGGCGAGTTCGGAAAGGGGACGATAGACGGTTTCGCCGTAGTAGTCGAGCAGATGAGGAAGAATAACCGCGTTTGCCAAACCGTGCGGCACGCCGTACATTCCGCCCAGCGTGTGAGCGATGGAGTGGACGTAACCGACGTAAGAGCGAGTAAACGCTTCGCCGGCAAAGAACGACGCCCATTGCATGTTTTTGCGCTTTTTAAGGTCGGAACCGTCGTCGTAAACGTCTTTTAGGTTCTCGAAAATAAGTTTCGTCGCTTTTACGCACCAAGCGCGAGTTTGGTCGGTCGTGCTTTTGCCGATATAGGCTTCGACGGCGTGAGTGAGCGCGTCCATACCCGTGGTAGACGTGATGTGTTTAGGCAAACCGAGGGTAAGCGACGGGTCGAGAACGGCGTATTTAGGAATAAGCACGGGGTCGTTGATAGGATATTTTTCGTGAGTTTCGGGGTTGGAAACAACAGCCGCTACCGTCGCTTCGCTGCCCGTTCCGCTCGTGGTGGGTATAGCGAAAATCGTAGGAAGTTTTTTGCGAACTTTGAGGGTACCTTTCATTTGCGGAATGGTTTTGTTGGGTCTGGCGACTCTGCAACCGACGCCTTTTGCGCAATCCATAGGCGAACCGCCGCCGAAAGCGATGATGCCCTCGCACGCGTTTTCATTATACATAGCGTACGCGTCTTCGATGTTTGTAATAGTCGGGTTCGGAACGGTTTTGTCGAAAACGCAATACTTAACGTTTTTATCTTCCAAACCTTGTTTAAGTCCGTCGATTAAATGGAGTTTGTTGTGAAGAACGTCATCGGTTACGATAAGGACGGAACCTAATCCTTCTTTAACGACGGCGTCGGGGAGTTTGTCAAGACCGTTTATAATGGTCGGTTCGCGGAAGTTGAGAATTTTCATTCCGATACGCATTCCCGCTTGGTAAACTCTGCAATAGCCTTTTTCAAAAATATTCATTAAGACCTCCGAATTTTATAAAAAATTTCTATTTTTATTAATAAATGGTAGCACTATTTGCCGACTTTTGCAATTATTTTTTAACAAGTAAAATCAAAAACGTCGGTTACATCCCTTTTTTTCTCAAAAAGCGAATTCGTCGGTTGACGACGCAGATGGCAACCGCAAAAACAACGCAAGCAATTCCGAGCGGAATCGATAAAAAAGCAAAGAAGTAAACGCTGCCCCGAAAAGCAAAATTTATACCGAAAATCGGCAAAACCGAATAAGCGGAAAATTTAAGTAAACGCAGTTTTTTATATTGTCGAATAAATATCAAAACAAGAACTATAAGCAAAAAAGCAAGTAGTAAGCAAACAATCGCATACGGCGTTTCGTCCTTGTCTTTCCATAAAATGAAAACAGTGTTTTCCGTCCCGACGACGAACGAAGCGTAGCCGTCTTTTACCGTGCACGGAAGATAGGTAAGATGTCCGTTTTCATCGGCTAATGCAACCGTATAGTAACTCTTATAGTCAATTACGGGTACCCGAACTTCCATTTTAACGCTATCGGAGTTTGCAATTTCCACGGCGAAAGCGTCGTAAACGTATTGAAGGTCGAGCGGTTTTTCGTATCGGCGCGCGTAGTCGTATTTATCGAGAGAAGAAACGACGCTTTTTACACCCGGAATAAAGCCTTTTTCAAGAAAAATCTCGATACCGTTTTGTTGCGATTCTCGCGGATAAACTGTTATTTCGCGTGACGCGGAATCGAGAGAAAGTTCGTAATTATTTTGTGGTTTCGTAAAAGACGCGGTAAGCACGTATTTGCCCGAATTCGTGATATTTTCGCTCCCGTCGCCCGGCACGCCGCGGTCGTTTAACTTATGGTAAAGAACGGTTATTTGCGCGTCGGACGACGGGAGAAGTCCGTGCGCGGTAAAGGTAAATTTAAGCGTTTCTCCGCGGGTTAGGAGCGCGACGGACGGGAAGTCGGCACTTACCGTGACCGCGCGTTTAAGTACGTTTACCGTTCCTGTCGCGTCGGTGTAATAGTTTTCGTTGCGGCAAAAAGCGCGTAGAGAGTAAGTTCCTGCGTCGGACGAAACGAAGGGTTCGACGTAGAACCCGATGTCGCTTTCGACGTCGCCGAAAGCGGGGGAGGAAATCAGTTTGTATTCGGGTTCGGTCGGCGCGTCGCCGTAGAAACACACGAAAGAGCGAATTTTCGCCTTTATGAGTTTCGGGCGAATTTTAATCGTGACGGCGGCAGTTGCTTCCGCACCGTTTTCTTTTACGGTAACGACGTATTTTCCGCTGTCTGAAACCGTTTTAACTTTTATAAAAGGGGTTTTTACAGGGATGAGTTTGTCGTTTTTAGTCCAAACGTATTCGGCTGTTTGGGAAAAGCCGACGATTGTCGGGGCGACGGTCCGCTCCCGTCCGTCGTAGGTAAAAATATTTTCGGTAGGAAGAGAAATCGAGTATTCGGAAGGGGTTTCGGCATAAGCCGTCGGCGAGAGAAACGGCGAAAAGAAAACGGCGAGAAAGAAAACGCACGCGAACGCGGCGAGCGCGAATATCGATATTGCGATGCGACTGCGTGCAAAAGGCATAGGCTTACCAGTCTTCCGTTTTGTTTGTGTTCTTTAAGTCGTCGTAGAAATCTTTGTATTTGGTGCGAAAGTTTTTCGGTTCCGCCTCGTTTATGTCGAACGAGCGTTTTTCCGCCTCGGCGGCGGTCATCGGTCGTGCGAATTTTACGGGGGAAGACGGTTCGTCCAAAACAAGCGAGTACAGTTCGTGCAGGTCGTCGATGACTTTTACGCCGAGACGGGCGAGTTTTTCGTCCGAAGTGTGGCCGCCTTTAACCAGAACCACGTCCGCGCCGATTGCGGCGGCGGTTTCCACGTCGTGTTCGGTGTCGCCGACGAGAAGAATTTTGCGGTTTTTCGGCAAAGCGTCAACGAATTGTTTGCCGTATGAGATTTTTCCTTCGGCAAGAACGTTGTCGGTGCATAAAACTTTTTCGAAATAGCCGTCTATGCCGTAACGGACGAGCGCGGTTTCGAGAACGACGCGTTCGCTCGCGCTGAGTATGTATTGCGGAATATGTTTTCCGCGAAAAACGGCGAGAACTTCTTTGGCGTGTTTTCGCAAAGAAAGTTTGTCGTTGTAGGCGGCGTAGTTGCGGTTAAACTCCGTCGCAAGGTCGTCGTAACTTTCCTTGTCGAAGTCGAACCCTAAATCCGAGTAATAGTCTTTAATCGGAAAACGGAAGTATTTATGATATTTTTCTTTCGTCATAATATCCATTCCGCGCGAAGACAAAGATACGTTTACCACATCTATGCAGTAGTCCATATCGTCAACCAGCGTGCCGTTCCAATCCCAAAAAACGTGAGAGTATTTCATAATAGATGTATCCGTCCTTAGTCTTTTATTCCTTGATAAGCCGTAGTGTAAAGCGGCAGTTTTTCGTTTATCAACGTAACGGCCTCTTCCGCGGAAGAAACCGCGTAAACCCTGTCGTCGGGTATTGACGGGTATCTCTTACGCCCGTCTATTTTCGTTCCCGCAAGTTTTGCGGACCAACCGTCTACGTCGGTATAGGCGACGATAAGGCGTTTTAACGCCCAAGCGGAAGCCATTTCGCTAAGCGTTCCCGCGCCGCCGCCTATCGCGACGACCGCGTCTGCGTTTGCGACGATAACGTTGCGGTAAAGGTCCAATCCCGTAGCGATAACGACGTCCGCGTGCGCGCTCGCCGCCGTTCTGTCGAACGACGGTACGATGGCGACCGTGTCGCCGTCGGCGTAATTGTCCGCGTCGCGCGCTCCCCGAAACGCCGCGTTCATCACACCGTTAAGTCCGCCGCTTTGGACGCGATACCCGTTTTGGACGAGCAGTTTTCCCGTTTCGTACGCAATTTTTTCTTTGATACCGCCGTCTTCGATTGCGGCGTCGCCTATTACCGCGATGATTTTTTTCATTCTTCTTTCTCCCTTGTCGCCTGCCGAACCGCCCGTTCGTCGCGACGCGTATATTATGCCCGAAAGGACTTATTTTTATAATTTACGATTTTTCATTCGCTTTTTCCTATTCAAACCCGTACAATAAAACCAACAGCCTAATCGCGTTTCAAGGATACCCAAATGCATATTAAAGCAACCTTAAACCACGGTTAAAAGCAAAACACGCCGCCTTAAAACAAAAGAGAAAATCAAAAGAAAGAACGAAGATGCGAACGAGAAACGAAAAAAATACGCAAAAAAACGCAAACGACTCCGTCGAAAAAAAAGACGGCTCGAATGCCAAAATCATTCGAAAATCATGCAGGCAAAGTTAAAACAAACGGACAAACGCCGAAAAAAACGACAAAGAAAACAAGCAACGAAAGGAATGAAGAAAACAACGAAGAAAGCGGAGAAAACGGCGGAGAAAGCGACGGGTAAAACGGTCGAAAAAAAGGCGAAAAACAAGCGGGAAGAGCGGCGCAAAAACTTACGAAAAGCCAGAGAGGGAAGGAAATCTTAACCGCGCCTTAAATAATATTTATATATAACAAAGCGCGTTGACTTTTGCGTACGCGTGATGTATAATGGGTGTGCGAATAAAAAGGGGATATTCTACGCTTTTTTACTCGCAAACCGCGGTTGAACCGCAAAGAAAACGACGGAGATATGCTATGAGTTCGAAAACGTCTAAACTTCTAAAAATTTTTATGATACTTGTGTGCGTCGTGTTGGCGCTGAGTATCGTCGCCTGTTCCAAGAGGGATCCGCAGCCCGACGGGCCGGTTGATCCGGGGAACCAGGAAGACCCGAGCCTTACGCCGAGCGAAACGATGAGCAAGGCGGACGCTTTTGCGAGGATAAAGAAGTCGATGACTTTTCTCGACCAATCGCTGTACGACGACCCCGAATGGTTGTGTATAGACACGTTTATCGAATTCGATTTCCATGCCTACGAAAAGGAAGGCGCGGTTTATACCAAGAAAGCGAAAAAGATAGCCGAATACTCGTTGAGAATTAAAGCGAACATCTCGCTTAAAGACAATTCGCAGAGCGTTGTACTTCTCGAACTCAGCAACGTTTTCTCGAACCAACTTTACGTGGGTGTTTACTATTACGGCTCCACGACGTATCTCGTTTTCGGACAAAACTCTAAATATTATGCGGAAGAAATAAACATTACCACCGTCGGACAAAAACTCGTATCCCTTCTTAAAATGGGGACGAAAGACGAAACGGACATAGTCGAGTTTATCGGTAACGCGTTACAAAGCAACATAGACATCGAGGCGGTTAAAAAGTTTACGAGTCTTATTTGGATGTTGCTTTTCGAAGAAGATTACATAGCGGACTATTCGACGGAGTCGTATACTTACAAGGCTCTCGACGAAAACGGAAGAGAGCAGACCTATACCGTCCCCAAATATCAATACATACACGAATATATCAAAGCCGACTGGATTCTCGGAATGTTGAAGTCCGGGAAAATTCAAATCGGTAACTTCCTCGACCTTACCATTTCGTGGGAAGGGTTCGGACTGCCCAACCTCGACCACGTTTTGCAAGACACGATAGGGTTCGGGCTGGAAGACATTATAAAAAAGAACTGGCCGTCGCTCAGGTTTAGTTTGGACGCCATCACCGAGATGAAAGAAGTTATACTTCCCGGCGACAAGAGCAAAGGGTACGAATACGTGTTCAACGGTTTCGGAATCACCATCGATGCGCTTGACGGGGAATTCGACGTTTCTTTGAAAACGACGCCGTTTTTGATGGAAGTTTGCAACGAGAAACGCTCGGCAATATCCCTTGCCGGTAAAAACTTCGGCGACGCGGGTAAAGGAACGACTTACACGAAGGGTAGTTTCACTAACTTGGAAGCGAACCTGCAACTTGCCGTCAACAATTCGTCCGAAGTAGACGAAGTGCTTACCGTCAAAGGGCTTGCCGGTAATATTATCAAACTCGGCGGAATAGGCGACATACCTATCGTGGTCGGCGGCGGAGCGAGTTACGTGTTCGATTTAGGCGTTGCGGCGAGCATTAACCTGTTCGACAACTCGCAAAACTACGCGAAAGCAAGGCTTGGGTACAACGGCAGAGAAGTGTTTGCCGTATATCTCGTTCCCGACTTAGGCAACACAATAGTCGGCAAAGAAGCCAAAGTATTGAATACTTTGTTTTTTGATTTCCACAATCTGAAAAGCGGCGGAACGGAGTTCTTGCCTAATACCAAACTGTCTAAAATCGACTTGACGAAGAGTTTGTCGGGACTTATCGGCGAAGAGATAATGAAGTATATCGACCCGTACCGAGGGGATACTTCCGCGTCGCGAAACCCGACCGCGAGCAACGCGTCCAGCGTCGTCATTACCGAGCCGACGGGTATGGACGTAATGAAACTTATCGAACTTCTCATATCGGAGAAGAAAGAACCCGACGCAGACGGGCGATATAAATATTTGAGACTGCCTAAGAAAGGGAAATCGACAAAACTCGAAATTTCTCTCGACAACTACGCGATAAACACGATAGCGGCGATGTTCGTCGGCGGAATGACGCTCGTCGAAGAAGACGACGGCTCGTTGCATTACGAAAACGGTATCGGAATAAAACGCGTTTCCGTAGGGCTGGATTTTGCAAATCCGCTCAGTTCCATAAGAGTGGCGGCGGACGTAACCGACGACGTTACGCTTAAAGTAGGTATCGGATCCGACAAAGAAGGCGGCGGATACAACACGGGTATAAGTTACTTCAAAATGCCCGAATTTGACTTTTCCGCGGTTGGACTTAACAAATATTTGAAAGCGGAAAGCAAAGAAGAGGCGGAGAAACTCAGAAACGAGTATAAAGAACTTAGTACGACGTTGTCGTATGCCGCAACCGTCGCCGGTAATTTTGCTATCGGTTCGGAAGAAAACACGAGTCTTAATCTCGACTCGATAATGAAATATCTTACAGAGAATTATCTCTCGAAGATGGGGATAAACTTGGGGCAACTGCTTGCGTCGGCGAAAGTTCAAAGCGCGAGCGAACTCAGAATAGGATACGAAATACAGGTCGCGGCGTCTCTCGTTGACCTAAGTTCCGTCAAAGCGGTAATCGACCTGTACTTCCTGGATAAGAACGGCAATAAGTTCGAGCAGTTCGGCGGATACCCGTTCTTAGAACTTTACTACGTCGGAGGAACGACCGACACGTTGTATATAAACACGGAAGTAAGTCCGGACGCGGATAAGAACCTTACCCAACAACTACACACCGTACTCGGGTTTACCGAAATAATTTTCGGCAACGTGCCGAGATTAAGCGTTACCGACACGGGCATAGCGAAGATGCTTAACGGCAAGGGGTTGGACATCACGAAAATTCTTGCGTTACTCGGCGTGGTCGGGTACGAAAAAGAAAATCCGTCAAGCGCGGCGAAAGCGATTTATATCACGAAAGACCTTTTGCGCAACGCGGACGACGACAGCGGAGTGGAAGTTAAACCTAAAGACAACTCGATGCTCGACTTGATTGGCGGAATGATTAATTCCGTCACCGTAAAAGACGGTGCGCTCGGCGTAATCGTCAACAGAAACGTGTTCGGCGTGGTGATGGGTCTTGCCGGGCTAGCCATCAAAGACGGACTTCCCGAAGTAAACGGGTCGTTGTACGTTCATATCGGAACGGAATTCGACAAAGACGGCAACGGAAACAAGATATTCACCGACGAGGGCGGCAAGATTTACACCGCTACCGCGACGGGCGACAAAGTTAAAGACAAAGACGGCAACGAATACGAAATTTCGTCGCTTAAACTAAAAGAAAAACTCAAAGACAGAGCGTTTGCGAGAGCGCACGTCGGAATAGTGGATTACGCCGACGTAGAAAAAGAATTTTTCTATCTCGACCTTACGCTTATCGATACGGTCAACATCGCGAAAACCGACGTACCTTCGTTTAAGGGTCCGTTGACGACGGCGGCGACGGAATATACGAGCATAGCGGACTGGTCGAAAAATCTGGAAGTATCGGTAAACGTAGAACTTATGTTTGAGGTTTCCGCGTCCGAACCCACGACGGAATGGGATAAGGTAAACGACGTTTTGGCGCAACTTTTGCCGTCGGAAACGCTCGCGAATTACAGCGCGTTGTTAAAAACCGTTGTCGTAAGGTTTTATAACGACTATTTCTCAAACATATCGAGTAACAACAAAAAAGGACTTAACATCGGTATTGCGATTAAAGGAACCATCGACATATCGGATATATTCGCAAGCGAACTCAGCGTGGTTATGTTCGACGCAGCCGAACCCGACGGTTCGGGTTATACGGCGTCCGACGGGTTGCAGTATAAAGTTATCGTAGGTATTTATCTTAAAGACAACAAGGCGTACGTTGACCTAGGATATTTCGGAATGGATTTGCTCGCTCTTAACGACGTGCGCAACACCTATAAAGGCATAAGAGCGGCGCAGTTTGACGCGTTGTGGACGGAAACGTACATCGAGGACAAGACGAGCGGAAAAACGCTGTTCGTGTACGCGGAAGAAGGCGCGTTCATGGACGAAGCGTATCGGCAGACGATGCTTACGCATTTCCTTAACAATCAATATTCGCAGTATAAAGGCAACGTGGTATCGACATCGGGTAAAGGTTATTACGAAACCGAATTCCCGATAAGCGACTACAAGTATTTCGTTTGGAACGAAAGAATTTTGCAAGCGCAGGAAGAGGATAAGGACGACTATTCCAAACTTTATTACGGCGACTTAAAACAGCATTACAACGTATACGTTTACGTTAAGAACGACATAGAAAAGGTGTTCCGTACGGACAGCGGCGACAACACGCCGAAACTCAACCCCGGGTTCGTCAGATACGAGGTTAAACCGAACGGAGAGATACACGTTTACGACGGCAGAACGGAAACGTCGTTTGTGACGATTTCCCCCGTAATAAGAGACGGTAAATCTGTTACGCTCAACATCGTCGAAGTGGAAAACAGACTGCGTACGAACAGTTACGGCGAAAGCGATTTCGATTATAAACTGTTCCTGTCGCAAATGAAGTCCGAGGCGTATAGCGGGTACACGGATTATATCAATCGGTACGTGACGTACTGGAACGCCACGAGAAAAGCCACGCCGAGCGTCGAAGCGACGATGAACGCCGCGTATATAAGCATCGTCGCGAAGAAGAAACAGTATTACAGCGTAGCGTACGTCAATTCCACCGACTTTACTACGGCGAAGAGTAATCTGTCGGCGACCATCGTAAGCGATATGCGTAAACTCGGCGGTTACGAATCCATGACCGCGGCGCAGATAAGAGCGACCGAAGAGTATCAGGCAAGATACGAGAAAGCGGAAGCGCAACTCGTGCAAAAATACGTTGATTCGAAAGCGGAAGCGGCAGGCATCAACAAAGCGGACAACGGGAACATGATAGCGTACACGATGCTGTCTTTGCTTAACGGCAAAGATATGGCGAATTTCGGCGTGTACTCCGAAACGAAAGCGCTTAACGCCGCATTGAAAGCGGAAAGCGAAAAACTTGCCCCGTCGAACGCGGCGAGCATCGTCGGGCCGGAATCGGGCAATCAAAAATCCTATCTTACCGACGCGGGCGCGATAGCGTTGCAATTCGTGTGGAACAAAGGCAAACTCACGTTTGAACTCACGCAGGAAGTAATTAACGCGGTTATCACCGGGTTGGGATACCCCGAACTCGGCGAAATAATAAACATCAACTATCTCGGACTCGGGATTGACCTTAACCACGGGGTAATGCTCGAAGTAATGGTTAAACTCGGCGACGTATATTCGATATTGCTGAAAATAAACAAACTCGAAGCGAGCGTCGATCCGAGCGAAAGGGATCGCTATGCGGTCAACGTGGATAAATTCGGCGACGTCGGTATGCCGACGGGTATTCCCGACTCGGTTTACGTGGAAGCGTCCGTAGGCATTACGTTGCAAAACGTGGTAAACAATCTTGCCGCGGCGGAGAACAAGGACGTTACGGATTACGACCTTACCGACTTACTCAACAGATTTTTGAGCAATTCGGCGTTTAAGTCGAGCGAACTCGACGCGTTCTACAACGAAATCGCGGAGAGAAACCCGGACAAGAAAGACACCCCCGAAGGAATCGTCGACATAAAGAGAATAGCGTGGCAGCAACTTTACGACAACTATCGTTTGGGCGAAACCGAAGACCAAAAGGCGCGCAGAGCGGAAATGGACAAGGTTTACGAGGCGACTTGGTCGGATATCGAGAAAAAGCAAAAGAAAGACGATCAAGAATATCTGGGAATAACGAAAGGTAGCGCAAGGCACTATGCTTTGTCGTGGGATAAACTCGTATCCGGGTCGGTTAAGATTAACCTTAACGAACTCGGCGTAAAAGTTATCGCGCAGTTGTTTGAAAACATCAACGCGACGTTGTTTGTCGACGCGGAAGCGCTCGTCAACTTCAACAATATTTATTCGAGTACGCTTAAAGTCACGATTAAGAGATGGCTCGGAGAAAAAGGAAAAGACTACGAAGTAGACGACGAAAACAAAATCGTAAAAGAACTCACGAACAACGAAAAGAGAAGAAAAGCGGAAACCGTGTTGACGTTCTACTACGACGGTTCGGTAAATACGAGTTATTCCGAATTCCGCGGCGCGATTTACATCGATACGGATATATTCGGTATCGGGCAGGTAAAACTCGAAGACATAACGGTTATTTGGACGGAAGTATTCAAATATTTCGGCACCGACCAGTTCGGCTCGGAAACGATAAAATCCGTTTATAAATTCTTCGGACTTGACGAAAACGGACAAAACCCGCAAAACGCGCCTTACAGAGCGAGCAATGCGTCGTACGGAGCGAGTAACGCGGCGTACGGCGAAGAAACGGGCAAAGTGTTTAATGCCGTACAAAACGCGGCAGGGGATACGGTAGTATACCTTACCGGCGAAGGCGTTACGGCGAAGACCTATCTCGACGTGATGTTCTACAAGGGAGAACTCGGCATAGGCGTAGCCAAATCCGCGGTGCTTAACGTACTTAAACAACTCGCCGGCATCGACCTTACCGATCAACTCGAAGACAAAATCGACTTCAACGCGGCGATAATGCTCAATTTCAGCGACAACTTAGGCGTAGACGTCACGGTAAACTTCGCCAACGACAAGGGCGGCAAGAGCGCGATTAAGATAGGTGCGGGAGAAATAAGCCTTAACCTTAACAAAGTGCCCGAAAGGCCCGACGAAAGCAGGTTCGTAGATATAGAAAAACTTGCAAACATCGGTGCGGCGATAGGCGGATACGCGTCGTTCGAACTCGGGAAAATGGGTGAAACGCTCAACTACGACTACTTGTTCAAACTGCTTTACGGCGCGATATTCGACGACCGTGACCCCGGCATCGGACTTAGGGTAGGAATCGAAGAAAGCGATATTTTTGCTCAGACCAACTATCTCGAAATCCGCGCGAACGCGAATATGATGACTATGTCGAAATTCGACGGCATAGAACTTTATCTTACGCTCACGTCCAAGAAAAACCACGATATATACGAAGAACTCGGCAAAGAAGGCGGTTGGCGCGCGATTATGGACGAGTATCTCGACAAGGCGACCACTTACGAAAGACGTTGGACGTTGCTTAAAAACTATGCGTTGAGCAAAAACGACAATGCGGGCGATTCTTCCAAAACCGAAGCGGAAAATCTTCTTGCGGGCGGCGGAAAGTTCTTCTTTAACCTTATGGAAAAAATAGAAGACGAGATGGAAAACCTGTACGGCGCGATTCTTCCCGAAGAAAAGTATACGAAGTTCTGGAACGAACTGTACGGCAGATGCGGCGACTATTATATGGGCAACGTGCTCAGCCTGTTCGTTACGCTTAACCAAGGCGACGAGAGTTTAGGACAAAGCCCGATTTACGGCAAGATTTATCTTAACCTTGCTTTTCTCGGAGTAGAACCTATCGTACTCGACGACGTAAGCGCGTTCGTTGTGGCGATAGGAAAGAGTTTCGGTATCGATTACTCGAAATTATTTAACAAAAACAACAAGAACGACGAAACCGACAAACCGTCCAACGCACCCGTTGCTCTCGCAAACGGCGCGACAAGCGCGATGAACGTGCTCGGTAGTTTCGTTATCGGCATAGACACGCGTGAAAACAAAGACTTTATCGCGGCGGAAATCACGAGTGCGGCAATATATTCCATACTTGCCGCGTTCGGAGTTAAGGACATCGAACAGTACTTCGGAGAAGACCCGAGCGGAGGCACGGACAATCCGTACTATCCCGCTTATTCGCCGAACCTTAAAGTAAGCCTGTTCGGGTACAACGAAGTAGACAAGAAGTACGACTTGCTCGGAGTACAACTTGACCTTAAAAATATGCTTAACCTTAAAATAGCGGTGGAAACGCCGACTATCGACATAGCGCGCGGAAACAAGCGTTTCGTCATCAGGGAATACGCAAAGAACGAAGAAACGAACAAATACGAAGAATATTACACGACGATTGACCAACAGTGGGATACCACGCTCAAACTGTCGGTAGACGGAGGACTTTCGCTCGGAGCGAAAGACAGGGAAGACAACGAAGGCAAAGACCCGAAAATCAATCTCGGGGATTTACTGCGTGTATTCTTAGGAGATAAGTTCAACGTAGACGTCGTTATCGACACCACGCAATCGATATGGGCGGATTTGCACTTCTATATCGACGCGAAAGTCAACGTGATGAGCATATGGTCGCTTATAAGCAAAGACGAAGAAACGGGCAAAGCGCCTTACGAATTGCTTACCATACCCGAAATAATCGGCGCGGCAGGAGCGGAAGCGTATATCGAAATAGTTTCGAGAGAAAAACAACTCGACGCGAACGGCAACCCCGTTAAAGACGCCGACGGCAACGAAATCATCAAAGGCGAAAAAGTCCTTATCGGTATCTACCTTATAAAAGAAAGAAACGACAACGGCGACGAGTACCTGTCGTTGTACGTCGATTTAGGCAGTCTTAATATCAGCCCGATAAGCATAACCAACCTTACCGCGACGGGTTCGGATATTTGGAAGAGCCTGAGCAAACTGTTCGGAAAGACCGAAGAAGAAACCGCGCAAATGAAAGCGAAAAACGTTCACGACGCGCAACTCGACATATTCGCTATGTACACCGCGATGAAAGCGAGCGAAGTCGCGAACGGAGCGAACGGCGCGAACAACAGATATTCGTCGATTTCCGAAATGAGCGACAAGAGCAAAAAGTTACAATCGACGATTTACGGCGAAAACGGCGATTTTGAAACGCTTGCGAAGAGAATAAATGCAGGCGAAAAACCGATAGAGAACGCGGCTACGAAAGCGAGCAACGCGGACGGGCAGATTATGGACGACTTCATATCCGTAGTCGTAGGCAACGAATACGGCGTGACCGTAACGGCGGTTGCGGCAGTTCTCATCAAGATGCTCGACGAGGCGTTCAACGACGAAAAGAGTATATCTCGTCGTGCGTTTACCGCGCTTATAGAAAAACGTATAGCGGACGAAATCGAAGCGGAAAAGAAAGTTTTGAGCAATATATCCAAAAATATGGACAACTTGCTCGCAAGTTTAGGCAGGGAAGACGTAATAGTAAGCAAGAGCGAATCGTGGGCTGCGCTTACCGCGGAAAACGGTAACATTCTGCCCGCCGCGCAAAAAGCGACGACCAAGACGCTTTACGACGGCATTGTGGCGAAAGCGACAAAAGACGGGTTCAGCACAGCGACTACAAGGGACGAACAAGTCTTGCAGTCCATAGCGTGGGACGCTTATTACTGGACGATTAACGGCGTTTCTTACGACGACGCGGTAAAGGTTTATCCGAACAGAGCCCAGAATTCGGGAGACGGAAAGAAATACGATATAACTCTCGATAAGTTCAACGAATACACTTCTCTCGGCATTAAATCCGGCGACACGACGTTAGGCGGACTTATCGGCGGACTTACCGACAGACTTAAAGACGCGTTGACCGAAAACGAAAGAGTGGTGCTTACCGCGGTAGAGTATACCGAATATTACTATGAGGCGGCGGCGTTCGACAACTACGTACGATATCTCGAAGATATGTTGTACGTGCTTAACAGAGTTTACGACGAGGCGAAAGCGAAAAACACGCATCCCGGAACGAATAAAGAACTTTATAACAAGCAGATAGCGTACGATATTCTTACTTCGGACAACGGAAGCCGCAACTACACGTTGCCGGCGATAAACGGCGGCTCGCAAACGAGAGATTTCCATCTCGATGCCGAAGATTACACGCTGTTTATCGGCTGGTACGACGCGTACCTTAAAGGATACGAAACGGCAGGGGAAACCGACGCGAAAGCAAAGACGTGGCAAGACGTCGTCAACAGGTATCAAGCCGCCTATGCGTCCGTTGTCAACACGATAAACACGGTAAACGCGAGCGCGTACAATTTGTTCTACGGCGCGGGCGTTACCCTCGACGAAGGAGTACTTCCGTTCTCTACGGCGAGAGCGGCGGGTATTACGTGGTATGCCAACCTTAAAGTACCGGTTAAGTACAGCGGTTTCGACGCAAGGTTCAGTCTTACGTTCAAGACGTACGCGTGGGAGTATCTCGTAGAATCGGGTTGGGTGGAAAAAGTCCACGAAACGCGGTTTATCTCGGCGGAAATGGCGAAAATCACGTCCGCCAACAAAGGCAAAGACCAAGAAGCGTATAAGAACTACGCATGGCCGAAATATTATTCGGACGTAAAGACCCTTACCGAAAAAGGCGAAGGGTTCGGATATGTGCTTGCGCGCAACTGCACTTACGTACTCGAAGAGGCGAAGCAGGGTGCGGAAGTTAAATATCGCAAAGACTTCTCGGACGCGGATAAAGACGCGGCGGGAAGAACGACGTGGAGACTCGTTAAACTCGAAGACGATTTGCTCAACACGATGGACGAACTGTTTGTGTCGTCACGTTCCGACGTACCGAGCGTAATAGTCGATACGGCAGGCGGCGTAGGTACCGTGCAGGTAGGGTTGCTCCACGCGAACAATCTTGTATCCGTTCACGTATGGCTCGGGAACTTGGAAATGGGCTTGGCGTTTGTGGGCGCGGGACTGTACCTAGACGAATACGACCTTAATAAGAGCGTGTTTATCGCGAAGAAAAATGAAGGATACTGGCAACAGGAAGAACGTCAACAACTCGTTGCCGATTATATTCACGAACTTCCCGACGGACATTTCGCGCCGTTCGATAAAGACTTCAAATACGTTTACGCGAAACTCTCGCTCGACTTCGATTTAGACGCAGATCAAACGAGTTTCAACCTGCAAAAACTTATCGACGTCGTTATGGCGGATCTCGGTATAAATATCGAAATCGCCGGGAACGCAATCGGGCTTAATCTTATACTCGAAACGTTGCAAGTCATATCGAAGAAATTTAGGCTCGAAGTGGAAGCGAGAGTAAACCTGTTCGACCTGTTCAAAGGCGAACTCGGTACGACCGACCTTGCGCTTACGTTGTACGCGCTCGAAGGCGGCGGCGACAGAAAGATACTTCAAATCGCGCTCGGTTCTTATATCGATTCGGAAGATGGCAAAGCGAAAAACTTTGTCTACGTCGATTTTAGTCGGTTTAACATTCAAAGATTGATAATCCGCGACGCAATCGAGTACGTAAGAGACTTGTTCGGCGGAAAAGCGGCAAACGCGTTTGCTCCGTACGATTTCGACTACGTCGGTTCGGTACCCGAACTTTTAGGCGCGGCGATGATGTACGGCGTCATGAAGAGTGCCGACGAAGACGGAGTCGTCGCGTCCAACGCGTCGGCGTCCGGAGAAAACGAAAAAATCGATATAAAACTCAGCAAAGCAGGATTGTCAACCACGGTAGCGTCGGGAGCGATTTACGCGTTGCTTAACTTCTTCGGACTTCCGCAGATTGAAAAATACGTAAGTAAAGCGGTTGACCTTACGCTCGGCGTGGACATTTTCGCGGTAGACGACGATTTGATAGGGAAAGATTTCACCGACGCGGACAGGGATCTTATAAGATTGTCGATTGCGCTCAACTCGCTCGGTAAAGACGGCACGACCGCGGATTCCACGGGCGTACGCTTAGACTTCGGTATACATAAAGCCGAAGTATCTCTCGACCAAAGAAAATTCGTACTCGGAGCGGACAGCGCGGCGAACCTCGAAAGCAAACTCGATTTGCCTAAAAACGACAAAGGCGAAAAACTTTACGCGGAAATAGCGGAAGAATTGCCGAACTTGGTATTGACCACCACTATCGAAGTGCAGGTTAAGGCGGAAGAAGTAAGCAGACAGGACTTTAACAAAGCCCCGATAAAGAATATTCTCGACACGCTCACCAAAGAAGGTAATTTGTCGAGCATAATCGGACAGATATTCTTTGAAATTTACGACGACCACGATATGACGCTCGCAATCGACGTTGCGGCGGACGTGGATCTCGGCGACGGCTCGGATAAGAACTATCTCGACCATATAATAAAAGGTTCGATAGTGCGTATTCAAGTAAGAGCATGGCACACGAATACGTCCACGAGCGAAGGCGACGTAGAAGAACTCAAAAAGAAAGTTTGGGCAACCCTAACCTACTATGAAGGGGCGCTATACGTTGACCTTAGCGCGCTTAATATACAGAAAATCAAACTCGACGATGCCGCAGGACTGGTGTTCGGCAAAGGCGAAAAAGCAAAGAACGCATGGACGGAAGTAGGCGAGATGTGGAAAGCGGCGTCTACGCTTACTACGAGAACGAATCTGGAAGCGACGATATACGGCGACAGCGACGGTATTTATCTTATGATAGAAAAAGCGGCGATAAGTTCGCTTATAGGAGTACTGGGCTTCGGTTCTCTCGAAGTGGTGACCGACGCGCTTGCGGAACTTTACGTCGAAGCGATTAAAGTCGGCGGCGACGCCATAAGTTTAGGACTCGGCGTAAACATAGCGATAGATTCCAAGGGTACGATATTCATAGACGGCGGCGAGAGCGGCATAAAAGACCCGAACAGGGGCAATAGCGACATAGACGCGACGTTTGTCGTACACGCAGGCGTACGCGGAATTTACATAGGATTCCACAATCTCGAAGACTGGTCGCCCGTTAACTCGACGGAGTACAACGAAGTAAGAGAAATCAACGTAATCAAACTCGGTACGCAAGCGTATCTCGAACTCGGTAACGAGAAGGGAACGTACGAACTCAAAGCGCTTATCGAAACGTTGCTTAAAAAACTCGACGTTAACCTCAATCTCAACAAAGAACTCCAAGGGATAATCGAACTTCTCGACGCAAACGACGTTAAGTTCGAAATAGCGGTTGACCTGGATCTCGGAATAGGCACGATAATCAACGACATTCTTTCCGGAACCAAGAGTTTCGGGGACGTGTTACCCGACGATATAATGACGCTTATCAAAGCGTTGCAGGCGAAAATCACGCTTAACATCGTAAGAGAAGGCAAAGCGAATTCCAAAATAGTACTCGCGCTTATTCGCGGCGACGCGTATCTCGACCTGTCCGGACTTAACAAGACGCTCGGCAAAGGAAAGATAGAAAACGCGATAGAACTCATCGGTTCGCTTATCGGCGGAGAAGCAAAGAAAGGTTCTTACGTAGCGGAACAGGCGAGCAACGCGACGCAGGCTTTGGCAGGACTGGTAAACGCGCTTGCGAAAGCGAAAAACGGTTCTCCTGCGGTTAGCGACGCGGAACTCAACGCGCAATACCTGCATTTTGCGTTAAGCGGAGTGGAAGGGCTTACGGTTACGGTTATTTACGGCGCGGTTAAGAGCGTCGTGCGGTATTTGCTCGGCAGCGAATCCCTTGCGGAAGTCATAGATATGATTTCTCTCGTAAGCAACCCGTCCGCGTCGGCGAATCTCGGTTACGACGTGGAACTCGGACTCAGACTGATCGTACCGAGCACGGTATTCAACGATAACGATTTCAACAAGATGAACGCGCTCATGGAAGACGGTAAAAACTTCTTCGGATACGGCAAAGAAAGAGTAGAAGCGTTCACCGACGAAAAACCGTTCCTCGACCCGAACAAAGACGGACAGGGATACAACTACGTTATCAACGCGAACGGGCTTACGGTAAACAAGTTCGCGCGGGCGATAGCGGAAAAGACTTTACTTTATAAGAAATACACGATAAGCGACACGGAAAAGGCGAACAAAGTCAACGAACTTATACGTACTACGTTCCTTGCGAACGGCACGTCCGTGGAAAAACTGTTGGCAAACTACGCGGCAAGATACGAATTCTACGACGAAAACGCCTGCAAAGTCGCGCTTTACGACTACTTGCTCATAGAAGCGTACGAAAACGGCAAAGACTTCGAAACGTATTTCGGCGGTTCGACGAGTGAAGACAAGACCGTTGCGGGGAAAGTGTTAAAAGATTACCTGTACGGTAATGAAGAATCGGGAATACCGAAAGCGTACGGCGAGTTCGAAGCGTTTATGAAGAACGTGTACGACGTCGAAAAAGACGTTGACCAAGCGGCGTACGATTTTGTGACGGCGTATTTGAAAGGGCTTATCGTATCGAGAGACGCGTGGCTCGTGCTTATCGGCGCGGAGATAGAAACCGTCGGCGACGGACTTATTATCCATAGCAAGAAATACGACGACTTGTACGATGAATTGTTGGTCGAAGCGTGGGAAGAAAAATTAACTCGCGTAGACAACGCGATTAAAGCGAACGAAAGTTTTGAAACCGAACAAAACAAGACGGCGTTTGCCGAAGCGTGGAGAGAAAAGGCGTATATGATTTATTCGGAGAGTTACGCTAAGACGACCGCAGGCGAAAGAGATTACCGCGCGGTTGCGTACGAAGAACTCACCGAATTGTTGGAAACGAGCGCGACAATTGAACTCAGCGGTATGCGCAACGACGACAAGAACACGTACAAGAGCAAACTGTGGGACAACGCGATGATTTATACTTATTGCGATCCTTCCGCGGTAGCCATACTCAAAGGCGTGGACGAAATAAATACGGAAGGTTCGGATAAGGAAACGGCGTTTAGAAAAGCGAGAGAACTGATGCACTCGATTACGAGCGGTATCGAGGCGTACGCTTTGGAAGCGTTGACGGGTTCGAACGCGAACGGCAAGGATATGCTTACCGGAGAAGAAGAGATTTCGCTTGCTTACGACCTTATTTACGACTTCAAGAGCGCGGTGGCGGGCGTTAAGGAATACTTCGGCGGAAACGTGGGAGACTCCACGCGTAAACTGCTTGCGGCGATAGGCAAGAGTCTGTACGAAAAGGGATACAAACTTGCAGGCGCGGGAAGCGGCGGCGCGATGTCGAACGAAGATTACGCGAAGTTGTACGAAGAAGCGTACGCGTTGAACAAAGAGTTGTTCGCGCAGTTTATCGCCGGCGAAACGGCATATACGAACTATATGCATAAATCGTTTAGCGAGAAAGCGTGGGACGCGCTCATCGGCGGACTTAACTTCGAGATAGAAAATACCGACGATTTCCTTAAAGCGGCGGAAGCGTATATTAGTGGCGATTCCGTAAGCGGAACGCTTTACGAGTCACTTGTAAGGGCAAACAAAAAGACGCTTATGTATATTCTCGAAAATATACATTACGATTATTGGAAAGCGAAACAATCGATAGCGGCGCAGGGCGGTAGCGGAATAGACGAAACGTTGTTCGACGCGTTCGGAAAAACCACGGTGGCGATGTATGCTACCGATGGTATGATAAGCGCGCTGACGAATATGATAAGCGATTCGTTCTCGAAAGAATACGTTTACGCTATGGCACTCGCGTTTCTTGCGGCGAGAAAAGCCGCTCCGACGCTTGCACCCGCGTTTGAAACGGACGGACTCGGAGTAGTAGAACCTATACTTGCAGGCAGCGACGACAAAACGTTTATCTATGCCGCGGCGTACGGCGCGCTCGCGAAAGTGGCGACGGGTAACGCAAGCGACGAAACCAAAGCGGCGGCTGCGCTCGCAAAGAAATATTACGACGCGTTTACGTCGTCAAAAGAATTCTATTCCGACGAAACGGCAAGACTGCGCGTTGACGAGTTTGCGGAAATAGCGGCAAGACTTTACGTCGGCGCGACCGCGACCGTTAAAGGAGAACTCGAACTCGCGGCGTACTACTACGGACAGCGTTCGGACAGAATAACGATTGCCGGCACGGATATGAACGCCGAAGAAATGAAGGCTTTGGAAACGTTGAAAAAAGCGAACGGCGAAGGTTCGCCCGAACGCGACCTTAAAGACGCGGCGTACAGACGCGTACTGCGCAGTTCTTCCACGGCGGAAATGTACGAAGAGTACTTGGCGGTAAGAAGTAACTTCATTTTTGAAGTCATCTATAAGAATTCCAAGGAAAACCGCGAAGCGTTGAAGAGCATTATACTCGTATCCGCCGAC
Organism: uncultured Clostridia bacterium; assembly: GCA_934274515.1. GTDB lineage: Bacteria > Bacillota > Clostridia > Christensenellales > DTU072 > CAG-1782. The sequence continues at coordinate 55,339 of CAKQTC010000010.1, forward strand.
GCGGACGTCAACAATATGGCAAGCGCGGTTATCGGAGAAGGCACGGCGTTTACCGCGGAAAACATAGATATTTACTATGAAATTTACAACGAAGAATACAGTAAAGAACTCGGCAAATTCATAGAAGAAGTCTATAAAGAAAGTATAGAAAAATCCAAGGATACGAACGAATCGAAAAAATCCGTAAGTCCGATACTCGAAAAAGCACTCGAAACGCTTGTTTACAAAGTATTGTATAACAAACTTACCGTTAAAGAACAGGCGGCGACGCTTATCGCGCTTTATCGCGAAGCGGAAACGCTCAGCGCGGATATTAACGACGCGCAATACGCGTTGATTAAAGAGTTCTATAAAGAATTCGGAGAAGCGGTGTCTGCGTTCGCGACCGAAAGCGGCAACCTGAAAGACGTCGCGGAAGAACTGCTCAAAGGCGAAGGGTATTCGAACAACGCTCTGCTCGGCGAATTGACAAGCAAGGAAATTATCGATTACTACAACAAACTCATAGCGGGGCTCGGCGCAAATCTCGACGCGAAAGTCGTGGAAAAAGACAAACCCCTCGTTGCGGGAACGGCAAACGACAAAGTTGCCGGCAAAATGTACGAAACAATCAAAACGTTCCTTGACGACGATAAGGCGTTCCGTAACAACAAGAACGAAACTACCTACAAAGCGGAAACCGTGGATAATCAACCCAAACAAGACGATTTAGGGTACGATAAAATTAATAAGATACAAAAAGTAAGAGATTACTTTATTGTTACGCATACGCTTTCTATAGACAACAGCATAAGTTTCCCGATGTACAGCGGCACGTCTTCTATATGGAGAATGCTCGGTATCGGCGAAATGCCGTTCAGAAACCCCATAGAGAACAAGAACCGTGCGACGAAGATGGTTCTTAGCGACGGAACGGTAGTTCCTGCGGCGTGGACGACGAGCGGCGGCGACGCGCAATGCTGGATAGAAACGGCGTATTCTCAAGAAGACGAATTCTCCATCGAATACGAATACAAATCCGAAGGACCCGATTCGCCCGACGAAGACGAGGCGGAAGCAATGGAAGCGGCTCGCGACGAAGCGCTTAACGCTTACATTAAGAGCGAGGCGTATAAGGCAAAAGTCGCGGCGCTCGTAGCGGCAACGAAAGCCGCGTTCCGCAAAGACGTAAACGATCTTATCAAGTTTACGGGAATGATGCTCGGCACGGAACCGATGACCACCGACCCGTCCGTAAGCATACCGAAGTTCGACGTTGTCGGCGGAGCGAGCGACAGAACGTTTATTAACCTTGTCAACGCGGCGAATACTGCGGAAAAGTTGTACGCATACGCAAACAGCGCGATAAACGCAATGAATTTGTGGATGGAAGAAGTTGAAGAAATCGGCGAGAGCACGGTTGACTTCGCGACGTTCAAAATAAGCGCGCTCAAACACTTCTATTCGTATCTTAAACCGGTAGACAACAGAGAATACTACAAACATTACGCGCAGACCGGCGCGCTCGGAAAAGTGCTTGACGCACTCAAGGCGGAAAATAATTTCGTACCGGCAAACGGCAGCGAACTCGAACGTCTTGCGACCGTTCGCGACAAGATACACGGATATTTAGGCGAACTTAAACTAAACGAAACCACGGAAGCGGTCAGCGGAGAAAAATCGCGTGAACTCGTATACAAATATTACGTCGAGTTAAAAACCAAAGCGTCCGCCTGGATAAGTTACGAAGACGTTAAGACCACGGCGGGAAGAACGCTTGCCGCGATACTTACCGATATGGCGGAACAGGTAAGACTGCTCTCGTTCGAGTATTACGCGTATACCGTATACCGTTTGTTCGACAGAATGACGGACGAAGGCAAGACGTATTCGGGCGGGAAAAAGTTAAAGAAGACTGAAGAATGGTACGAAGGCATATCGAAGATGAAAGAGACCGACCAGGCGGCGGTTAAAGCGATTTTCGATAAAGTATTGTACAACGTAACGCTTTACACCTGTATGGACGAAAGCACGACTGCGGAAAAGGATAAAGAAACCGTAATCGAAATGCCGTTCTCGTCGTCTACGATGTATATGACCAAAGAAGAGATGGCGATTTTCGCGGAAATTCTCTTCAATATGACCAAAGAAAAGGCAAAACAGTATTATCCGTTCGATTACACTCTCGAAGCGTACAAGTCCTTCTACGGCGCGACTGCGACGGAAAGAGAAACGTATTTGGCGAGAAACGCGGAAAAGACGATTAAATACGTCGCCAAAATAATCGAGGAGTACGGAGCGGACACGATAGGGTCGATGGCGGCTTTGCGTTCCGCAACGATATCGGCGTACAACAAGATAGCAAGTGAGATAAACAAACTCACGGACGGAGAGAAATATTCGTTCGTCAAGATGTTCGTTGACGCGCAAAGCAAAGCGACCAAGGCAGGACTTACCGGTGCCGAAATGCAAATTTCCGTTATGTGCGATATTATAAGCACCGTTTACGGAGGAAGGAACGTAAGCGTGGTTTATCCGCCGAACAACCCCGGTAGCGAGATGAGAATTGCCGTAGGCACCGCCTGGACGAACCTCAAAGGGTTTATGCTTAACGGCGAAAGCGGAGCGACGATAGGCGGGAAAATTCGCACTTGGTACGAAATTCTCTTCGGAAGAGAAAACGACGCAGGATACCTCAGAGATAAGGATATCGCGTTTGCAAACGCTTATGCGTTCAACGTAGACGTCGCCGACTTCAAAGGCAACAACAGTCCTTACGACGTACTCAAAAACAGAATATTCGTCGATTTCAAGGCGATGTATCTCGAAGTTATGTTCCCCGACGCGTCCGCGGAAGGTATCGAATCGATACAAGATCTGCTCGCGCGCATTGACGGAAAGAGTTACAACGCGACTTATACCGATTTTGTCAAACTTGCCAAGACGTTTGTCGAAACGTACGACGGAGCGGTAGTTGCGCTGGAAACGACGGGCAAATACCAAGCGGAAGACATCGACGCGTACGCGAAAATCATCGCGCTTAGAGAAACGCTTTGTTTGGTTTACTCCGCGACGTCGTTCGACTTCACGGTTTACGGCGCATGCACGCGTTACGCGTTGGAAAAACTGTTCATCGAGTACGCCGCCAACCTTACCGAGAAGACCCTCGACGCGACGGACGGATACAAGACGAAGTACAACTACGGCGGAGCGAAAGACACGACGTTCTTCGACGATTACCTCATCGACGTAGCGGGAAGAACGGGCAACGTGACCACCGTGTTCGACGGATTGAAAGCGATGAGCGGAGCGACGAAAGCGTACGGAGATAAACTCGCTTCGTATGTAAAAGCGTTATTTACGCAAACGGACGCGTTGAAAATGCTGTATCGCGACCTTGTCGAAGTTCTTGCGCCCGGCGAAACGTCTTTCGATATAGTCGGTTACGCTCAAAACAACGGTTACAAAGCGGCGTCCGCGATGGTTGCGCTTATCACGGCGAAAGACTACGGCGTAAGCGGACTTACCGAAAAACTTAAATCCGTATTCAGAACCTACACGGCTAAGACGGATATTTCGACGTACCTTATTTACAAATACGACAGACTCGCGTCCTACCTTGCCGCAGACTACGATAACCTATACGATCTGCTTAGCGCTTCTTCGGAAGTTAGCGATAACAAAATAATCAAACCCGACGCGGACCCCGAATCCGAACTGAATAAGAAGTTTGAAAACGCAAGGAAAGATAGCGCGAGTGCCGTCGAGAAAGCGATTATGCTTACCAAGATAGTAGCCACGATAGGCATGAGTTTCGACGACATTAAGGACGACGAAGCGAGAGAACTGTACATAAAAGCCTATAAAGTGCTTAGAATGACGGAAAACGCGTCCGAATATCTAAGACAGGAAGAATGGACGAGTTACTTCGGCGGCGTAAGCAGAGCGACGCTTGCGGACGAATTCGACGTGCTGTACGACGCTATTATGAAGAATTCGACCGACGCGACTTTCTACGAATCGATAACGGACGACAAGAAAGCGCTTATAAACGCGGCGCGCGAGAAACTCGCGGTGAGCGCAAACGACAAAGAGAAGAGCAAAGCGATGTTCGTTCTCGTAAACGCTATACCCGAAGGACATGAACTTAACGGCGCGACGGCGAACGCGATGGTGAAGACCGCTCGCGAAAAATTCGTCAGACTTAACATAAACGACGCTAATTTGTTCGATTCGCTTTCGGATAACGCGTGGAGAAAGCAATACGGCGGACTCGAAGCGACTTACGCTACGGTAACGCCCGCGCTCGAACTCAAAACGTTGCTTGACAGCATAAACGAGAATCCGGACGACGAAAGTTCGATAAAGAAACTTCTCGACAATCTTAAATTCACCGAAACGGCGAAGTATCTCGATTCGTACATTTATCAACTCGACTACGACGTTAAAGCGGAAGCGAGCGAGTTTGCGCAACAACGCGAACTCGTGGAGAGAGCGTTTGTAAAAGCGTATAACGCGGCGGCGAATACGAGATACGACGTGGTGGAAATCGACCTCGGACTCGGCGTGGAGATAGGAAAGACGTACGTAGGCGCGGAAATCGACCCGGACAACTACCGCGAAGACGTTTTGCCGTTTGAAGAACAGACGAAGTTTATCAACTACGACGAAATGCAACTGTATTTCGAATTCGGCGGATTCTTCTCGTTCGGGTTCGGCGCAGGCAACGCGGACATAGCGCAGATAGTCAACCTTATTCTCGGCGGATTCAACATTTCGGAAATCTATATAGAATTCTTAAAAACGCACATAATGCTCGGCACGTTAAACGCGAAAATCGCGCTTGACGTAGCGAAAGCGTTAAGCAAAGACGAAGCGCAGATTAAACAGGCGCTTGCGGCGGAAATAACGTTGAAATACGCCCTTATCGACAACGACGAAAGGGGCGAAACCACTCGTTTCGAGCAACAAATCATATCGATTACGGTATACGACGGTTCTATATATCTATCGGCGGAAATCTTCGATATGAAACTTAAACTCAGGCTCGACTTCGACGCGATGAGTTATCTGCTCAAACTGCTCGGCATTATCAAAGAAACCGCCGACGAAACTCCGTCTACGGCTACGCCGCATCTAAGCGATATAAACGCAGCCATCTCTTCCGCGCTTAACGGTTGGAGCAAACAAACGGCGAAAGAAAAGAACACTCCGATAGGACAACTCGCCAATGCTGCTGCGTCGTCAAGCGGAAAAGACGTGCTGGAAGCGCTCGTAAGAATAGGCAGCGACGAAGCGAGTCTTATCCTTACCGTAGATATTCTTCTCGAAGCGTTCAACCTGTTGCTTAACGACAACGAAGCGACGGATATGCTAAACGACATTATATTGATGATATTTACGTCGGGTAGCGCGAAAGTCGAATACGGCAAAGACTTCGGTATCAATCTTAATCTTAGCAAGAACAGGACGATAAGCGGCGACAAGAACACAAGCGACAACCTTAGTTACGACATCAACTTAGGATTGTTCAACGATACCGTATTCTATATGAATTCGGTGGATAAACACGAAGATAAGAAAGACTATTTCAGCGACTTTACTACGGAAATACGCACAAGAAGCGAGAACGGCGAGTTCGACACGTATTTCGTAATGGGGCTCGACCTAATCGGTATGCTTAACGGTATCGGTGCCGGAACGGGCAAAATCGACGTAGGCTCGCTCGTTACGGACATCATCGGCGACAGACTGCAAATGGGCGTAACGCTCGAAATGGATTCGGAAATCCTGCGTACCGCGATAGACTGGAGTAAATTGTTCAGCGCGATGGGTACGCTCAGCGTAGAGCCGATATTCCTTTTGAGAGTGCTTAACTCGACAAGAGGCGCGATAAGATTCGACATAAACATCGACCTTGACATATCCAAAGTCAACTTCGACGTAAGTTTGAGAGCGTACAACAACGGCGTCAACATCTTTAACGTGTACGAACTCAGCGGAACGCTCAATACCGACGATACGCCCGCGTTCGCGCCTAAGTTCTATTGCGATATGGGCGAACCTAGACCCGACTGGTCGGCGGAAGACAACAACAAACTCGCAAACGAGAAATACGTCATCACCGCGCAATCCTTGTACGACTTCCTTAAAATTAACCTTATGGAAGTTATTCTCGACTTGACCGGCGCCGACCACGACGAAATCATCGTAGACAGAGCGGACAACGCGCCCGCGTTCGGCAACGACTCGGCGGTTGAATTCAAAGACATCGACTTCGGTAAAGTATTGCAGAGCGTTACGTTCGGACAAGGTACGCTCGGTATACGTTTGAGCGAAGCGATACTCAACACGCTTATCAAGTTAATCAACGCCAACTGGGAATTCGACGATATGGGTAACGTTCGTCTCGATATCGACTTCATGCGGAATACCGTAGGAATAACCGTACCCCTCGACGCCGCTGTCAGAGACGCGGACGGCAATATCCTTTCGGACAGTAAACTTAAATATGGAATAGAACTCAGCAACATATCCCTCCACATAGGCGAGGCGGTTGACTTCATTTCCGTAACCGGAAAAGAAACCTATTCGGCGTTCAAAGATTATAAAGAAATCACGAAATTCGTATGGGTAAGCGAAGTAAACAGTTCGCTCGGATTGCATAACGACGACGAGAATACGATGGTTGACCTCACCGACCTTACGATGCGGTTCATCGACGGACTCGGAATAAAACTGCAAAACGGCGAGTCGTTGCTCGACGTAAGTCTTGATTTCGTACTGCGTACCTACATCGACTTCTCGGACGTAACCAACTTAGGGTTCGAGTTATTGATAAACCGCAGAGGCAGAACGCTTATCGGAATAACGTTTATCGGAGCGGAAAGAGAGGGCGACGTATACATCAATCTCGAAGGGTTAGGCTTGCCGAAATTCTATATGACAGGCGTCGATTTAGGCGGCAAGATAGTCGAAATACTTAAAAAACTCGAAGATTCCACGTCGAAAGACGAGCAGGAAAAACCGTCCAACGCCGACGGCTCCATATCCGGCGGAATATCTTCGGGCGACAAGACGGCGATAGAATACCCCGACATAACCCAAGCGGGCATAAGCGCCAACCTATTGCTCGCGCTTATAGACGAAAACAAGTTCAACGTGGCGATGACCGGCGCGTTGCTACTCAATCTACTCGGAACGTTGCCGAAAATTAAAGATATAAGCGCGATGATACCGACGTTTGCCAACCTGCAACTCGGCTACGAAAAGGACAAACTCAGCGGTATAAAATTTGTTTACGACGAAGGGCAACACTTCTTCATCGATTATAACTTTGAAAAGAGTTATTCCTATCTCGTACCCAAACGCGACCTACTCGACAAGGCGAACAAGGACTACGACGACGCAAGAAGCCATATGGTAAGCGACGCGGATAAGAAGGATTTTGTCAATATCGACAATCTTAAAAACGTTAACTTGGGTCTTACCGTCGATATGACGCTCGTAACAGTCAATCCCGACGGACAAAAGAGCGACGTGGTAAAACAACTCGAAGCCTTGCTCGAAAAACTGTTCGGAATGAAGACGGGCAGTATCGACCTGCAATTCCAAGACGCATACGCGTCCATAACGATTGCCGCGGAAATCATAGCCGACCTTACGGATATAAACAATTCCAAACTGAAACTGGAAGTCCTCTACAACGGCGAAACGCTTATAGGAATTTACTATCTCAACAAGAAAGTATACCTCGATATGAGCGAACTCGGACTGTTCCAAGCGGCGGTAAACGGCATAGACCTTGCGGGTGCGTTAAACTACTTCCTCGGCGGCAAACTTCCCATCGATCTCGACGAAGATAAAGGACTTGACGTCAAAGGGCTTGTCACCTCCCTTATCGGAATAAGAGCGGGAGAAGAAACGGGTACCACCGACAAGACGGCGACGAGCATTACCGAAAAGAAGATAGAAACCGCCATAGCGGAACTCAAAAAGAACTACGAAACGCGTTATAAAGCAGGCGAGTTCAAAGATATAACCGCCACCGAAAAAGAGGCGATTAAAAACGAAATCAAAGACGCGCTCAAACAAATTAACGCCGACAACAAGAATTTGCTCAGCCAAAGCGAGTACAACAAAGTTTACGACGAGATTATTAAGAGTATAGGATTCCGTCAAACGGGTTCCAAAATCAACGTCGAACAAGACAGGAAACAGACTGCGATAATCGCGGTGTCGCTGTTCAACGACAGAATAGAAATCGCGCCTACGACGAAAGCGCTCGGAAACCTTCTCGGCGTGGATATGCCCGCGTTTAGCGGAATAAGCGTTTCTATGAACCTCGACGCAGGAATAACCAACATTGCGTTAAACGTCAATATGGACGGGAACAACCGGTTCTCGTTGTCGTTGCCCGAAGAAGGCGGTATCCGCTTAGGGTTCAACCTGACCGACGTGGAAATCAACTCCAAGATAGGCACGATAGACACTGCCGGGTTCGGCGGACTTAACGGACTGTTCGTGGGAGCGAGCGGCATCAATGTCGACGTGGAAACGCTTATCGGAAGTTTGCTCGATACGCTCGACGTCAACAACTTGCAACTTAACCTTGAAAAGAGAACGGACTACTGGGACAGAAGAGACCTGTATTCCTTCTATCCGTACGTCAACGCAAGCGGTCCGACTTACTATGCCGACGACATAAGCGGTTACGACGGACAAGACGCGCACGCGTTTACCGTCCTATTCAAGGTTATTAAGATAGCGAGAATGATTTACGAACTCGGCAAAGCGATAAAGGCTTTGGTCGAAATGCTTACGAACTGGGTCAGCAGTTTGTGGAACATTATAAAACTCGTTAAATCGCTTTACAATCTGTATCAACAGTTGAAAGATTTGGTCGGAGAAGTAACGTTACCGCACGAGCATTTCCCGAAACTGTACCGAAATACGTTCTCGCGAGGGCGACTTGCGATTAATCGAACGGCAAACAACGTGCTGGGATTGGCGTTGACCGTACCTTCGGGTAAGAGTACGGCGGTTAAGGCGTATATAGAAGACGCTACGCTGCTTCTAGACATATCGCTCGACTTTACGATAGACTTGCTTGGCATAATCAAACTCGATATGAGTACGATTATCGACAAAGCGCTCGGGTTCATTAGCGGACCTATGGGCAACGACGGCGGATTCGAAACCACCGACGCCGTTCCGCTCAAAATGCTTGCGATTTGCCCCGAATGGATAATGACGCTTATCGACGACAAGAGCGTGGAAAATACTTCCGGTTATTACGGACGTATTTACGGCAGACTTACCGATCAATACGACCAACCCGTTAAAGACGCAACCGTTACTTACGTCACCGACAGCGCGGAATACGTCGTTAAGTCCGACAAAGACGGATACTACTACTTCGTAGAAATTCCGATGACGAAGCACATCAACCCGATGAACAATCCGTATCTCCTCAGCAAAGTAAAAGAAGAGATGAGGAAAGCGCACGGCACGGAAGCGCCCGAGATGGGCAAAGCGTGGTACGAAGGCGTCGAATACATTTATCACGACGGATACTACTACGTCAACAGCGACAGAGGAACGCTTAGTTTCTACGCCGAAGGCTACGCTTCGCCGGCAAACGAAACCGGATTGTTTATTCAACCCGCTCAAACGAGAAGGGCGCTCGTGTTCAACCAAGAACGCACGATGTACCGTACGTCGGGTATCAACAGTTCGCTCATTAAGATGAGGGGTTTCGCTTCGCGCTCCACGCTTACCAACGGTACGAGCGCGGGAACGTTTGGCGGCGCGGATAACAGCGACGCGTACTTGGCGGCAATAAACAAGAACGACGATTTAATCGGCGGCGTAACCGTCAAATACAACGGCGGACTTAAATCCGGCACGACGAACATGATAATCGAGGACGAAACTTACGGTATGTTCAACATGTCGTACGAAGTCTATCCCGATTTGCGCGCGTTAGGCGGAGGAAGACAGTTCTTCGACGTTACGCTCGGCGGATACAAGTGGACGGGCGCGGCAGTTGCGAGAAGAATAAACGTGAACGCGGACGGCTCGACCAACGGGTATTCGCAAGTTAAGTACTTGCAAGACGCCGACGCCATCGACGAATGGATAGCGAACGTTGCGGCGCTTGCGGCGGATCCCGGCACGGAATCGAAGAAGACCTACAACGTGGAAATCTACTTCTTGATGGAATACGAAGCGAGAAATACCGTTACGTTCGTCGGTTCTCTATGCGAATACGTCGAAGCGACGGGATTCTACGTCGGCAATCCGATAATCGGCGAATTCTACGAATTCGACTCTTCGACGAACGGTTACAACCGTACCGCGGACGAAATCTTCCAAGCAAACAAGAAGTACTTTACGAAAGTCATACCGCTTGCCGACGATTACACGATATGGGTAGCGGTGGCGGACCGTGGCGGCAGCAACTGGAAGACCGTGGGCGTACACAACTATTACGAACTCGAACCCGACAATTTCAGCACGTCGGTAGACAAAGAGAACGGAACGTTCAGTATTACGACGAACGCGCTCGCGAAGAACAAAGACTACAAACTCAAAATACGTTCCAAAAAGTATCAAAACATCGATTTGCGTATGGCAGGAACGGAAAAATACGTATCTTACACCGACGGAAAGAGCAGAACCAAGGCTACGACGTTTGAATACCTCGAAGGCAGCAACGAGTATATCAACGCGCAGTTCTTCCTCGAACGCAGAGCGGCTCACTGGTCGGATACCTACGTTTCCGAAGACGCGTCCCTTCTCGAAGGAATGAGAATAAGAATAGGTACGGACGTACTCGACAAGGATTACGTAAGCACGCATAGCGACAGCGATACCTATACTTATCCCGAACTCGAATATCAAACGGGCGGAGAGATTATCTATAACAGTTATTCTTACGTTGAAGTATGGCTTAACAGCGGTAAGTTCAACAAGATAATAATGATGGTCAACAACCTGCTGTGGGGCTTGGACGGAACGATGGAAGTCAATCCCGACGCGTCGCTCACGCCTAAGGATATAAGTATTGCCAACCGTACCGGCAAAGGCGACTTCGACGCGTCGCAGTACAAAGAACAAGACCTCGCGAAGAACGGCGAAGATTACTACATCGACAGATTCATAAACCTTTACAGAGGGCAATACAACGAAGACGACTTCAAAGTAGGCGACAAGATTTATCAAAGCGAAGGAGCGTACTTGCAAGCGATAATCAGCGCGAACCAAAAGACGGGTTCCGGACTTATCCACTATCTGATGATGATGGTGCTTATAGATATGGCGGGACTAGGCAAGTTCTCGTACGATTTCACTTGGCTATTCAACATATTCGGTAAAGGTTACGACGAAGCGTACATAGGGCTTATCGACCTTATCGCGTTTGCCGTGGCAAGCCCGAAATCCTTTGAAGCGTTACCCAAACTATGGATATTAGACATCGGCGGAATACTGTCCAAGATAGGAACCATGATAGGCGACTTGCTTGCGATGGTATCCAAAACGATAAGCGGTTTGTTACCGTTGTACACGTCTTACAATATGTTTGAGACCGCCGACCTTGACCAAAGTCCGCTTAACAGCACGTATTACGCGCTCGATATGAAGGACGAAACGGGCAATATCATCGAGAAAGAAACGGGCAACATACACGAAGTGTTTATGGGTAGCAACGCGAAGAAAGAGATAGTCGGAACCTACACCGTACAAAACAACGGCGAGATAATTACCGACGCGAAACTCTACCGCGAAACCGTAGAACACGACAGAAGCGTGTACGCCAAGGTTACGCTCCGAGAAGGCAGCGAAAACGGCGCGATAGACAATATAAGACTCGTTCTTAACGGCGCGTCTTATTCGAAGAGCGCGGAATACGGCGGAGCGGGGGTCGAAAGCAAGAACGTCGACTCCGACGTTACGCCCGACAAGTCGAAAGAGTGGAACTACGACTTCCCGTATTACAGCGGACAGAACGGCAAGTTCTTCTCGAAGAGTTCGAAGCAAATTACCGAGAGTTACTACAGACTGACCGATAAGAAAGTAGAAAGCGGTATCGATACGTCGCTCTACGTCAGAGTAAAAGGCACGGATAACTACATTCCGGCGGGACAAGCGGAAACCGACGACTTATCTCAATACGAAGACTTCTACTATGCGAAAATCGAAAAGACCGAAAAGACCAACGTTTCCAAATCTTACACGTTCAGAAACGACACCGGCGCGATTTACGAAATCAAAGCGTACGATGTTCGTACGATGATGGTTATCGAAAAAGGCAAAGACGTGAAGTTTAACGGACAATACTACGGTAAAAACGGTATGACGACCGGATACCATTCGTACATAAGCAAGTTCGATACCGTAGCCGACTTTATGAACGATTGGATAGGTTCGAGCAACTATAACGGTTACTCGACGACGGACGTATACTTCGTGGACGAACTCACCGGCGAAAAGATAGTGTACTACCGTTATTTCGTATTCGACGCGTACGGCGACAAGTACGATATGAAAGATAACGGAAACAGCATTAAAGACGACCGTTATCAAGAAGTCGATATAGACTTTAACGGACTCGGCTTACGCAACGTAATCACGACCGATTACTCCAACGCAAGATTCTATCGCTACGAGTATTCCGAAGAAGAGGGATACAGAGCGGTCGGCGAAGAAGACGGAACGGGCGCAAGGTTGTGGACGAACCCGACCAAGATAATCGTTTACGACCCGTACGACCTTACTGACTTCCGTGCTATCGGCGGAACGTGGTCGATGCAAGGCGCTTCTACCGGCGAAGTCGGCAGAAGAAACTACGACGCGAAAGTTACTATCAAAGACATTCTCGCAAACCGCGTAAACGTAAGGTTTAACACGGGTACGAGCAGGGGCAGCAACGGCGTAGGCATTGCGTGGAACCTTGACGCAATCAAAGGGTTCAAACCGTTAAACGGCGAGAAGTGTTATCTCGAAGGGTATATCGGTAACGCCGTATTCGCGGAAATCGAAATCGAAGTGGCAAACGCGTCTCTCGAAGGAGCGGACGGCGCGACAAGCACGGCGAACACGATTAAGACCGAACTGTTGAAACTCGCTCAGAGAATTAAGTTCGACCCGTACAAAGAATCGGTGGAGAACTTTATCGATAAGTTCTACGACGTGTTTATGGCGGAATACAGTTCCACCGAAAAAGTGAACGACAATCCGCTTAGAGAAAAGACGTATATCTACAACGACCTCGTTTGGACGCTCGACTATACTTACACGAGTTATAAAGACAAGGACGGAAACAGGATTAAGTCGTACGACTCGCTCAAAGATTACGACAATGCGTACATCACCCTTAAATACAGGACGTACGGCAAGGATTCCGCCGGAAAGGATTACAAGTCCAACACTGCGTGGAACACGCTTAAAATCAACCTGCTCGAAGTGAAGAACTATACCATCGACAGAGTAGGGGCGAATATCGAAGGCGAAGGCGTAGTGGGAAGCGGAGTGGTTCACGCGGACAGAGATCTTATAAAAGCAAGACTTTTGGCAATCTATCCGAGCCTTAAAGACAGCGAAGCGACGACGAGAGCGAATACCTATACGGGTATGATAGACATCAATCCGCTTAACAATTCCAATCCGTACGAAACGATGGAAAAAATCAATTCCTTCGACGTGCTGCTTGCTCGACTTACCGAAGAAGGCAATCAAGAAACCGTAGAAGGATGGGAAATCATACCGAATTCCTTTGAAGTCGAACGCAACAGAGCGGGCAGAACGCTTGCCGACTACGACAGTTTGGATACGAGCGAACAAAACTACACCGTCAGTTACAAAATTACCGACGCCACGGGCAACGTGCAAACCGTTAAAGTTTGGGTACACGTTCAAGCGTCGGGCATTACCGGTACGATTGACGGACTGGAAACCGAACTTTACGACGCGGTTACCCCGTACGAACAGACCGGCACGGGCGACAAGACAAACGATGTGCTTAACGCGCTCAACTTGAAGAAAGAAACGGGCATCGTATACGAAAACACGTCGGGCGAGGACGGAGCGAAAGGCGAGAAAGTATCTCTCGGCAACAACCCGACCGTGGAATACGTCCCGTTGGCGGTTCCGAGCGGCGACGGATACGAAATCAAACCGTATATCTACGTTAAAGGCGAGAACGGACTTTCGTACGCTATACCGATTAAGAAGAGCGACGACGCGAGTTTGGTTGACTATACGGTAGGTTTGGGCAAGAACAAGAGAACGGGCAAAGCGAGTTTCGTCATCGATCTCGAAGTCGGAAAACAAGGTTTTGCGCGTACGGAAATGAACAGGATAGTCACGAACGCTCTTCTCGAAAGCGCGAAGACGAATTCGGCGTACTCGTCCGACAGAGCGAAAGCGAAAGCGTACGGAGTGCTGTACGAACAGAGCGACAGAATTACGCGTAACGAGATGACCGCTATGTACAACGAATACAGAGCGAAATTCCCGTTGGTCGGCGAAACGGGCGCGAAAGCGTACGTTTGGGAACAGGTTTACGAATCCTTCGCAAGCGAAGCAAGCGAGAAATACAGTCCCGTAGACGCGCTTATGCTCGACGTAATTCTTCTGAAACAGCAACTTACCTGGGCGGCTCTTACCTACGAAGGCGCGAAGAGCAAAGGTTATGACATTATCTATGCGTCGGGCGTGGTATCCACGAGAAAACTTACCGACCTTACTCTCGACGCGGCTGTGAATAAACCCTTAGCGACGACGACGGAAAGAAAAGCGTACGCGTGGGATAAGTGGTACGACGAGTACACGAGAGCGGTTATCGGATTGCCGAGAACCATCGACACAAGAACGGTCAATAAAGTAGCGGCGGTTATCGTTACCGAAACCGTACCCGAAAACATAACCAAACTCGGCAACGCGAACGTATCGTTCAAGGGCGTTGTGGATAAGAACGGACAAGCGAAGTTCTTCTCGAAATCCGTTACTTGGCTAGGCGAAGACAAGATAATTCAGACGCTTAGAGAAAACGTCGGTATCGCAGGGTACATTGCTTACGCGGAACTCATACTTAAAGACAACGTGTTCGGCAGTCAAATAGTACGCGGTATACCCGTTCAACTCAGCATAATCAAGGTTGACCGCATTATCTACAACACGATAGGCAACGAACTCAGCGAGAGAACGTCGTACAGACCCGAGGGAGAAGACGAATTCGTTAGACTCGGCGTAGACCCGTACGACGAAAAGTCGATAGACATAACGCTCGGTTGGTACTTCACGCAAACGGGTTCGACGAGTAACAACGACGCGATAATGCTGCAAACGAGTACCGAAGCGGGCGCGACGCAGAGCGTAATATCCTACTTCAACCGCGTATGGGAACTTGCCACTTACTTTGACGAAAACGGCAAAGAAAAAGTGCTGTGGCGGTATAAGAACGACAGTAACAACAACGGCGACTTTACCGACGACGGCGTGGGCTTTGACGGCAAGAAAAACACCGAAATCGAAATACTCGTACGTTCTTACGGGTACTCGGAAGACAATTCTTCCAACAAGTGGCAGACGTGGGTTACGTTCGACCTAGCGAACGTAGTCAACTCGAAAGACGGTATTATCCTGACCGAACCTACGGGCGAATACAGAACCTACAACTTCATCTCCGACGCGACGGTGGCGGCAATCGAAGGCGACGCGACGTTTAACGGCAACAAAGTTACCGTAAGCAAAGAAAGCGGAAAGACTTACGACTACACGATAAGCGTGGATCCGTACGAAGTAGACCTGTCCGGAGAAGGCACGTTCAGCGTGGTTTACACGAGAAACGCGTCCAAACCGAAGAACGATCCTTCGCGTTACAGCGTGCTTAAAGGTACGATAGATTTGAGCGTTGCGGAAATGCAAAACTTCTACAATCGCAGTTACGTCGATACCGAAATCGTCTTCCGCACGACGTATAACAACAAGCAAAGCGTCAAAGTAAGGATTTATAACTCGACGATAAGACAGTTCACCGAAATAACGGGTATCGAGTATTACAACGGCGACAAGCGAGTAGACTTTAACAAAGTCGTCGCGTCGGCGTACGACGACCTTACGTCGATTATGCCGAACAAAGCGGTGGTTACTATGGTCGTAGACCAAAGCGTAACCGAAAAAGTAACGCTTGACGTAATATGGAGCAACATCGATAAATACGACTATACGGGACTTACCGAGGCAGGGAAGAAACCGACGGCACTCGCGCTTATCGGAAACAGGACGTTCGGATACAGAACGGACGAAGTTACGCTCAAAATAGCGAAAGAAATCATCACGTCGATAGACGAAAAAGACGGCGTGAAACTCGGCGCGCTGCCCGACGCGGTTACCATAGACCCGTACAATTCCGACAAGAACGCCACGACAAACGGAATGAGTATGGACGCGATAAAGGCGAGATACACCGAAGTGCTTATCACGAGCGACGTTAGTTACGACGGCGAAGTATTGCAAGCGGGCAGACAAAGAAAGGTATCCGTCAAGATAGACGATAGCAATATCGACTACGACGATTACAACGCGAGCGGATTTGCCGAAGCGACGCACGAAATATACTTTAACGTCGGAAACACCGTTACTTACGGCGTCAACGGACAAAACGGATTTGAAGTTCGTACTTCTTATCCCGTAAGCGCGACGTTGCTGTCGAGAAAGATAATTTCCGTAGTGTTCAAAGAAAGAACGGTTGTGGACGGTAAAGAAGTTATCGGCGACGAAACGGAACTTTCGGGCGACATTTACAAAGAAGTATATCTCGGCGACTTTACGGCGGAGGACAGTCCGTACGCGGTATACGCTCAGTACGGCAGCGCAAACAAACCCGTTCGTCTTACCGACGGTATCGTAATCGACGCGCTTTCCAAGCAGAACGTGGAATATACGCCCGGCGGCGGCGAATACAACGTAAAAGCGTACATCGGCGAAGGCAGCCTAAGACAGGAATTCAACGTCTTGGTCAGAATAGAAAAGGCGATGTTGCTCGGCTTGGTAAACACCGACGAAAACGGAATTTCTTCCGCGGGAACGTATAAGGGCAACGATATGCTCGTTTACGAACGCAATGTCGGACTTAATATGTACGAATTGAAAAATCTCGTCATCGAGCCGTTTATCGGATTCGTAAACAAAGGAGAGTTCGCGGCGAACAGTCTTGTCGATTACAACGGAAGAAAAGACTACGCGGCGTACGGATTGCCGTCTACGATAGAAGTTCTGCTCGACAGAAAGGACGGTATGGAAACGACCGTGCTTAACGTAGAATGGGATTATTCGGCAGTGCTTAACGCAATGAGTATAAACGGCGGCGAATACGACGAAAAGGAAACCAACACAATCGTACTTGCCAAAGTTTATAAAGACGTGGACGCAAACGGTAAACCCGTCAACGTACAGGCTGCGAGAGTGAGCGTATCCGTAACGAACAGAGCGGTTAAACGCTACGAAGTAAGTTACGACATGCAAGGAGCGAAAGGAACGTACGCGGCGATAGACGACCTTGTTTACACCAAGTTCAACGGCGGCGCGACGAGTACTTACGAACTTCTGCTCGACCCGTACAACCTTAAAAACGCAATGTTCGAATCGAACAACCGTATCAACGCGACGAGCACGACGTACAGCGAAAGTCTTACCGACGAAAACGGAAACGCAAACACGTCGTTCACGTATTTCAGATATGCGAAAGCGATATGCGAAGGCGATTACGAAATAACCTACACGCTCACGAACGACAATTACAAGATTTACGACGCGAGAACGGGTTATTCCACCGTGACGAGCAATCTGTATACGGGCAGAAGCGTTAAGGTAAACCTTACCGTAGGGGCGGATATAGCGGATTCCGAAGCGGCGAGAAAGGGCGCGAAAGACGCGTACGGCTTGAAAGTCGCGCCTAAGACGAACGGAAGAGACTACGTTCCTTCTTCGACGAGCGAAAAAGTATTCCGCGATTCAATCGACGTAAGAATACTCGATATGACGTACGAAGCGGGCAAAGGTTTGGATAAAGACGCGTACTATATCGACGTTTACGGAATAATCGATTCCTTCGACAAGACGGTCAACTACGAAGAAACGGTTTCCGGCAAGACGATTATCGGTAGGGATAACTCGAAATACGCGTGGAGCGACAGTTATACCGGAACGATAAGCAACATAGTAAGCCATACGTTCGACACGATAAGTTACGACGGAACGGACGCGAACGTCAACCGTTATTCGATAGACACGGTTAAAGGTAACGGCGCAGGCGGCGTAGCGGTTACGCTTAGAAAGGCGGCAGGCAGCGGCGCAGGCAGACAAATCGGTTACGGCGGCGGCGTAGGCAGACTTATAGTAACGTTCGGTTCGGCAAGCGAACAGGCGGCAGGCGGCGTTCAAACGTTCGACGTACCCGTCGTTTACGTTGAAAGAACGGTAGAAAACGTGCTGTTTGTCACGAGCGCGGCGACAGGTTCTACCGCACCGTTCTATAACGCGACGACCAACACGTTCGAGTTCGACCCGTTCGTTAAATACGTTAATAACCCCGACGGATTTAATCAAAACGAAACGGCGGGCTACGAACAAGGTTATATCAAGAACGGACAGTATGCCGCGACGATTAGATTTAAGGAAACCGCTATCGACAAAGCGTTGAATATGACGCTCAGAACAAGCAGTTACGACCTAAGCGAACAAGTAAGCACGCAGTACGTCGGACTTACGTTTAGCGATAGTAGCATAACGATTAAGACGAACGGCGGTACGTTCGACGTCTACGGAATAATCGCAAACAGCGGAAAAGATTCCGAACTTAGCAGACAGAGAATACCGTACAAAGCGAAGTTTAAGTCGAGAATAGCGGGAGTCAATTCCTTAGTACCGCACGGCACGACCGAAAACGGCGAAGTGATTTACTACCATACGTTTGCCGAGGCCGAGGAAGCCGGAACGAATTATGAAATCGTAAACGGATTTACCGCAAACCTGTTTATCGACGGAGTGCTTACCAACAAGACAGTGACGCTTGACAACGGCGGAACGATTAACGTAAGATGCCTTGACAAATCGAAACTCGAACAAGCGCTTAAAGTTTATGACTATATCGGACAGTTCAATATCGATAAAGAAATAAGCAAGGGCGTGTTCAAGAATAAGTCGGGTCAGGTTTACTACGTCTACGGACGCGGCACGACCACACCGATAAGGTTCGTATACGGCAAGAACGCGACGGATTATATCGGCGAAGTCGTAGTAAACGGCAGAAAGAACAAAGTTACGTTCGTTCTTACGAGCGATGAAATAAGCGGCGAAGTAGACGGCGAACTGTTCAACAACGGCGTTCAAATGATATTCAATATGGACGCGGCGTACGGTATCAACTACCGCGGTACGGGAGTTAAGTTCATTATGAAAATCCCCGGATTTGCGGCAGGAAGAAACGAACAACAAGAAATCGTCGTTAAGGTAAGCACGAAAGAACAGTATATACCGTTCGCTATTCCGACGATGAAGTACGGATTTAACGGAAAATCGGCGAATGCGAGCGAGTACAAGATTAACTTGAATAACCCCGTCATCGAAGGCGTGACTTTGGATATTTACGGATACGCTTGGCTAGTCTACTTCCAAAGCATTATCGACGCGAAGAGCGGAGGAAACCATCAATACGCCAGAGTCGGCAGCAAGATTTATTTGAGAGACACGACGTGGGGTAGCAATGCGAACGTGGCGTACGGTAGAATGAATATGGTAAGTTACGACACCGTTACGGGAAGATTTACCATAGAAAGCCCGTACTACTTCATTGAAGACGGCGGTATCAAGATGCCCGACTACGTTACGATTTACGCAGGTAGCAAAGCGACGAAAGACAAATTCGGCGGCGCGCTCGAACATTTCGGCGGCAAGCCTTCGGACGAGTACGTCGCGTACGGTTCGTTCTCGGAATGGTTCACCGAATGGATGAATGACGCCGGAGAAACGGGCGGCAAGCAACTCGATAAGTACTATAATTACTATCGCGGCGCGAAGGAACCGGAAAACGAGAAATTCCTCGTTGCGATTTGGAGCGGCGGCAGCGAAAACAAGATAACGGTTAACTTCAACGACGAAGAAAGGGCGACGACGTTCAAGATGAGTATCGACGACCAGGCGGTAAGCCTTAACTTCAAAGTCGTACCGTGGTTAATCGCAGGCACGACCGCCCCCGTGGTACTCTTCCGTTCGACCGAACAGTACGGACCCGAAGACCTCATAATGTTCCCGTTGTCTGTGATAACAGAATCGAGCGGAGAAAAGAACGCGGACATACTTGCAAAGAATTACTATAACGGAGCGAGCGCCTTGACGTCCTCGGTCTACAACGAAGAAACGAATTTGCAACCGAAGTTTGACGAATACTACGGATACCGTATTTACTACAAAGTAAACGGCGCAAATTATTACATTAACGTACTCGACATCTACGGTGGCGGAACGTATAGGAACAACTATAACAAGTGGTACTTCGGAGAAGTAAGGTTCGGAGAAAGAGATCAGTACGCGAAGATGACTCTTGCGGGCAAGGGCGGACAAAAGGTAGAATGGGAATTCACGCAACTAAGCAACAGGCGTCAGATTTCCACCAACGTACCGTCGCTTGTGTCGGTAAGTAATACGAAATCGTATCAACTTCCCGAAAACCTTATCGTACGTTACGGCGGCGGCGCGATTACGCCGAGCAATATCTACATTCCGATAGAGTATTCGGACGCGGTAAGCACCAACGTGTCGAACACCGTGGCAAACGATATGACGTACGTTTATTACGAAGACGGAAACGGCGTTGTAAGAGAAGGCAGAACGAACGCGTCGGCTCCTACGGGAACGAGAGCGCCGAACGGAACGGGAGTTCTCACGACGAGCGTATATCTCGAAAGAAATAGCGGCGGAACGTATCTTAAAACGAACACGAACGTAAGCAGTACGAGCGTTGCGCAAAGCACGATTTACAAACTCGGAACGAAGACAGAAGGTAAAGACGACAACGCGGTAGACAAAGAACAGTACGCGATAAACGACGATCAACTCGCGAAAGTAACGTGGTCGATAAAGGGTCGTTGCGCATATCCCGCGTCGATCGACAACATCGGAGGTAAGATTATAGTCGCGACCTACGGAGCAAAAGCACCGTTCTACTTTGAGAAATCGAAATATCAACAGATGAATAATTGGAAAGACTATCTAAAACTTTATCTTAACGAGAAGAGCGACTGGCAGATTAACTCGAGAAACTTCAAACTCATAAGACCGGATAACTCGATGTCGGACGGCGAGACTCTGTATTCGTTCTCGAATACGGAAGTAAGCGCGGTACCCAGCAGTTACAGTTACAACAGAACGACCGACAAAATGTGGAACTTGAAGAATACGAGCGGAAACGTCTTTGAAAACTGGTTCAATGTTTCGGGTAGCGAAAGCGGAGAGAAGATACTTCTTAGAATAAAGAAAGACTCCGAATTCGACATCAAGTACCTGCCGCTTCTGACGGTTGCGTATGACTGGGACGTAGAATACTTTATGAACAACCCGTGGTACGACAACCGCAACGACAAAGTCTTGGGAATACCTACGCCGAAAGCATTATTCTATCGTATATTCAAAGGAATATTCGGAGACGGTGGACACGTTCAAGGAACGGAATTCGCGTCGATAGTGCTGCCGTGGCAGAACGCATATCTTACGGACGAACTCGGCAGTATGATAAGCGTCGGCGAAGGCAACGGGTTCACCTACATCGATACGTCCAGTACGGCGAACAAGTACATCTTGTGCCTTGACGGCGTAAACGTCGGCGGATACGTAATGAACCTCAAAGTTCATATCAACATCGTCGCATAAAAGACCAAGCGAAACAAATCCTTCCCTTTCGGGGGAAGGATTTGTAGCAAAAGAGCGTTACGTTCTGCCGTTCGTCACGTTGAGCGCAGTCGAAACGTCTAGGCGAAAGCCGAAATTTCCCTTTCGGGGGAAGGATTTGTAGAGCAAAGCAACGACACTATAAGCAAACGGCGGCGCGCCGTTTGCTTACTTTTCGCTTAAAAAAGTAAGGGAAATAAACAATTTTATCCGATTCACCCCTTGAAAAGTTATCGTAAATAAGTTAAAATATTATCATAAAATATATTCGGAGGTAGAAAATGGGAGAGTACAGTAAATATATATCCGACGTAAGAAGAGCGGTCGCTACGCCAAAAGATATGGTTAAAGACGGAAAGTGTGTTTTCGGCACGTTCGATAAAGAGTTTGAAACGATGGACTTGATGGGAATAAAAAATCCTACGCACGCGCCCGATTGTCTTAAAAAATTAAAACTTACGTTGTGGGAAGCCACCGAAATCAATATGAAACAGGGCGTTTTGCTCGTTGCTCTTTCCGATATGGGATTTTTCGGGATAACGCTTAACGTTTATTACGATAAAGCGAAGAAAAAAGTTTATAGTTGGAGTACCAAACTTAAATCGAAAGACACGATTATCGCGCCGAATCTTATAAACGGCTCGGTAGCGACTGCGGTTACCAAAAATTCGCACATTAAATACGTCAATAACTTCCAAGACGGAAGATGCGATTTAGAAGGACATCACGACGACGGAGCGAATACCATCGAATACAAGTTCTCCCTTAAAAGAATATCCAAGCCTTGCGTGGTAAGTATTCCTTTCGCGCCTATCGAAGAGCGTCATCGTCCGCTTTATTCGCAAAAAGATTTCTTCCACGCGGAAGGCAGTCTTACGTTTAACGGCGAAACCTACTATACGGACGAAGAAAGCACCGCGATAGTGGACGACCACAGGGGTTATTATCCGAGAAAAGCGCACTACGATTGGGTTACCACAATGGGCGTAAACGAAACGAACGGAGAAAAGAAATGGTTTGCGTTTAACCTTACGCGCAATCAATCCGTCGATCAGGAAAAATACAACGAAAATCTTATTTGGTTTGAAAACGAAACGAGCATACTGCCGCCCGTTACGTTTACTCGTGACGTCGATACGAGAAAGTTCACCGACGGAGCGAACTGGTTTGTCAAAGACGAACACGGAATGGTGGACGTTCAATTCAAAGTGTACGACATTTTCCGTATGATTACTCACGCGAAACCGTTTGTCAATATCGACTATTTCGTGGCGTTCGGCGAACTTACCGGCTACGTTATGGACGAAGACGGCAACAAATACGTTCTCGACGGAATGACGGGAATAGGGGAAGACAAAACGTTATTGCTATAAGAAATCCCGAACGGGAAAACAACGACTAAAAACGAAAAACGGAGGAAATAGATGGACGATATTAAATACGTAGAGATATTAAGACAGATGACGTTGGAAGAAAAAGCGTCGCTTTGTTCGGGATTGACGTTTTGGCTGACGAAACCCGTCGAAAGGCTGGGCGTTCCTTCGGTTTGGATGAGCGACGGTCCGCACGGGCTGCGCAAAGAAAAACAAAGTGCCGGAACGAACGTTATGCGTCCGGCGGAAACCGCTACTTGTTTTCCGCCCGAAAGTACGATTGCTTGCAGTTGGGACGTTGACCTTATCAAAGAAGTCGGCAAAGCGATAGCGGAAGAGGCGAAAGCGTTGCAAGTCGCTACCGTTTTAGGCCCCGGCATCAATATCAAGAGAAGTCCGCTTTGCGGAAGGAACTTCGAATACCTGTCCGAAGACCCGTTCTTGACGGGAAGAATGGCTGCGGCGTACGTTGACGGCGTTCAAGGCGAAAACGTGGGCGTGAGCCTTAAACATTTTTGCGCAAACAACCAAGAACATATCCGTATGAGTATCGACACGCGCGTGGACGAAAGAGCGTTTAGAGAAATCTATCTTTCCGCGTTCGAACACGTTGTAAAAGCGTCTAAACCGCAGACGGTTATGAGTTCGTACAACCGCGTAAACGGCACCTATATGTCGGAAAACAAGCGTATGCTTACCGACGTATTGAGAAACGAATGGGGTTTTGACGGTATTGTCGTAAGCGACTGGGGCGCGATAAACAATCGCGTGGACGCGGTCAAAGCAGGCAATGACCTAGAAATGCCCGGCAACAAAGGGTTTAACGACCGCAATATCATAAAAGCGGTGCAGGACGGCGCGCTTGACGAGAGCGAACTCGACGTAATCGTTCTTCGTATGATAAAATACGCGTTTGAAAGCAAAGAAAAGATAGTAAACGACGCTCCGCAAAAACTCGACGAACACCACGAAGTCGCGCGGAAAGCGGCGGCGGAGAGCGCGGTGCTTCTTAAAAACGAAAACTCGGTGCTTCCGCTCGACGATAAAAAGAACATAGCGGTAATCGGCGCGCTCGCCAAAAACCTACGTTATCAGGGGGCAGGGTCGAGCCATATCAATCCGCCTAAGACGGTTTCGTTCGTTCAAGCACTCGAAGAAGAGGGCAGAAAGTTCGAATACGCGCCCGGATACACGCTTAAAGGCGACGGATATAACGAAAGACTTATACTCGAAGCGAAAAAAGTCGCGGCGTATAAAGACGCGGTACTCGTGTTTATCGGGCTTACCGACGCGTACGAAAGCGAAGGGTTTGACCGTAAACATATGGACATACCGGCGTCGCACAACATACTCGTACAAGAAATAGCGAAGGTAAACAAGAACATAATCGTAGTGCTTGCCGGCGGTTCTCCCGTAAGAGTAGACGGGTTTATCGACGAGGCGAAAGCGGTGCTTAACGTCTATCTCGGCGGACAAGCGGGCGGCGAAGCGGCGCGCGACGTTATTTTCGGCAAAGTAAACCCGAGCGGAAAACTTCCCGAAACGTACGCGTTCGACAACGACGCGCTTAGCGCGAAATATTTTCCGATGGGACCGAGAGCGGTTGAATACAGAGAAAGCGTGTACGTCGGGTACCGTTACTACGACACCGCGAAAAAAGCCGTTCGTTTCCCGTTCGGGTACGGACTGAGTTATACCAAATTCGAGTATTCGGATATGAAACTAAGCGCGAATAAAATACGCGAAGGCGAACCGCTTACGGTTTCCGTAACGGTAACCAACACGGGCGACCGCGACGGCGCGGAGATAGTGCAACTATACGTCAAAGACGAAGAAAGCACCGTGTTCCGCCCGGAAAAAGAACTTAAAGGATTCCGAAAAGTGTTCCTTAAATCGGGTGAAAGCAAGGAAGTCAAGTTTGAACTCGACGCAAGGAGTTTTGCTTATTACAACGTCAGAATATGCGATTGGCACGTCGAGAGCGGCGAGTTCGAGATAATGATAGGCGCGTCGAGCAGAGAAGTCAAATTTAGCGAAAAAGTGTACGTCGAGTCCGCGAACCCGACGGCGGAACTGCCCGATTACAGACAAACCGCGCCGAGTTATTACGATATAGCGAGCGTAAGCGAAATATCCGACGACGAGTTTGCCGCGCTCGGTGTAGAGATAGTAAACAACGAACCGTTCAAACGCGGAGAACTGACCGTAAACAACAGCGTCGGGCAAGTCGCGGTTTCCCCGTTCGGGAAATTCCTATGCGGAATGCTCAAATTCGGTAGCAAGATAGTGGCAATCGGCACGGAAAATCCCGAAATGATAACGCAATCGGTAGTGGATATGCCGCTTAGAAGTTTTAGCGGATTTACGGGCGGACTGTTTAGTCAAATGTCCGTAGAAGGCATGGTGGATATGTGTAACCGAAAGAAAGGCGGGTTCCGTAAACTCATAGCCGGATTTAAGAAAAAGAACAGATAAACGATAGAAAAAGGGGCGGAAGGAACCGCCCCTTTTCTTCGTGGGCAGAAAGCGTGCCGCGGCAAAGCGAACGCAAACGAAACGCTTGCGCTCGCAAATGAAAAAAGATAGACGTTTGCCCGTTAAGAATACGATTAATTCGTTGACAACGGGAATAATAAAATATAAAATTAACAACGATAATTCCTAATACGGAGATTAACAAAAAAAGCAATGAAAACGAAAGGCCTTACCGACGCGCAGGTTGCTGCGTCGAGAGAAAAATTCGGTAGCAATGCGCTTACCGAGATAAAGGGCGACGGGTTTTGGAAAAAGTTATGGAAAAACTTTGGCGACCCTATGATAAAGATACTGTGCGTGGCGCTCGTTATCAATATAGTTTTTGCCGCGCTCGGAAAAACCGAGTGGTTCGAACCCGTCGGAATAGCGGTTGCCGTTCTTCTAGCCACGCTCGTGTCAACGTTTTCCGAATATAAAAACGAAAATTCGTTCCGTAAACTTCAAGACGAGGCGTCTAAAATAAAGTGCAAGGTTTATCGTAACGGCACTATGGAAGAAATATCCGTAGACGACGTGGTCGTAGGCGATTGCGTGATGTTGCAGATGGGCGACAAAGTACCTGCGGACGGTTTTCTCACGGACGGCACGGTTAAAGTTGACCAATCGGTACTTAACGGCGAAACGAAAGAGGCGGCGAAAGTTCCCGTTCCCGACAATTACGTCGATACCGACACGGGCGTCGATTTTTTCAACGAATACAAACTCTATCGCGGTTCGGTCGTATGCAACGGCAGCGCGACGCTTTGCGTTGAATCTGTCGGGGATAAGACGGTTTACGGTAAAATAGCGAGCGAACTTCAAGCCGACGACGGCAGAGACAGTCCGCTTAAAGTCAAACTCAAAAAATTAGCGAAAAAAATCAGCACGTTCGGATATATCGGCGGCATAATTATCGCAGTAGCGTTCCTTTTTCAAAAGTTCTTTATGAACAACGGTTTTGACGGGGCGAGAATCGCGGAGTACTTTTCCAACTGGGAAACGCCCGTTAAAGACGCGATAAACGCAATCGAACTCGCGGTTGTTATTATGGTTATGGCAATCCCCGAAGGGTTGCCGCTTATGATAGCCATCGTCTCCGCGCAGAATATGGGCAAGATGCTCAAAGACAACGTGCTTGTCCGTAAAGTAGAAGGGATAGAAACAGCCGGTAGTATCAACCTTTTGTTTAGCGACAAAACGGGAACGATTACGAAAGGGAACCTAGAAGCGGTGCTTTTCGTGGACGGGCAGGGCAACGAGTACAAAGAAGCGGACAACGTAATCGGCGGTTTGGGGAAACTGCTGTCTTTAAGCATAAGGAGCAACACGAACGCTGTCGTTACGGGCAACGGAAACGACGTAAGAGTGCTCGGCGGAAACGCGACGGAACGCGCGGTTCTCGGCTTTGCGGCAAGAGGACACGGTTCCGCGGCGGAAAAAGTCGCGGTCGTCAATACCATACCGTTTAACAGTACCAATAAGTATTCCGCTACGTCGATAAAGTCGGACGGTGGAGAGATGACGCTTATTAAAGGCGCGCCCGAGAAAATCCTCGTTAAGTGCGA
Organism: uncultured Clostridia bacterium; assembly: GCA_934274515.1. Taxonomy (GTDB): domain Bacteria; phylum Bacillota; class Clostridia; order Christensenellales; family DTU072; genus CAG-1782. Next base: position 82,718 of record CAKQTC010000010.1, read on the forward strand.
CGGTTATTTCGACGAAGAAGGCAACGAAGTCGAATGTGGCGATTTTTCCGCGCTTAACGCCAAGATAGACGCGCTTGCGGACAGGGCGATAAGAGTTCTTGCGCTTGCGGTCAGCAAAGGGAAAATCGACGGAGAAACCTTGCCCGGCGACGACTGGACGCTCGTAGGAGTTCTCGGCATAAGGGACGAAATTCGTCCCGAATCGGTGACAGCCATCGAGGAAGTGCGTAACGCCGGAGTTCAAGTCGTTATGATTACCGGCGACAGAAAAGAAACCGCGGTTGCGATTGCGAAAGAAGCGGGGCTTATTACGGCGGAAACGGACGTCGTGCTTACGAGTGCGGAACTAAGGGAACTCAGCGACGAGCAAATAGGCGAGATATTGCCCTCTTTGAGGGTTATAGCAAGGGCGTTGCCTAGCGATAAATCGCGGCTGGTGGGTATTGCGCAAAGCAAAGGAATGGTCGTCGGAATGACGGGCGACGGGGTAAACGATTCGCCCGCGCTCAAAAAAGCGGACGTCGGGTTTGCAATGGGGAGCGGAACGGAAGTCGCGAAAGAAGCGAGCGGAGTAGTCATTATGAACGACAATTTTAAGTCGATAGAAAAGGCTATTCTGTACGGCAGGACGATTTTCAACAATATAAGAAAGTTTATCGTGTTTCAACTTACGATTAACGTCGCGGCGGTGCTGATTTCGCTTATCGTACCGTTGCTCGGCAAGGAAAGTCCGCTTTCGATTACTCAGATACTTTGGGTCAACTTAATTATGGACACGCTCGCCGCTTTGGCGTTCGGCGGAGAGCCTGCGCTTCAAAAATATATGCGAGAAAAACCGAAAAAGCGCGACGAAGACATCGTTAGCAAGAGAATGTGGAGCGCGATACTTACGGGCGGACTGTATTTGTTTGCGATAGGGATGATATTCCTTAACGTGCCGTGGTTCAAATCGTTTTTCGGAGAGAACACTATTCTCGGAATAACGGGAGAAACTCTGCATACCGGGTTTTTCACGATGTTTATATTGACTGCGGTGTTTAATATGTTCAACGCGAGAACGGAAGGATTTAATCTTTTTGCGAACATCGGCAAAAACAAAGGTTTTATAAAGATAGTCGCACTTATAGTAGCGGTACAAATAGCGATGGTGTATCTGGGAAGCACGGTTTTCGATTGCTACGGGTTGGGGATATTGCAATGGTTGCTGGTTGTTGCGATGGGCGTTACGATTATTCCCGTTGACCTTGCAAGAAAGGCGATAGCGAACAAGGTAAAAGCGAGGAAAGAGGGCGCGGAGTAACCGTTGAATAAAAAGTTTTTACGGCTGCCGAAGAACGATGTTTTTCGGCAGTTCTGTTTTTAATAAGGATACCCGCCCACCCACCCGTCGAACGGAGCGAAGATGGGTGCGTCGATTAGAGTTTTTCTTTGAAATACGCCGAAAAATCGTTGCCGATACGGAATAACGGGGGTATAATAGGTAACAATAAACGGCGTGGGGTATTTTAACTATCATGCGGTTTGCAAGAACCTTATAAAGAAAGGGCATCTCGTAAAAAAAGAGTACGTTGCGGTATGGAACGACGTCAGTCCAGCGCTTGTGTTGTTTTTCGACAATCATCCGCCTATGCCGATACGGAAAGAGCGATGGGCGGAGTACGAACGGTTTATTGCGGAAGAAGAAGATTGATTTCGGAAAGAGAAACGGAGCGGAAAGTTAGGCGAAAAAGATTTTTTTATTTCGTGAAAAATGTGCGCGTATTTCGTTGACAAGTCCCTTTATAAATGGTATTATATTCAAGCATTATAAGTTGGCGTGCCTTTATGGGGGTATAGCTCAGCTGGGAGAGCACCTGCCTTGCAAGCAGGGGGTCAGCGGTTCGATCCCGCTTATCTCCACCAAACGCCTGCAAATAATGCGTGAACTTTGCATATAGGCTGCTAGCTCAGCAGGTTAGAGCACCACCCTGATAAGGTGGGGGTCGGTGGTTCGAGTCCACTGCAGCCTACCACTTGCTTGTAAGCAAGTATATCGTACCTTGACAACTGCATATAGTTTTTTCAAGTAAAGGAAAAGACGAAGACAAAAAAAATATCAAAGAGTAATAC
>CAKQTC010000011.1 GCA_934274515.1 uncultured Clostridia bacterium
CATAGATTTGTAATTTAAGAAAGCTCTCTGAATATTTACTATTTTGGGAGTTTTTTTTATGAAAAAAACAATCTTTAAACTTTTGGGAACCGGCTTGATTGCCGCTTCTGTATTTAGTTTTGTATCTTGTGGTGATTCCACAGAGTATGATGCAAAATCTGACACAATCTATTCTTTGGATGCTCCTAGAGTAACGGCAAAGGCATATCCAGGCGTAAACTACATTTCATGGGAGCCTGTAACAAGCGCACAGGGCTATAAAATCTACAGAGTTCTGGATGGTGATTCTTCTAAGTTAAGATCTGTCGCTTCTGATGTCACATGCTATGCAGATATTGCTGCTAGCGACCATATTCTTTCAGATGGAAAAGTATACAAATACATTGTAGAAGCTGTAAGCAAGTCAGATCCTGCAATTCGTGAGGTATATGCAAAAAATTCACAGGGCAGCGCTTCTGTAACGGCTATCGTTCCTAAAGCAGGTTCGAAGGCAATTTCTGCGGAACCGGCTTCTGCTTCTGGCAAAGATTACATTAAAAAATATTACGAAAAGCTTGTTACAAAAGCTGCGGAAAATGTAACGCTTTCTATTGAAAACGGAAATTTCTATGCGGAATACCCGGCTACAGCGGGCTTTAAATACGAGATTTCTGCTTCTGTTAAAGGAATGTATGACGCTTTAGGCGGAGATGTTCCTTTCTATTCTCCTTTTGAAAACTACAAGGAAGACTATAAGGCTGAATTAAATGTACCTGTTACAGGTTTTTCTGAACATGAAATTCGTCTTAAGGTTTCATCTGTTTCTGGCCTTTATGAGCCTGTTGTTGTTCTTCTTGGTTCTTTGTCTGTGGAAAGTATCGGAGAATCAGAGGCGATTAAAAATGTCAAAGCGGAATATGTTGCTTCAAAGACTGCACTTGTAAGCTGGGCACCTGCAACACTTAAGGATGGAAAAGATTCTCCAGTTGCAAACTTTAAGGTTTACAGAACATCTGATGTAGATGATACTTGGACTGCTGTTTCTGCGGAAGTAAAAGAAGGTAAGAAGACTGATAATGTTTCTGGCGGTACGGCAAATATTTCCGAAGGATATTACATTACAGACACTGTAGAAGATGATTCTATCAGCTATACATATTATGTAGTCCACACGGATGGAAAACTTTTTGGAAAATATGAAGAAAGTGATAATAGTGCAAAGTTGTCAAAAGTTACACTCACAAAAACAGTTGATCCAACTCTCACTGTAAGCGCATTTATCGAAAGCACTGCTGGTATTGAAAACACAATCAAGATTACTTCTACAAAAGGAAACGAAAAGCAGACTCTTGCGCTTTCTTATGTAAAACTTGCAGAAGATGCTGATGGAGATGCGGTAGAATACATTTCTTCTGACTTTACTGCGCTTGAACTTGCAAACAATGACGGATACGCAGATTCTTACATCAACTACATTAAAGATGCCCCGGCAGGAACATATCTTGTAAAACTTACTGCATCTGAAAATGGCAAGAAAGATTCTTCAGTATACAAAATTGTTGTTGTAAGCGATGCTGCTGTCGGCACAAGCACTCTTTCAGTTTCTTCAGACGGAACAAAAGTTACTGTAACTGAAGGAATCGCTAAGGACTCTAAGACTGATTCAGTTTTAAACTACACATACACTCTTTACAAGGTTGTATCAACAACTAGCAAAGACTATTCAGACTCTGTAACTGTTGAAACAAAACCTCTTGGAAAAGTTGAACTTGCTTATCCAGCAGGCGTAACAGCATACTGCACAAAAGATATTGCAGATCCTAAATCTACAGAAATCAATGTAGCAACACTTTACTATGTTGTAAAAGCTCTTGCTTCTGATCCATCTGTTTTTGCAAAAGTAAGCGAATAATAAATAAAACAGTCTGTTTATTGTATTGACAAACTGTCCGCAGCCGGAACTGAATCTTTTCTGCCGGCTGCGTTTTTTTTTGCGGTGAAAATCCGATGTTTTTTTTTACTTCGGGTAAAAAATCTTTTTGCAGGCTGAACGTTCCGGGGTTTTTAAGGGGTGTCCCCTTAGGAGAGTGGGTAGACGAAAACCGCAGGTTTGAGGCGCAGGGCGAGACTTCGCCCTTTTAGATTCCATTGACTTCCATTGATTTACATTGATAAATTCTATTGTTTACTAAAGGCAAAATAATCTATAAAATTAATATGCTGCAAAAATTTGGAATATTTATTTATTTGCAATATAATAAATTAAAAATGAAATTTATATTCCTATGTTAGCAGAATGTTAGCAATTTTATTTTTTAGGAGAGTATCGAAAGATGGAAAAAGCTCCTTACTACATTTTTAAACGCAAATTAAAGTCGGGAAAAAGTGTCTTTTATTGGTACCGGTATGATAGGTATGGAAAACGTACTGTACCCGAGTCCACTGGTTGCACAAGGAAAAACGAGGCGATTCTTTTTTGCAACAAACGGATGTTGCAGGGCGGAAGAGTTGGTACTGCTGTTTCATTTGAGGATTTTTCAGACGGATGGTTCACAGATTCTCATTTCTGGGTAATTCAGAAACGTCAAACCCATTGTATTAAGAAGTCTACCCTTTACATCCGCCAAATAGTTCTAAAGGCTTATATTGTGCCTTTTTTCAAAACTATCCCGCTTGAAATGATTGACGAGGATTTGATTTTTTCCTTTAGGAATACTCTCATAGAAAAAAAACTCTCTGGAAACTATATAAATTCCATATTATCAACATTAAAAATAATGCTTGATAGTGCCGTAGATAAAGGGTTTTTGCAGAAAAATCCTATTCCAAGCACATTTGGAAGCATGAGTCAAGAAAGACGAAGAGAGGCTTTTACTATCGAAGAACTTGTTTATATGTTCAGACAAGAATGGCGATTGCCAGAATTAAAGTATTTTTGTATGCTTTCCGCTATAACAGGAATGCGTTTTTCAGAAATACGAGGATTACAAAAAGAGCAACTATTTGATAATTATATAGAAATAGACAGACAATATTATATAGATAAAATAGGTCCAACAAAAACAGGTGTAAACAGATTTACACCTGTACCTGAAAGATTTGTAAAAATATTGCGAAATACACCGAACAATTCTTTTTTTATTTTTTCTTCACCTAGGGCTATAGATAAGCCTGTTTATGGAAGTACCGTAAGAGAGGCTTTGTATCATAGCTATTCAGAGAAAATGAAAAGTGCAATAGATAACAAATGCTTGACCTTTCATTCATTCAGGCATTTTTTCAATACTTATTTACTTAGCAATGATATAAAAAAGGAGAAGATAGACTTTACAATGGGGCACTCGTCCGGGAAAGGAAGTATGATGGAACTATATACTTCTTGGAAGCCCGAAATGTACAATGATGTGCTTACCCTTCAAGAAGAATTATTGGATAAATTTATCGGGAATTAAGTTGCTCCATTTTTTCAAGGATAATTCGGATTCGCTCAAGAAGTTCTCTCCAATTTGTGTATCTGTACAGGAAATGCACAAGCTCATGCGTAGTTTTGTTTAAGGCGTAAAAATTATCTGGATTGAGATTATCATACATTCCAATCTGCATATTTGCATGATGCAGTTGCCATCCCTTGAGCAAAGGTTTTTGTGTTACAAAATCAACTTTCCGGGCTTTCTTGATAAAAGCCCGGAATTTTTTCCATTTGCCTGTCTGCCGGAATTTGCTTTTAGCCTTGCTTTCCGCAGTCTGTCTTTTTGACTTATAAATCATAAAATCTACTTGTTGATATTGTTAATAACTGCCTGATACTGATTTATCGCAGAGTCAACCTCGATAGAGTATTCTACCAGCTTTAGCCAGAACCACAGGGGAATTTCTGTCTGTTTCCACTCGGCTGTATAGTCAATACATACAGACTCATCCTTTAGGGTTACTATGACAGCTGGGTCATCAACGTCAACAGGGAACGCAGGGTAGTCAATGTCCGGGATTGCGACAGGTTCTTTTCTTATTGTCTGGCAAGAAATCAGGACAGTTGCCAGTAAACAGATTATGATAAATTTTCTCATTCAAAATCCTCTTGCCTGTTGTTCTGATTATGCTTCTTCAAGACCTTTATGGAATTCTTAAACCGCTCCGCCATAGAGCCGGATGAGATAATCTTCTGTTCTTTCCTTGCAGTCTGTTTCACGCCGTCAATTTCCGCAAGAATATCCCTCTGCCGTTTCAATGAATCAGAAAGGGAGGATATTTTTTTATCCTTACTCCTTATCACTGTACCCATTATCACGATAGTACACACGAGAGCAATGACAATACAAATCAGAACTAGAATTACCTTAAATCCCATACGTTATTCCTTTTTAGTGTTGCCAGAGCTTCCGTCAATTCCTGTGGCTATCTTATTTCCTTCAAGTCCACCTATAATACAGCCTATGACAATCATAGCGGAGGTTATAAACGAAGTTATCGCGGTTGTAACATCTGATTCATTTTTTACGATAAGGGCGACGACCGTAAGGACAGAAAGGCATATAGAGCACAGAACATACTTATAGACATTCAAGGACTCGAAATTCCCTTTTTTCAAGGTCGAGGTCTTTGTAATCATCGCAGCAATATCCAATCCGAGGTAGATACCGACAACGGTGGTGTAGGTGATACTCACAGAGCCGGAAGCCTCCGGTGTGAACAAAAGACACAGTGCCATTACAGCTGTGGCAAGGACAAAAAAGAACGCCTTTACAATTCTCATATAGCCTCCATTATCTTGAAAATGTTGTTCAAGATATAAAATATAAAAACTATACTTATTCCATAAGGAACCAACATTATTGTCATACCTCCACAATCTCTCCCGGTATTACATCTCCGCTCTTGATTTTATAGGCGTGGAGAATCATATTGAACGCCTCAAGGTCGGCAGAGGAGAGTATGAAACAGCCTGCTGACCATGCGTAGTTTGTGTCAGCGTTAAGTTTCCGTGAGAATCTGTCATGAACAAGAAACCTTCCGTTCTGGAATCCTCCTGCCGTGGTCTGCATGGAATCGTGGTTTATCCATTGTCCGTCAATATCTCTGGTCTCTATGATTCCGTGTATTTCTCCATGGAAATTTCTAGGCTCGACAAAGCATTTTATCTTGAAGTATCCTTCGCGGATTGTGTCGCCATACTCAACCGTATCAGCCGTGGCGTAATCACCAAAGCAGTAATTCGCGACTGTCTGGCAGTTAAATCTTGCTAGTTCCGCCTTGTCATCATATACAACAAGAGAATCTATGCTGTTGTTTTTGTAGTTATTGGCGAAAGAGCCGGGAGCCTTAGGGTTTACCTTGAAGTCGTAGGATTTCTTTTTTCTTTCAAGAATAAGATTAAGCATTTTTCACCTCTGTTCTTCAACATAGCAGAAGTTAAATCTGTTGTTAAATCAGCCGCTTTAATTAAATCCACCTTTTGAAAAAAGATAGATACAAGCGGCGGCAACAAGACCTTTAAAAATATAGTCAGTGATATAATTCCAGCGACCCGCATTTTTCTGTATAGGTGCCAATTTCAGATTATTAAGCTCCTCTTTTGCGGATTTAATCTCAACTCTCATCTCTGTTATTGATTTGCAGGATTCTTTAAGGTGGGTTACTTCTTTTGCAAGAACATCAATATTTGTTTCGGCGGTTGTCGTCCTACGCTCAAGGTCAGCCATATCATTCACCATTATCGGTACTTTTATAAGCAGGTCTTTTAAGTCAGATAATGTCGCCTCAATACTTTTTAACCGCACGTTGATTACCCCGAAATTGTTTTGTTCTATGCTTTTCTCATCAGAATCCATTGATTCCCCCGGTTGCCATTTCTTACTGAATCATATAACAGGGTAATATTAATGTTAAATATTTCTCCGCAGGTATAAAAAGGCTCCCTGTAATGCAGGGAGCGGCGAAATATCATGTCGTGTCAGGTGCTACTCACCGCACACAACGTGAAAATAGTAGTTCTTTGTTTTTCCGCTTGGTGCGTCCTCGTCATTGAACCATGCGAGTGCGAGTTTAGCACAGCCTGTGGCATCAAGAGTTGTTCCCATTGAGGTAAAAGCGTCTTTGTAGTCATAGTTCATCATGTGAACTACAGCGTAGAACTCGTACTTCGTGAAGTCGCTGAAATCAATCTCAAGTCTTTTTGCAAGGCTTTCAATTTCCTCAATCGACCACTTCTGTCCGTGCTCATTTCCAGACACCATAGACTCAACCCATTCCTCGCACTTGTCTCGGCATAAGGTATCACCATAGATGTAATCATAGAGCTTTACGTACGCATCATGCTTTGACTCATTGTTTTCCAGCAACAGGGCGATAAGGTCTGAAAGCTCTTTCTTGTCGACATTCTCAGCCATCATTGCTTTCTGGATAAGTTTTCCAAATTCCATCGTTAATCTCCTTTCCTCTCGGAAAAATATGCCTATGCGTGTCCGAAAACCAATGTCAGTAGTGTATCGGCGAAATCTTGAAGCCTGAAATCCTGCTCAGGAATATCTATTATTCTTGCAATTCCCGGCTTCCAGACTTTCAATGTTCTTTTCAAAAACTGACCGTCGCATTCTCCGGTTTCCTTTAGAAAAGGTTCAATTCTTTCCTCGAACTCCCTTATATAATGATTCGGGTCAATTCTTAACGCCTTCAGAATCATCGCTGTTGAGTCTGGAATTTCCGTTCTGCCGAAAAGCCTTTTTAGAATTATCTTCTCGAACTCGTCCACTTCCATTTGCTGCCACTGGTTTAGCATTGCCACATTCCTCCAGGACTTTCTTAATTTGTGCTTTCAGCTCTTCATTTTCTTTTTCAAGCTGCTCTGTCCTTGATACATAACTATCTGCCGCATTTTTTATCTCGTTGATATATTTGTTCACAATGTTTTTATGAACTCCGTCAGAGACAGACACAAAAGCATCCTTGTTGATTTCAAAAAGGTAATCTATGAACTCCTGATACATCAAATTTTTAGCCTGTATAACATTTTTCTGCCTAGAAACGAAATCTCTCTGTTCAGATGACAAGCAATTGATAACATCGTCATATCTCTTCCAGAAGTCCGTCCTAAAGTTATTTTGCAGGATATTTGAAAAATCAAGTCCGTTCATAGATTACCTCACTCACTCCGACGCTTGCTTTAGGCTATGCCGTTGTGGAAGCTGTCGCCGGTGTTACAGTAACGTTGCCCCAGCCAGGACATACAGCACTGTTTGGAATAACAAGTTTTGTAATCTGGCTGCAACAGTTCTGCAAAGCCGCAATGCTCTGGGCGTTTGTAGCGATAGCGGCAGAAATTGTGGCATTGTTTACAGACTGCTGTGCGTTCCAATCTGCCTGTTCCTTCTGGTTCTGGTTGATTTTTGAAATCAGTCTGTCATAGACATCCGCAATCTTGATTTCAGTGTTCTGTTCTGATTTCAAGAGTGCAATCTCAGAATCTTTTTTTGCAAGTTCCTGTGTCATTTCAAGTTCAGCCTTGGAAACAAAAGTGTTGCTGTCATTTGCATTAGGCATACCTCTTGTTCCTCCTGCATTCGCTCCAATTCCAAGGAGACCGTTGCCGCTCATAACAGTCGCAAGTCCTCCAAGTACAGTACCTACTATACCGAGAGCAGTTGTTCCGCTGCCTGCCGCATTGAAAGTTGAGCCTGATTCAGTCTTTACTTCCATAGCTATATCCTCCCTCTCAGTTCATTAGAACTTTGATTTATACAAATCATAAGACAAAATAAAGACCCATAAATGCGGATTTTATGCAGAATACGTGGGAAAATTATGCGGAAAAAATATATTTGTAAAATTTGTTGTTTTTTTTACCGATAAGATATAAACTACAACTGTTTGACAAAAAATCTTATCAAGTAAGATAAGTAAGGTTTATAAGAAATGAATACAATAAAAATAGAATCAACTATATTCAAAGATTTCTCTGCTATATTAAAAGACATGATAAATAACGGTGTCTATTTTTTGTATTCAGTAATAATTTCTGATAAACCAGAAGTGAAGTATGTTTTATCTACGAACAATGAGTATTATTTGCTGACAAAAACTGGAAAACCTATAGAAAAAATTGATAATATTTTAGGATTGACTCTCGAAAACAGAATTTTGTTTTCAGATATTTCTAGCGGAATTTCTAACAATAGTATACTAGAATGGGCTTATTAAATAAAAATACTCGTTGGATATTCTTACTTCCTAACCCAGTTTCTCACAAAATTGATGAAAGACACATTCAGGATATAGCATTTGGTATAAAGTGTTTGTTAACAGTCGGAATTGATTATTCTAACATTGATATATTTATAGATAATGTTTCAGATACATTGGTGGAATATATTTTTAATTATCTTGGAGTCCAGAAGCCTACTAAAATATTTTCAACAAAAGAATTAAAAAGTATTGTGTCTTCAAATAAAAAAAGAAATGCCGTTGTTTTTATAACAGGACACGGCTCTTCGGAAGGGATGGTTGCAGACACTCCTATAAAACCATATGAACTTTACAGAATATTTCAAGAAGCTCCTTGTCTTGAAAAAACTGTGTTTTATTTCGGACAATGTTATGCAGGCATTTTCAATTATATGCCTTTATCAAAGCATCTCAATTTAGAGGGAAAATTTAAAAATAATATAACTGCAATAGGTGCTACTGGTTTTACAAACAGTATAAGCATGAAACAAAATTTACCTGATGGAAAAATATATTTCGCCAATATTTTTTTGTTATATATCTATAAATGGATTGTAACAAAGAAAGATGTTGACGGAGACGGTTTATTATCTGTAATGGATAGTTTTAAATATGCTACAATAGAAACTAACAGAGAGATTCATAACTCAGAAAAAAACCATCTTCTTCAATCAGTAGTAAGTATTGAAAAATTATTAAAAGTGCTGCAAGAAAAAGACACTTCAAAATTAACAAAAGAAGAACAGTTGCAGCTCGATATAGAAGAAAAAACTTTACAGGATAATTTGGATTTCTACAATATAACACAAGAAACTTGGATTTTAAATGCTAGTGTTGCAATGAATACTGTGTTTTAGATACTTCATTCTTGTTTTTTCTGTTGCTAAGATGTATCTTATTGTATAATTTAGGCGGTAAACAAAAGGCATAAGTTGGTTATGCGAGAAAAAAATCTTGTCTTTAGACAAGTGAGGGTGAGAAAATGAATATCGAGAAACTTATTCAGGTTGTCGGATATGTCTTGAAAAAATACGATAACCATAAAGAGAATTTTACAAAAATAATAAAACTCCTTTACCTTGCCGATAGGAAATCACTTGAAGAAAGCGGATATTCCATAACAGAAGATTCGTATGTTTCTATGAAAAATGGACCTGTACTTTCTGGTCTGTATGACTTGATAAAGAACCGCTATAAAGATAAGGCAGTACAATATTACTGGAACTCAAAATTTGCCACTGAAAACTATGACCTCTTGCAGATATGTTCTTTTATTTCAACTGGAGAACTGTCAAAAAGTGATATGGATATATTGGATTCTGTTGATGAAAGATTTCATTCTGTTCCATACCCAAGAATGATAGATTTTGTGCATGATCCAAGAAACTGTCCTGAATGGAAGGACACGCAATCAAGTATTTTTTTATCTGAATCAGAGATTCTTTCTCATCTCGGATTTTCAAAAGAGGAAATAGAGTATCTTGAGGACGAGAAAAAATCTTATGCGGCAGAAAAAAGAATGTTAGATTCTATTTCAGAATATTCAGATGAGCAAGCTGTAGAAAATGCTTAAAGGAAAAACGTACCTTGATAAGCCTGTAACAGACTTGCAAATAAAACATCTTAGAATCATTATCAGCAATCCGAATGAGGATAACGAATTCCTTACGGTATCAGTTGATACATTTAAATTTGATTGGCAAGATAGTTCTTGCATAATAAATTCAGGAGAACATCCATTTATAAAACACAAGTCGTTTGTGAATTACAGATATGCGGAAGTTATCTCATTTGGCAAGATATTTAATGCCCTAAGACTAGGACTTTTTATAAAGAAAGAGGATGTGTCGCCTGAACTTCTGTCAAAGATACAGAACGGTGCAAGAATTTCAAGACACTTTGACGAAAAATTAAAATCTTGGTTTGACTTGTTTTAGATAACCCTAAGAATTTTCCCTCTTATCAGCCTAAGCTCATCATTCACCACAGACACGCATACATTGAGCGAATCCGCTATAAATCCAATATCGTTCTTTCTGACATAGAACATATCAAAAATTCTTTCCTGCCTCTGCGACAGGATAATCCTCTCTCTGAGCGAATCAACATCATCCTTCAGTGCTGTCCTGAAGAACGTGTTGATTCTTTTTATGTCCTTTGACATAACTTTCCTTGCACAGCCGCTGCTGTGTCTGACTTTTTTATTTTATTTCAACACGTCAAGATTCACTTTCTTCCTGCGGCTTGTCGCTCACGGAAAAACTGAATCCTTCCTCTTTGATTTTATTAAAATCCTCGTCTGAAATGCCGTATTCAGAATGAAGCTCCTCTGCTTGAGTTTTTATCTCCTCTACGACGAGTTCTGCAATATCACTAGACAATATGGTTTTTATTCCAGAGAGTATTTTTGCGGCATAACTGCTTGCACAAAGATACTTAAAATCCTCTCTTTTCTTGAATTCCATGACTTTATCTGTAATGCCGCAATAATCGCACTGAATATCTATTTCAGGATGCTCAAGAGAAAAACCCTTTAGCTGAAGTTCAAGCTCATCAAACCGGCATTTCTGCTGAGCCTTATAAAACTTGGTTTTATCGTCTGTTGCATATTCAATGGTTTCTCCAGCATCATAAATACAGGGGTTTACGTAAATCATGCTAGCATTTACCTTTGAGTTTTTTATGTTGTAATACTCAACAAGCCGTCTTGCAAGGTCAAGCCTGTTGCAGTTTGCGGAAACAATCACCTCGTCAAGCCCGAACGACCTTGTAATGAATACATCCCACAAACCTTTCATCTTATAGCCGTTGTCCGAATCTTGATACGAGCTGATTACTCCGTCAATGCCGAATCCTGACTGCGTTACAAAAATTATTCTATCTGGTCTTTGTTCGTTGTATATTTTTGCAACAAGGCTCTGGAGATAAGTAAAATCTTCATCAGTGGTGAGATCGGAGAAGTTTCGGCAGAATCCGTACACAGTGCCGTTCTGGTCGTCAAGAAACGGATATGTTTCCTCCGTATGGATTAAAATCACTTTTTCTCCCAAATCTTCGTAATGTTTTTTCGCTTTCAATGCACAGCTGAATTTTCCCGAAACAGAGTTCGTTCCAACTATCATTGTTGTATTGAACCCGAAATAAGGATATGTTCCCTTGAAGAAGAATGAATAATCCTTTATCTCTTCAAGATTTTCTTTCGTTATATGCGGATTTATGCAGTTCTCATAGGTGCCGGCTATTTCTGAAAACTCTTCGGAAAAGCGGTTTCCTAGGTATATTTTTTTCCCTGCCGAGCGGGCTTGTTCTATCCTCGAAAGAAGAGCATTTACCTGCTTTTCGGCGTTCTCCAGGTCTGACTGGATTGTAATCTCATACGGAACAGAACGGAATGTAACATAGCAGTCGCACCATTCAAGAGCAGAATCAAAGTCAGTCGTAATCTTCATCCGTCTGCTGTCATTATCAGACCTCTCTACTTTGACCTTATTCCCATCCTCGTCTACATAAAAATTATTTATCTGAACAAGGTCAAGACCTTCTATATTTGAGAAGCAGTCATCAAAAACCTTGAACTCGTCGTCATGTCTAAGATGTTTGTACTGGTTTGCAAGGGAAAGAACGCTTTTGTTCACTCCGTCAATAAGATATTTCATTTTTATTCTCCTGAATTAATAAGCATCGCGGCTAGGACAGCTCCGGCAGTTTTCACACGGAAATTTTCCGGGAAGAAAATTGTTTTTCCAGAAAGCAATCCCTTTCTCCGAATGAACCATTTCTATATAAGCCTTCATATTGAATGGCGAATAGTTATTTACATTCCCGATTGCACTCTCCCGGTGATTGTTTTCGTTGATACATGGGTATACATAGCCTGCACAGTCAACAAAAAATGACGCATAGGGGAAGTGGCAGTTGTTCCTGTCCTTATATGGATTTGTTTCTATGACAGACGCATTTTCCCTGTTGTGAATATAATAGTTCGCTTCTGCTGTCTTGCTGTCATTCTCTGTCGCCGCACCTCTGAATTTTCTGATATTGATAGGAACAACTCCATGTTCCTTGTAGTGCTTGTATGAATCTGAAAGAGAGTTGCTGTCAATCACATATTTAAGACCGCATTTCTCAATCTCGGAGGTTATAAAATTCAGGGTGCTTTCTCTCTGCTCGTCAGTTATCGCCGGCATAGAGAAAGCGGGCGGGATTTTAAGTTCGGTAAGGTATCTTTCGATATTCTTTTTCTGCTGCTCCCAGTTTCCCTTGCCCTGATATTTCTGCCATTCCTCGGAGTTTCCGCCCCATAAGGAAATGCTTATAGTCCAGTAATTCTGCATTGCGTTCAACGCCTCTATAAATCCCTTGGGAATATATCTGGCGTTGGTGTCCTGGGTTACTCTTAGATACGGAAGCCGCACCTCGTCAACATAAGATACAAGCTCCAGCAGTTTTGAGTACAGTGTAAGCTCTGCGGAGCAGGCTATGAACACATCCCTTATCCGCATTTCGTGGAGAATCATATTCATAACTTCCTTGACTTTCTCAATAGGCATTTCCGGCTCACCTGTAACAGCTCCTGAACAGGAAAGACAATGGGAATTGCAGGTTGCGTTGAATGTTACGGCTGCCTGCTGAATATAAAGTTCCGGTCGCATAAAGTATTTTGGATGTTTTGTTTGCAATAGGTTATTCTTCACTTGAACCTCCTCCGCCTGTGCTGTAAGTCCACGGTGATGTAAGATTTACTGTTGTATACGCCAGCTCCGTGCCGTTCTTTGAATCTGTCAAAGACACTCTGACCGATACTGTCACAGAGGAATCTCCTCCCTGATATTTTATCTTGCAGGTGGCTGTCTTTGACACAGAGCCGCTGGCTATGCTCCCGCTTTCAGTTCCGCCTATGGTTTTTGAATACAACATTCCTTGAGTTTGTGTTACGGAAAATGAAAGCCTGTATTCTCCGCTGAAATGTCCGACGGTAGAGACATCGACTTTATAGGACACTTTTATAGTCTGCGAGTAATTTCCGCTGCCTTCCTTATCTCTTGATGTGCTGGTGGATGTTATTGAGCCAGAGAGAACTGCGTATGCCGGCTCAACATTGTTCGGCACTACATAGGTTTTGCCATTGTACCGGACACATATAGTGCTGAATAAAGAGCTGCTGTAAGTCCAGTATTTTCCATTCAAAATAAGGTAGCCTGATTTCTCGATAAGCGGAAGATATTGTTTTTTATCCTTGTAATAACAGAGCGACGGTGTGGTAATTTTGCTGTAACTTCCGTTCCAATGTACATATGAGGACCCACTCTTCAAGTTTTTTATATATAGTTCTGCCATTATTCTATCCAGATGTCTCCATTCTGCGGTGATGATGGTGCTGATGTTGGGATGTTCATTACATTGTCTGCCTGGAATCGGCTTGCCCTTATAGTGTCGCCTACTCTTAATAGTCTGTTGATGTATGACCCGCTTGTGATAGTTGACTGGGGCGTGAAGTCTATCTTGACATTTACATTACTTCCGCCATAATAGTTAGTTCCTACTGTGAACTTCTCGCTGCCGTTTGTATAGTCAGATGTCCTTAATGTGGGCGTCGCATTTAAACATGAAAAACAATAAACTCTTCCGCCTCGGAGCCATATTGCCCAGCCGCCCTCTCGAGAGCCATATCCTATACATCCTATAGTTATCTCGTCATCATCAAAGCAGGCATACTCCAGGATATTCAGGCTCTTAGGAGTGTCAGACCATCCGTGATAGGAAGCTAGGAAATGTATTCTGTTCTGGTTATATGGAATACTTCTCGAACCTCCTTCTGACCTGACAGCGACATCTGAGAAAGAATCAGCTTCTTGAAAGGTTACTGGATAGAAGTTGGATGAGCTTAGAGACGAAAGGTCTATTCTATAGCTTGCTCTTGACGCAGCTGTACCAGCTCTGCCGCCATAACTGTCTGCTGTCAGTCCAAGTACAGAGCTTATCTTACCCTTGATATAGTTCCAGAAGTCTAAGCATGTTGTCTTATACCATGTGCCAGCAGGTTTAAGCAGCATCTTCTCAGTGTCTATAGGTGTAGAAGAATTCCTTGCAGCGTCAGCCAGTGTGTTAAATGCTGTAGCCGCATCTGTAGCCCCTGTACCGCCTTTACTTACAGGAAGAGTTCCCTCGAAATGGTCTGCGTCAATTGTGGAACTGTTTCCATTTTTTATAACAAAATCTGATGTAGAACCATTAGACAATGTTATTCTTATTTTGTTTGTTCCGCCGTTTTCTGTAGAAGTTTCAATCTGTTCAACTTTTACAACAGAAACACCGGGTTCTCCTTGTTTTCCTTTTAAGTTTTTAAAAGCAAAATCAATATATTTTTTTGAATCAAAACCTTTTGTTGTTACAGTAACCTCTGGAATTCCTGTGTTATCATCAACACTGGCAGTAATATCACCAAATCCGGCTGATTGACCTGGCTTTCCTTGCGGTCCGGTAGCACCTGTTTCGCCTTTTGCAGTAATGAGCTTTCCGTTTTCATCAAATTCAAGATATGCACCTGTGTCTGTTACATAGCGATAAGTATTGTTCAAAGAATTAAAATAAATTCCTGTAAAACCAATTCCTGTTTCATATACAGCTTTTGTCTTTTTGTTGTACTGTTCAGATTCGTATGAACCGACAACACAAACTTCGTTATAACCGCTAGTTTCTGTATTTTGAAAAACTTTTAGACCACAAAAAAGAAACGAATTGTTGTCCTCCTGTTCATCTTTAAAAGAAAAACAACAGCAGGCAGTTATAGTATTGCCAATTTCACCATTTTTTTCGCTCAGCGATTGAACTTTTTTATAAGAAACAGAACCTTTCCAAACAGCTCCATAACATTCAACTTCACTTTCAGATAAGAATTTGTCTACAGAATATATGCAATAATCTTCCAGATTTTGAACATAAATCTTGTTGTCGTTACTGTAAATCGGTATATAAACAGATTTGTCAGCTTCTGAAGAAGAAACGTCATTTCCATAGATAGTTATGTTTGAAATAGCAGAAAGATTGTCTAAATTATTCGCAAATTCAAACATAGGATTTTCAAGCATAACAATTCCTTCCTGGTTTGCAGTTGAAGTATTTGTTGGAAAAAATCCAAATCGGCAAAAAACTGTTATACCGCCATCTTTTATTTGCAGATTTTTAGAAAATTCTGAAACATCACCACGAGGAATAAATGTGCTTCCTGTAACTTCCCATGTCATATTTGACTTGCTGAATCTAAGAAAAATGGTAACAAAAGAAGCTGTAAGCATAACGTATATGTAATTTGAATCATCTGTTGCAGCGGCTATGGATATTGTCTTGTTCGAGGCATTAAAACTTTCGCTTTTAGTATTTGTTGTAAGATTGTACAAGTAAAGAAGTTTGTTGTCTGAATCTGAATCGTCAAGATACATTATATAGTCGCCAAAATAAGCGATTTCTGTAAAATCAGGCTTGTTGCCCAAATCGGTATAGTTCGTGTTTGAACCGTTTGATATTTTTGTTTTTTTTATGCAGTTCTTTTTTTTGAAAAGAATCGTTGTTGTGGAATTGTAATAAATGTATCCATCCTTGAACCAATAATCTTTTGTTACTGCGTTCAATGTTCGCTTCAATGCTGTTGTTTTTCCAGAAACTTCGTATACAGATATGGTATATGAAGAGCTTGAATTTTCTGTTACTTCGGCAAAATACAGTTTTGAATCAAACCAATGATAATTTTCTGCTGTTCTTAATTCTGTTGGTGAAGTTGTTGCATTTGAGGCGTATATGTCAATCAGTTCGTTGGAATTATAAGTTCCTTCATTTACCTGTATCATCGCTTTTTCTGGCGTAAGCTGAAAAAGAACATTTGATTTTGAATCTTTTACAGTAAAATAGCCGCCTTCAATAAGAGTTCCTGTTGCACTCATTGAAAAATCGCCCACATGAAGTTCAACATCGTAATCGATTACCGCTCCATTTTCTACTTTTGGAATAACTTTTATATATTTGTTTACGCCACCCACGCGAAACGCACCTTTATGCAAAGTTGAACCATCTTTTAAAACAGTATCGTTTACAGCCCAATAATTGTATTGGTCGCCTTGCAATGCTCCGTCTGTGATATAGCCGAGGTTCGCACAGACAGCGGAAAGCTCGTTCACGAAAATCTGGTTCGCACCAAGTGCACCGTCAATCTTGACTTTCTCGCCGCTGTCGTTTATATCCCAAGCCTTTACAACGTCGTATGCGGAAACTGGCTTCACCTCGATAAAGTATGCGTCTGACCACTCTGATTTTCCGCCCTTTGTGAAAGCCCTTGCTCTGTAGACGTACATTGTGTTCATCGCACCGTCATTGTCCTGTCCGAACAGAGGAACGCTGAAAGCAACGCTTGAGCCTTTTACAGAGAGATAGCCGTCCTTGTCGCCCTTCTTGTAGTTCTCAAGGCTATCGTAAGGATTAAGTCCGAGTGCAGGAGCAAACCACTCAAGCTCACTCTCATCAGTGATTACAGAATATTTTCCGGCTGTAACCTTGTAGCCTTTCGCCACCTGTAGCTCACATCCAAGGAAGTCATACACATTGTCGCTCTGTATGTTCCAAGATACAGGAACAGTACGACCGCTCGCAGACAATTTTATATCAGGAACATCAGGAATCCATCCTTTGAACACTGAAATATCAGTTGCTATGTCTGAAATTTCCACAGAATCAGCGGCAGTGCTCACAGAGAGGATTATCGTATGTGCAAGAACCTCAGCCTTTGTAGGATATGTGTTCTCCGCAAAGAGCCAGCTGTAGTCCAATGTGTCAGCAGCAGAGAGAACTTCCTTTCCGTCAATCGTGAGTTTGTATGCAGGTTTAAGGTAGTAGTCGCTTGTGTTGTCAGACCAAGATATGTGGATTCCCTGCTTGTCCGCATAGGCTGTTACACTAGGTTTTGTGATTTTATAGGTCTTATAAAGGCTTGTGTCAATGCTGCTTCCGGCAAGTGTCTTTGAAACATTGTCTGCGACTGAATAGCACTCTACATAGATGTCCTTGCTGGTAATATCAGACACTTCCTGATAGCCATTCAGTTTCACATAGAACATTCTTCCTGCAAGGGAATTTTCAGCCACAATCTCATCGCCGTATTTTACATTAAGAAATTTATCTCCGTAAGAAGAGCCTTTTACACTTGCCTTTATAAAGAGCGTTCCCTCTGTTGCGTATGAAGATATTTCAATATCTCCGATTTTCCAGCCAAGATAGTTGTCGACATTGACAGATTCGGATGTGCAATATTCAGATTCAAGCTCGTAAACAGATACGGACTTTACACGGAATTGGTACTTTGAAATTTTATCAGCCTCGCTGTAGCCGTCTTTGCTCCTATCGAAGTAATAAAGAGTTTCTCTTGATGAATATTCTCCTACAGATTCCCATTCATCAGTATCGTTTCTTTTTATTTCTACCTTGAACAGCCTTGGATTAAGACTTGCGTTTGTGGACTGCTCGCAAGTCCATTCAAGCCTTATGTAATCACGCATTGCCATAGCCTTTAGAGCCTTTGGCTCATACGGCTTTGTCTTTACTGGATTCTCTATAGATAATGTTTCTGACGGCTCGGATTCATTATTCATCTTATCCTTTGCCGTTACATAATAATAATGCGTTGTAAATTTTTCACTGGTATTATGTGTGAATGTGTACTGAGCCTGTGAATTATTATCATGCGGAATGGTCTGTATTCTTACAAAACGTCCGACGGTCTTGTGGTAAATAAAGTATTCAGACACTCCGCTCTTGTTGTCTGTTGAGCCGTTCCATACAAGGGTTATGTTTCCGTTATTATCAGAAACAGCTTCTGTAAGAACAGGTGAGGTAGGAGGCGTAACATCAATATCTTTAGATATTGCGTCTATTTTTTCTGTAAGAGAGGCTGTAGCGTCTGCAACTTTTTGTTCCTGGTCATAAGCCGAGGTCTTGTCGGAAAATACAAATTCTTCCTCTTCTCTTGATGGGATTGTCATATTCGCGGTGAATACAGGCATTTTGGTTCCCATATTATAAAGTTCTGGTCTGTAAGGAACGAGCCGAATATCAAATTGCCCATTATCTTTTGGACTTATGCTAAGTACAAGCCCTTTTTCTGTTATGGCTTTCAGATTACCAAAGGCGACAAGATTTCCTATCTTTGGAACAATTTGAATAACTTTCCCGGTCTCGCTGTCCGTACCGCTTCCTAGATATATAGGTTCCTTGAAATAAAGGGTGTTTGTAAGACCTATTTCTGGCGTGAGTTTTATGTTTTTATCAGAATCTACCAAAATTCCGTTCTTATCACAGAATTCAAGGGTTATACATCTGCTGGCTTGATATTTCTCCGGCTGCACAATAGTACATCCAAATCCTGATTTGCCAGAGAACTCAATAGGACTGTCTACTGTAATACCATAAAGATAATTGCCGTCATTGCTGGTTATAAGACTTGTTATTCTTGCTCCGCTTTCTTTTCCGACAAGAAGAGAATCGTCCTGAATCAAAAGGACATCTCCGACACTTAGGGCATATCCAATAGAGCCTACGGTATACGAATAGGATTCTTTTTGATAAAGAACTGTACAAAGGTTATAACGAACAAGAGAATAAAGTTGCTCCCGGTTTGTAACATAGTTGATAAATATTGACGAAATTTCTTTGGTAGGCTTTCTATAGTCCTCTCCGTCATTCATTACGTACAAACTATTCCGCGTGTAATTGTCTGTTTCGTCTGTAAACTCTGCAAGATAACCAGAAATCTCATTCGCAAGGCTTCTTGTGTTTGATTTTGAAATGATATTCTGCTGATTCAGAACTCCCACAGGATAATCAGTAGGTTTTCCCAGAAGCACCTCGTATCTGTTTTTCTCATCTCTTTTTAGAGATGAACGCCCTGTCAGAAGAATATTTTTCAGCAAAGTCTCAAATTTTATCTCTGATGATACAACCCCATTGCAGGAAAATTTCATGTGAAGAAGCTCGTTGCTATTTTTTTTCTTTGTGCCGTCTGTAACATCCTCACAGAAATTATACAGTTCTTTTACACTATTCATATTCACGCAATCATAAGTTTTTGCGTCTATGCCAAGGGCGGGTCCTACGAGTGCGTACAAGAACTGAGAGGCTACATTCTGCGAGCAGTATTTCTTCTCAATATATTCAGGTAGATAAAATTTTGCAGATTTAGATTCATCAAGCGTTACAAGCCCCATTTGTTTCAGGGCTTCTATAAAAGTTGTCCTATAAAGAATCCTGAGTATCTTTTTCTTGTAAAAATCTATTGTTCCGCTGTCAACAGAAGAGAAATCATACGAAAGTCCTATATTTGTGGCATATTTCTCAATATCCTCTATCTGTATATTTTCAGGAGTCTTTGCAGACAGTGCAGAAAGTTTTTCGTAGTACTCGCTTTCCTGATTATTATAAATTTCCTGTAATTTTTCCTGTATCTGTATATATTGGTCAGCTTGCTCTGAAAGGCTGTAGTCGTCTGCTCCGTTTGCTGCGTTGCCAACAGAACTTGTGTAATAATAGACTTTACCAGATTGAGATAATCCTGTTTTTATTGCATATACAGGCTTAAACGATGCTAATAAAATTTTATCAGTATCGCTTTGACCTCTCAGCAACCTGTTTGCAGCTGTATCAAGCTCTGTCTTAGTAAGAACTGTACCATCTGGTTTTATCGGGGTAACGACAATGGCGTATGTAGGATATTTCGAGTTCAAGATATTTTCATTTGTATATTTTTTTGCGAAAACCCAGTATTTCTTGTCGGGCTCAGCGTCTGCAAAGCCATTCTGTTGCAGCTTAGAACCATAAACCATCGGTCTGTTTGTATATAGAATATCTGCGTCTACTGAACTATTGCTAAGGGTAGAGTAGTTAAAAATCTCTTTTTTTAGTTGTTCAGAAAAATTGTTGCCATCTGCTGTTTGGTAATATTCGGACGGCTTAATAGATGAATCCTTTTTATAGATATAGACACTATGGGTTGCATTATCCGTTTTTTTGATAAACACTCCGTCATAACTATCGCCTTTTCCTGTTGTTATATACAGTCCGTCTATAATAGTTCTGTTTGTGTCATCAGTATAAATATTCGTTAAATCTACAGGATAGTCAGTGCCGTCTATATTGAATATATAGTCTTTACCCGGAATGTTCAGTTTTGAATATTCCAATCCTTTTTCAGACAAGTAATATCTCGTGATATTTGATTTTACCGTGTTTGTTGTTACATCGGTACCGTCAATAAACAAGGTAATTGTTTTTCTTTGTCGAAGAGCGTCAAGATACTCCTGTTCAGAAATATCTTCTATTTTATAATCTTTTGAGGAATTAAGATATTTGTGGTAATTATTTGTCTTTGGACTTATGACAGCAGGAACCCAGTTCCCTGATTGGGTATCATAGTTAGGAGCAAGGTTCTGTGCTATACAAGAAAACTGATTTAAACTTTTCCCGGCTGTTTCTGCTATATCCTGCTTTAATTTTATTGCTACGTAACAGAATCTGTTTAAGTCATCATCTTTGATTGGTCTTAGCGGCAGTTTTCTCATTACCTGCTTATCTTCTCCTTTTTCGTGAAGGGAGATAGAGCCGTCGTCAAGAGATTCTTTAAATTTATCCTTATCAAAGGCAAATGTTCTTAAATAATCCCATTTCATAAGGTCGCAGTAAGACATTGCCGTCCATTCATCGCTTATTGTGTGCGAATCGCCAGAATCAGAATCTTTCCACGTATATTCCTGAAAATAAGCCGGTGTCAGTCTTAAAACCCTAACCTCGACAGAATCTAGGTGTTCATCACTATCGTTGTGGTAGCCAATAAGTTTGGCACATTCGTTAGGAGTAAATTCTTTTACTGCGACATAACTTCTTGCCGAAACATTTATATCATCTCTGCTGATTTCGTGTTTTGACAGGTCATCAGTATTATTATTGATAACCTGAATCATAGCATCATAATCATCAGCCTCTATTATCTCTGTTACAGAGAGTACAGTCCAACCATTCTCTTCGTTTAAGTCGTTCGGTTTCAAAGCATTATCAACCCATTTTCCACCGCTACTAGTCGCGATTCTTGTATTTGGGTCAAGTCTTGGTTGAGTTACCAGTACATTTTTTGAAGATGAGGTTAAAATCTGATTTTTTGAAAATGATGAGACAAAAAATATTGTTTTTACTAAAACCTCATTTGTCGACCATACAGTTACTCCATTGTGTTTTCTAAGTCCTACTAGACATTTTATGGTTGCAACCTTATTGAAAGTTGCATTATCTTTACTTGTGTACCTGCCATTAAGATTAAAAATTTCTGTATTAATAAATTTATCTTTCAGAAAGAACTCGGACATCGAATCCTCGCTGGACGTTTTTAAATAATCTCTTTTTCCAAACAACGAGTTGTATTCATACAGTTTTTCATTTTTTGTATAATAAGATGGTTTTATATCTTGCCCATCATATACATCGATGTAATCAAAATTGTTCCAGCCTGCCGGAGAATCTGCGTCAGATGACTTTTGGTTTTTCTTTATAAAACGCCATTGTATCGCAAAGCTGACTGGCACATTATAATAGAAAATTTTTCCATCCTCTTTTCTCGTGCGGTAGGCATAAAGTCCATTTGGAAAACTGAACTCAACTTCAATTTTCTGTGGGCAAGAACGTGAAAATCTTACTGAATTTGTCTTAAAACCATTTGGTATTGAAGTTCCCATATAGGAACGTTCAGCCACTTTCTTTATATCACCGTCTTTAATATTCAATATATTTGCGTCCGGCTTTTTTTGTTCTACAGTCTGAGGATATAAAGTTCCGAATCTGTTTTCGTTGTCTTTTAAAAGAGTTCCTGCTTGAAGTATCTCTACTGAAACATCGTTGTTTTTCCATTTCTTCAAGATGTCTCCTGTATCAGCATCATTGTAACCACGCAGCATTCCGTGCATTACTGAATTACGTATAGTATCTTCAAAGGTTCTGTTGTAAGCCAGCATTGTCTCGCCGAGTTTTAGGTCTGTGATTTTTACAGGACTGTCTGCTATTTCATAGAGTTTTGTTAAGTAATGACCTTTATTAGCTCCATTTTCTCCAGTAAGTGTAGTATTGAAAGCAGAACCTGCTGTGTAAGGATTCAGCAGATGTTTTCCCAATAGGATAGGGTATTTATGGTTAAGAATATTCTGGTTAGAGCCATCAGATAATCCAAGCGTATTCTCAGCCTCTTTCATAGTGTCGTTTTTCTGTTTTTTTGAATAACTCGAGCTATCAGAAGAATAGTCTATTATGTCTTGTATTCCTTGGCTGGCAACCATACCGATACCAGTGTATATTAATCCTGCTCCAATAGTGGCTCCTACTCCTGATGTAAAAACAGAAAGCAAGACTCCGCCTGCTATCGCTAGTCCGCCGCCAAGATAATTTACCCATTGCTGGGTGCTATCCTCTGGTATTACAATAAAACTTACAATATCATTGCCCTTGACTTTGTATTCAAGGTCAGTCTGCTCATTTCCATTTAAAAGACAAAGCGTTCTAAATTCTTTTGTTTCTGGCGTTATATATGAGGTATTTCCAGACTCGACATCATAGAGTTCATAAGGAACAGAGACAGCGTCTTTTTCTTCTATATATTTATTAATTATGCTCTGTAGTTTCTGACCGTTTTTAACTTTTCTTGTTTCTGTAACTTCACTTAAAATGTCATCAAAAAAATTGACTATAGCCATCTGTAGACCTTCCCGATGTGGTAGCATTGTGTGGTACGTTCTATATGAACGCCATATTTATTGCAGTGGATAAACTTTCCGTTTCCTAGATATACTCCAATATGATTCAACACAGAATTGTTGTTAAATAATATGACATCTCCTTCTTGCTCTGGCTCATTAACCTCTTGGACTTTTTCACATAGTTCGTTTAGTGCAATGTCCTTACAGACCATGAAGTCTCTGCCGTCAGCCTTAAATAAGTCTAAATCTGGCAGGATGTGCCCAAACCTCTTTTCAACTTCTATAGCCAAACCATAACAGTCAAACCCTGTCTTTGCATTACGCCCATTATGCCTATACCGAACCCCAAGCAGGTCATCAATGTTTATCATCAAAAGCCTGCCTTACTCATTTGTAATAGAAGGACATCTGTTTACAGTTGCTAAGACCCTAGGCACATTTAGCTGAGCGGCAGAATCAAACACAAGATTCCACTTTGCTGTTATACCATCCCAAGAAACCGAGTCCATTTGAAATTCGTAATGATAAAGTTTTGAGAACGCGATTTGTGTATCTGTAAGTCTTGTGTAAAAAGCCTCGAATACGCACTTTGGAGTAGAATCAATAGACCTGATAACCTCAATGATACGCTGGTCTATCGCTGAGATTGTTACAGATGTATTTCCAATTTTCTGTCCATCTTCCGATGGAGGAATAAATGAGAAGTACGCAGGATAATATGTTTTGCCTTGGTATTTAACTTTTGCATTATTATTTATAAGTCGTAAATGACCATTCTCCTGCTCGTTGTTATCTTTCCAGATAATGCTTCCGTGCTGAATATCAACAAGAATCGGGATGTTTCCGTCCGAAGCCCTGTCAAAAAGCTCGCTCATTGTTACACTTTCTATATTCTTTGGCATTTTCAGCTCCTTAGCAATTTGTCTATATCAAACTCTCTCGTAACTACATTTTCCCATGTCATAGATACCCTCATACAAAATCCTGACTTCACTGCTGTAAGTGGAGATATAATCCTGTATTTATCATATTGTGCGTCGCTGTAATCAACCCTGTAATACCGGTCTTTGTCAGCAGATGTTTTTCCAAGTATGTAATCAGATTCTGTTATGAAATTTTTTTGACCATTCTGGTCAAGGTAATAACATCTATAGCACCCTTTAAGATTGATATTGTCTATCGCAGGAAATGAGAATGCTTTTACTCCGTATTTATGTCCGTATATAAACCAGTCCACAAACCTATCGAATTCAGACTGTCCGTTCAAATCAAGATTCAGCCAATCAAAATCCATAGATACAGAATACTGGTTCGGTATATATTCCTCTGTTAAACGCCTGTCTGAAAATTCTCCATTCGGACCGGAAAAATCAACTTTTCCGCCAGAACTGGTTGTGAATGTTGTTGATTCAAGAATCCGCTTGTTTACTGTATCAAGCCATTCTGAATTTATTGGTGGTATATACAGATGACCCGGATAATCCTCAATCCACGTCATCTGTACGCGGTTATTAAGTCCGTGTTTCTGTACCGTTGGCGAAGAGATAATTCTGTATCTGCACATTTCTTTAGAAAGGTCTTTTTTATATCTTCTTATGGACGGAAAAAGAAAAGGGTTTACCCCCCTTTTGTGAATGTCGTTATACCAATCCATAAAGATTGTAAATTCTGATATGCCCGAGCCATATTTGTCAGCCCAGTTAAAATCCATGGAAATCTTGTATTCCTCTGGAGCATATCTTCTTACAAGTCGGCGGTCTTTATATCCGCCGTCATTATTCTTGTCTTGTACATAACCATTGCTTCCTATTGTGATAGTCATATCATCAAGAATATGTTTGTTTACAAGTTTTTCCCATTCAACAACCATAAGGTAGATTCTATATATGTTAAAAACTGTTGTTAAATAAAAAAAGGTAGTTTCACTGTCAGAAACTACCTTGCAAGTGATTACCAGGCGACTGATTTTCCCCTCAGTCTGTATTCCCTTGCATTAAATGAAGCGTCCAAATCGCCGTTAGCAATAGCCTCTCCGACAACATTTTTTAGGACAATATCGAAACTTATATTTCCATTCTCATCATAGCTCTCTTTTACATCTGTCTGGACTCCTTGGGTTGTCTGGTCAATAAAATTGAATGTAGGGTTGAACTCAATCTGCATTGTTCCGCTGTCTTTCTGAATATTGTTACCAACCAATGTATCAGGAGTTTTCGTCGCAATCAGATAATCATCAGGAGCTGTGGAAATTACGTTTCCATTCGGCGTTATAATAGCGTCATTTACGCTTATACTTTTCGCCGAGTAATAGTCATTCTCACTTAACGCCTGTTTATGCAAAAGGTTCTTCTGGTAATATTCCGCGTCTGTTTTCGCTTGGTCTATAAGGTCTGAGAGTGCGTCTTTTAGATTCTTTATTCTTTGTTCATAATCATTCTCTTCGGTGGAATTATCAGATGAAGAGTCTGAACTCAACATACCTGCGGAAATCCCTGCGATACCACCAGCGGCTGCCAGTGCAAGTCCTTGTATAACCGTACTCTTGCTGTTTTTTCGGGCACCCATCATAGCTATTTCAAGTCCAGTTTGAGTTAGTGTTGCAGAAATAGATGACAACAACTGTTTTGCAGCGTCTTTCCAGGCAAGTGCCAACCCTTTTGTAGCATCTTTGCCTTCTGCTATAGATTTTCCTATAGCCGTCCATGAATTTTCTATTGCACTAAAGGCTGTCGATTTTGCGGATTCTTTCATAGAATCAATAGTCCCTTCCAATTTTTTCTTTACACTATCAGCAAGCTCAGAGGTTCCCCCGACCATCTCCTCCATTTTTTCTAGTGCAGAAATATCAAGATTGCTAAAATCAAGAGAAGCGGCAAGCTCTTTACCTTCTTTTCCTATTCCTTCCAGTCGGTCTTTTAATTCAGAAAGATTCTTGTATGTCTGGGTATTCTCATCTCCAGCTGACAGCGTTCCGTCAGGATTTTCATTAGTGTACCTGGCTTTTACGTAATCACGGAAATTCGTACCCTGTTCAACACCATAGGCATTTAAGATTTCTTGCTGTCCGTAAGTATTTCCCGGTGCAATTTCGATAGAAGGATTGAACATACGGAACCAAGGATTATCCTCTTTTTTCCATTCGCTTTGTTTGGAAAGTTCTTTCCATCCCGGCATCTCCCGAAGCTGCTCTATCTTCTGGATTCTATTATATTCGGCTACTTTGTCTATGTAATTATCCTGTTCTTTGTAAACCTCGGAATCTATGCCAGTCGCGGACTGGATTTTTGACTCCAAATCCGCTTTTGCGGCATTGACAGTAACCTGTGCGGTATTTACTTCTGTCTGTGCAGAGTCAAAGTTAGCTTTCGCCTCTGTATAGCTAGGGCTTTCGATTTGTTCTGCTTTGCTGCCAAACACCCTGTCTTTCAGTTTTGAAAAGAACGGCATCTTCTTTTTTTTATCATTATCACTGACATATTGGGGAGTATTATTCAAAAGCTCCTGTGTCTTGGCAAGATTCTCTTTTGCATCCTGAAAGTTTTTATTCGCTATCGCAAGATTATTTTTTGCAGCGGCGACATTTTCATTGCTGTCAAGAATAGTTCCAGAAAAAAAACCGGAGACATCTTTTTGCATACGGCTTATATCTTTGGTGCCATTTTCGGTATAAACTTTTTGAAGTGTGTTCAGGTAAGCTGTTTTATCTGTTTTTGGAAGAGCATTAAATTTTTGAAACTGCTCTGAATCAGGATAATACAAATTATTGACAAGCATCCTGCTTTTTTCGGCGTTAACTCTGTCATCCAGAGTTTCATTTTCGTTCTTGAATCCTGATAATATTGAAGCATTTTCTCGGCGTTTCTTTACTTCTGTATAAATCGCACTCACGGATTTCAAGGTGGCTTCTGTAAACTTCCCTGACGCGTCTGTCATTGCGTCAAAGGCATTTACCCAGGATTCCTTGTTTGTGTATCCTAATTCAGAAGCCCATTCCTCATCATACAGTTTATCTAAATCTTCTCGTTTGAAAGCCGCTCCGCTAAAGAACTGCGATAGCTGAGTCTCCTGTCGTTGTAACTCCTGCAAATATGCACTGGTAACTTTTGCAGTTGCTTTTGACGACATCGCAAACTCTTCATAAATTTTAGCTGTTCCCTCTTGGTTTATACCTCTTGAACCGGAAACACCTCCGGTATAAATTTCAGGGTTTTTGTATGAAACCATTCTCAGGGTATCTTCTGGACTGAAGCCTGAGGAAATCATCGCATTTGCAATAGCCTGATTTATTTCTCTGGCATTTTCATTCTTTAGCTGCGTATTTACATTTTGAGTCGATAAACCCTCGATGGACACGTTTAAAATAGAGGCTGCATATCTTTTCCAGAATGGAGTAAATGTTTTTTCAACTTTTTTCTTTGTTATTCTCTCCGCCGCCTCAAGCTGTTTTTCATCTATAAGGGTTCCCTTCGAGTCAATAAACAGAGCATTTAAAAGAATTTTTTGAGTATCATCTTTTAAGGTTTTAGCAAATTCTTTATATTTCCCTGAGATTTTATTTATCTCTTGATTATTTAGGTTTTTCTCTGCGGTGGTCTGAGTTTTTTTGCCTAAAGCCTCTTCAAGCTCCTTGTTTAATTTTTGAATTATTTTCTGGTCGTCTCCAGTAAAACTTGATTCAAGGACGGAGCTGATATTAGAAAGATTCTTTGAGATTATACCCTTTGTTTTGTCGCTTAAATTTTCACTTGCTGTATCAAGATAGTTATTTCCATAAAAAAGTTTTAAATAATTTGCTATATCATCAGTTTTAAGATTTTGATTGTTTTTTATCCAGCTGAAATCCTCTTCATTGATTCCAAGGCTCTTCTGTTTTTCAAGCAGTTTTCTTGCTTCCTGCAACCTGTTCTGTTCTCTGTTGCGTTCTTCCTCTCTGTACGCCTCTGTCTGTTTATACATTTCATAAACATCGGCATCAATAGAGGTAGAGGATTTTTTGTCTTTTGAGAATTTTCCGAAACTCTCAGCGGCATCTCTGGCTAAGCTGACACCCTGTGATTGAAGAAAGAAGTTGTAGTTCTGACCTCCATTTTCTTTCTGTGCTTTTTTTAAGCTCTCTTCAAATCTTTTTAAGGTATTCCCAATTATTGTGATTGAATCTTGTCTGTTTTCACCTTCTAGGAGAATTGTAGGCAGCCCGATTTCTTTTAGTAAATTCGAGAAAAAATCAGATTTAGATAATTTCCTATAATCCTCATCACTTATGTTATTTAATATATCAATAGCATAGTTTGCTTTTTCTTTCTCTGCTGTTATCTGTTCTGCTTTGCTTGAATATATTCTTGTTCCGGTCGCTCTCGCTTCGTCTATATATGTCCTGTATGAAGTGTCAGAATCTTTCTTTAACAAAGCCTCTGTGTTGGAATTTGTCGCTATGGTCTGATTTTTTATAGCATCCAACACCCCGGTCAGAATCTCATAATTTTCACCCGATTTTTTAACTTGGTTTAAATCATACTTGTCGTTCCAGAATTTTGAAAAATCCTTTACGGCGGAATACCACCATTCTTGAAAATCCATAATAGGCTGAACAGGAGTTTTTTCGTATACGAGTTTTCCAAACTCAGCCATACCGAGCTGTCTTATATCAGCAAGGTTTGTTTTTTTTGCTTTATATGTCTTTGCACCTTTCTCTGTGGCATTTGCAAAACGTCCGCCCTCTGATGTCATGTCAATAAAGGCTCTTTCGATTAAGTCAGAAGTGATACCACCGCTTGCCGTTATCTGTCTCAGCTCTTTCTGGGAAACGTTCCCAAGCTGTTTCTTTAATTCCTCATAGATAGGGATATTTGCGTTTGCAAACTGACGCAAGTCCATTGAAGTCGCTTTTCCCATTGCTACAATCTGGGCATAGTTGTTTGCGATGCGGCTCATTTTCTCTTCGTTTCCGCCTGCTGTGTCTCCAAGCATTTTTAATGTATTTTCTATATCAGAAGAGTATACCCCGGACTGTTTCAGGAGAACCGCAAAATTGGCTATCTGGCTCGTGCTGAAAGGTGATTTGACTGCATAAGAAGACAAACGCTCGAACATCTGGTCTGCCTCTGACTGGTTTCCATAGACTACGCCAAGGTTCGTCTGAATCGCCTGGATTTCTCCAAACGCTTTTAATCCTTCTACGCCTGCGTCGTAAAGTTTCTGGGCACCTTTTTTCAGAAGTTCTGCTCCAACCCCAAGTGCAGGAATTATTTTTTCTGCTGTTTCTTTTGGAAAAATGGTTCTTGTGAGTGTCTTCGCAAATCCTAGTCCTGTCGAATTTAAAAGACCTTTGAAAGTTCCATCGTACATATTGTTTCTGTTTGCATTATACAATACAGTCTTTTTCCAGTCTTTAAAATTTCTTGCTGTTGTTCCAGCGAACCTTCCCCAGTTTACAGCCTGATACCTTGCAAATCTTGTCTGAGAGAACTTGGAAGCTCCATTTTTTACCGACTGAGGCACTCCTGATAGAATATCCTTTATGCGTCCGATACCAGAACTAAAGAACGAGGTAACTTTCTCTTTTATAGAATCAAATTTGGATTCAAAAGAATCTTTCAGTCCTTTTTCGAGTGAATCCTGTGTGCGATTGCCGTTTCGTGCATCTTGTCTCAAAAATTGAAAATGTTTTGCCGCCTCTGTCATGTAGTTTCCAGAGACAAATCTTTCTTGTGCTATCTTATATTTTCCTGCATCGTCTGTAAGCAATAATCTGGAAGCGGATTGTGCCGAAATTGGATTCGATTCT
Organism: uncultured Clostridia bacterium; assembly: GCA_934274515.1. Lineage (GTDB taxonomy): Bacteria > Bacillota > Clostridia > Christensenellales > DTU072 > CAG-1782. The sequence goes on from CAKQTC010000011.1 coordinate 29,752, forward strand.
CTTTGTCTTTTTTCCTGTATGGTTTTATAAATTTCATCAACAATTTCGCGTGCTTGTTTTTGAATGTAAAAATCTTTCTTTCTCTCATTGTTTATATTTTCATTTTTTATTCTTGTTGCGGCAGAACTGTTTCCAAGTAAATTCCTAAGATTTGTATTTGGCAGTATAAAATTTACGCCACCGCCATTAGCTTTTAATTGTTCCTGATATTTTCTTATATTACCTTTTTCTCTGTTTTTGTAATTATAGTCAAAGAGCTGCATTTGCTCCTTGAATTTCTGCTTTCTGCTTGATTCTGCAAGCATACTTTCTGCTTTATATAATAATCCAGAGGAGCCGGTATTCAAAAACTGTTCCAATGTATCTTGCTGGCGTTTTGAATGGACTGCCTGAATTTCATCTTTGTACTTATCTAAAAAAGATTCAGATTCTTTTCTATCTTTCCTAGATAGGCGAGCCATTGGAACATCTGAATAATCAATTCCGTATGTAATCCCGCTTTTTTTTGAGGCTCCTGCTTCGTCTTTTAAATTTTTAACAGATTCTGTTATCTTGCTAAGAGTTTTAGAGGCTGTCAGAAGATTTGAAATATCAACTGTTCCCCCCAGGCTTGCATTGCTATCGGGAGATTCCTCTATGGAGGCTTTGTATGCCTCATTAGCAACTACGGCATTTATCTTAGCCTCATATTCCTTCTCTAAATCAGAGATGTTGTTCTGGTCAGCCATAGTTCCTAATCCTCCTTGGAGTTCTCCAGCTGATAGATAACGGAGCAAGCCCAATGTTTCATTGAAAGCATAAGTTTTCTTTCCCTGTAAGTCATATCAACTCCGAAACACTCGCAGTAATTGAGAATATCTACAGGTCGAAATATCCTGTTCCCATTTATATCTATAGCACAGGAATAGAATAATGTTAAAAAGTGCGACCAAAGCCACTTACAGTCTTCTGGAATGGGAATATCCTTTAGGTTATCCCATTTTGGGTCTATTTTACATATTCTGAGAAATTCATCATTTCCAAATTTTCTAATAAAGTCGTCGCGTTCATCAATATTGCAGACAGGTCTCGATTTTATCTCATTCTTCTTATTTTTTGGATTATAAACCGAGACCTTTTTTGAATATTGATAATTAAGATAGAAGTAACGTTCGACAGCAGGTTTTAATCGTTCTTCTCTTGCCCTAAAAAATTTTCAAGGGTACCTGCAAATTTTGAGACTTCAACTGCAAGGGCAGGGGAGTTGTAGATAATTAAAGGTATGTCATCTTTTGTTACTTCTCTGCCATTTGCTACAAGTCGTTTCTTGTCCTTTCCGCGGATGTCAAGGATAAAGCTTGCGATACGCTCTGAAAAAATTTCGTCATCTTTTTTTGCTCGTTCCTGTGGGTCTTGAATAGATTTTACTTCGCTTTTCTGCTTATTCCATTTTTCGTCGGCAATTGAGGCGGTGTTTGAATTTACGCCGCAAACAAGAAATTCAAATCCGCATTTTCTGCCATTTATTTCAGGTTCAAACCATGCACCGTTATTCTCATTGTCTCGAGAGAAAAACTGTGCAATATCAAGCGTAGCACCGTTTTCAGCCTTCTGTGAAATGTCCTCGTTTTTCTTTGATGTCGCCATAAATAAAAGTTCCTTAGCTGATGTGGAAAATTTGAAAACAAGGGGAGTATTTCGCTCCCCTTGTAGGGTTATGCAACAGAGTATACTCTACTCTTTGTTAGATTGTTAAATGTTACAGAAACCATAACCTTGTCGCCTGACGCAGGTGCTGTTTTTGCAGTGCATTTTATTACACCTTTATCAGCCAAATCTTGAACAAAAGTTGCAGCCTCTGCATCACCTGTTCCGATAGAAACATTTACTTTTGTATCTGCCGGAAGAGTATCAACAGCAGAGGATAACTGAATATCAAACTCTGTCTGTGCTGCTGTAAGAGCGGAAATGTATATAGGCTGCTTTCGGCGGATTCGGAAGATACGCATTGCTCTTTCCTCAAAACTCTGGAAAGGGAACGTAACCTCAAGGTTCTCAGAACCTGACGAAATTTCGTTGTCTGTGAACTTTGTCTTGAAAATCTGGACTACATACATTGTATCTGGATTCTCTTCCTTATTTTGGAAGCAGAATAATACCTCTACATCAGTATCTTTTGTAGCAAGGTTGTAAAGTTTCTCAGAATATCCCTTGATAAGATAAGCCCCAAGAGAACCTGTAATATCAAGTGAAAGCGGAGACATGGCGATTGCGTCTTTTTCAAAGATTGCAAATGTTCTTTCAAGTCCATTATTGAGACTGAAAGACAAGTTAGAGCCGTACTGTACTCTCATGCCGTCAATATACAGAAAACCTTCTCTTGCTGTGTACTGGTCTGTAGAAGTTCCTTTCTTAGGAAGATTCTTAATCCAATCAGAAACTTTTTCTGAATCTTTAGCCTCAAGGAATCTGCCTTTATGACCTGTGTAATCAGAAAGGATTTTAATAATTCCAGTAGGCTCAGATTTTCCGTTTTCAGTTCTGATAAAATAATTTCCACCTGTAATATCTCCTTCAGAAGTCGGCTGAGGAGCTGCGACAGTACCTTTCTCATCGGAATAATATGTTGTACTGCCATCATAAGACGTAGCCTTTGTATATGTATACAAAGTTTTCTCTTCACTACCTTCCTGAACAAGTTCAGGATTGTTTGACCCCATGAAACTGAATGAGCCAGTAACAATCTGCCCAGGTGTAACAGACATATCAAGTGCATTTACAGAGAAGTGCTCAAAATCTTGATACAAGTCATCTCCCTCTACGCCTCCGAAATGTTTAAGGACATCATACCGGATGTCTTTTGTTCCGCAGGTAAGTTCGGCAATTTCAAGATTGTCTTTCTCATCTGTGATTACAACCGGGTAATTCGGGTCAGAAATTTCAAGCCCGGTACAATCAGCCTTTGTTCCAACCAGTTTCTTTTTAATATCAATAACATTGCCGTTGTTATCAATGCTCTTCATTGAGAAGAATCCATCCTGGAACACACCGTAATCGCCGTCAATATTCGTGTCGCTGTTTGTGTCGTTCTTCCATGGTTTCCATTCGCTTCTGAGTGCAGCTTCGAGAACATCGTCGTATGTTTCCGGGCTAAATTCAAAATCCAGCGACCCTTCAGAAGAAGAATTTCCCTTTCTAGGAGCTGATTTTGTACGACCTTTTCGGAGTTCATTTGATTCAATGCTTTCTGTAGAACCCTTTAATGAATCTCCTGTTCGTCTCAAAAGGACTGGATAATTGTAATAATCAGAATCGGTGAACTGCTCGCTCTTGATAAGCCCGAGTTCTGCTTCTGAGTACGCTTCGCCATTAGGCTTCTTGTCGCTCTTTGTTATTTCACGTGAAAAATACGCCGAGCTGTCTGCCCCAGTCTTGATATTAAACTGTGGTGTTGCCATTTTTTACCTCCACGCTATCGTTCTAAATCTGCCTGCCATTCGACCGAAACAGGCATTACGTAATAATCGCCGTCATCCAGTGCGGAAGTTCTGTAAGTCCGTCTGATTCTTACGCCATCTATAATCGAACCGCTTCTAAACAGCGACGCAATATTGTTGTAGCGGCTGTTTAGCGGAACAATCCCATCGTTCTTTGGAACGCATATATTAATTTGCATTACTCCTGACCAACGGCTTCTTGCTTCTGAGCCAAGCTCAACTTGTACAGGTTCAGTTGGCAAGAAATACAACTCATACCAGTAACCATTGTCAGGACGCTCAAAAGATTCGTTCGGAAATGCGATTTCTGGATAAGACAAAATATCATTGCCATTCTCATCTTTTGTAGTTTCTATCTGTAATCCTTTTAGTGTCTTGAATTTTTCTATAAGAATTTGCTCTGCATAAGTATCAGTCATTATTGATTGCTCCTCTCTATGTAAATCTCCTTGTAGTCATACTCACTCGAGCCTATATCCGGGTCATACTTCATTAACCATTGCATGATTTCAGAATTAACTTTTGATACATCCAACTGAGCAAGTGCATTGTTTAAGAACAGTGCTACAGAACCCCATATAAAATCTGATTCTGCAAGAGAGTTCCAAAGAGCTTCTGCGACCCTTACATAACCTTTTGGAGCCTGCCAAGAAAAGCTGTTTGTAACACCATGCTGATATAGGGAACCGTACTTTGCCCCTGTGTACGGACCGGAATTTTTACCTCTGTAACCGCCATATTCAAGTTGTTCCCATCTTTTATTAGAGTTGTCATAGGTAAAATTTATATTTGCAAGAGGACTATCTTTTGTCTTTGAATGTATGTATTGGGCAATTGCCTCTATGCTTGCAGGGTCTGCTTTCTTTGCAAAACAGTTCATACATTTCTCATTAATTTCTTTTGATGTAAACGTTCTTCCTTTATAATGAAGATTCCAGCTAAAACGCACACTTTCCTTGTCTGGTGTATGATGTCTTTTTCTTTTACGCTTGTATGTAAAAACTTCTACATCCTGCTGAAAATCCCATTCATCTTTTATATAGGAAGTTTGTTTTCCTGTGCTGTCTAATTCTCTTCCCCTAAGCCTTTTATTCCTTGTCCGGGTTTCCTTTTCTTCTGTTTCATAATCATATTCTTCGTCTAAAGGGGTATTAGAAACTAAAATTTGAAAAAAACTGGCGGCAATTACACATCCGTAGTAATTATCCACAATTCCTTCTCTTATCAGTTCTTGTGGTATAGAGGCTTTTTTTAATCTTATTTTTCTGAATATTTTCTCACTTTGTGTTTTTTCTCTTATGATAAGAGGCTGTCCGTTTGATTTTTGTTTTATAGCCCATCCTTCTGGCGGTTCAAATTTATCTGAATAATTTACAAATTTTGTCCGAGTTGGATTGTCCTTGTTATAAATGACAACAGATAAAGATTCCTCCGGGGAGAATATATTATCCAAGCCTTTTATAGAGCTTGTTCCAATAGGAGAGACCTCGGTCTTAGACTTAAATTTTGCTGTCAATGATTTAATTGAAACCTCTTTTGAGATTTTCTGAAAATCCACCGATGTAAGTTTCTGGAACTGTCCTTTCGGCAGCTTTGCCATATATTCAGCAACTTTTTGTTTGATAACTTTTTTAAGGTCTTTTCCTGCTTGCTCTAATGCTGCCTGGGTTTCTTTTCTAGCATTAATTTTTCTTATTTCAACAGATTCAATTTTTTCTGGAATTTTTCTTGGATTATCATAATCAAATAGAAGCCCTTTGTTTTTAAGAATATTTCGTATTACTTTGTTTGCTTGTCTTTCTATCTCTTTCTTATTTTTTTCATTAAGCTGCTCATAAGGCATATCATAAGAATTAAGGACAGCTCTTATGTCAGAAATTTTCTGAGGATTATCTCGCTTGTACTTTTCTACAAGTCGTCTGTTTTTTTCATCAATATTACGGAATTGATTTCTATAACTTCCTAACGCTTTGTTTGTATATTCTCTTGATGCCTTTGTGTAGCCATCCATTTTTTCCACGAGCTTAATATCAACAAGCATCGGGTCTATTCCTTCTTCATTTAGACTGTTGTGCTTTTTAAATAAAGTCCGTATTTTTCCGATAGTATCAATGAGTTCTTTTTCTGTTTTTAATGTGGCACTTCCTTGATTGAATAAATCCGACTGCTTTACAGTTCCTGATTCTGTTTTTGCTCCTGTGTTAATAAAATAGCCGCTGTCCTGGCTCAATTCCGAAAATGCGTCTATTATGTCTATAACCTGTGCTTCTCTTTCATTTAGAAGCTCATTCAGTTTTTCCTCATTCTCTATAAGCGTCTTATATCTTGATTCAATAAGTTTATATCTTCTTTTAGTTTGTTCCTCGGCTTTAAATTTAGATGCCTTGTCCTGGCTCTCTATTTTCAGAGAGAGCCTCTTTTTCATCTTTTTTAGCTCCGAAACAGAAAATTTTGTGAACTCAGGAGTCTTTTTTACTGCGACACCCTCCGTAATGTTTCCGGTGCTCTTGTTTTTTGAACGGTTATATTCATAGGAAACGCCGCTTACATGGGCTAGTTTTTTTACATCATCAGCAAGTTTTAATCTATATTCTTCAAGCCGCTTTTGTTCACTTTTTAGGGTGGCTTGAGTTTTTTTATTTACATATATCCTGAGTTTTTTCAATGTTCCAGACATATCTGAGTTATCGTTGGTATTCTTGCCTATATTGTTATTTGACAGAGAAGAACCAACGGCATCAATCTTTATAGTGGTGTTGTTCTCAGGCGTTTTTATTTTTACTTTAGCTTCTACAGGACCTACCTTTACATCAAGTGTTTTAATTTTTTTGTCATAGGCGTTTCTTAATGCGGTCGCATTTGATAATGTCGTTTTGTTTTTATAAGAAATATCCATGTTCCCAAGGCTTGAGAGAAATTTTCCAGCTTGAAGAACATCGTATGTTCTTATCTGTGATTTTCCATCACGAGATAATTTGATTACAGTTTCAAGACCTTTCGTTTCGATTGAATCAATTGTTATCATTTTGTAGCTCTCCTTGCCTGCAAGGAGTGCACTATAACCGTCTTGCCGTTTGGCTTGACCATTGAAACAGAAAGAATATTATACGTGTCGCCACCAAAGACAACCTTATCTTTTCCTTCTGTTGGAGTTACGGACATATCATCCATAACACATTTGAATTCTACATCGCCGGCTTTGATGATATTGTTCAAAGAGCCTATCATTTCCGCTGTATAAGGCTTCATTAGGCATTTGCCTGGATATTCAGAAAAATGCTGTTCGTTTCTATTTGTGTCAGGGTTAAAAACTGCATTCCCATCCGGCTTTTTCAGCATGAATTTGTCGCCGTACGAGCTTATTAAAGAATATGCAATATTTCTCATCCTATCATAGAAGCCCATCTTTTTTTTAATAACTCCATAAAGCTCGGCAGTTGACACTTTTTCCGCTGTTTCTGTCAATGTAGAAACCACGGAGCAGGGAATTTAAAGCCGCATACTTTGATATATAATCGACTGCTGTTTCCTTAGAATTGAAATACTCGACCTCTTTTTCAACAGCACCCTCAACACGTTCTTTGTTGCGTTTTATAATGCCTTGCTCGCTTTCGTATGTCTGAAAAAGGTCTGTCTGATAACCGTAGTAAGCCGCCTCGCAGATTGCCTGTTTCAACCGGGCAGGAATACCTGTAACCTCAAAGCCATCCAAATCTAAAAGCATAACTCTTGGAAAGCCAAGTTCCTGGGTTTGATATTTTCTACGACCTTTCCATGTAAACTGATTATCAACATATTGCGTGGCTTTTATAAGCGACGCTTTTTTTTCATCCTCTGAAAGACCGAGCCAGTCTTGTCTATTAAAACGCCGCTGATATGCGGTCGCTTCCTCCAGAGATACGTAAGAGTTGGCACCCTCGACAAGATTTCCGTCCTCGACAATAAGCTCTATAACTGATACCGGTTCTTTGTCGCCGGTATCAACTGAATCTTCTGTCTCTGGCGTGTCTGGCGTTGCTCCATTGTCTAAAATATCGTCTTCGGGTGCCATTCTTTACGCCTCGTCTTCAAAGCGGTGTTTCTTTTTACGGTTCATTGAGAAGTCATTATCCACGACAGAATTGTCATCCTGTTCGCAGACTGCTTCCCAACCTTTGTGCTGAAAATAACCAAGGTCGTTTACTGAAATTTCTCTAGTAACAACCTTACCGTCAGTCATTTTTTGAATTTTCATTTATACCCACCTTTGGTTTCTTCTTGTCTGTGCTATGCACAGGCTTTGGTTTGATTTCAGAGTCCTCAGCTTTTTTTTGCTGAGGACTTACTGAAACAGGTTCCTGTCGAGGTTTATCCGCCACTTTTGCTTTTGCAACAAGAGCCGCCTCGCGTCGCCTTTTATTAAATCCAGTAAGCCCCATTAGTAATCTCCCGGTTTAAGCGGCAACCTTCACTTTGAGCAATGCCAAAGCGACATTCTTGCGGTCTTCCACGAGAGACCAGTTTGCCGCAGTAGCAAGTTCTGCGTCGCTCGGTGTCAATCCTGCTGCTGTTCCAACCCATTTAACTCCGCGAGGATGCATTGTAAAAATACGTCTTGAAGCAACAACAACTGTATCTTCAAGAATATCCTCGTCGGATTTTATAGTAGAGGCTTCGGCGTTCTCATTGAATGCAAAGGCACCAGAACCAAAGAAATAAACAGGGTATACATCTGTTTCCGGGGCAAGACGGTCGTCGACAATAATTCGTCTTCCTGCGTACGTATGAATTGGAACTGAGCTTTCAGACGGCTTGACAGTTTCTACAAGTTCAAGATTCTGGAGTTTCGCAAGGACTTTTGAGTGCATTGCAATCGCGGTGATTTTCTCAAAGTTATCTCCAAGAAGGAACATTGCGTCTGTCATGATGTATGAATCAAGGACTGCCTCTGATTTGTCAAGAATAGAATCTGCCATTCCTGCGACTCCAAAAATACCTGTAAGAGTTTTTGTCATTACAGTTTCAAAGTCGTGTGCCCATTTGCCAGAGAGTTTGTCTGCGATTACTTTCATAGGGTCATCTCCTGAAAGGAATTTCGCAATATTGTTGAATCCGTATGCCACACCGCGAGCATGGATTGCAGCAACGTCTCCGAAGGCATCAATTTTGTTGACTGAAAGAGCAGCCGAGTCGCTGAGAAGTTCCGCTTCGCCTGACAAATCCTTCCAGAATGGAAGATTTACAGTTCGACCACCACGGTCAAGGACAATATTTTCATCTGAAGTTGCGATTCCAGATGCCAAAAAAGCATTTTTTTCAGTTGTCTTCTGAATCATGTACGGTACGAATACCTCTGGTTCAATAACGTCGGCAACTTTTGTGTAGCCTGTAGCCATAATTAGCTCCTTTTAAGCCTGGGCTTTAAGAGCCGCTGCCAAAGCAGGGTCATTTCTCAGAAGCTCAGCCTGTTTGGTAAGATTGAAAGTTTCTTTTTTCCACGGATTTGTTGTGCCTGCCGGAATACCTTTGGAGCCGCCTTCCGCACCGCCTCCGCTTGTGTTCACAACAACACATCGTTTTCCGAAGGTTGTATTATTAAGGACATCTTCAAGAACGTTCTTAATCGTCTTCATGTCTTCCGTAACAATCACATTTCCATTTCCTTCTCCTAAAGAGCGGAGTGAGAATTTGGAGCAATTATCACCGAGTACATATCTTGACAAGTCCTGCACTGCGTCTGGAGCCACATTTTTATCTGCAATCGCCTTGTTGAATTCTTCCATACAAGACAGCTTGAATTTTTCCTGTTTAAGGTCGTTGATTTCTTTATCCCTTAAATTCAGATTTGACTGTAATTCCGTAACTTTTGTCTCATAGACTTTTTTCGCGTCCTGCAACTGAGTTTCATAAACCTTCTGAATTTCAGTAGGATTATTAGCCTTTAGTTTTTCCTGTAAGACTTTCAGCTGAGATTCAAGTTCCTCTTTAGCCTTTTCAGCAGCGTGCCGCTTGTTAATTTCCTCAGTTTTTTCCTTCTTAATCTGTTCACGGTTTACAAGAATCTTTGTCTGTTGTTCCTCAAAGTCCTTCTTAATCATTTCCAGTAAAGAATCAGCCTTTGCTTCTGCGTCAGCTTCTTCATTAAGAATTCCCAATAATTGTGATTTTTCGATTGCCATACTTGGACCTCTTGTTATTTGCTTTTTCTGGACTTCGCATACTACGAATCTGCACACAGCAGAAAAATCCATAAGTTTGAGGTAAGGCTATCAGTGTTTTTTTTTGGTGTTAAAAACTAAGGAATATAAAAAAAACTGCAAGAAATGACAATTTTTGCGTTATTCTTGCAGGTTTTTTACGTGATTTTGCTTGTGTATATGCTCTGAGTGATAGTAAAAGGCTCAATCATTCTCAAATTCGGACAAAGGGATTATCCTGCCGTCATTTACGAAAGACTCTGGTTTTATACCTTTCTTATAAAGTTCAAACCTTCCTTTTCCTAAATATTTTCTTTTATCAGATTCGGACAAGGATTCTACCCATTCTGAAAAGTTTGATATTCCGTCCTGTTTTATCTCTACCGGCACAAGAAAACATCTACAACGTTCGTGCATAGGTAGAATAGGAGCTTCTGTTATTTTGTAAATGATTCCAGACTTGCTTGCACAATTGAGACAGGTATGAAAATCAAGAATTGCTGAATAACGGACAGCTTGATTATTCTCTCTAAAGATTTGATAGTCAGTGTTTCTGAATATCGCAGAATTCATTGTCATTAAGTCAGTTTCAATATAGTTCTCGTATCTTTTGTAATTTCTTTCCAGCCTTTCTGTTATATTTTCAGAAGGCTCTTTTGTGAGGTATGCGATTTTAAGAACATTTTCCGTTGTTCTTTTTATGCGGCTGTTCATTTGCGGAATTATCTGTTTATACGAGTTCTTTTCTGCGATAGGCATAAATTTTACATTTTTAGCCAATGAATTGCTGACTGTATATAAAATGCCTATTTTTGCCATATATGAAACAAGCCAGTTTTTTTCAGTTTCTATAATCTGCTCAATATTTTCATCAAGTTTCTTTTCCGTGTTTTTTTCAAGATCAAGATACGCCTCTTCTATACATTCTTGTAAAATCAGCAATCTCTCCTTTGATGAAATCAACGGAATGGAATTTATCTCTTCCAATATCTCGTCATATTTTTCCCTGTAGAGTTCCTTGAATTCGGATATAATCCAGTTTCCAAAGTATTCGGTGTCAGCTTGATGTTTTATAAAGTCTGAAAATTCTATCATACTGCAACTTTCGGTTTTTCATTCTTAGGCTCAGGGTTCTGCCCCATCCTTCGTCTGTTGTAATAGTCAAAAACTTCGAGGGGAGAAGCCCCCGCTTTTTCCATCGCAAGCAATGTCGCATATTCTTCGTAATCAGAGTCAGACGGTGCATATTCTCCGTTTCTAAGGTTAAAGTATATATACGGCATTGGAAGCCGGTCTTTATCAGCGAGATTGGCAAGGGAATTCAATGCGTTAGGGTCGAATGCAAGGGTATCATAATCAGTGCATAATGAAAGTTTGATTTCTCCATTAAAGCCGCACCATTTGTTCATTATATTAAGAGCGGCAGAAATCTTGTTACTGATATTTTTTGCGAATGTTGCAAGAATTGCATTTTCCCCGGCTCTGTGAATTTTCGCAGAATCCGCTGATTCTGAGGTGCCTTTTTCAGGCACAATAAGTCTTGTACCAAGAACAGCCATATCAGAAAGGGAACTTTTAAGAGCTGTTTCTGAATGGGTAAGTCCTGCTCCTGAGAATACAAGGGTTCCGACTTTTGCCTCCTCCTCCTCGAAAATAAGGAATTGGTCTCCACCTAGGCGGATAGATTCATTTTCCCCAGAATCATCCCTTGCCTGTTTATGCCCTGTTACATACCCAGTTGGGAGTGTCGTAAGATGAACTCCATTCTCATAATCTGCCGACTTCTGGTAATGCCCGATGTTGCAATATGCCAAATCGAGAAGCATAGGTTTTTCTGGAGCCGACGACGGAAGCATTATAAAAGGTATTTCTGACACGCTTTTATTATTTACAACAATAGAAATATTTTCTTCGTCAAATACTTCCTCATTTTTTTTGTTTTTAAAAGTCCTGATTACACGCTGTCGATATGCACCATTGTTAATATCAAGGACACGATATTGAGTTTGGCTGTCATGAGAAAACTCATCCCTAATCGCCTCGTCAGAATTTTCCTGCAATACAACAAGAACAAGTTTTTCAGAGCTATCCACAACACCGTAACGCCAGTTGATAATTGATTCAGCAGGATAGTAACGCATATACGGTCTTATGCCTTTTTTTTCTGCTTCAAACTGGCTTGTCGGACCGTTGCTTTTAGGCAGGTCCACAAGAACTCCGCCAAATGAAGTTTGCAGCACATCGTATGTCATATCAGAGAGGAATTGATATATTGACGTGCCGCGTCTGTCTATATCATTAAGAATCCCTGAACTTTTGAATTCGTCGGAAGCCTGAATAACAGGGTCTCTTCTGAATATAAGCCCATGCAGACCGTCAAGAGTTCTTCCTGTGTAATTGACCCATCTTGCCCTTTGTTTATATGCGTTATACTGACGCTGGTCTAGCCCCAAAGCCCTGGGGAGATAGGTTTCATTTTTAGACTTGATAGCATCCTCTCCCTCAACGCAATCTCTTACAGTCTGCCATTGTCTTTTTCTTTTTTCATATAATGGATGAGTTGTCTGTACAGGCATATTAAACTCCTAAAACCTTTGGTCGTCTTATTGCCTTATGGCTGTAATACGGCATTTTGTAGCATATTAGATAAGCGGCAGCGTCTGATATATGGTCAAGTCCTGACGATTTATCAGTGTCGCCGTTCTCCTTATATTGATACCCCTCCCACGCCTTTTTCAGATGAAGACATTTGTCCTTTGCGACAAAAACGTGCCTGCTTCCTGTCGCGTCAAGAAGAGCGGAATTCACATTATTGAATTTATCTTTAGTCGGATAAGGATGTTTTGGTGCACATACAATAAATCCGTTTTTTTCAAGGATGGAGAAGTCTGTTTGTCCTACAGGGGCGTTTGTCTGTCCTCTGTGCCCGGTAGGGTCAGGGTATACATATACAGTCGCAGTCGGATAACGTTTTTTTATCATTGCCGCGACTTCCTGCGTGTTTGAACCCTTTTCGCAAATTTCATCAAAAAAATAAAGCGAGCCTCTTTCGCATACGGCTATTGCAGCTGTCATTGGATTCACGTTAAAGTCCATCCCAACGTGAATATCTGAAAGCCCCCAGTTAAAATCAATTTCACAGGCGTTTTCGACTCTGTTATAGTTCTCATATACACGGTTTGACACACACTCAAAGGACGCAAGATATTCCTGAGCATACATTTTTGGAGACATATCTTTTTTCGCCTCTTCCAGTTCCTCTTTCGGAACATTGCCGCCTTCTTCTGTCGTATACTCAAAAACATCCCAAGTGGCAGGATTCTCTTTCGCCTTGCAATAAAGGTCGTAAAACCAGTTGTAGCCTTTTGGGGTGGATATATACAAAGCCTCTCCGTCATGGTATTTGTCAGACAAAACTGGACGGATAATGTCATAAGCCTCTTTCTTGACAAATCCGCATTCGTCCATAATTAAAAGGTCTACGCCGCTTCCTCTCAGGCGGTCTGGGTTTTCAGCGGAAAGCACATACAGTACAGAACCGTTTTTTAGCCACATTACCATAAGCTGTTCATTCTTTTTCTGTATATATTCTTCCGGCATATGTTCTTTAATCCATCCATCCCAAAAAACATTTCTTGCAAGGTTCTGCGTCGGGGCTACATACCATACGACTGACTTCGGTTTATTTGTCAGTTTGTTCATTGCCCTTGCTCCGCTTAGCCACGTTTTTCCGAATCGACGACCTGCATTTACAAATACAAACCGCTTGTTAGATGAGAGTATTTTTGCTTGAGGTTTTGTCAGCCTGTATACAATTTCAGCCATTAAACAATCATCTCCTTGCCGTCATCGGTCTCTACAAGAATTCCGATTTCGTCATTGTCTTCAGAAGGAAGATTTTTGTTTACAGAGTTATCAACCTCTTTCAGGGTCATATCATTAAGAGCAAACACAACCTTAGGCATAGGTTTGACTTCATCTGTTTTCATAACAGCGGCTTTTCCATACAGGCGTTCATAGATAAGTTTCTGTGCCATAATTGCGTCCGAGTTCGACTCCGCAAACATCGCGACATTAGTGAGACGTTCTGCCATAGCCTGTGCGACTGTCATCTGTCTGCCGTCTTCTGTCGAGACAAGCTCACGCATTTTTGCGGACAAAACCCTGAGAAGAAACTTCTTATCAACTGTTACAGGTTTATCTTTCCCTGTTGATGGTGGTGCGATTATTGCCATATCAAAAAAAGTTTATGGATATTTGTGATAGTTGTTAAATGTAGTTAAAAATAGTTGTAATTTACAATTGCCGTTCGTTTTTATCATGCTATATGCTTGTTATAGCTGATGTGATATGGAACCTGTCTGTAGACGAACTCGGCTCTCTCAGGTTCCGCTCCATTTTCTAAGGAAAAAAAATAGATGTTAGTGTATATATCAGGACCGATAACAGGATTTGCAAATCATAAGGCAGCTTTTGCCGCGAGAGCCGCAAGCCTGCGTTCTATGGGGTATGAAGTGGAAAATCCTGTTATTCTCGGAGAGAAACTTGACAAGATGTTCCCCGATAAAAAATTAAAGTATGAAGATTATATGAAGCATGACATAGCGGCACTGCTCAATTGCGATGGAATATCCATGCTTGATGGCTGGGAAAATTCAGCAGGAGCAAAAGTTGAGTACGAAGTCGCGAAAGCCACTGGAAAGATATTTGTCAAAGTTAATCTTCTGGAGCGAAAATGGAATTCGGACGGAAGGTAAGAGGTGTGTAAGAATGAGAAAATTTTACGAAGTTGATGAAAAGTTTAGAAAATATCCGCAGATAGAAACAAAACTGCCCACAAGGGCGACTTTCGGAAGTGCTGGATATGATTTCTATTCAAAATGTAGTGTAGCAGTAAATCCGGGGGAAGTTGTAAAAATTTGGACCGACGTAAAAGTGGAGATGAATCCAGACGAGGTTCTTTTACTGGTAGTAAGAAGCTCAATGGGTGGAAAATTTATGATGTCGAATACAGTCGGTGTTATTGACAGTGATTATTTCTCTAACCCGAGCAATGATGGCAATATTGGCATTTTGCTTAAAAATATATCTGCTGAAAAACAGTGGATTCATTCGGGCGACAGAGTAGGTCAGGGTATTTTTGTTAAATATCTTATGGCTGAAAACGGAAACCTGGATTGCAAACGAACAGGAGGTTTTGGCAGCACAGTAAAATAAGAAAAGGATGGTTCCGTGGTTGCCTGCTAAAAAAAGCAGGCAACGCACAGAGTTCAATTCTCTGTTTTTTTAAATCAGACGATTGGCAGTCTGATCTTTCAATAACGATGGGCATTTCTTACTCAATGTCATCTTTTTAATACTCCTCTGGTGAAAGTCCAGAGGTAGTCTTTGGCTGGTTGCCTAGCAGCTATAACTCTCCGCTGTGAAATCGGGTTCAAATCCCGATGGGGCTATAAGGTTAATCCCAGACCTTAAAGGGATAAGGAGAAATACTTATGAGATATTACGCAAGCTATAATTTTAAGAGTTCAAAATCTGATTGTTCGCATTATATATTTCAGAATAAAAGCGGAGTTGATATTCCCGGTATGGCACTTACAAAAGACCGGAAAACCGGCGAGCACTACTTAAAAATATCTGTACCGAGAAATCCTGCAATCAGAAGATACTTCGCATATACCCTCGAACTTTCCGGCAACAAGGTTTTATCATCCGTCGAGGCGTTCGGCTTGGACTTTAAAACTTTCGGCGACGCAAAATCTATCGGGGAAAACGCAGTTATCCTGCTACAATTTTCAAAGGATATGAAAAACCTGTCTATTTATTTTGTCCGTTCGTTGACCTGCTCAAAAAATGAAAAGCAGATGTTGTTCAGTCGGTGGAAAGAAGATAATAATCTGGAGCTTGAGTCATAATGATTTCCCTCTTTTGTGGCGACTGTTTAAAAACCTTGAAAGATATGCCTGATAATTATGTTGATTTGGTTGTTACAGACCCACCTTATGAAGTCTCCGCTTCAAACGGAGGCGGAATAATCAACAGTGTTATGCATCTTAATAAAAGCCTTAAAAGTCTTGTTGACCTTAACATAGATAATGGCTATGACTTTGAGAATATCAACAAAGAGCTTGTAAGGGTTATGAAAAATATTAATGTTTATTTTTGGTGCAACAAATTGCAGATTCCAAAATATTTTAATTTCTACGTAAACCAGCTTGGCTGTAAATTTGACATAATACGCTGGGAAAAAACAAACCCTCTTCCTACTTATCATAACAAATATCTTACAGACACAGAGTTTTGTCTCTATTTTAGAAAGGGCGGGTATTGCTCTCCAAATTCATACGAGGATGCAAAGACATATTTTGTGGCTCCGATAAATGCGAAAGACAAGAAATTGTGGAAGCATCCGACAATAAAACCGCTGGAGATAATCGAGAGGCTTATAAGGAATTCCTCGAAACCGGGTGAGATTGTGCTAGACCCTTTCATGGGTAGCGGCACAACAGGAGTAGCCTGCAATAACCTCGGTAGAAATTTTATTGGTTGCGAGATAGAGCCGGAATATTTTGAGATTGCGAAATGCAGGATTGAATCTCCAGAATGCAAGGAACAACTGGAACTTTTCTAGGAGGATAAAAAAATGGATAAGTCGTATTTTTATGTAAATACAAGCGACGTACAGAAAACCAGTGAGATATTTTCGGCGGTTAAACTTGAGCTTAGTGTATGCTCTGTATACCCAGAGTCGGAAAAGTCTCTTGTGTCTTTTAAGTCGTCTCCAGACGAACAGAAGGCTGTTATGAAAAAGTTAATGGATAGTGGAATTTCTTACACGGTTATACAGGCTAAGTAGGAAAGAAAATTTCACACAGGAGGTAAAATGGATATTACAGAAAAAAGTGCGGATTGGATAAAATTTATCCTGCACCGGATAGCGACAAAAGGCTGCACAGGAATAAAATGCCGCAAATGTATACTTAAATACCGGTGCCTTACACGGAAGCCGGAGGACTCGTCTTTAGTCGCTCTTCTTACAATCAAAGAAATAGCAAAAAAAATAAAGGAAAAAGAATTATGATTATAAGACAGGAAGAGGAGAGCCCTATTGGCAATTACTTCCACGATAACGGAGTTATGAGGCTGTTCTCGAAAATCACAGATATTGTAGACAAGTTTGAGATTGATACAGAGCGGCTGAAACTCCTTTGCGATGAGATGTCCGCCAAGATAAAAGAGTTGAAGACATTTATAAATTCCGTTGAAAAAGCGGAGCTGAAAAAATCCATACAAAAAGAGGTTCAGGATTTATCTTCCGGCAGTTAAAGAGAAATATATGGTAAAAACAAGATTCAGATTGACACGTAAGCAGAAAACCATTGTCAACTGCAAGACGGATTATGTCCTTGCTCTTACAGACCGCCGTTTTGGCAAGGAGTACGTATGCCTTGCCAAGGCTCTGAAAGAGTGCAGAAAGAAATTTTCTGTTGTAATCTGGGCTACTTTTAATAACCAGATGAAAGAGGCGATAAAGGATTTTGTTATACAGTCCTGCAAAGACAGGGTCGGAGAAATAGCCGTAGACAAAGATTGCGTAAATTTCAGAAATGGCTCCAGGCTTTACTTTGCCAATTGCGATGTGTATATTGCAAGCCGTAGCAATATATTATGCAATATAACAAGCGGCAGGTCGCCGACTTTTATAATTTTTGATGAGTGTGGATTTTTTACAGAAGAGCAGTGGAGATTTGTCTTTAATGCTGTCCATGAAACTTCTTGCAGAAGTCTATTCATCTCCTCGGTATATAAAAACAAAGGGGTATCGCCTTGTTTCAATGCGGATTTATTTGAAAAAATAAAACTTATTGATTACCGCCGATTTAATCATTTTTAAATCCGGCTGACTTTTATCAGCCGGATTTTTTTTACCTTGTCCTTTTTTTACATCCGCACAGGGTAAATGCCGGCTGGCTCGCAGGCTTGAACACAGGTCTTGAATACGTTTTTACCTTGTTTTTTGTAATCTTCATAGCAAAGTCCTCCTTGATATTCTTTTAACACAAAACCCGGCTCTTTGTTAATTGGCAGATAGAGCCGTTCGCCGGATAATTGCTGTATATTCTCAATTATGAAAAACAGACAAATTTATAGATGTCCTGTATGCGGAAAAAGCCTTGCTGGTATGAAATATTGCTATTCTGTAGATGATAATGACCTGTGCTCGGAGAAATGTGCGAGATTCCTCTCTGAGACGCTAGAGGAATTTGACAGATTTAGAAATGGGCGTTCATTTGCCTTTGACCTCTATACGGATTATAAGACCATAGGTTTTCAACGTAAGGGCACATCCTTTTAGGGGTCAGACTAACCTGTATAGAAGACAGTGGGGCAGGGTTTCCTGTTTTCCTGTTATAGAGCAGAGATTCTCTTTTTTGTCATACAAGCGGCAGGAAAGACAAAGATGATTCTTTACGCTCTCTTTTTGCGAGGACAGGTAGCAGTCAACTTTTTTTTCCGGTGTCTGCTTGTTCTTGGCTTTCTGCTTTTTAGGGTGTGCATATTTTCTCCAGCCTCTTTTTGCGGCTCTCTGCCTTTTGATTTTTTCCTGCTCCTGCTTTTTCCGCCGCTCCTTTTCCTCTTTCTTATCTATAGCGGCTCTTCTTTTTTCCTGTTCCAACCTGTGTCTTTCCTGCTGGTACTCGGAAAGGCTCTGTACGATTACATCTCTGTTGTCAAGATTGTTTTTCAGCCTTCTGATACGTTCTCTTTCATCTTCCTTGCTCCTGCCTTCCGTGGCGACGGCGTAGTGCCGGCAATGTGCCGAGCCGTTGCAGTGTATCTCATACACATTGACACATTTTCCGTCCTCATAGTATATGCATCTGGATTTATGCCTGCGTGGGTCGTCCTCGGCTTTTTTTAAGCATCTTATGTTCCATGCCGTGTCAGGCAGTCCTTTTTTATCAAACCTTTCTTTCATAAAGGCATCTTAACATCATCTCGGATGAAAATAAAGGATGTCTTTGTCGGCTTAAAAAGACTGCCTTTTCACTTGTAGCTCATCACGAAATCTATCGAGCAGCCAAGGAATTTGCAGATGTCATAGATTGTCCTTATATTAATAGGTCTGTCCTGCCGCAGTTTCGTCCGTGTCGCGTACGGAATTCCCGGCACTGTCTTTCCGGTTTTGCATTCCTGTTTTCTTGCCTTCATCCGTTCTTCCCTATATTTCTCAAGACCGGATGTGTTGTGAAGCCCATTCCTTTTTCCTGATGTCGCAATCTTGTCGTAAAGGTCATTGTCAGTCTTTTCGGGATGGGATTCAAAATACACCTCAAAGAATCGCCTTAGCGGTCTGTATGTTACATCCCCCTTCGCCTCCTTTTCCGGTATATACATAAGCCTTGCCTTTGCAAAATATGGCTTTTCCTCCACTCCCTTGAAAACGCATATATGGCTTGCCGGCACTCTAAGTGCATGGCATATTCTTGCGACCACATCTGTCTTCGGCAGGGTGAGTCCTGTTATTATGTGCGACAGCACATCTCTTCTTATCCCGGTCATAAAGGACAGCCTTTTTACAGTCATCCGCCTTTCCTTTAGCAGCTCCTTTAATCTTCCGGACCTTATCTCATTGTTATAATCTATATCCATATCACACATAATAAAGCACAGCCTTTTTATTGTTAAATACGATTTCCGTCTTTTTTCTTCTATATAAATATCCCTTTTCTTATAACCGCCTCTTTTCTCTTTTATACATCTCTAAAGTATACATTCTCCCTATGGGCGGTATAAATCACCGTCCTCTTGATATTTTTGTAATTCCGTAAAACTCCTTTTTCAAAATTTCACACCCGACCTTTTAAAAATAACCCCTGCCTTTATGTTTTCCCCACCCTTTAAAACTGTCTCTTCTTTGGATGTAAAAGTGGGAATTTTTGTTAAAAATCGCCCTGTTTTTCGTGTTTAAGTGGGAATTTTTTCGTGTATAGCCGGACTTTTGCCAGAAATTAGCTTCAACCATCTGCTGGATAAGTTCCCACCCCAAAAACCAAATCGGAATGTGGGGGGAGGGTATTATGGGGACAAGCAAGCGGAAAACAACCGCTAAGGCTAATTAAAAGGGGGTCAAAATAGTTCTTTGAAAATGTAGGGAAGGCAAGATGTATGCTAACTGTTAGCGGTGAAGCAACTAGCAAGGCTAGAAAAGTATGGTGTCTAGTCCAATACTAGCGTAGTAACCGCAATGGGGCAACTCTTGCATGAACTCTAAAGGGTTTTAGACTTGAATCTGCTAAAGCGTCTTTAATTCCGCATACCTAGCGGAACGTTACTAAACCACGGCTACCGATGATGATACTAGACGAGGGGGAACGCTAGACGTAATCAGAAATTGCACTATTCCAATTTCTGATTGGCAAGAGTTGGCAGATAGAGTTTGCGAAGAAAAGTATTCACTTGCTAGTTTAGTGAATACAGTAACTATAGTGTAAACGCACGAGGCTTTATATATAGTTAGGCGAAATGGGATGCCCATTAAAACTTCCCCTGTTTGATACTGCGGGGATGGTGCGTCCTGATACGAAAATGGCAAGGTGGTCTTACCAGAGGAGTAGTGTCGAAAAAAAAGTAAGGGCTGAGGTGGAAGTCCCGGTAAGGAGGAATATCAAGAACACGGACAGATAGGGTTTTCAAGCCAGTGGGATTGGCGACAGTCCCACTGTTTGAGGGTCTTATCCTCACCGCCTAGTAGGGTGGTTTATTCAAGACGTGCATAAGGCACGAAAAGGAGTCTGATGTATGACATTGGCAGAAGCGAAGAAATTAAAGGCTGGAGAGAGCCTTAGTGTATCTTACAAGGGGATTCGTCCTTGTACGTTCAAGAACCTAAAAGGCAACTGTGCCTTCATCGAGTTCGACAATGGCGACGGCAGCGGCAAGAGGCTTCACAGGGTTCTTGCCACTACGCTGGTAAAGGGCAAGATGGCGGAAAAAGGCAAGATGGCGGAACCAGCCTCAAAGGCTGGTCCAGACCCGAAGGACGAAGCCTTTGAGGCACTCCGCCTATTGGCGGACAAACTTGGCTATGAACTCATAGCGAAATAGCCCGAATCCGCCTACCGTCAAGCGGTCGTAGTGGTGCAAGTCCACTAGGGCGGAATACAAAAGTCAAGGAGGCGTGTATGAAACACGAAAATTTTTCAAGAGAGTTGTTGGGCGGTTGCTTTGTGCCGCCCAACTATCAGGATTGGCACAACACACGCTGGAGCGATAGCCGTTACAAGGACGAGGAAAAACTCCAGAGTG
Source organism: uncultured Clostridia bacterium (assembly GCA_934274515.1). GTDB lineage: Bacteria > Bacillota > Clostridia > Christensenellales > DTU072 > CAG-1782. Next base: position 50,714 of record CAKQTC010000011.1, read on the forward strand.
TAAAGCAAAGACGGCATTTAGAAACCGTCTTTGATACCAAGGTGTCTACAGTAAGTTTTGACGCTGTAGACAGTGCGGAGCAGTGGTTGCTTAGCGATAAAAAGCACTTTGAGCAGCACTGTCTGAATGTCGCCTCGAAGGCAATGGCGAAAAAACGAATACGGCTTGAACGCAAGGCTAATCCGAAAGTTTGCAAGCCGTTTGACAGAAGCCTAGTAACAAAATGGCTCTAGGCTAGGAGGTCTTATGTATGAGATTGTAATAATGCTTGTTGTTGTGATGGTGTTTGCTATTGGTATAGGCGTAGTAATCTACGCCATCGCCGAGGCAATCAGGACACAACGATACATAAAGAACGTTTATCCCTTTGTGATAGACGGTAACAAAGGACGCAGAAAGTCAAGGCTGGAGCGTTGGTTGGACGCTTGCGACATTGCGGATGAGTGCAAGAGGCGTCTATGAGTGAACTGGACTTCGCCTGCTTTAAGCTAAAGCAGGCATTACACAACCCTTACGCCATTACAAGGCGTGAGGCAAAGAAAAGGGATGTTGCGGAGTCATGGAAGGCTATGCAACGTCAAACAGCACAAAAGCGAAACAGGGCTAAGCGTAACAACTTAGCCCTTTATATTTAAGGGGAAACAGATATGGAACTATCAAAAGAGGAGATGTTAAAGCGACTCCCCTTATGGAACGCTGTTGCTCAGGGCAAGACAATCCAGCGTTTTTGTTTTGTCCGACTAGACTGGTATGACATCGGGGATGACTGCGACTTTGCCCTTGAAGTCTTTGATTTTCCTTTTTATTGGAAAGGTAAGCAGTATCTTCACCCATACAGAATAAAACCGGAGGGTTAATTATGTTTTTTAGCATAGCAAAGGAACTTGAAAACGGAAAACTGCTTTCAAGAATTGTCATCGCCGAAGCCCGAAGGGTAAAGGCGATAAACGAGGATGGTGTAGACGCAGAGGCGTATGATGCTATCCACGAGGGCGAAATATCCGCCCTGCGTATAAGGTCTTTCAGGCTGCCGAGGATTGAGTTTCAGTCTGAAAAAGAGTTCAGGAATTTTGTAAAAGACACTGCGAATAATAGCGGTGTCTTTTTTAATGACCCTAGATGTTTTGGGTATCTGATGGATGTCGCAAGGGGCTATCTATCAGACTTCGGATGGTTTGCAGGATGACAACGGAAGGAAAAATAAAGGACGGCTTGCTTAAACCGTGGTACGGACTTCCAAAGATAGGATTTATCTATCACGGCGACTATGCAGACCCTGAACTTGAATACAAGGAATTTCGCTTTAATGTCCACGCAATCGAGGACGCACTTTATAGCGACTTTGTGTATCGTTGCACGGTTAATAACGCAAAACCGACAGAGGAGGGGTTTGCGAAGTATATAAAGGCGAACGCTGAATCAGTGTACGAATATGCGGATTCAGTAGTCGAGTACAACAAAAAGGGCTAAAAAAGGAGGCTTTTTATGAAATATAAAATTGACTGGAGAGTGAATTTATATGGAACTATCTGCATAGAAGCGGATAGCGAGGAAGAGGCGGAGGAAATTCTTAGAAATACCTCGGACATTGAACTGATTCAAAAGAGCGAGGATGTAGATTCTTGCCTTGATTATGACGCTGTATTTGAGAAGGAGTAAATTATGGCTTTTAGAGTAACACAAAAGGCTGTGAAAGATAATTACAGCAGGATATACAAAGCAGGATATTGTGCAATGCAGTATCTTCTTAGACCGTTCAACCGTGCCGCCTATACGGCTGGTATTTATGGCTGGAACTACGATGTATTTGAGCCGTTTCAGGACGGCGTTGCAATCTGCACCGGCTACCGCAATATGCCGGGCAGCTGGCTTGAGAACATTGGGATATATGAGAAGGAGGCTTGCAAGGTTTGGAACAACCTTAGCATACCTTATGAGGAACAGGTAGCAAAGACAAAGGTTCTGCTCAAGCAGTTGCTTGTTGACAATGGCGTTTACTAGGAGGTTGAAATGGGTTTGCACGAACGGATAGAAACCTGCGAAGGCATAGTTGTATCAAGGGTGGGAAAGGTTGTAACAGTCTTTCAGCAGGGAACCAAGATAAGGCAGTTCTTTTTTAATGAACTAAAGACGGCGGAAAAAGCCTTTACAGAATGGGAGGTATTATGCAAAACAGGGCTGTTTTCAAGAATGGCGGTATGACATTAAGGCTTATCGCCAAAAAGAAAGATTCTGCGGTGTTCGCAAGGTTGAACACGGACGGCACCAACCACGACTTTATATATGCGTGGATTGTGCATTTTGACGGAGAAAATGTCTGGTGGGGGCAAGGAAGTTATGACCTCACAAAAGAACAGGCTTTGAGAATACTTGATGCCTGAACCTAGGAGGAAAATATGATAAAGACAAAAGACGGAAAAAGATTCACAAACTATTATGTTGCTGTAAGCAACATCTGCAACAAGATTCTTTGCAACAATATCGGGGAAATTGACCCCTCGATTTGGGATAACATACGTTTCTGCACGGAGGATAAAGAGGGTAACGCAATCGACATTTATCAGTATTTTATCACCGATTGTTGCGAGTCGGACGTTGACTTATTGGAAAAGACATTTGGGCTACTTTTTACATACTCCAACTTGCTGAACTGCTATGTCCTTTGTGTTGACAACTTCGGAACTCCATGGATAGGAGTTGAGGTTCAGGTTCTTAACGATTCAATCAGCGATAGCGATATTGAGATGTGGGAGAAGAGATAGATGGAAATTCTATTCAGAAATAAAAACAATGTCTGCAAATTCTGCCTTAAAACCAAGGCAGATAACATTTATGAGCTGAGCAAAAAAGAATGTCTGTTCATAAATAACACGGTTGCACTGAATGCAGGCTTCGTATGGGAGCCGGTTGCGACAGGTTTTGCGGCTGCAAATAAATTACCATTACTACTTATCTAAAAGGTTATCCGTATTTTTGGATAACCTTTTTTATTATGCGGAGGCATATATGACAAAAGACGAAGTGAATAAAGTTGTACAGTATACAAAAGAATATTATAAATATTCTTTACAGGACGACGGATGCACAATAGAAAGATACGTTGATTATAGTGATAAGTTCCCCGAAAAGGCTATATCACGGATTCTTCGTGCAGGCAATCCTAGAGACTGTTTTTACAACACTATTGATAAGTGGGATTGTAATTGTGATGACTGGAGTTATGAAACAGAATTCTTTGATGGTCTTGCCAAGTTGTGCAATGAAAACAATATAGATGAGGATGAAGCAAGGGATGTAGTCTTCGAGAATTTCCAGTGGTATTATCCCGAGGACTACTTGAATCCAGAATTCAATGCGGTAATTCAACTAGATACTGGTGATGGTAATTACGATTTTACCATGCACAATATCCTGAATTATGCGAAAGATTACGGTTACTGTAATGGATTAGAAAAAATCGCAGGATTGCATTGGCTTGCAAAGCAGCAGGGGCGTTTAGGACTGCTAAAGAAAGAGATAGAATCCAGCCGTTATTCAGATGAGAAATGTTCAGAGAGTCCATTTGTTGAAAGTTCAATAACAGAACTTGAGAACCTATGTACAAACATGAGTGCAGTTACATTCCTTGTAAAAATGCACTTAATGGACGCTATAAATATCTTGCAAAAAATAAGGGAAAACATAGACAACTTCAACCCTTACCAGCCGCTTGATACAAGTGGTTGCCCATTTGGTTATATAGTGTTGTCAAAAGACACTGTAACCGGATTATATGACAGTTGGCAAGGTGGTGGTTCTCTTATGGAGATAAAACTTGAAAAGGACGTAAAAATTCCGATTCATCTTATCAATTCAATCGACACAGATAATAATTTCCAAGATGTTAATGGGATGACAGGAGAGTGTTGGAAAGAAACTCTTCTTAAAATCGCATAGGAGGTTTTTATGAAATTTATATATGAAAATTTCAGCGAAGACATATTTCCGGGGTTTTACGAAACAACCCTTTATAACTCCGGGATGTTTGACTACTGCAAGTGTCCTGACGGATTTTACAAAGACTTCAAGGCGGAAGAATTTCAGAACTATCAGATTGAAACCTGCAAGGACTGGGTTTCTGAAATGGCAAAACAGATTAAGGGAAATCCGATAGGGCTCAAGATTCTTGGGTATGCTGGAATGAGTTCGCCAAGAGAATACAATTTCAGGACAGACAGAATCTCTGTTCTTATCAATGTAAATCTCTCTAAACTGAAAAAAATCTGCTTTACAGACAATTCGGCGGAGTTTAACAAATACCTTGCTGACAACTGGACTAGTTACAGCGGCTTTATCTCATTCATCCCGAATAACCTCTATCGGTTTAAGGATAAATACATAAACTGCCCGAACAGCAGAGATGAACTCACTCAAATAATGATTGAGTGGTACCTGCTGAAATTTATAGATTTTGATGAAATCACAATGGATATGTATGACAGCCAGTATGAAAGGCTAGAGGGCAAACTGGCACTTGTCAAAGACGAGGATTCGTCAGAGTGGAATTATGAATACTCTGACGAAACGGATATGTATATCCCGACGGAAAAAATCGCATAAAAAAAAGCAGAGAGAGTGAAATTTAATTGGCAAGCAAGGACTTGCAAAGGTGGTTTTATATGATTAGCACAGAGATTTTCGACTACATTTCAGAGGCGGAACTGACAGAGCTGTTTGACGACTGTCCGATTTACGGAGTTACGGAGGAGTAAATGCGATACCTAGAAAGATATTCAGATGCTGCGAAGCAGAACGCATACATGAACGCCGTTGACTGTTTATATTTCGGCTACGGTATTTCTTACTGGAACGACTGCGGATGCGAAGACCGCATGGAGGTCTGGAAACAAGCAAGGGAGGATATGGCAAATGGCTTGTGAACAAACAAAGGATGTTAGGATATTTTTCGAGAATGGCGATTCCGCTATAACAATGATAAACGGAACAAAAGAGCAGATAGAGCAATACTATCTAAACAAGACATTCAACATTGGCACTGTAAATGACAATGTGCAGAAGTGCATAAAGATTGAATTCCAGGAGGACAGATGAAATTTCTGTTTATGACTTTGAATAAGGCGACTAGATAGGTCGCCTTTAATTTTTATGGGAGTTTTATATGTCTAGTAAAAAAATCTATTTATTCTATACTTGTGATTCTAACAAAATGATTGAATCGATGAGAGTTTCTTGTGTTACAACATCTTTACGTAGGTTAAAAAAGTCTTTGATTGCCAACATCAACCGTGGACTTATTCCTGATTTGTCTGAAAACGATAAAAATATATGTATAAGAGAAATCAGGAATATTTTTAGTAGCACAATTCCATCTATGATTGCAGAGGAAATAAACAAATATTTTTCTAGCTATATTTATATTCAAGTTTGGTATGACTAAAAAAAAGATTATAAATGAAAATTCGTCTTTACAAAAAAGTCAAACTGCAAGGAGGTTTTCAAATGAAATTTGTTGTCAAAGTAACAGAACTCCGCTCATATCTTGTCGAGGTTGAGGCGGAGAATACAAAAAAGGCGAATGACATCGTTCTTGCGGAAATAGACAAGAAAAATCTTCCGCAGACAGTAAACAGAGAAGAGAGGGTTATTGTTGAATTTAATAAGTCAAAAGGAGTATGGAGTAAAAGATGAACGAGGTAAGACTATCAGGAAAGGTAACAAAGGCATACATAAAGGATGACGGAACATTCATAATGCGGCTAGCGTGCAAATATGACCACAAAATAGGGGCGGAGACAATACGCTGCGAGTCATCGTTTCCGGTGATTATGAGCGACACTGCCAAGACCAAACATCTTGACGTGATAGCAGGCGACAAGGTTCTTGTTACAGGTTATCTAAGGGTTGATTTCAGGCTAAGCAAAACCGGACAGGAACGGCAGAAACTGAATATCTACGCATCGGAGATTGAGGTAACAAAAGAGGCTTGGAATCAAGGAATCTAATAGTTAGTATATTTTTTTTACTAAGAGTATACAAAATATATATAAAAATACTTGTTAGTATATAAAACGTATATTATAATACTAACAAAGGCATATAAAGTTATGCAAGGAGAAAAGAAAATGAAAGCAGGCGACAGATTTATTCAGGTTTATGATCGTTTAAAAGATGATTACATTGAGTTTCAAGTTCATACCGTCGATAAGCTGTCAAAGGACGGTAAGAAAATCAGAACTTTAAGCAACGACATTGTTGAGGTGGACGACGACAAAATCATTACCTCTGGGCATGATTTTCAAAGGACGGTCATGAAACTTATGGAAAAGACGGATTTCCATAAGTCCTTTAAGACGTACAACCATTTTGTAGTACATTTTACGGTTTATCCTACAAACCATAGCTTTGGGTCAATTGAGCCGGTGATTCCAGTGGATGATGAGTTTGATGATACAGTCCATCTTTTTTATGGTGGGGGAAGATTCACTGTCGAGGCGAAACTTGCAGAGAACACTGGTTTCAGTAAGTTAGAGGAGCGGAAAATAGAGGCAAACCATATAGAGAGCTACTGGTTTATAACCGGATTTGATAGCTTGATTGCTTTTTTTGCAGATAAGGCACGCTGGACTAATGAGCCTAGTCTTCTTGAAAAAATCAACGAATGGCTGGGGGAAAATGGTTATGACAAGACAAACGAACCCTTGAAAGACTATTTAGGCGGAACAACGCAAGTTGAATGGGCTATAGACAACAATATTGACTGTTTGGATTACGACCGTTGGCAACTTGTGCAAAAATTATTAAAGCACGAATTAAAATATGAAACGGCAAGAGAGATTTTCAATACTCTTTACGAAAAAGAAGAGATTGAGATTTTCGATTGCGATAGATGATTGGTATTCACTGATAAAACTTTAAGAAAAAGGAGAATAAAAAATGATTTACGGATTTAATTCTTTTGGGTACGAGGGTTCTTTGGTTGTAGTCGAATCAGACATTAGAGAAGGAATTCCTTCTGTTGACATCGCAGGACTTGCGGATTCGTCCGTCTTTAGTACGTGGGCATTGGTAAATACAGCAATAGAACGAAGCGGATTTGAAATTCCGCAGAAAAGAATTCTTATAGCCCTTAGCCCTGCTGATTTAAGAAAAGAGGAAGGTTTTTCTCTCTCTATCGCACTTTCGCTTCTTGTGGAAATCAAGAATAACGATGTGCTTATTATGGGCGAGCTTGAAAACGACGGAAATATTATCCCTTGTATAAAGGGTACTTTTGCTGCCTGTCAGAATGCAAAACAAAACGGCATAAAATATGCAATTCTTCCGAAGAATTCCAAGGTTCCTGCCGGAATAAAAGTCTATGAGGCTGGCAATCTAAAAGAAGCGGCTGACGCGATTTTAAGTCTTAACACTGGCGATGACAGACTTTTCAAAGAAAGAAATGCTCCTGCCGATTTCACGACAGAAGATAATATTCTGTTTAATGACTTCCCTAATGAAGAAAAGGAAGCCTTCGATAAAACCACAGGACATAACAATCTGAAATTCGCTATGGCTGTTGCCATAGCAGGTAGACATCATTTATTGACATACGGAATTCCCGGAGATGGCAAGTCTTGTATCCTTAGAGAAGTTTCTATGCTTTTACCGAAACTTACATCCGACGAAAGCAACATCGTTTCAAGGATATGCTCTCTCGTAGGCGTAGCGACAAAAAATTATGAAACAGAACGACCTGTCAGAATACCACATCCATCCGTTACGATTGAAGGAATGTGCGGAGGCGGAGCCGGATGTCGACCTGGAATAATTTCTCTTGCTCATAATGGAGTTCTCATTCTTGACGAGGCGGCAGAGTTTAGGACATCCGTTCTACAGATGTTAAGAGTGCCACTCTCGGTAGGAACTATAACTTTAAGCCGTGCAGGACGCTGTACAGTTTTTCCCGCGAGATTTCAACTTTTCATGGCAACAAGTCCGTGTCCTTGCGGAAACTTTGGTTCTAAAGACCGGACTTGCCTTTGTTCAAAAAGAGCTATTGAAATGTACTGGAAAAAACTTTCATATCCTATTGATAGCGGAATCGCTATAAAAGTAAACGCAGATGACGAGGATAATTCACGCAAGAATTTCACAATAAAAGAACTGCGTGATTTCATCAGCACCGCTTGGAAAAGACAACTCCGCAGGCAGGGAAAACTTAATCAGGATTTATCAATCAGAGAGGTAAGCGAGTTTATAAAACTCACAGACGAGGCAAAAATCCTCTTTGAAAGAGAAACAGAAGGTTTTTCTAAAAGAGAGGCAGTTGTAATCCTTGAACTAGCCCAGACAATCAATGACATCTCGGAGAATTTTTCAGATGAATTGCAGAAAAGTCATATAGAAGAGGCTATTAAGCTGCACGGAAAAATTCCGTATGTAACAAACATTTAATGAGAGAACCCAATCAAAGATTGTGAGGCAATAAGTTCGTGCAAAGTAGTCAAAATGTAGTTTTGGAGGAATAGAAAAATGAAAGTAACTAAAGAATACGAATGGAATGAGATTAAATGGGAAGAACTGGACGTTGGAGATACCATCCGGCTTCCAGAATTTACAGTGCCTGAAACGACAATAGGGGGAGGCATAGAACTGCACTTTGAGGAACAGACTGTCAAAGACACGGCGGCTGTCTATAACATTAAGGACGACAAAATCTATCTTGTCTTTAACCATGCTTTGTTCAAATCACCTATGGACTGGAACGATGCGACAGAGTGGAAAAAGACTCAGTTGCATGATTATTTGCAAGGTGTTTTTAAGAACTCTATGCAAGGTTCAGACATACCTGTATCAGAGGTGTCTCTGCTTTCCAAAGATGAAGTCTTTAAAAAGAAGGCTCTTCCATTCTTCAAGAATGAAAAAAATAGAATCGCTTTTGAAAAAGATGGAGTGTACGCTGTCTGTTATTGGCTGAAAAATACAACGTCTGCGGCGTATTTCTACGCTGCGAGCAACGGTGGCATTGGCAGCCGCTACGACGCGGGTCGTGCGGACGCTTTCGTCCGTCCTTGCCTCACTGTTAAAAAGGAGGAATAGGAGGCTGTATGACAAAGAAAGACTTTAGTACAGGAGAACTGGTCATAACAGAACCATATAATCTAAAACCGGCGTTTGACGACTTGCAGGAACGTCTAAAAATGAAATCCGAAGACTTGGCTTCTTTTCTTTATGACTGCAAGAATTGGCGGATAACCGAAGATAACAGAGAGATTTTCTACGACATATACGGTAAAAGGTGTTCATTCAAGGTTTATCCGTCCACTCAGATTGGCTTTGAGCATAAGATTGCTCTGAGAGTTGGAAACTTAGAAAGTATTATTTACACAAGTGAAAGTTATCTTCCTGTTTACGAATGGGAGGATGGCGTACTCTGCAAAAGACGTGGAGGCTTATTGCAGACCATTGTATTGCTATCTATAGATAGTAATCAGGAGGAACTATGAGAGTAACAATAATTGAAACCCTGGCTTATACAATCGAAGTTAAAGGTGTTGACGAGCAGACTGCGATTGATGTCGCTAGAAATACTTATGAAAGAGGCGATGTGCCGCTCAAGGAAATGACAAAATGCAGTACTGAATACCAAATAAACGGCAATGATTCCGTTGATATGACGCTTGATAAGGACGGAAATAACCTTGACATCCCGGAGGAATACCTATGACAAGACAGGAATTTGTTGATATGGCGGAAACAGATGGCAATGACTATGCCTTTGAGGAGCTTATGAAAGAGGACAGCCGCATAAAATTCATCCTAAGCGAGTCAAACTACTGGTTCTATGACGGAAATAAAAGCCCAGTTCCGCTACGGGGAGCGGATGACGTAGAGCAATGCGGAGTATTCGGGGAGGACTAAGATGACAAGGATGAGAATAAACGCAAGATTCTCAAGGGAGCAGAAAAAATTCCTTGAAAAAAGCGACTATAAGAGTTTTGCAAAATCCGCAATAACTGAAACCCTCGAATTCTCAAAGCATTTCGCACATTATCTACCAGATGACACAGACACAAGAGATGTTTTCTCAATAATCAACAAGGCTATCGAAAATATAACAAAACTTTAAGTATAAGTACATAGCCAACCGCCTGAATAAAATGATAAACAAAACATAAGAAACACAAGGAGAATAAGAATATGCACCAAATAAATTCCCTCCTTATTGAAGGAACTATCGTCCAGAAATCAAAACTAACAACATTGGATTCTGGAACTGATTTCTGCCAGTTCGTATTAAGAAATGAGATAAGCGAAAAATCCTTATCTGGAGATAAGGCTGTATACGAATTTGAAGTGTTCGCTTATGGCTTTATTGCCAAAAGTATCTCAAAAAAAAGGCTTGGAACAGAACTCAGAATAGTCGGAATACTGAAACAGGTTAAAACAGAAATGAATTGCCGCAAGGTAATCATTGTCGCAGACCATATTGATTACAGACCATTGCCAGCTGAAAATCAAGGCATATAGGAGTATAAGGATGGGATATTATTCACAAGTTACTATTCAGATTCAGGACAAAGGGTATGAAATGCTGAAAAAATCAATGGATGAATACAACGAAGGATTCGGTGGCTTTTTCATTCCCGACAGAATTCTCAGACGCGACAGAGACTGTGGAACGGACTATATAATCCAATGGGATTCCATCCAGTGGTGCCCGGACCACAACGATATTCTGTCTGTGGAGTCAGTTCTCGACAAGTTAAAATCAATGACAACAAAAGGCGAGGCTCCCGACGGCTACAGATTCTGCAAGATTAGGATAGGAGAAGAGGTTAATGATATTCACATAGATTTTAATGACTGGTCATACAGGGAGGACGGTATCTATTGGCAGGCATCCGTTCCGATTCCCAATGGATTTGAGGCTTGCCAACAACAGGGAGAATTAAATGTTTAGTATAAAAGAGTATGAGAGATTTTTTCAGAGCGGACACAAGACAATAGGAGAACATAAACCTCTTCTTGCCCTTGCGATTGCCTCTGATGACGGAGATTCCGAACACGGATGGGAAGAGATTGTGTATACAGTGCCTGAAAAATGGCTCAAAAAATACATGAAAATACTAACCGGCAGAGAATGGACTTCAAGAAAACTGCGTAAATGGCTTCGCGAGGAATATGATTCAGAGGATTCCTCGCGAATATTTGACCAAGCCGTGCTTGAGCATCAGCTTGTAACAATGAATATATATTAAAAAGGAGTGAACCTATGACAATAATGGATAAACTTGAAGCGAAGATTGCAGACCTTAAAGAGAAATGCGAGGCACAGAGAAAACATATTGAGAAGAATTTCAATGGCACGTACAAAGAAGTGATTGACCTTAGTTATAACCGTGCAGGCTACCTTATATGCGACATAAGGCTTCTTCGATTCTTCAAAGATTCGATAGACTTCATAATCGAGTTTGAGGACGGACAGACACAGTTCCTGCATATCAAGCCTGGTGAGATAAGGATGACTTTTTAACGCATAACAAGGAGAAAATGACTATGGAAAAACTTGTTGTAGGTAAATTCTTCAGCTGGAGGGCTTTTGCCGAATATGCGGAAAATTATTATCTCGGTCTCCTTGACGAACTTTCCGAAAATAAATCTTTCAGTGCTGAACAGAGGGATACTCTTTATCTTCTGCATAACGATCTGGTGAGCATAATCAATAATGCGGAGGAGCTTGACAGGAGGCTGGGGATAAAGGGGGAATAAAAAGGAGTTTTATATGTCTAGTAAAAGAATCTATTTATTCTATACTTGTGATTCTAACAAAATGATTGAATCGATGAGAGTTTCTTGTGTTACAACATCTTTACGTAGGTTAAAAAAGTCTTTGATTGCCAACATCAAGTGTGGACTTATTCCTGATTTGTCTGAAAACAATAAAAATATATGTATAAGAGAAATCAGGAATATTTTTAGTAGCACAATTCCATCTATGGTTGCAGATGAAATAAACAAATATTTTTCTAGCTATATTTATATTCAAGTTTGGTATGACTAAAAAAAGTAAAAATAATAAAAAAGAAGTGATGATATGGAAAGATTTGAAGTAGGCAAGAAATACAGAAATGTATTCGGGGATTCAGTTTTAATTGTCAAAAGAACTGAAAAAACAGTCGTACACCAGGGATTCAATAAGGACGGCACAGAGCGGTATAGACCGACACGCACGAAACTTGGGCATATAAATAATACTGAAGCCATTGATGTTAATAGCATTGCCATTTTGCGTGCTGACATCAAGGCTTAAAAGATACGGAGGATAGAACAATGGAGTTTGACAAAAGCAAAGTTTATACAGCGTTGGACGCTGATGAAGCAAGAATAAGAAGTAGAGGCTATTTCGCCAATAATATCGCGGAATTAAAGCGTGCTGTTGAAAACAACAAGGAAGACTATCTCTCGAAAATAGAACGCATATTAGAAGACGGTTTTATGTGCCGATTTGCGGCTGAAAACGGTGCGTGTTATCCTTTCTTTTATCTTATCGAAGAATCAAAAGAAACATGGAGCCGCCCATACAAAGACTTGAATGAAATGCTCGAAGACTATGACAAACGTTTTGCTCCAGACTGTCGAAACAGTTTGCCGCCAGCTATCTATGTAAAAAATAAACGAAATGCTAGTTTTTGTTTAATAACAAACTTTTTGTCAAATTGTGTTCTAATTAACGTTGTTGACACTAATAACAAGGCTAGCTGTGAGATAGCTTCTTTTAATACATTATTTTCAAGTTTTACGTACCTTGATGGTAGTGCTTGCGGCTTGATTGAGGAGGAATAAAAATGTTTAAGAAACTGTATTATTACTACCATCACTATAAGATGTGGAACTATATTGTAGGTCAACTCAAAGCACATCCACAAGCAGAAGTGTATATACTTAAGATTGAATATCTAAAGAAACGGCGTAACCTGGCTAAGCGAGTGAAAATAGGTGCCTGTTGCCTGTGTAGTTATGATAGTCTAATTAGAAAACCTGGTGTCCATCATTGCCATCATTGCCCATTGTATAAAAAATATAATAAGACTTGTTATGACAAGGGTTCATTATTTTATACACTACAGCCTAGTATAAGGTATGCTATACCATCTATAGACCGTATAACCGCGGCGAAAAAGATAAGGGACTGCGTGCTTTTCTGGAAGAATAGAAGATATAAGAGGAATAATAATGAAAGTAAATAGGATATATTCAAGACATGAAGAAGAGATTGATGTAAGAGAACTGAATGTAGGCGATTCTGTTCAGATTCCAGAATTTACAGTGCCAGAAACAGCAGTAGCCGGAAATAGAAAACTGCATTTTGGAGAGCAGGCTGTCAAAGACACGGCGACTGTCTATGACATCAAGGATGATAAAGTCTATCTCGTATTTGACCACGCTCTATTCTCATCCCCTATGGACTTGAACAATGCGACAGAATGGAAAAGGACACAGCTTCACGACTATCTAAGCGGTCCTTTTAAAAACTCTATGCAAGGTTTTGGTATACCTGTATCAAAGGTATCTCTGCTTTCAAAAGATGTAGTCTTTGGGGAAAAGGCTCTTCCATTTTTCAAGAATGGAAGAAACAGAATTGCTTTTATAAAGGATGAATCCCGCTCTGTCTGGTATTGGTTGAAGAATGTATCGTCTGCGTCGCGTTTCTGCTATGCGAGCGACCTTGGCGATGCCTACTGCAACGCCGCGAGCGTTGCGTCCTCTTTCGTCCGTCCTTGCTTAGTTGTTAATACAAAACAACAAGATAACTAACATAAAATACAAGCATAAAAAAAAGGGAGATTTGTGTATGAATTACAGCAACCTAAAGGAAGATGTGATATGTATCGTCAATTCCTATCTTGGCGTATTAATTATTGAATTACTACATCCGAGATGTATAGACTTGTTTGTAGAGCCGCTGACCTCCACATCTTTAGGAATAGCTGGAATCTTTCTTTCTAGCGGTAAAACTTTCACATACACGCTTTCGTTAAATGTTACAGAATCCGGCACTATCCTAATAATGCTTACAGATGGTTTCGGACTTCTGAAAAAAATATTATGGAGCAAAGAATTCAGACATCTATCTGAATTTTTTGCCTTCTTGGAAACACGTTTTAGCAAACAGCTTGATGTGGCAAAACTGAACAATATAAACAAATCTGCATAAGGAGCGGAAATAATGGAACTAAACGATATTCAATTGGAAACGTATACTAGCTTTGAAATCAGCCTTAATGCAAAAGGAAATGCACAATGGGTGGTTAAATCAAAATATCCAACAACGCAAAAAGCCGGAGAAGAACTTTCGGCTGCAATCGACCTTTTAAGAAAAACTTTAAAAGAAAAAGGTATTACAGAAGCAGGAAAAGGAGTATAATACACAGTAAAAAAAAGAGGAGAAAAAGAAGATGACAAAGGAAAAGGAGAGAAAAGCCCTTGTGAAAGAAATCAAGAGACTTGAACGCATTTGCTCACCAATCCCCATACCAGACATAATTACAATCGAGAATATAAGAACAATGGATGGTGGATATATCTTCAACGCTGATTCCGCACTGAACAAGATACAGGATTTAGCGGAAAAAGATAAGGAAATGTGCCTAAGAATCATTTCAGCGAACGAGGGAAAGGATTTAGGATGCAGATTCTGCGTATTAAAGAAAAAACGAAAACTTAAAAAATGGGTTCTTGAATTTGATTCGACAGAAGATTCTAGCCTTACAGAAGAAACTATGGGTATGATTTTAGGAACTCAATGGTGTTAAACTAGGCGATTGAATATAATCGATTGTTTAAGATATATTAAATTACATAAACAAAAAAAAGGAGTTTTTTATGAAATTTTCAACTATCATTATTACTGCAATCACCGCAGTTTTTTTTACAAGCTGCTTGAGCACCGGCTCAAGCACGTTCTCGTCTACTAAGCAAATTCACTCTGAAAATATGATAATATCAACAGACGAATTTGCCGGAACAACATACATTGAGCATAAAAATATCGGAGTAGACTTCACAACAAAAAAAGGCGTGTATACAACAGGCTTCTATATTGAGCCAACATTTTCTACATCAGACGATTACGCCATGTGTTTTCTGAAAATAAGAACCTCTGAACTGGGAAGAAACAATTCATGTAAATGTTCTAAACTTATCTTTCTCGGTGAGTCGGAAAAAGTTACAATAAATATAAAAAGCACTCCGAAAATTGAGATGGATTCCGATTTTATGAATGATTATACAGATACAATTTATTTAGAAGAAATATCGATGTCAGATTACGAGCGGTTCACCAATTTTATACTCAACAACCAGAATATCCGTTTAGGATTCTATACAAATAGTAACGAAGCGGTCGAGCTTAAAGAATACGGAGATAGAGCACATCGAATTTTTTCAGATGCATATTCATACTATGAAACCAATCTTAAACATAAGACTGATACAGCCGTACACGCTAATCAGTTAATCTGGAAATAATTTAACAAAAATTTATCCTAAAAAAACAGGCTGCACAAATTTGCAGTCTGTTTTTTATTCAGCGAAAAAAAAAGGGAGTCAAATGAAACAAAAGCGTCATATTGACTATAGTAAAATATCAGTGGAAGAGCTGACTGAAAGAGCAAGAAAAGTCTTGGATGAAATCAATATCTACGAGGCGGAACAAAAAAGAGAAAAGGATTATATTGCCTCAAGAGAGCAGGAATATAATAGACTTATAAGCAAAAAACTTTTAAAGCCTGTTGAGGTTAAAAGAATCGTTACAAAGAACGACCTCTGGAAGTTGCTTGGTTATCTTGGAACTCTTCCGTATGAGTCAATTGTTGTTATCGCCTGTAAGTCTGATGACAGAGTATGTGATGTATTCAACTGCACTGTTGAAAGCAATGCAAATTCCGCAATTCCAGATTCTGGCTATGTACTAGAAAGGACAAGGGAACATAAAGCCGATTATATCTATATGGCACATAATCATCCAAATGGAACTCTAAAAGAGTCAGAGGATGATATTGCACTTACAGAACTTACGAGAAAAATTATGAAAACTTTCAATATCAAATTAAAAGACCATATTATCGTAACATTGAAAAATCTTTACTCGATTGAGAAGCGTAAAGTTGTTTATTAAAAAGAGGGTTTTATGAAAGATAAACTATTAAAAATCTTCTCGTATTTAGTTATTATAATCATTCTTCCATTTTATCTGGCATATAAAATCATCAAATTCTTGGCAAAATCTTTTTTTACTTTCTTTAAAAACCGTAAAAACAGAAACATATACTACACAGAGGATGGGATAAAACTAAAAAACAGCACAATGACCTGGCGAGAAAAGTTCATAGTATTTATCACAATTATATCAACATCAGCTTTCTTTCTTATGGCTTTGTCTGCCGCCATCACCTTGCTTTAATAAAAAAAAGGAGCTTTTGATATGCGAAAAAAAATTATTAATACAAAAGATATGACTATAGACGAAAAAAAAGAGCTAAGAGAGAAACTCAAGGCTGAATATGACGAAAAGCTGCGTATGGCAAGAGAAAATCTTCCCGGCTTAAAAGAACGTCTGAAAGCAAAAGGTTATACCTTGACAGATGACTTCAAGGTGTCAAAGATTGTGGATGGAGTCGCAGTCTGGTTAAGCCCTGTTGCGGCTCTTAATGTTATAAACGGAAAACCGGAAGTTACACAACAAGACAAAAATAGAATGATATGGTCTTTAAGAAAAGAGGGAAAGCTAAGAACGCCATTTTTTGAAAAACCATACGTAAGGGCTTTTATAATTATGTGCTTTATAGTTGCAGGTTTTCCATTCCTGGCTCTTACTACAATAAATCTAACTAAAATTTTTATTGATATAAAAAAAGGAGAGTATAATAATTTCGATTATGTTTATAACAGAGAAACCGCTATTCTGCATGGCAAGGATTTCTATCACAACAATTCTAAGCTGTTGCCAACAACAGAAACGAAAGAGGAAAGAAAAAGTAGATACAAAACTGAAAGGGCAAGAATATGGGCGGATTTCAAAGACCCCGAAGGTTCTACTCAAAAATATAGAGAAAGTATGAAAGAATTTCATCAATATACAAGAGAACACATGAGGGGATGGAATCTCATAGCAAAGGTTTATTTTACATACACTTTCTTAAAAGACGAGGTAAGTTATTTTATAGAATGGCTAAGTGTGAAAATAACAACTTCTGATTTTTGGTTTTCTATTGATGAGAAATATGAGCCATATCGCTTAAAAAGCGATATTGTTGACGCTCTAATAACCCCATTTATATTAGGACCTGTTGTAGCTGCGTTTTTATATCCAGTTACAATAGTCTTTGCTAGCTTTTTTCTTACTATATTTCTTCCTAAATACTTATATGAAGATACCTGCATGACGGATGATGAAATAAAATCCGCAACGACTGTGCTTGCCGTCCTTGCCGCAAAATCCGTCTTTGATAGCACAAAAGAACAGAAGCGACGCGAAGATAATCCTATAAAATTTGATGACTAAGTTGTAATTTACAACTCCACTGATACCGTGTAGTCCGATACACGGTATTTTTTTTGTCTTTTTTCTGCAAGTAACACGCTATATTTGTATTGTAATAGTTGTAAAATACAACTAAAAACTATAAAAAAAGCCATTTTAAAGTTGTATTTTACAACTGGCAGTTGTAAAATACAATTATGATAGATTTAAGAACCGACGTACTTGTAAAGGAAGATGTAATCGCAAGGTTTCAGCAGAATGATGCCCAGATAAGGGATTTGCTCAATGAGAATGAACTTATCCTCGCAAAACTGAAGGAACCGCATATCCTTATGACAAGAGAAGAGGTCGCGACAAAACTACGCTGCGAACCTACAAAAATCCCAAGAGCAATCCCACGCTGCCGAATTGGCAAGAACTGGCTTTTCGATAAAGCCGAGGTCGAAAATTTCATCCTAAAAAAAACTAGAAAATATTAGCAGCTTCTGTGAAAGCAGGAGCAAGGAGCAGACTATGAAAACAAGCGAAATGAGCAAATTGAAAGAGCCGTTCGCGGAGTCCGACATCGAATGGCGTTTGCAGTCGTGCGGCAAGACAAACGGCAACTTCTGGGCGAAGCCACTTGCCTACATAACATCAAGAGCTGTTCAGGAACGTCTTGACGAGGTTTGTGGACCGGACGGCTGGCAATCATCTATCGAAAAGCAGGGAGACGCATATCTCTGCACTCTTTCGATAAGAGTTGACCACGACGACGGCTCTACGGAATGGATTTCACGGACAGATGGAGCCGACAGCACTGACATAGAGGCGGTGAAAGGCGGAATCTCAGGAGCAATCAAACGTGCCGCAGTCCTTTTTGGAGTAGGACGCTACCTCTATAACTTGAAGGACAGCTGGGCTGAGATAACTCCATCTGGAAGATTCTCAGGACAGACAAAAGAGAAGGAAAGATTCAGATGGAATCCTCCAGAACTTCCTTCTTGGGCATTACCAAAGAATTCCACTGAACATAAAGAAAACCGGAACAGTCCTGCTGACTTGAAAACCCAGAATAACGACTATGAAACAATCAAAAACAATCTGATTGACTTTATGAACAGTGGAATTCTTTCTGACGAAGAATCGGATAAAGCCCGGAAAAGCATAGATGCCAGAAATATCGACGCAATGCGAAAAATTCTTAATTGTTGCGTTTCACGACAACAGAAACAAGGAGCATAAATGAAAGACTTGAATGAATTTGCAATGATCGGTCGCCTTACAAGAGATGCAGAAGTAAGGACATTTGATAACGGTGGCTCGGTCATCCGCCTGTCCGTTGCAAATAGCTACACGACAAAAAGAAATGGAGAATGGGTTGATGAAACATCATTCTTTGAAATCCGGCACAACTGTAAATCCACAGGCATAGTTCCTTTTCTTATAAAAGGAACGCAGATAGCAATTGAAGGATGTTTCCGTCAGGAACGCTGGGAAAAGGACGGCAAGAAAAATTCAAAAGTCTATTTTCAGGCTGAAACAATTCAGCTCTTAGGAGGCAAGAGCAACACTCAAAAACAGGAAGAAGTTCCTAAGAATGTTCAATCTGTAGCAAACGCCTTTGATGGAGAGGCTTTTCCTGAGGACATCCCATTTTAAGTAATAAAAGCACAAAAAGCAGAATAAAAATACCTTTCAAATATATAGAGAGGTATTTTTTATTGCTAAAAAAAAAGGAGAAAAAAAATGAGCAGTGAACAAAGAGTAATAAAAAGAAAAGTTGTAATGACAGGGCTTCCAGAAATCTTGAATCCTCGCGGAGTAGAGATGTTATGCCAGGCAGTTCTCGCATCTGGGATTAAAGACCGCGATGAAGATTTTATAAAAAACGGACAGGCGGTGAGTTTCTATATAGAAAATGGTTTCAAAAACTCTCCATACTCTTTATCAAAATACCGCTTGTGCTATTCTTCCTGCAAAAAAGAAAAGCAGCGTAATCAGTTTTCAGAGGGAAAAATTCCGTTAAATGAATTCAAGGAGTTAGCCTGCACAACCTCGACAAAAGAATTAGCAGAACGTTACGGCAAAACTACAGATGCAATAAGAGCCTTCTGTTCAAGGCATGGAATTATAAGAAAAAGGAGAATTTGATTATGAGAATAACAGCGGAGCAGGCTGCCCAAGCACTTAATATAAGCCTATCGACAATAACAAATTACGTAAAAATTTTAAAGATAAAAAAGGAAACTATAAACGGAAGAGTATCAATAGCTCTAGCTCCTGACGACTTTTTAAGCATTGCAAAAAGAATTGATTCTATACATAGAACTACAGAGAAACAGGAACTAGTAAAAAAATACTTATCAGGTAAAAAAAACGGAAAAACAAGTCTTTTATCTATGCAACAAGAGCATCCGCTGATAAAAGAGCCAAAGATGTTCATAACAGGATGGTTTCCGCCAATCGACAGTTATGAATTCCTTACAGAATGTAACACTGTAAAGACAAAAGGAGCTGAATGGTGAGAATCATAAAAAGAAAAAGGCACAACAAAACTGTATATAAAAAGGATTCTGTCAAAGGTGCTGTTTTTTACTTAGCCGCGGTGATTGTCTTAATGATTGTCATTGCAATAAATATGTGCTTATAAAGTGCCTACCCACTTTATAAATATAGACGAAGGTGTGTGGGGTAAGTTTTATTCCACACACCACCTTTTTTTTACAGGAGAAATATATGGAGATTCACGGAAGAGTGGATGTCGAGTGTATACAGATTCAGTTACAGAAAAGAGAAATACAAGCGTCTTTTTCTGCGAGTTGCAAGGGTAGATATATTCACGAAGATGCGGAGCCGTACGATAGCAACGGAACAGGCTATCCAGGATGGAACGAAGTGGACTTGGAATCTGTGGCAGTAGATGAATGGGTATTCTTTGATAACGATGGAAACGAAGTTGAACTTACAGACAGCGAAAGGTGTATGGCGGAAAAACAGATAATAGAGTCTGTAAAAAATGAGGACTCAGAAATCACATGGGAGTATCAATAAAATGATTTACCAAGGAAGCAAGGCTAAACTTAGACAATACATAGTGCCTGTATTACAGGACTGCATAGACAGACACGATATAACAGAATACGTAGAGCCGTTCGTTGGCGGAGCAAATATAATAGACCATATACGATGCGAGATACGCGAGGGATTCGACAACAATCCAGAACTGATTGCACTCCTGCGTTATATGCAGGATAACCCGGAACTTGAGATTGCCCCCGACCACTGTAGTTTTGAGCACTATAAGGATGTCCGAGAGAACAGGAAGAACAACACAGGTAAATATTCAACGGAGTACACAGCTCTCATCGGATATTTCGCAAGCTACGGTGGTAGGTACTTCGATGGTGGTTACGGCAGAGACCCAAAAGGACTCAGAGATATATATGCGGAGCGTCTTAGATATGCAAGAGCACAGGCACCACTTCTTTCTGACATAAAGTTTGCTTGTTTTGATTACAGGGAATTAAATAATTGCGAAATCAGTAGAGAAGTAGTTATGTACCTAGACCCGCCCTACAAAGGCACAAAGACATACAACGGTGGAAAATTCAACCATGAAGAATTTTATGACTTTGCACGGTCTATATCTGGCAAATGCTATGTGTTCATCTCCGAGTTTGATATGCCGCCGGATTTCAAATGCGTATGGAGCAAGGAAAGAAAACTTCTACAGAAATCTGACAGACAAAAGGGCGACATTGCGGTCGAGAGACTTTATACCATAGGTCTGTCAACTGAATAGAAAAAACACAAAGGATACAGGTGGTGGATGAAATGATTAACGACAAAATAGAACAAAAGAGATGTCCTATATGCAAAAAATTCTGTTTTAAACAGGAATTGATACTTCTTGGGATGTGCAAGGGTTGTATTAAAAAACTTGAAGAAAAAAAACAATCTGTTGATGAAACAAATGGAGGAATAGAAAAATGAAAGTAACCAAAGAATACGAATGGAATGAGATTAAATGGGAAGAACTGGACGTTGGAGATACCATCCGGCTTCCAGAATTTACAGTGCCTGAAACGACAATAGGGGGAGGCATAGAACTGCACTTTGAGGAACAGACTGTCAAAGACACGGCGACTGTCTATGACATCAAGGATGATAAAGTCTATCTCGTATTTGACCACGCATTGTTTCCATCAGCTATGGATTTGACTGGGGCAACAAAATGGGAAAATACACAATTGTATAGATATTTAAGTGATTTTTTTGCAGATTCTATGAGAGACTCAGGTATACATGTTTCAGATGTGTCTCTGCTTTCTAAAGATGAACTTTTTGGAAGAGAGGCTCTTCCATTTTTTAAGAATGGAAAAAACAGAATTGCTTTTATAAAGGATGAATCATGCATTGTCTGGTGCTGGTTAAAGAATGTAGTATCTATGTCAATTTTCTACCGTGCGTACTACGATAGCTATACCGACTGCGACGCCGTGAGCACTGCGGGTGCTTTTGTCCGTCCTTGCTTCATCATAAAAAGGAGAGCAGGAAAATGAAAATAGACGATATGGAACTTTATAAGAGATGTGAGAATGAGGTTTCTGACGAGCATCCTTTTCGTTGTATATGCGGAAGGATGACGACAGGCTTGCATGAAATGCGTTGTGCAAAGTTCAGGCAGGCGGTTGAGCGTAGATATAATAAGAAGTTAAAGGAGAACAAAAAATGACAGTAGAAAGTTTAATTGCATCAGCGATAGCTGACGAGGTAAATGCGAAACTTGACCCTAAGTTAATCAAAGAGATTGTTGATAAGAAAGTTCAAAGACTAACAGGGAAGTTGGTTCGTCAAGTAGACATCAATGCAATTGTAAGGAATGAGTTAAAGAATTTGTTAAACACATACGAAATGCAGAAATTTATAAGGTCGGTTATAGCAAATTCTATAAGGGTAACTTTTGTAACGGAATAAGAGGTGAGAGGTTGAACTATGGAATTTGATGAAAGCAAGATATACACCTTAGTAACTGCGGACAAGGTGAAGATTGGAAGCAAAGGATTCTTTTCGGATAATCTTAGGGACCTAAAAAACATAGTGGAGCGAGAGCGTAGTGATAGATACGGAAAAATAACTGGAATAAAAGACAATTCTTATACAGCTAGATTCCAAATTGGAGGTAATTACAACTATGGGCTCTTTTATCTTGTTGAGGAGCCTAAGGTCGAGGTGAAGCCATTATCACTGAACGAGATAGCCAAGATAAGCTATGTGAACGCAAAGAAGCGAGAGGCTAATGGTGGTCATGTATCCATAGAAACAAGCAGTATGCTCAAGCACTGTGCGACAGAGGTGATAGAGGCGACAGGGGCGTACATAAGGTGGAGTTGTGCCGAGGAGCATTTACAAGAGTGTAGGGACAGTTTCATCTCCGAGCTTGCCGACATCATCTGCTGTTGCACGATTATAGCAGGAAGAGAGACCATCGACTTGGATAAGGCGGTGGCAGATTGCCTTGAGAAGAATAGAAAAAGAGCAGAAGGCACAGGAGATAAGAAATGAGAAATTCTACCTACACTATTTTATTAACAATGAACGATGTACTTACAGGCAAGCCAAGCAAATATTACCTTGTTTCCTATAAGACAGATAGAAAAGGTGATATTTTCTGTAAATATGTGCATGACGGACCACCTCATAAAGCCCATGTCTACAAAAGTTATACCTCTGCGTTATCAGCAGCACAAAAAGTTTTGGAAAAAGATTACCGCATATTGGAAGTTTCAATTATACGCGATTTTAGGACAGAGAGTCAGAAAATTACAAAGCATGGTTAAAAAAATGAGCGAAATAAAATTAAAGAAAGGTGATAATGTTGTTATGCACACTTGCTTAGAATCAAAAGGAAAGAATTTAGGTAAGGTCTGGACTTGCCATACCGACAGTTTCAAATGCGAAGCTGGTATAGAAGTTGTATTTCTTGAAGGTTTCTCCGGCTTCTTTTACACAAAGTTTCTACAGCCTGTAAAACTTGATTCATTCGTAAAGGAAAAACTCAATAAAGCAGAAAATATAATTCGCGATTTATATTTTATAATACAAGGCAGAATTGATTATGAAAATAACATACAAATTAAAGATAGCATGGATTTAGCAAAAGACTTTCTAAATGAGGTAAAATAATGAGTATCTTAAATGAAAAGACAGAAAAAACATCAAAGAAAATACACCTTATGGTAACAAATCTCTGTTCAAGACATTGCCCTAATTGCTGCAATAAATATTATTCTTTAGATGATATTCCACTTGTTACGGAAGATGAATTAAAGGACTGTGAATCACTGTTCCTTACAGGTGGAGAACCTTTTGAATTCTGCAATGTGGATGCTCTGGCAAAGTATTATAAAGAACATTATCCGAATATAGAAAATGTAATTGTTTATGGTAATGTCAAAGAGTTCGCGGATTATCTTTTTCTTGCAAACGGAACTCTGAACTATGTCGATGGTGTTTCATTATCAATCAAAGATAAAGAAGATTTGGATATTTGGAACAGGTCTGTTCGTAACCTTATGCAGTATAGAGGAAAAACCAGGAATCTTATTCATAATCGTTTATATTGTTTTATAGACGGTGAAATTATAGAAGCCGATAGATTCCCGGAAATCCAAAGAAAATGGGTAAATCGCAAAGAATGGAAGCCCGCTGATGATTCCATTTTCAGAAGAGCTTTCTAAAGGAGTGTATATGACAAAGGAACTCAAGGCTGAGGTGTTTACAGATATGCGTAGTTTATGTGATTTTGTAAACACAAGGCAGATAACACAGGAAAACATACAGTCCATAACGGAAGTCAGTGTGTATGGTATGGCTTATGCCACTCTGTGCTACTGGGAGACGACAGAATGACATTACAGGAACTGACAGATATGTTGCAAACCTGGGGTCATCAAGGACACGCTCAGGATAACGTTGAGTTTGAGGTAGACAACTATATATACAAGCCGGACTACATAAGGGTTATCTCCAAATCAAGGCAGTTGCCTACAAAAACTCTCCGGCTCTGTATCGAACGGAAAGTTGATAAGCAAGGTTAAAGTAATATACATAGCCGTTCAATTTTTAGTTAAGTAAAATAAAAGTTGGTTGTTCAAAAGAGGGAATAGGAAATGAAGTTTAAGGAATGCTCCGCCTGTAAAAGGTTATATCTGGAATCGGAGACAACAATAATACTCTACGGCTTATGCAAGGACTGCCTCATAGAGAAATTGAAGTGCTGTGAGAACTGTGCTGACTATGACGGACAGGACTGCGATGCGGACAACGAGAACCGATGCAGGTGCTTTACAGGCGATAAAAATGATGATTGTTATTGGCGGTTAGCTAAAGACTTTGATGAAGAATAAAAGGAGATATATAAAAATGAAGTTTGATGAGTCAAAGGTATTCACTTTATTAAATGCAGATAAGGTGAAAATCAGGGACAAGGGCTATTTTGCTGATAATTTAAGCGTCCTTAAAAATGCGGTTCTGACCGAAGACAGAGAGCTGTTTGGAGAAATCACAAGAATTCTCGCTGACGTTGCTCCGTGTAGGTTTGGTATCAAAGACGACGAATCTGGTTATGGTGAATATGGACTGTTTTACTTGGTTGAAGAGCCTAAGGAAGAGAAACTCCGTCCATATAGAGATATAGAGGAGTTGAAACAGGATTTCAGCAAAAGATATAACTCCTATACAGGTTGGAACGAAAAAGTGAATCCGATGTATAGTCCGTTGATTTGGGTTAAGTCTAAACGTACAGGCTATCAACGTTTAATAACCGCATATAGTAAAGACATTATACTGCTTGGTTCATTATCAATCTGTCTTCAGGATTTGTTTGAAGACTTTGTGTACCTTGATGGCACCTCATGTGGAATTAAGGAGTCGTTACGATTAGACAGGTTAGAAAAAACGAGAAAAGCGTAGTACTCTAGATTGACGGATCTGGAGA
>CAKQTC010000012.1 GCA_934274515.1 uncultured Clostridia bacterium
TTTGAAAGAACAGTAGGCGAGAACCTATATTCGAGTCCATTAGCCGAGGACGGAAAGAAAAAACAAAAAAAGAAAAAAAATTATTTATTTCCGTCCGAACGCCAAGGTTCTGCCTATGGCAGGTTCTTATGCAGCGCCAAGGTTCTGCCAACGGCAGGTTCTTATTGTTCCCACCAAAACAAAGAAAGTACCGAAAAATCGGTACTTTTTTGGTTTGAAAGAACAGTAGGCGAGAACCTATATTCGAGTCCATTAGCCGAGGACGGAAAGAAAAAACAAAAAAAGAAAAATAATTATTTATTTCCGTCCGAATGCGGCACTGAGTTGTAGTGGAAACAATTAATTTTTTCCTAAGGATTTTTTCATTATTATCACGTCGTTGTAGCGCGTGAAGTCGCAATCGGCTGCTGAGTAGGAACACTGCCAGTGGTTTTCAAGTTCAAAGTTAAGGGATATGATTATTTTGGCGTTCCATTTTTCAAGAATATCGAACGTACGCAAATAGCCCGAATTCCATACCGTAAAGTCGATTTTTATTAACGAATACGAGGTGTTCGGGTCGCCCGTGCCGACTCGGATGTCGTTGACGCTGTCTGCGACGGTTTCCGGGTTCGTATGGTCAAGGGTGAGCGAGACCGTATAAAAACCGCCTTTTTTGTTGTGGCTGACTTCGGCGTCGGATATTGTGCGCACGTTTATCGTTTGTTTTGTCATTTGGAAGACGCCGCCCTGAGAAGAGTTAAATATCGGGATAGGCAAGGATTTTGTTTCCGGGGTGCTAAACGGTACTGTTGAGTCCCACATTGCGTACGGCACGCCGTTTTCGTCGTAGCCGTTGTTTTTAACTTTTTGATACGTCATCGAGTTGTCGTATTTGCCGACGTATTGCCGCACGGTCGTAATGACGTCGGTGGTTTTTGCGATAGCCGCGCCGATAAACGAATCGAGAATGGGTACGGAATTTTTCAAATGGTATTCGATATTAAAATACTCGTCCTGTGTTTTCATCGTGACGGCGTCCACGTTGATATAATTATCGCTATTGCCCATTCTCATGTGCGTCAACCCTTTGTCGTACGCGGTAAAATAGGGAGCGTCAGTGATGTTTTGGCAGGCAATCGAATATAAATAAGCGGCTTTTTCTTTTGCGTTTGAAAACTCCGACAAGTCGATTTCCGTCGAATCGAGTAAATCGGGGGGTACGAGCAAGGCGGAAAAATTATGCACGTTATCTTTTCCTTCCGACGGAACGTAACCGCCGTTCGAGCCGCCCGTAAACAGAGAACAAACAACGCCCGAAACGACCACAAAGACAATCAAAGCGAAAATAACCATTAAATTGATTATCCAACGGGCAAGTTTATGCGGTTTTTTCTTTTGCTGTTTGTTGTATTCGTCGGCAAGAGTGGACGGATTTGAGCCGAAATATTCGCGGTTTAACTTAACGTAGTCGGAATAGTGGCTTTTTTTGTTAAACTCGTATTTCGAAGTATAATTTTTATCTTGTTTAACAACTTTTGCCATACCGCGACCCCTTAGTAGTATAATTTATTCTACCATAGCATAAAATGCAATTTCAAGCAATTTATCGCTTTTCAAAAATAATATTTTTGTTTTTCAAAACTTCTTTATCGTCGCGTAATGCGTCCAAAGCGTATCGCCGACTTCAAATTGCCTATCGAAAGAAAAGTTTTCTGCAAAACCGTTCCGTTTTTCCGCGAAAAACGTCGAATTACGAAAAAACCGCAACGGCGAATATGCCGTGCGGTTTTGGCGCAACAGAGTTATTCAAATTCGAACAGGGTTCAAGACTATAGTCTTGCGGTGGTGGCTCGGGCATATTTTCTATGTAATTGTAGTAGATTTCCAGCCTGTCATCATATGCAATTATCTTTTGGATAAGCGTCGTAATGATTTGTATTGGTTGTAGCTTTATGGTCTTTTCAAAGTATTTAATTATTTGCTCCTTTGTAATCTTATTTTTTTCCTTACACTCCTCAATGGCTATTTTTTCATTCAGTTCCGCAATCTTGCTTTCGAGTTCTTCCATACGATTTTTTGTCGTAGAAGTTATAAGCCCTTGCTCGATAGCGTTTAACAAATTATTGAGTGATTTTTGTAATGCGGCACGTTCCGCCAATAGGACATTCAAAAGAGTTTTATCGGTCATTCTTTTTTCAAGAATTTTCATAATCTCCGTTGCTATGAAGTCGGTAGTTTCCGAATTTACCAATAATTTGATCGTTGTGTCTAAGATTAAATTTTCCAATTCGGTTTTGGGGTAAGAACCTTTATCGCAAGAATGATATTTTTTTCTACCTATGCACTTGTAATAATAGAAGGTAACACCTTTCTTTGTCGTGCCGCTTTCGCCACAAATAGGCCGCCCGCATAAACCGCATTGAATTTTGCTTTTGAGCAGATAATCCACCTTAGAACTTCTTGAACCGATTTTATTCAACGCAAGTCTGGCTTGTACCGTTTCAAAAAGAGGAATTGGAATGATTTGCGGATAGATATTATCAAATACTTTCCCTTCATAATGAGCTCTTCCGGTATATTTTTCGTATTTAAGCATTTTTGCAACTGTACCCTCGATAAAAGGTTTACCTTTGAAATAGATGCCTTTATCTGATAGCTCTTGAATGATTTCTTTAATTATTTTTCCTTGAGCGTATTGTTGATACATAAAGCGAATTACGGCGGCTTCATCTTCCTTTATGTACAGGCGTTTATTTTCCGCATAATACCCATACGGCAATATGCCGCCGCCCCAAAGACCTTTTATGCGGCTTTCGTGCATACCGCGTCTTACTTTTTGCGATAATTCCGCCGAGTAATATTCAGCAAGTCCGATATACACATTTTCGAGCAATATTCCGTCAAGGTTTTTGCTACCGTCGATGTTCTCGGAAGTACGCTGGGTGGCGGATATAAGAACCTTATTATTCTTCTTTAATTTTTGCTTATTGACAGCAACTTCGATAGAATTTCTACCAAATCTATCTAAGGCATAAACTAAGACTATATCCCAAGCAACTGACTTGCCACTATCGGCTAACATTTGTTGAAAAGCTGTTCTATTATCGTTTGTGCCGGTCATAGCCCTGTCAATATATGTTTCGACGATATGTAATCCGTTTTGTTCGGCAAATTTATGACATTCCGTTAATTGTCCTTCTATGGATTGTTCGCTTTGCTTTTCGGAAGAATATCTTGCATAAACGGCTGCCATCTTCATTCTTCATCACCCCCGCTACAATTAATAATTTTCACGCCGACATTTTCAAGTTCTTTAAGAATTTTCACATACTGTTTATAGTCACGAGTAATTCTGTCAATACCGCAAACCAAAACGGCTTCCCATTTTTTCTTACGACCGTCTTTCAGCATTTTTTTCAGTTGGCAACGGTTGTTTCTTTTCTTGTGAAGTTTATCGATATCGACATAATCTCGCACGGCTTCAAATCCATAGTTTTCAGCAAATCTTTCGCAACAAGTAATTTGCTTTTGAATTTGCTCTTTGCAATTTTGCGTTTTGCTGTACCTTGCATAAATGATTGCTTTTTTCATTGTTTTCTCCTTTAACTAAGTTTTATTTGGTCGAACTTTGTTCGACCGCACGAACTCCCCGCCGGGAAAAGTTGAGCTTGTCAAGGAAAAGCAACAAAAAAATTGTTTTTAGCTTAAAACTTATACATATTCCAATTATTTTTTGCCCTTGACTAGGTACGAAACTTTTTCTGGCATTTTAAGTTTTTCTCTATACGAATGGCACAAACAACAAAAAGTACCGAAAAAAATATTTATCAAAAAAATTTTCGGTACTACCTCTTTTTTCGTGCATATACAGGTAGGGGAAACCCTCATTATCACTAAGGAGATAGCAAAATGGAAAAAACAATTTCAAAGGAAAGCAATTCTTTGGGCATTGATATTTTTATTAATGGGAAAATAGATGTTTTGGCTTTGCCCAAAGGTCTTTTGGAAAGCATAGCCATGCTCATGGAAACAGAAATAATAAATG
This sequence comes from uncultured Clostridia bacterium, assembly GCA_934274515.1. Taxonomy (GTDB): domain Bacteria; phylum Bacillota; class Clostridia; order Christensenellales; family DTU072; genus CAG-1782. The sequence goes on from CAKQTC010000012.1 coordinate 4,028, forward strand.
ATTTGGAAAAGAAACGTCAAAAGAAAAAGAAAGAGAGAAAAAATTTATGATAAGCACCTTAAATAGGACAAAAAACTATTGACATGCAAAAAGCAATCATATATAATCTATCTACAACAAATGTTGCATTTAGCAATGGAGTGTATATATGAGAAGTAAAAATGTCGAGTTAATGCAAAATATAATTCAGTATATAGACGATACATATTCGAAAATAGGTAGAACACCTTCATATAGAGAAATCGCAAGTAAATTTAACGTAGATTGTTCGATTATATCAAGGTATGTAAAGGAGATGGCGGATCGAGGTATGATAAAAATTACTCCCGGCAGTCGTGGTATAAGAACGGCAAGTATGGATAAAAACGATAAGGATAATATTCAAATCGGTGTTATCGGCGCTATTGCTTGCGGTACACCCATATATACCGAAGAAAATGTAGAAACATACATATCGTTCCCAAGACAGTTTTTAGGTAGCGGCAAGTTTTACATACTAAGAGCTGTCGGAAACAGTATGGTAAATGCAGGCATAGAGGACGGTGATTTAGTTATTGTTCGTCAACAGGAAACTGCCGAGCAAGGACAAATAGTAGTTGCTCTCATAAACGACGAAGCGACATTAAAGCGTTTCTATCGTGACGACAAAAAGCAAATGATACGCTTGCATCCCGAAAACGACGAAATGGAAGATATGTATTTCGAGAGTATAGCAATTCAAGGTATAGCGGTTAAGGTGTTAAAGGATTTGGAGTAAATATTTATAATGTCACAAATAACCGAATAAAGTCCTAACCCAAACTTTATAGGTTATGCGTTATATGTTATGCACTAAGGCTGACCTACTATTGTATAGGAGTTCCCAACCATACTTTAATAGTTTGTCAAATCCAAAACCAAACGTGTTACGGGAAAAGGAGGAAAAGGAATGTATAAGTTCATATCTTGCCCACAGTGCGGCAAACGTATTTGTCGAGCCGAACTTGGAAGTTCCATTGCGATTACATGCTCTAATTGCAAGACGGACATTCAATGCGTAGTCGATAATGACGGTGGCGTACATACTTTGCTTATTATGGACATTGCATTAGCCATAAAGAAAGCAGCAAATCAAACATAGAAAAATAATTAAAAACTTAATTTATTGAGATACGGCAGAATAAAACCTGTACTCGGCTAAGTATCGTTAAGAGGGACTACCCGTATCAAAAGTTGTCGATACCTTTATATATAAGGTAGTAGAGTGTCTGAATTTGGCGGACGATAAAGTCCCAAAGCGGCCATCAGGAGACCTGGCAATAGCTAAATCACAAAACGTGGTTTAACTATTGCTAGGCTCTTTTTTTATGCCCTAATAGCAGTTTTTAGCCCGAAAATCGTGATTTAGCTCGTGATTATCGGGCTTTTTCTTCATTGGAAATCTCCGGTAATAAATTTCGAAAGGCATTAAAAATTATGGAGGCTTACAATGAAAAAATACACAATTATTATTCGCAAAAAAGACATTGACAAAGAGATAGCAGTGTGGGTTGACGACGAAATTTCCGTCTTGTTGGAACAAGTCGATAGCAAAACCCGAAACACATATTTAGCATTAGAACACCAAACGTATTTGAATAATTTGAGAGAAACCCGTCGTCATAGTTCGATGGAAGTTTATCTTGCCAACGGAATGCAATTTCAAGCTGACGAAATGACAGCGGAAGAAAGAGTTATTAAAGCGGAAACCCATTTAGCATTATGTTATGCCCTATCTACATTAAAGAAAAAACATTTGTGGCTACTTGAAGAGATTTACATAAAAGGCAGGCAACAACAAGAAATAGCCGCCGAGCTCGGGATAAGCAAACAGGCTTTTAGCGGTCGTATGAGCATCATTTATCGCAATCTAAAAAATATTATTGAAAATTTTTCGGTACTAACCCGAAAGTCGCGCATTTAATATGCCGACGATAACGGCGAGAAAAAAATAAGGAGAAAAACACTATGAAAGAATTTATTGACTTTATCGAAAATGCGGACAATGTGTATCGTACCAAACATTTCATTGTCAAGCAAAAAGTAAACATTTGCAAAAGCGCAGTAATTGGGGACGCTATGATGATGAGCATAGATACCTACTACGCCCGCACACCGAGCCGAGATTTCGAATACGACATAATTTTCAAAACTCGTGGCAAGCAAATCGAAGGCAAACGTATTATCGCGTCTATCTATACCCGAAAATACGTTGAATAACTAAATAATAGCGGTTGTCGGCTAATAAATAATGCGAATTTCAGCGAGTAATTACATAAAAGAGCTTCTTTCGCCAATCGCCCGGAACGTAATGTTCATTCACACTCCGACAACCTTTGTTATATCTACAATCTAATATTTTTATTACGCTTAGCTAACGGCAAAACGGGCAACGAAATCAAAAATTACGTACAAGGAGAAATTATGGCTAACAACAATAACGAAAGGCGTTGGGTAGTCCCTTCCAAGAGGGCTAAGAGCTACGCCGAAGAACGTAAAGCAAAAGTTCATCAACATGGCGATAAGGAAGGCAAGGAGCTTACCGATTACGAGGCAGGGCTTCGCTCCGGGTATCTTCAATGTCAGTCCGACCATGCCGGTACTTATATTTACAAGAAAGCATTAGGCGAAGGTAAAACCAAAGAAGAAGCTAAAAAGCTGTCAAAGATTAAAGGAAAAGGTAAAGGAAAGAAGGAGGATAAGTAAAAATGGCAGTAACAGTAAAAATCGAGCGTGAAACTTATGAAAAGAACGGAAAAACATTCTTCACTTATTTTATAAAGGGCGTACTGAGAGGGAAAGAAGTCAAGGCTACTCTTGCTCCCCCCGATGTCGGCGGATATACCGTATTGGACATAGTATTCGATAATGCTATGGAAGCCGATCTCAGCATTAACCCGTTTGAGATGAAGGACAGCTCCGGCAACGTTATCAACGGCAAAACCTTTATTGTCAAGAGCGTTGACGAAAACGGCGAAGTCTATGAATGCAAAGTGAAGCCGCTCCGTCAGTCGGATAAAGATTTACTCGCAATGCTTTTCAAATAAGAAAAACACTTAATCGCTGCGGCTTAGTCACATAAGCCGTAGCTTATTAAAACAGGAGGATAAATATGAATCAAGAATTTAAGAACAGACATTCGGATACAGGGAAATGGATTGTTGTGTTTATCGCAATTCTCATTCTTACCATATCGGTTGTTGCCGTTATGATCCCTGTGTATGGACCGTATATAGCGTCCATGATAAACAACAAGGCTGAAAACGCAACGGAAAATGATACAGAAGAGGTTATGTCTATGACCTATTCGAGTTCGTCCAGATTGAAGCTCGCAGGTGGCTCCGGCTCGTCCTCTCCTTTCGAAAAAACCTTGATAGCGACGGTCTTGCCTGCCGACGCACCCGATAAAAGTGTTACTTGGTCGGCGGCGTGGACTTCCGATTCGAGCAGGAAGAACGAGGATGTGTCTAAGTACATTACCGTAACGCCCGCTTCGTCCGGCTCTGCTACGGCAACCGTTAAGTGCTTAAAGGCATTTACCAATGACGTAGTTATGGTTACTGTAACGACTAACGTAGGCGGATTTACCGCAAGCTGTAGGGTCGAATATATCGGAACGCCCGAAACTCTTACTATCGGTACTACCGGGCTTACTGCCACCACCGATGCAAGTTGGGGAAATATAAAGATATATACGGGAAGCGTCGGCGAAACCTATTCTCTCCCTATAACTCTCGGAAACTCTCTTAATAGCGTTGGCTCGTCTTTCGGTAACTATACCGTAACTATGGAAGTATTTGGTAGTGTAGTTGTAAATAATAAAGCAACCCGTTCCGGTGAAGTAACCAACACCGAAGAAACCTATTCGTATCGTATAGAAACCGCAGGGACTAATAATCCGCGTGCGGAAACTCAAGTCGGCAATTCCTTCAATATGCCTGTACTTGTACAAGGGATAGAAAACGGGAAATTGATTGTTAAAATCGGCGACTCTCCCAAATCTATATCGGTAACCGTAGGCGATAGAAGCGGCACTTCCACAAGAACATATCTCCGTTTTGTAGATAACAAGGAAGTGTATTGCAAAATAACCGTTACGGATACGGTAAGCGGCGTTTCTTCGAGTATCAATGTAAGACCTTTTTCGGCAATCACGTCCTTAGCGTTGAATGCTTCCACCTTGCAATTTTAGTGAGGTGACATTATGGCGGCGAAGAGTAAGGCAATCAAAATAATATCCATAGTTTTAGCCGTCCTGATAGCCGTTGGAGCTTGTGGCGCAATAGCGTATTTCACTAACGGGTTTACAACGGATTTTGCAACATTCTATGTAACTATGGACGGCAAAGACTGTATGACCGACACTCGCGGAGTAGAACTACCGATTTATGAAGCAACAGAAGTAAAAGTAAATTATACTTTCGATTTTGCCAGCTCTAACGCTACCGGTTATTCTCTAATCATTAAGCCATCCGGAGAAGTTGATTTCGATTTCGATGTGGACGGAGAGCCCTATTCCTTTTCGGGTGTCGAGGATTTATCCGCTGGATTTGAAATTGAAAAAGGAGAAGATTCATTCACCATAAAACCTAAGGGCGATATTTTGAATATTCTTTCCGCTTGTTTTCCAGATAGCGCAGTGACTTTGGATTTAGCCGATGTAGAGATGACGGATATTATGCTTCTTGAGGTGATTTCCTACAACAAAACGAGTAGCATCAAAATCTATTTTTCGGTTGCATCTACGGTAACCGGAGTTACGCTCAGCGAGGAGGTGATTTATTTTGGATAGTCGCACAACCATTCGAATTGTATGTGTGATTATCCTTGCGGTAATGCTTTGCACCGTCTTTATGTCGGTGCAAAACACCGATTTAATTGCACATGCCGAAACAGGCGGGTTTGAATCGACAAATGTATTTGATGATCTAACTTCGTCCACCGTCAACGGAAAGAAATTCGATATAACGGCTTACCCGTTTGATGAAAGCAAGGATATGCGGGTGATAGATTTCGTTGAGTATTGTTATTCGTATAAGAAAAATTTGAGTAGCAACTATGGATTGTATGTGTATGTATATAACCCGAAAGGGCTGAACATATCCACTAAAAACAAGGGCAATAAAATTCAAATGGCTGTGTCCTACGACAGTGAAGGCAACCCTAACGATTATGTGAAGTTCGACCTGCAATTTTGCAATAAGAGCGAGAAGGCAGATTATAAAAACCTATACTACAAATTTAAGGTGGTTGATAAGAAGGTCAACGGAACTACATTTTACGAGCGTGTAAACAGCATTAAAAGAAGGTACGACGTTTCCGGGATAGAGCTTACTACCTACGGAAATGATAACGCTACGGAATATACGGTTGCGGGAACATACAACTTTACGGGTTATGCCGAAGGTTACGGACCGGACGCAAAGGAAAAAAGCACATTGAGTTGCGAGATTCAATATCTCGAAACAATTACGCTTGAAGTGCACCACACTTTCTATCGGACAATGACTTCGGTTAAGGGTGCAGGCTATCAGAACCAATTAGACACCGTATATTTTGCAGTCCCGAAACGGTATTTCGACACCTACGGCAAGTTGCAAAGGATAAAAGCCGAGTGGTACGAGTACAAGACCAATGATATTGTCGTCACGAGCAACAGCGATTTCTATAACAAGGCTTCGCCGTATCTCGGAGTCCAAACAGGTCCTTTCGACCAATTCGGAATGACGGCATACAACGCAAATATAGGAATATCGCTCGGTCAAAATGCAGGAGACGCAGGCGGCGGAATGTATGCGGCACAATGGGGCTGGAACTTGGGAAGCGGATATTTACACGTTCCTTGCGCAACGCTCTATTACTTGTTCAAAACGAACAACAGTATTTCGTCCTACGATCCCTATGCGGATATAGTGAAGAACGGCGGCGTATCGAGTAACGCTCTCTATGAATATATCAAGAGCTACAATAAGACGCACGATAAAGGTTATTTACCCATAAAGGAAGGCACGATCAGCGCCGACCTGTTTGCCGACGACATAGACGAGTATCGAAAGATGGATACCGAGTTCGGCAAGATACAAAAGGGATATAGCTACTACGATTTTGACGCCGACGTTGACCTGCAAAAGTTAGCCTCTTGGCAATCGGGCAATCCGTCCTTTTGGGATAATTGGTTAAATTGGGGGCTATGGAATTCCCTGTTCGGGAATATTCCGAAGGAAGATAGCAAAACCCTTTCGCCCATATATACCCTTAAAGAAAGCGACCTTACGGGAAGCAATTCGGAGATAGCCGACAGACTAATGATTAACGCAAACGACGTAGGCGAATTGAAGAATTTTTACAGGGATGCCGTCACCGTTTCGGGGAAGGACGACGAGGAAAAAGTTGTCGTGCTGTTCAGGTTTGCGACAAGCGACTACTACTCCGCTCCGGTGGATATTATCAAGATTAAGACCGGAATATTCGGTTCGGATAAGCACGCGAAGGGGGAAGCCTATCGTGCTTGGGAGAGCGTGTTTTTCGACTTCGACATAATCCAACTGACCTTTAACAAGGACGGAGCGTATAAGGTAATCCCCGTTGTGTCGAGCCCCATCGACATAGTGGACGCAATAACGCCGCCGGTACAGTTCGATGAATTGGAATGGTGGAAAATACTACTTGCGATAGTCTTGCTAATACTGCTTATAATCATTTTCACGCCACTCTTACCCTACATAATAAATGGCGTAATTTGGTTAATTTCGTTGCCGATTAAGGCAGTGAAAAAGATAGCGAAAAGCATAGAAAAACGCAAGGAAAAGAAACAACTGAAACAGACCACGAAGGAGGTATAAATGAAAACATTCAAGAGAGTAATCGCCGTTATTCTCTTGGTGCTTGCGGTACTGTTTATCGGCTACTTCGTTTTTACAGGTAGCCGATTTTCTTTACCGATTGAAGCAACGGAAACGGCAAATTTAATCAAGGGGGTACAATTATGGAAAAGCGTATAAAGGAACTTAATATATCAATAACGGTAGCCTTAACAGTTATATTTGCGTTACTCGGCTATTTGTATTTTTGTTCCTCGTATATAAGGCTCGGCGAAGGCTTTGTCGATTTATGGAATAGCATAAAGTTCTATTTGGGCAGCATATTCGGCTTTAATATTTCGGCTACGATAACCGTAACAGAGCCGTCGCAGGTCTTTACTTGGAGTTCGTATTTACCTAAGAATTTTGACGGATTTAAGGAAAGTTTTAAGGGGTATTTTCAACTCTTTTTTACGGGAGAAAACGTCAAAAACTTTTTCGTATATCTCGGTGAGATTATAGGGAAAATCGCAAAGGTGTTATTGATAATTTTGCCTTGTATTTTAGGTGTGATTATATTCATAAAATTGCTTTACGGACAAAGCAACGTCAAGCATAACAAGGATACGATCCCATTAAGGATATTCAAGGCAACGACGAAGTGTACCGTTCCCGTCCGGGAATACATAAAGCAGTATGTAGATTATGTGAAGGCTAATTCGGCTATCTATACCGTATGGCTTATTATCTGGGCTCTACACTTAAACCTTGTCGGCATAGTTATAGAGTTCCTCGCCTTCTATCTTTACTTTTCCTTGCAGTACGATTTTATCAATATCTATGTGCAGGTGTGCAAGCTCATTATAGACTTCAACGTGCTATTCAAGAGTGTGCCCGTTATCGTTCCGATTGGCATAGGCATTTACCTGTTCGATAGGTGGAGAAGAAAAATCGCGCTCAATACCTTACGGAAGAACGAAGCTCGGAACTGTGGCTTTATAAACGAGCTGCCTATCGTGTCGATGGACTGCGGAAGCATGGGAAAAAGGAAAACCACCGCTATAACCGATATGGCAATAAGTCAAGACGTAATGTTCAGACAAAAGGCGTTTGAGCTATTGCAAAAGAACGATATGAAGTTCCCGTTTTTCTCATGGATAGCCTTCGAGACGGAGTTGCGGAAATGTATAGAGCATAAGACGGTGTACAACCTCGCAACCATAAAGGAATGGGTGAAGCTGAAACAGCGCCGCTACGAAAAGCACCGCAATGCCGATTGGCAACTGTACGGATATGACGTTAAAAGGTACGGCGACGTATATTATGACGGCTTGAAAAGGTATTATTTGTTCGATGTACTCTCTACATACGCCCGGCTCTATTTTATCTATGTAATCGAGAGCTGCCTAATCGTTTCCAACTACGCTATAAGAACGGACAACGTAATGCTCGACGCAGGGAATTTCCCTATGTGGGTAAACGATTTCTTTCCGGAAACGAAAAGGCGTGAAAGTAGGTTTTCTCATATACTCGATTTCGACGTGTTGAGGCTCGGCAAGAAGGTCATAGAGGACAATCCCAATATCGGCAGTTTTGAGTTCGGCGTGGTAGTCATTACCGAAGTAGGCAAAGAGCGTGGGAATAACCTTGAATTGAAAGAGTTGAAGAAGGGAACGGAAGAAACCAACCAGAAGAACGACCTGTTCAACTCATGGCTGAAAATGTGTAGGCACTCGGCGACGGTGGATAATTTCCCGTTTATAAAAGTATTTACCGACGAGCAAAGACCGGAATCGTGGGGAGCTGACGCAAGGGATCTATGCGAGATAGTACATATAGTTTCGGCGGGAGAAACCAAGCTCGCTTTACCCTTCTATACCATAGAGGAAATGATAGCCGACCACCTGTTCAGAGGGTTTATGAATTTGTACTATGACTTCCGTTACAGGCGTGGAGATAACACCCTTTTGGTGTACCTGTTCAAGTGGGTTACTTCGGTGATTTTTAGGCACAATGTACGCATCTATAACAGGTACGGTTTTAGCCAATTAAAGGTGGAAAAAGAAGCAGGCACAATGGACGGTAAACCGACGAAAAAGACGTATTGTTTGATGAACCAAAAGATATACAGTAGCCGTTTCAGCACAGACTGTTTCAGCGATTACTTTAACGATATGGCGAAGAAAACAAACGTCGGCTTGAATGACTATATAGAGTATGCCTGCGAGAAAGCGAGCGTCGAAGAACTGAAATTACAAAACAGTTATTTTATCAATTCATTATACAACAAGGGGGTGAAATAATTGTGGTATCAAGAGTGTAAAGTTTACTCCGACGGCAGTCACTATATCGCTATTCCTCATACTACGAGGAAGGTCAAAAAAGCTACGCCCAAGCCGGAAGAACTTATAACCGTCGTGGAGAAAAAGGAGCAGACCGACGCTAAGGATACGGAACAAAAACAAGATACTACAAAAAAGCAAGAAAATATAGATAAGGAAACCAACAATACAAATTCGGCAACCCAAGAACGGCAAATGACAAGAAAAGAGCTGTTTGAAGAATTGTATGAGAAAAGTAAAAATATGCCTAAGCGTAGCCGTAGGAAATATATACTTGACGAAATGAAAAAATACTTTACGAATGCCCAATGGGCTGCCGATTACGTTGACGAAAATATAGCAAGAAAACGTCGTAATTTAATATGCCGTCGTGTAAGATTATGCCGCAAAGTCAACCTCGCCGACTTCAACTATTTCTGCACCTTCACCTATGACGGTAAGAAGCTGACGGAAGAAGAATTCCAAAGCAAGCTAAGAACTTGTTTTAAGATGCTATGTCATAGAAAGCATTGGAGATATGTCGGAGCGTGGGAGCGATCCCCCGAAAAACACCGCTTGCATTTTCATGGATTATTCGATATTCCCGATGGTACGTTACCGGGCGAAATAATTGAAGTAAACGACTATTCTCCGATAAAAAAGAGAGTGCAAAAAACATACCAATGCACATATTTTAACGAGCGTTTCGGAAGGTCTGATTTTAGCAAAATCGACACTAACGCAACTCTCGGAGCGGCTGTTGCTTACCTCATAAAATACATTGAAAAGTCCGGTGAAAAAATAGTGTATAGCAAGAACCTTCCGCAGTTCTTCATAAGTGACATTAACGAAGATGATGTCATCTGCAACATAGGACAGGAAGAAAAGAAACTACTTCTCTTTGACGATTTCACCTGTTGGGACGAAGGAGAATACGTCGGACCCGTCAGCGACGAAACGATAGCGAAACTACGCAAATCTAATTAGAGCATATAGCGTAATATATCGGCGTTAAAAACGATGAGAATAAACTGACGAAGAAGGCGGGCTGATCCACAAGCGGGTTAGCGTGGACAGCCGCCTCGCAGTTTTCTCGTTTTAGCGATATAGCGGTTTGCCTAATAGTAGCGTGTGCTTGTCGCCGGAGCGAAGCGACGGCTCTCGTATCAAGACAAGCACACGCCACGGTTGCAATCAAGGGATTTTGATAAAATATCCCTACCCTGAAAACAGGATAAGGAGATTAAAATGAAATACATAGAATGGTTAAATACTTGGCTCAGCATTTATGTTAAGCCTACGGTAAAATCACAAACGTATATGCGGTATGAACATATAGCGAAAACTCACCTTGCAAGAGGGTTGGGTGAATATGAATTAGACGAGCTTTCGGCATTGCTATTACAAAAATTTGTCGTTAGCTTATCGGAAGAAAAACATTTGGCAAGCAATACGGTAAATTCCATAATTACCGTTATTCAAAAGTCACTCCAAGTGGCAGTAAATGTCGGTGTAGTAACGGCTGAATATTCAAATAAAATTCAACGCCCGAAAACAGTAGAAAAAGCGGTGGAAAGTTTTAGCGAAAAAGAACAAAAAGAGATTGAGGCATTTGTATTGAAAAATCAGAAAAATAGTAAACTTTTCGGAATAATTTTATGCCTATACAGCGGACTGCGTATTGGAGAATTGTTGGCGTTAAAATGGGAAGATATTGATTTTTCAAGAGGAATTATGACTATTTCGAGGTCGTGTCACGACGAATACAAGGATGGGAAATTGCTTAAAGTATATGATACTCCGAAAACGAAAACTTCCATAAGAACGATACCTATTCCCAAGCAGATAATTCCGCACTTAAAACAAATAAAAAAGAAATCGGATAGCGAGTATGTTGTCAGCGACAAAAATGATATAGGCATAAGAAGTTATCAAAAGACGTTTGAGTGCATACTAAGGAAATTACATATTCCCCGTAAAGGCTTTCACGCTCTCCGCCACACCTTTGCCACTCGTGCGATAGAATGCGGAATGGATGTAAAAACACTGTCGGAAATTTTGGGACATAAAAACCCCGAAATTACTCTAAAACGTTATGCACACAGTATGCTTGAACACAAGGCGGAAATGATGAATATCGTCGGAAAGAAGCTGTTTCAATAGTGTTGAATTATTGCAAAAAGACAAGGATTATGGTATAATACAACTAGCATTTGTATAGGAGTTTTTTATGTCAACCAAAGAGATAATAGTAAAGGGAATCGACGTTAGATACAACAAGATCAATAACGAGGATTTTATATGTCTTACCGATATTGCCAAAGCAAAGAATCCCGATCATTCCGGTATAGTTATAACGCATTGGCTTAGAAATTACTCGACGATAGAGTATCTCGGTTTGTGGGAGACGTTACACAATCCCGATTTTAATGTAACCGAATTCGGTAACTTTAAAAATAAGTCCGGAGAAAATTCTTTTGTGTTGACGGCACAGGATTGGATAGATAAAACAAACGCTGTCGGGCTAATATCAAAGAGCGGGCGCTACGGCGGGACATATGCTCATAGAGATATAGCTTTTAAGTTTGCGAGTTGGATTTCGGTAGAATTTGAATTGTATTTAATTACCGAATTTCAAAGATTGAAAGTTGAAGAACAAAAAGAACTCGAATGGAATGCAAAACGTGAGCTCGCCAAGCTCAACTATCACATTCATACCGATGCAATTAAGGAAAATATCGTTCCGACTTTGTCCGAAGAACAGTTAAAATATGTCTATGCCAACGAAGCGGATGTTCTGAACGTGGCGCTGTTCGGAAAAACGGCGAAGGAGTGGCGTGACGAAAATCCGGACAAGAAGGGCAATATTCGTGATTATGCTTCTGTGGAGCAATTACTTGTTATCGCAAATATGGAGAGCTATAACGCTATTTTAATAGAGCAAGGCGTGCCTCAAAGCGAACGCTTAAAACAGCTTAATATTATGGCAAGGAACCAACTGAAAATTTTTCAGAATCAGGATATGAGTCGGTTCATAGATTAAAAATTGTCAAAACGCGCAATTTTTGAAAAACGGTAGAATTTTCTACCGTTTTTGCATTTTTTGACTGTTTTCAAACCGTTTTTTCGTGCTAAAAAAAGTTCATCAATTAACATAATTTATGAACCATTACACTTTGATTGTATTTAATAATATAATGTTTGTCAACATTTTACCGATAAAAAATACAGCAATTAGTTCATTTTTCTCCAGATTTATGAACCGGCGCCTTAATTTAGTTCATAAATTATGTTAATTGATGAACTAATAATAAACGCAAAATTCATCAATCGGGAGATGTGAAATATGAAAAAATTCGGTAAAATTATGGTGGTTATAGGCTTGCTTTCAATGGTGATTGTTGCTATGGTAGCCTGTAACGGATTCAAGGTAGGCATTAGATTTATGGTAGACGACGAGGTTTATCGTGAATTTAAAACAACCGGCAGCGAGGTTATCGAAATGCCCGAAAGTCCGACGAAAGAAGGATACGTTTTCCGTGGTTGGTTTTTTGACCCCGGAATATGGCAACAGCCGTTTACGGTAAATTCGTTCCTCGATCAGCCGATAAGCGATATAATTTATATTCACGCTTATTTTATTACGCAGGAAGAAGCGGACAGCATTAAGACGGTGACGTACAACGCTATGGACGGTAGCGCGGTCGACAGCGTAGAGGTAAAAATAGGCAACAGGCTTTCCGAACCGACGACTCCGACAAAAGACGGATATATTTTCATAGGCTGGTTTACTACAGCCGATTTTGCCGAAAAGTGGAATTTCACGTCCGGCATAGTCAATTCTGATATAACGCTTTATGCAAAGTGGGTAGAGGATATCCCCGAAAACCGTACTTACACCGTCGCGTTTAACGCTAACGGCGGAAGCAGCGTCGATAATTATACCGAGATCGCCTACAACGCGCTTATCGCAAAGCCTCTCAACCCCGAAAAGGACGGCTACGCGCTTGCAGGCTGGTACACCGACAATACCTTTGCAAAGGAATGGAATTTCGAACTCGATAAAGTAACTGATAATATAACTTTGTACGCGAGATGGGAACAAGCCGACGTCACCGCTTGCAGTATTATCAAAAGCGAGGGCTTTAATAAAATCGAAAACGACGGCGAAATCGAATTGTATATAAAGGTTCCCAACGCACAGGAAAAATTCTCTTTCCTAAATAAAATAGAAGTAAGCCCCTTTGCCTCTTGGAAAGTAGTCAACGACTTACAAGGAAAAGACGAGGTGCCGAGCGGGACTGTGGAAATATCCGTCGGCGATAACGTAAAATACATACTTGTGACGTCCTATGACGGAACACACAAAAAGTTTTATAAAGCGACCGTTAGACGCAGACCTATGTATCAAGTGTCCGTCAATCCGAACAACGGCGAAGATATCGACGTTATGACCTTGGAAGAGGATTCTTTAATCGACGGCGATTATTTAAGGAAAGGTTATATAATAGATAAATTTATATATATAGAAAACGAAGAAGAAAAAGAATGGAATATAGCGGAAGACGTCGTAACGAAGAATATTTCCATTGACGTCGTTTGGAGAGCGGCAAACTATTCCGTGACTTTCGATTCCGACGGCGGTAGCAAAGTCGAAAACGCGGAGATAGACTATGACGGGGAGTTCTCTTTCGGAGTCCCCGAAAAACTCGGATACGATTTTGTCGGTTGGGCTTATAACGATATTCTCATAACCGACGGACAGGGTAAAGGTCTTGCCGTTTGGAACATAGACAAAGAAAAAATAGAACTGAAAGCCGTTTGGCAAGCGACGGTCTATTCAGTTTCTTACGGCAATTTGAAAGGCGCAACAAATACCAATGCCGCAAGTTATACTATCGAAACGTCCGTTACTTTTGCGGATATAGCCCAAGAGGGATACACCTTTATCGAATGGCAAGACGAAAAAGGCGAAAAAATAACGGAAATATCCGAAGGAAACACGGGCAATAGAACGATAACGGCGGTATGGAATTTGATAGGATATAAAGCGACGTTCAAAGCCGACGGCGCAGTCTTGTCGGTCGTTGATTTCAACGTGGAAACGGAACAAGTAACCGAACCGACTATCCCCGAAAAAACAGGATATACGCACGCATACGAAGAATATTCTTTCGTTGCTCGCGATATTACCGTAAATGCCGTCTATACTCCCATAGTTTACACCATTACTTACGCCAACGTAAGCGGAAATTACGATATAGACGCGCCCGTAAACGGCAACCCGACAACGTATACTATCGAAACCCCGACGATAACGCTTCAAAATGCAAGCAAATCGGGATATACTTTTGCAAATTGGACTGTCGGCAATGATGCAATAACGCAAATTCCTCTCGGCTCTTACGGAAATAAAACGATAAAAGCTAATTGGAACGCTATCGAATATAAGGTCGCTTTCGTTATGGAAAATGCCGACGGAGAGTACGAAGGACACTACGAAAGCGAAGAAAATCCTACGACTTACACAATCGAGGACGCGTTTACCTTTATAGAGCCCGTTTGCGATATCCTCGGTTATGATTTCAAAGGCTGGTACACTACGAAAAACGAAGAAGGTGTAAAAGTGGAAAAAATCGGTGCGAAAACTACCGGCAATAAAACGTTCTACGCACAGTGGCATAGGATTGACTATACCATTAATTACGTAGGCGTGGACGGCGGCTACAACGACAATCCCGATACATACAACGTCGAATCGGACACCATCACTTTGGATAATCCGACCAAAAACGGTTATACTTTTGTAGGTTGGTTCACCGACGAGAGCAAGACCGTTGCGGCGACGCCGATTGCTACGGGAAGCGTCGGCAATCTTACGTTCTTTGCTAAGTGGGATATAATAACCTATACCGTTACTTACATACTTTATGACGGCACGAACGACGCGAGCAATCCGAGCAATTACAATATAGAGAGCAACCTTGCTCTAAAAAATCCGACGAAAGAGGGCTATAGCTTCGGCGGTTGGTTCACAAACGCAGACTTTAACGAAGAAATTAAGTCCATTGCGCCCGGAATGAGCGGCAGCCTTACCTTATACGCAAAGTGGTACTATGTCGGGACGATTACTTTCGTGACCAACGGCGGCAGCGCGATAGCTCCCGTTACGCAGGAATACGGCACGGCTATTAAAAAACCCGCCGACCCGACCAGAAATTATTACACCTTTGACGGTTGGTACGAGGACAGCGATTTTGGCAAAGTCTATACTTTCGGCGCAATGCCCGATAAGGATTTCAACGTATACGCCAAGTGGACTCCCGTCGAATATACAATAAGGTACGTTCTCGGCGAGGGCGCACAAAACAGTAAAAACAACGTCGCCAAATACAACGTCGAGACGGTATTTACCTTCGAAGCGGCGGAAAAAGAAGGGTACTCCTTCAACGGCTGGTTCACCGACGACAAATTCACTACTGCGGTCGTAAGCGAAATAGTCGCAGGCACGCACGGCGATATGACTCTGTATGCCAACTTTATAATCAATAAATATACTATTACGTTTAATACCGACGGCGGTAGTGCGGTTACGGAAATAACCCAAGATTTCCACACCGTGGTAGATAAACCGGCTGATCCCTTTAAGACGGGATATGATTTTGTCGGTTGGTACTCCGACGTAAATTTGACCAAAGCGTATACCTTCGACAGAATGCCTGCAAAAGACTTCACGCTTTACGCTAAATGGAATCTCGTAAACTATAAAATAGAATACAATTTATCCGGCGGCACTAATAATAGTAGCAATCCGTCTTCGTATACCGTACTGTCGAATACCGTTACTCTCGGCGCGCCGACAAAGAAAGGCTATACTTTCGCCGGGTGGTATAAAGACGGCGGTTATACCGAAAGTTTCGTCTCCATTCCGAGCGGTAGCTACGGCACGGTAGCGGTGCATGCAAAATGGGAGATTATTACCTATACCGTTACTTATGTGGGAATAGACGGCTTGGACAATGAAAACCCGACGACGTATACCGTCGAGGACGCAGTGACTTTCGTCGAGATAGCTAAGATCGGATATACCTTTGACGGACTGTTTAAAGAAAGTGCATTTATCAATACGGTAAGCGGCATACCGCAAGGCTCCGTCGGCAACGTTACCGTGTACGCAAAATATACCGTCAACACCTATACCGTCTGGATAGACGGCAAGGAAGAAATGATATATACCGTGTCATTCAATCTCAACGGAGCAGGCGGCGATATCGCTTCGCAGGTGATAGAAGAGGGAGTAAGCCTTACCTATCCGATGGTACCGACAAGAAGCGGCTATATCTTCGGCGGTTGGTACGAAAAAGAAGATTGTTCGGGAATGGCTTACGACTTTACGCAATTCGTTTTGAAAAATACCGTTCTTTACGCTAAATGGATAGCGACGAGCAATTCTACCGTAAATATCGGCGATACGCGCGAGGTAAACATCGACGGAACGAAATACTTTACTTACGATTTCGTGCCTCTCGTCAGCGGCAACGTGACTTTGGCTACGACGGGCAGCGTGGATACCTTTGGTTATCTCTATGAAGAGGACGTCCTCGTGAAAACCAACGACGACGGCGCAACCGACAGCAACTTCGTAATCGTCTACAACGTCACCGCAGGCAAAAAATATACCGTCAAATTCCGTGGCTACGGCAAGGGGAATACGGGAAGCGCGACCTTCCATATAAGCGGATACAATACGGTAAGCGAAGGCGGTACCGCTATATACGGCGGCAGTACGGCAGAGCTTACTTTCGACGCTCCGTTTACTTTGACCGTTCCTGCCGAAAGAGACGGCTATGTCTTCAGAGGCTTCGTCGACGAAAACGGTACGTTCTATACCGACGATAAAGGCAAAAGTATAAAAAATTGGGACAAGGGCGAAGACTCGGCCATGTTCTCCTATTGGGAGGTAGACGGCTTCAAAATCAATTTCGTCACCAACGGCGGAACGGCTGTCGAAACGGTTACGCTGCCCAAAGGCGCTCGCGTAAATATCAACAATTACGTTACGACGAGAAGCAACTATTCTTTCCTCGGTTGGTTCCTCTCCGCAAGCGATAGCGATAGCTACAACGCTAGCGTAATGCCCGATAGGGATATTACGCTGTACGCAAAGTGGACGGCTTACGCGCTCAACGCCATTAAATATGACGAAACGTTAAAGGCTATCCCTGCCGAGGGCGACCTCACCGCCGATTATTTCGGCGCGACGTGCTTCGATAACGGCGGCAATCAAGTAGAGGTTACTGCCTCCGCTAGCACAAGAACCGTCGGCGCAACCGCTACCGTGAGACTTACCGCGACGAATGAAGGAAAGACAAAAACCGCTACCGTCTCTGGCGTCAAAGTCTACGGCGAGCCTACGCTTGCTTTCGATAATACGGTAAACTATGTTAATCTGAAAGACGGTTTTCAAGCAAGTTGGTTTACAGCAAGCGGAACCGACACCTTCGACGCGGCTACCGAAATAAGGGTGAGAGTAGACGGCGAATATAAAGCCGGCGATATAGTGACCGTAATTATAGAGTCCGTCGATATAGCCGGCAATATTAAGAGCGGAACTGTAGAAAACGTCAAGCTCTACGGCTTGCCCGTGATTACGCACAATGAAGAGAAAAATGAAATAAGCGTAAACGATACGATAGACGCAAGCTTGTTTAACGCAACCGCTACCGACAGCTTCGGCGAAAGCTTGACGGTAACGGTAACGAAGAAGAGCGGAACAATATCAGCGGGCAATACGATTACTCTTACCTTTACCGCTACCGACGGCAAAGGCAACGTAATGACGTTCGATAAGGATGTCAAAGTGTACGGCGCGCCGACAATCTCCGACGCTGAAAAGACGGAATTTAAAGTCGAGGACGAAATAACGGTAGATACCCTCGGACTTACCGCAAATGACACTTTCAACGGACAGTTGGATATCACGCTTACCGTAAAGAGCGGAACGCAAACGGCAGGAGTTACGATGGTCTTTACCGCTACCGTTACCGATATAAGCGGCAACGTGACCAATAAGGATATATGGGTAAGAATCTATGGTACGCCTACCATAACGTATGATAGAAATGCCCTTAAAACAACCGAAGATCCGACGTTCTCAAGCAAAGAAGCTACTGTCTCGTTTAATCTTAACGGCGCAAGCGGAACTGCGCCCGCAAGCCAAACCGTCACCGATACGGTAGGGCTTGAATATCCGGCAATTCCGACAAGAGACGGTTATGTATTTAAAGGTTGGTACACCGATTCCGCTTGCAGTACGTTGTTTGACTTTAGCAAAAACGTAGAAGAAGATATGACGGTATATGCAGGTTGGGTATCTTACAACGGCGCCGGGTATATTGTTTACAACGGCAGTAAGTCGGTAAGCGTTATTTCCAAATCTTCGGCAGGTTCGAATTATGACTACGCATTCGTACCTCTCGTCAGCGGAACGGTGACGATTTACAGTACGGGCAGTCTCGATACTTACGGTTACCTGTACAGTAGTACAAAATCGCAACTCGCAACCGATGATGATGGCGGAGACGGAAGTAATTTCCAAATTACTTATTCAGTGACGGCAGGAACTCTCTATTATATCCGTCCTTGCGGATATGACGGTAGCGGCAGCACTACCGTTTATGTCAAAGGCAATATGCCCACGGCAGGCGGAAAAGGATCTAAAATTATTTCCGGTGCAAAAGATTATCTCAACGCTATGGCTACCGATAGTTTCGGCAATCCGCTTATGGTGACAGCTGTCTTGAAGAGCGGCGAATCTGTAGGCGGAAAGTACGCGACGTATACTCTGACCGCGACGGACAAACTCGGCAACGTCGCTACCATAAATACGGCGGCTATCCCCGTCTATGACAGAGCGGAGATAGAAATGACTTACGATCCGTTCGGAACGAATAGCATAAAATACAATTCCGCAGGAGAAGAGTTTAACGCAGTCGCCACCGACAGCTTCGGAAACGCTTGCGTAATAACGATAGAAAAAGCTGACGGCGGCGCGATTGTCGCAGGACAAACTCAAAATATCGTCATCGTCGCTACCGACCTTGCCGGGAATAGATATTTAAGCGATTCGATAGCCGATATCAAGGTCTACGACATGCCGACGATTGCTTACGCGCACGATTACCTCTACGTTACGGCTGGCGACAATATCGACTTTATGTTTACGGCAAAAGATAGCTTCGGCGAGGAGATATCTGCCGAAGCGACTAAGGTTAGCGAAACGGCAGATATCTTGACGGTAAAGGTGACGGCTACCGACGACGCGGCTAATAAAGCGGAAAGAGAATACGAATTGATAAAAATAGCTTCGGGCGAATCATATCTTGCGCTTATGTTCAACGGCGAACAAATCGGCTATGCAAAGGTAACGAACGGAGCAAATTATGAATTACCGCACGAGTTTACCGGCTATACCTTTATCGGTTGGTATTTAGATAGCGCCAAGCTTACGGGTAGCGACGGCGAAAGCCTGTCGACCTGGGATAAGCCCGATGGCTATTACGTCCTTACCGCTTCGGCTACCATAATCAACTATAATATAACCTACGTCCTTAACGGTGGAGAAAACTCAAGCAACAATCCCGCGACGTTTACCGTCAACAATCTTGGTTTTGCGCTGGAAAATCCGTCTAAAGTAACCGAAAAAACCGTTCTTCCATTGGAATATATTGTCGACGGTACGTTCCGTCAAACGGTAAGACAGATCGCGTATACCTTCCTCGGTTGGTACACCGACAGCGATTGGACAAATACGATATCAACCGTCTCTTCCGTCGGCAATATTACGGTCTACGCCAAATGGAGCGAAACTACCTCTGCTACTATTACTACTACGATATCTGCCTATATGCGCGAAGGAAGCTATATCTATTTCGGCTCCTATCCGCAGACGCTCGTAAGGGACAGCGCGCTCTCTTCTGCTTTGGGTTCATACAGTTCTAACACGTGGACAAGTTACGGTTATTATAAAAACGGAAGCATAAGCAATTATATGTACTACACCGACAAGGAATATAACGGTGAAAAGTACAGAGGAGTTTACTTTACCGAAAAGAGACCGTATTATACAACAGGTTCGAATATAGGTAGTACGCCTAACAATTGGGCATACGATATAGTAAGCAGTAGTAACTATAAAACATACAATACGTCCACCGTATATTGGTTCAAATACGAACCTATTAAATGGAAGATAGTAAAAGAGCAAAGCGGATATGCGACGTTGGTAGCCGATCTCATTCTCGACAGTCAGAATTATTATATAAGCGATACGACAAGTCAAACGACGAGAACCGACTATCAAGGCAACAGTGCAAGCGCATACAGTAACAACTATCAATACAGCACGATAAGAACGTGGCTAAACGTTACTTTCTACGAGACGGCGTTTACCGATTTGCAGAAAGCGTTAATTCAAACCACAACTGTAGATAACAGCGTATCGAGTACAGGATATAGTAGTAACAACTATGCCTGCGGCAACACTAACGACAAGATATTCTTACTGTCCTATCAAGAAGCAAATACATATTTCGGAAGTAATAGCGCAAGGCAAAAGAAGAGTACCGACTACGCAAAGAGTCAAGGACTGTGGACAAATACCGATAGTTACTTAGGCAACGGTTATTGGTGGCTTCGTTCGCCTAACTACTTTTATAGCTACCCCTCGCGCCGCGTCGACCGCGACGGGTCGTTCGACTCCATTGGCGTCAATTACACTATGGTCGGGGTTGTGCCCGCTTTGGTGATAAGGCTGTAAAACAGCCTTAAATCACCGTTAATCACGGCGAAGCAAAATCATCGGCAAGGGGAAGAAACGGCGTTTTGCGCCCTTCCCCGAAGCCGTAAAGGGCGATTGAAACCGCGTAAGCGGTCGAAAAATTTTTTGATAAAATGCAAAAGAAAAACGACCTATTTGTAATAACAAAAACAAAAGATATAGCTAAGTATATAATAACGGTGACGGAAAAAAGCCCGAAAAAGTTTCGTTATACGCTAACGACGAAATTGCAGAATTTTGCATTGGACGCGCTGGAATATTTGTATTTAGCCAACACCGAGAGTTTGGGGGAGAAGAGAGAGAATTTACAAAAGGAGGCGAGAACAAAATTATCTTTATTAGACTACTTTGCCGGACTTGCCGCCGAACAGGAATGTATACTTTTTAAGCAATATGAGTTTATTTCGAAAGAAGTCGCTTCGGCAATAATGTATCTCGACAAGTGGAGAGCAAGCGACAAAAAAAGGGTATCTACGACGGTATCGTCGTAATGATATAAGTGAAGCGTTATTAACAAAATGCGTTTTCGCTATTTGCGGTTATTGGTGGCTTCGTTCGCCTAACAACAATAATAGCAACAACGCGCGCAACGTCAACAACGACGGGTCGTTAGACAACAACAATAACGTCAATAACACTAATAACGGGGTTGTGCCCGATTTGTTTCTCACTCGTATTGCTATGGCAAGCGAGGAAGAACGGTAAAGAGGCTGAGGTAAGTACCTCATGCACAGTACTCGAAACAAAGGAACGCTTCACTTTCCCGTAGTGCAATCTGCGGGAAAATCAACCGGCGGACGGCGCGACTTAGGAAATAATTTGCGCCCG
Organism: uncultured Clostridia bacterium; assembly: GCA_934274515.1. Lineage (GTDB taxonomy): Bacteria > Bacillota > Clostridia > Christensenellales > DTU072 > CAG-1782. The sequence goes on from CAKQTC010000012.1 coordinate 25,834, forward strand.
TGAGTAAAATCCCGTCGGTTTTTTTAATGGAAAATGTAGAATGATTAAAATGCAAGAAAGTACTTTTGACGAAATAATATCCTTTGAGAATTTATATAAAGCGCACCGCAGGGCGAGATTAGGCAAGCGGCATAAAAAAGAGGTTATTGAATTTGAGATGAATCTTTCGGAAAATTTATGGCAGCTTCATTATGACCTCAAATACGGAAGATATCAAATAGGCGGCTATCACAAATTTATGATATACGACCCGAAAGAAAGGGAAATACAAGCGATATCGTACCGTGACCGAGTAGTCCAGCATACGCTTTGCGACAATTTTCTTATACCTCTTATGGAAAGGAAGCTGATTTACGACAACGGAGCGTGCCGCAAAGAAAAGGGCACGCATTTTGTTATCGGAAGATTGAGAAAATTTATGACCGAACATTATAAAAAATACGTTACGTCGGGATATTTTGTCAAAATGGACGTTAAAAAATATTTTGACAGCATAGATCACAATAAACTTAAAAACTTACTAAATAAAGAAATAGCCGAAGAAAAAATCAAGAAACTCGTATTTTCCGTAATAGACAGTTATTGTTTTATCGAAAATAAGGGACTGCCAATGGGCAATCAGTCTAGTCAATGTTTTGCGCTTTATTATTTGGATGAGGTTGATAGATTTATTAAAGAAAAGCTAAAAATCAAATATTATATTCGTTATATGGATGATATGATTGCGATAACTCCCGACAAAACAAGCGCAAACTTATGCTTGGAAGCGGTTTCCGAAAAGTTAATAGAAAAGAATTTGCAAATGAATGTGAAATCGCAAGTGGTTGCTATAAAAAACGGCATTAATTTTTTAGGATGGCATTTTCGATTCGGAGAAAACGGAAAAATATTGCAAACCATACGGAAGCAATCTTTATTAAGAATGAAAACAAAACTAAAAGAAACGATTTTGCTTTTAAAAAAACATAAAATTTCGAAGAAGAGATTAATACAATCGCAAAACAGTCTTAAAGGACATCTCGAAAAAGGCAACGCTTACAAAATCTTAAACAATTTGATTAAGGATTTTATAATTAATAAAAGTGTCCATAAAAATTATATCAGTCTCTATAAAAAAGCCCAGACTCCGTAAGGAATCCGGGCTTTATCTTATTAAGCTAAAACATTTCTATCGGGTATGTAAATATGATCGCCAATAGATATTGCTTTATACTTAATGCCGTCTTGTTCATAGGTTGTATAAGTAGGCTTGCCTTTTATCTCGTTCCGAAGGAAAAAGACGTTTGCGTCATATTCGACTTTACCGACATTTCCTTCAAGGAATTTTTCGTCGTTTCCTACCTCGATAATTTTGAAGCCTTTCTCTATTAGCGCTGCCGAAAATTGCCATAGCTTTTGAAATTTACCGTTTGAGTCGGCAAGCATCGTAGCGTCGAGTTCGGGGTGATAAGCTGTAATTCTAAAATAGTTTGACATAATAATTTCTCCTTTGCGTTAAGCCGCTATTTTTTTAATTGTTTTGTTTGCGTAAGGTAGCCATACTTTGTTTATAAAATTGGCTGTTTGCTCGTCCGGCATACAGTTATATAAGCCATGTGTTTGCAGTATTTTATGTTCTGCCGGTGAATATTCAACGGTTATATACGGCTTTTCTATTTGGTCTTTGATACGAATAAAGAATATTAAACTATCTTCCCTAATAAATTTTTGGTCGTAACCCATTTTCCCGACGCAATGATGCAATTCTTCGCCTTCCCGGAAAAGCTCTTGCGGAGATTTTGCTATGATACATACAAAGTTGTAATTGCCGTCATATTGCAAGGCTTTATATTTATCGGCGACCTCTGCGAACATTGAATATAATTCCTTTTGTTTTAATACATCTAACTTAGCCTTAGCTGTTTTTTGTTCGTCAATGCGAATATCGTGCCACCTCTTAAAATCGTGAGGGAAGAGATTTTTATTCTCATTCATATTTAATTTTAGATAGTTGCAAGCGACAACATAATCGTGATAAGAGGACAAAGATATATGGTTTGCTTTAAGAAATTTTACAAGTTTATACCTATCTATCTTAGGAACTTCTCGCAGAACTAATTTATATGTAAAATCGTGTGCATATTCGAGCAATAGTTCTTTATTCGCTTGAAGGGTTTTCAACGGTTTACCCGTCTTGTACGATTTTATGATTATATCAACGTAGTAATAATTCTTCATTAGTTCCTGTTTATGTTGCAATAACCATTTAGGAAAATTCTTGTCTTTTTGAATTTGTTTCAGTATTGTTTTGCTCATTGCAATTTGATTTAGACCTGCTTTGACAAGATATTCGATAAAAGGATATTGTTCGTACAGGCGAAGATATTGAATAACGTCTGTCTTTGTTTGTAGTTCAACGGCGCTGTAACGATATGCAGGCAGTTTTTGAAGATAGTCGAAATTTACGACTGGAGCGTACATATCGAACATTCTGTCATATTGCCAGCCCCATTCTTTGTCCTCGTACCATTTAGGGTATTTTGATAATCCTTCCTCATACCATCCGACACGATAACCGGCGAGTCTGGTATATAGCATATCTTTAATAAAGCATCTATCGCTATGTATCCCATGTATTGCACACTGTTTGTAATACCACTTTTTGCTTCGATTTCTTACGGCAACCGTAACCTTAACAAGCTCGCCGTTGTTTTTGGTTAGGTAAGAGTAGTATCTTGTTGATTTATCTTGGTCGGGATTATCTTTTAAGTTTGTCTCTTTTATTCTTTTTATTATGTACTTAGGTACAGGTTTTATTTTTGATATTTGCATTGTTTCACCTCGATGTCCTTGCCAAAAAGGGCAAGTAATTTGTTTAGAATGATTAGATCGGGACAATTATTTATTTCTCCCTCGTCGTCCATAATCGGCTCGTTTATATCGCCGTAGAACTGCTGCATTTCTTCTTCGGTCAATTCTTCGATTTCTTCTTCGGACGGAAGGATTTCTACTTCTTCGGAATTTTCGGCAACTGCGATTTTGAAGCCTTTATCTAATAGCTTCTTGAAGTAATTGTCGGTAGCGTGATAGGGAATACCGCACATAGGAACACGTTTTTCCAAGCCGCAATCTCTACTTGTAAGAGTCAATTCAAGTTCTCGTGAAGCAGTTACCGCCGAGTCGGCAAAAACCTCATAAAAATCGCCGATACGCAGGAATAAAATGCAGTCGGGATATTTGCGTTGTAAATCAAGATATTGTTGATACATAGGCGACGGCTTTTTAGGCTCGGCAATAGGCGTAAATTCCGTTTTAACGGACTCAACGGGTGTAGTTACTTCTTCTTCCGTTAAGCTGTCGAAAAGGGATAATTGACCCGTATCCGATTTTTTGGGTTTAGGTGTTGTAACAACGGGCGGAGTAGTGGAAGTAGGTATCTTCTTCGGAGCAGGCTTATATTCCGTACCGTCAAGATTAAATAATTTACCTTCGATACTATCTTCTTCAAAATAGTGCATAGCCCATCCGAATACGACTTCATCTTCTACGCAAGCACAATTAGCGCCCTTTTCGGCTAACTTTCTTGCTTCATCGCTTGCATATTTCATAAAGCCGGAAAGTGTTTTCTTTGACAACAACTGCTTTCCGTTTTTTTCTATCTGAACGCCGTTATTTATTTTTTCGGCGAGATACTCCGTAGCGTTTTCTTCCAGATACGCTTTGAGTATTTCCTGCTCTTTTGTTTCTGTTGCTAAGTTTATTTGCATTTTTAATTCTCCTTAATTGAAGAAAGGTCATCCGAGAACGGACAACCTTTCCATAGTTTTGTATATTCTTTAAGCGTTCTGACTTCTTTAACTTCCCATTCCGGTTTACGGAGTTTAGACGGCGGCTCTCTTTCATACCACCGAATATGCCATATAGCGGAACCGAGTCTGTTTGTTACGAGATATACCTTAAATTTTGATTTGCCGTATTCTCGGTAACAAACTTTATACCCGTATTTATTATTTGTTTCCATAGGCATTTTCCTTTATTATTCCGTAAACATCATCTGCGTAAAATTCGCAGGTAAACCAGTTAAAAATGGCGGTGCATTTCACACCGCCGTATTCAACTATGTATTGATTGTCACCTTGCTTTTCCAACATGGTTATTTCATCCATTTCCCCGTGCTTGCTGTATATATGTGCCATTACCTTGTATGGTTTCATATTAGGTTACCTCCTTAAAATGTTCTGACAAGTCCGCCGAATTGCATCTTTATCCCGATGCTTCCGAATTCCGAGCAAGTATCGTCGCTTACGTTTACTACATAAGAGCAGATATAACCGCTTTTCAGGTCATCACGGTCATATTCCCATTCTTCTCTATACTTGGACACATAGAGTAGAGAATACAATTCTCCAAACTCGGTATAGTTGTGAATAACGTGATAGACGGCTGCGCCGTATTCGGCTTCGAAAGTTCTAACCATTTTCTGTTCCTTTTCGTCCAGCCAATAGAGTATTCCGCCGTGTTCCGACTTGTTGATGACGTCCTCTTCTTCAAATTCCTTAATTACTTGTGGATAGAGCTTGAGGGTTTTCATTCTTTTGATAGCTTCTTGTTTTTGTGTAGTTCTTTGCATTGTTTTTATCTCCTTTATGATTAAATGTAGTCTTGTAGTGTTTCGAAGTTCAGCCCGACGTTTCTAAGTGTTTCTTCAAAGCCGAACCAAGCGAGTAAATTTTGGTTATATACGTCGTTTCCGAGCGGGTCTTCTTTATCCCATTTATCGCCAAATAGTTCTTTCATAGAATAAATTCCGGTCTGCTCCATAATTTCATATAATAGGGTGTCGACTTCTTGTTTGTGTTGTTTGTAAAATCTAACCGTATCGCAGCAATAAATAAGGAAGCCAACCGTTCCCGATTGGCATCCATAATGTAATACGTCTGTAAATATATGTTTTTTATCGTCATAATCATTCCATTTATCTAAAACATAGTTACAGACTCTTTTAGTGATTTTACTTTCCGTTTCTTGTTTGATTTTAGTAATGTTTGATTTCGTGAGCTTCATTCGTCCACCCCCGAAAATTGAGGATTGTTTTCACATTCGACTATATCGCATTCGCCGCAATCACCCATACAAACATTGGCTCTGTCGCATTGGGTAAAGAATTTGCAATTTTGACAATATAGCTTGCTGTCTTTCCGACAAACGTGTTTTTCTTCTTCTACTTCTTCTTCCTTAAAATCGTTTACGGATATTTTCTTATACTCGCATCCATATTCGAAGTAGTACCCGTTTGTATCTGTCATTAGGTCATATTCTTTAACGGAAACCTTTCCTTGATATGACTCGACAACGGTTATTGTTTTTCTATCGCTGTTGAGGTCAACGATATTGAAAGTGACGAAATCTTCACCATTAAAATATTGAAATTCTTTTAAGTAGTATTTGTGTCTCATAGTTTTTATCTCCTTTGCTTTATTCTGCGAATTTGTACCAGATGTAGTAATTGATTTCTACGTCGTGCCCTTCGTATTCGGTAAGTTCGAAGTAAGCACCTTTGAATTCATTTTCCGTTCCGATTATCGGGTGACAATCTTTAACGCAGTCGTAAATTCTTATATACGGCTTGTTGTTTTTGCTAATTCCTGCTGTGATTAGCTCTTCATCGGTGATGTATCCGACACCGGTATATTTGGTGTTTTCTTTCTTACCGATCCTTGTGATAGAGTAGATTACCTTCTTCATTTTTCTTAAATACCTCCAAAGTGAATTTTTTGCCTTTCGGCAGGAAGGGCTAAGGACCACTGCTCAAAAGCCTGAATTTTTCTTTATATAGGTCAACGGCACAGGGGCAAAGGAAAAAGCGAGAAAATTTTGCGTTCAAACATTGGCTTTTATATGAATGCAGTCAACATTTAGGGGATATAGGCTTAACACATTATGAAAACAGTCATACCACTTCGAAAGTAAAGCAAAAATTTATCGCCCTTTGAGCCTGCTTTTAGCTGTGGTACAACGACATTCCGAAAGGCAAAAAAGACTCTTGGAGGTCCCCTTGAAAGGGAATGAAGAAGGGAATCCTATCACAAGGGGAAGGGGAGAAAGAATAAAGGCCTGAGCAAAATTGCTCAAGCCTTAAAATTATGAAGCGTAGTTATATTTTTCTCTTGAAAAAAGTAAGACTATTCGAACATTATATTCTGTTACAAATAGGTTCGAATAGTCTAACTGTGGCGCGCCACGAGGAGTTCGAATCCCCAACCTTTGGTTCCGTAGACCAACGCTCTATCCAATTGAGCTAGTAGCGCATAACGCTCTCGATTTCCCGATTGCGTTACTATTGTAGTTCTTTTTATAGAAAAAGTCAAGGTTTTCACGCACATTTTTTACACGACGCCGTCGGTTTGTTTTTAACGACTAAAGCGCGTTGAATTTTTTTGCGAAAACGGAGCGCGCGCAAGCCGATATAGCGTCTTTAAGTTCTCGCGAGAACTTTCAAAAACCGATTTTTATTTTTTGAAACATAATTCTTTCAACGCCTCGTAATACACGTCCGTCGCTTTGTCGAATTCGGCTATATCGACGTACTCGTCCGCGCAGTGCATGCCGCAATTCCCGTTCGGGAAACAAGGACCGAACGCGACGCCTACGGGCAGGACTCTTGCGTAAGTTCCGCCGCCTATTGCCACGGGGCGGGCGTTTTCTCCCGTAACTTTGTTGTACGCGTGTAACAAAGTTTTTACCAAAACGTGGTTTTTATCGACGAAAAGAGGCAAGTGGAAAAACGTTTCCGTTATTTTTCCACTTAAAGCGGCTTGTAATTTTTCGGTAACGTACTCTTTTTTATACGTCACGGGGTGTCTTATGTCGAGTTCAAACGTGATTTTTCCGTTTTCCGTTTTTGCCGTGCCTAAATTGAGCGTAAGCGCGCCGCTTTGTTCGTCGCTTATTCTGAGTCCCGATACGTTGCTGCCGTCGTAAGACGAGAACGCATTGCTCACTTCCTTGCAAACGCTTGATACGGGCGCAAGAATTTTAAGCAGTTTTATAAGCGCGTTTTCGCCGCCTTCGGGGTGCGAACCGTGGCTCGCGACGCCTTTCGTTTTTATTACGGCGTAATCTCCGTCGAGTTCTATCGAGCAGTCTTTATCGAACGACGCTTTTTTAATCTCGTCGCAAAGTTTAACTTTTGCTTCTGCCTCGTCCGGGACCATATTTGCTCGTTCGCCTGCTTTAATATAGACTATATTGTCGGGTTTGGGATACTCGATATTGTGGTATACGATACCCTTTTCGCAGTTAATGACGGGGAAGTCGCCGTCGGGAGAGATGCCGAGCGCGGGCATTTCTTCGTTTTTTTGGTATGCGTCCATACATTGCCAACCGCTTTCTTCGTCGCAGCCGAGAATAAATCTTATGCGTTTAGTAGGAGTAAAGCCTTCGTCGATGAGTTTTGTCACGGCGATTAAGCACGCGATGAAAGGGGATTTGTCGTCGAGCGCGCCGCGCGCGTAGATTTTTCCGTCAACTTCTTCCGCGCCGAAAGGGTTTTTCGTCCAACCTTTGCCGACGGGGACGACGTCGAGATGTGTTAAAATACCGAAGAGTTCGCCTTCGCCGATTTCGCCGTAGCCGTAGTAATAATCGCCGTTTTTCGTGCGGAAACCGTGTTTTCTGAGAATATCGAGCGCGACGTCAAGACATTTTGCGACGCCTTCGCCGAAGGGTTTTCCGTTTTTTGACGGTGTTTCCACACTGTCGATTTTAAGCAATTCTTTCAAATATTCGAGTCCTTGTTCTTTGTTCATATCGCACCGCCCTTTTATTTTTATGCGTAAATATTATACACTAAAACGTTAAAGTATGTTACAATATTAAAAAATAAAAACGAGAACTTTAATTAACGGAGTTATTTTATGACGGTAAGAACAAGATTTGCACCCAGCCCTACGGGGTTTATGCATATAGGCAACTTGCGCACCGCGCTTTATGCTTATCTTTACGCAAAACACAACGGCGGACAGTTTATTCTTAGGATAGAAGACACCGACAGGGAGCGTTACGTTGACGGAGCGGTCGAAGCGATTTACAACATTTTGGCTAAGGCGGGGTTGAGCCATGACGAGGGTCCGGACAAAGACGGCGGGTACGGTCCGTACGTTCAAAGCGAGAGAAAAGACATTTACAAAAAGTACGCGGAACAACTCGTCGAAAAAGGCGGAGCGTATTATTGTTTTTGCGACAAAGAACGTCTTGATACTCTTGCCGACGAAAACGGTGTAAAAAAGTACGACAAGCACTGCCTGCGTTTGTCCAAAGAAGAAGTGCAAAAAAGGATTGCCGCAGGCGAACCGTACGTTATCAGACAAAACGTTCCGCTCGAAGGAATGACAGAGTACGAAGATATGGTATGCGGAACCATTCGCGTTCCTTGCAAGGATATGGAAGACGGAATACTTCTAAAATCCGACGGAATGCCGACTTATAATTTTGCCAACGTCGTAGACGACCATCTTATGAAGATAACGCACGTTATGCGTGGTATGGAGTATCTTTCGTCTACGCCTAAGTACAACCTTATGTACGATTGTTTCGGGTGGGAAAGACCGAAGTATATGCACTTGCCGCCGATAATGAAAGACGCTCAGCGTAAACTTAGCAAACGCTACGGCGACGCAAACTTCGAAGATTTTCTTGCGAAAGGGTTTCTTCCCGAAGCGATAGTAAACTACATTGCGTTGCTCGGTTGGTCGCCGAAAGACAACGAAGAAAAAATGAGTTTGGACAGGCTTGTAGAAATATTCGACGTAGAAGGCATAAATCGCGCGCCTGCGATTTTCGACGAAACGAAAATGAGGTGGCTTAACGGCAGATACGTAAGAGAACTTACGCCCGAACAATTTCTCGAATACGCGACGCCGTATTTTGACAAAAGCGTCATAAACGGGAAGTACGACTATGCTAAGTTTGCCAAACTGTTGCACGACAGGATAGAGATTTTTTCCGAGATACCCGATATGGTGGCGTTCATCGACGACTTCGGCGAAATCGACAAAACCTTGTACGAACATAAAAAAATGAAAACGGACGCAACGGTTGCGCTTGCGTGTATGACCGAGGCGATAGACGACCTTAACGCATTGGAAAACTTTGACGAAACGAGCATACACGACGCGTTGATTGCGGGCAGCGAAAAACTCGGAGTCAAAAAAGGGCAAATGCTGTTTACGGTCAGAGTAGGACTTACGGGTTGCGCGTCCACGCCCGGCGGAGCAGTCGAAATGGCGGATATTTTAGGGAAAGAAGAATCCGTAAGACGACTGAAAAAAGCGGTTGAAATGCTACAAACGAAGGCGGACAACAACTAAAAACGAGAGAACATCCAAAAAGGAAAGGCTATTATCGAATTATGAAAAAAGAGAAAAAAAAATATTACAGCCCGGTAAAAGAATACGACACGTTCAAACGGCCGCACGTCTTTTTTAAGATTGTAAAAGGACTTGTGAAATTGTTTTTCCCGAAAAACGAATTCGTATGGAAAACGGATAAACCCGAACAAGGCGACGCCGTAATTTATATTTGTAATCATACTAAAATCTACGCGCCGTCATACTTTATCGCATGCCATAAAAAACCGGTAAGAGTATGGGCAAATTGCTATTTTATGTATTTTAACCTGTGTTGGCATCACATAAAAACGAAGGTTATCAATAATAGAAAACCGAAATTTTTACTTTATCCGCTCGCTTGGTTGCTTATGCCGACAATCGTTCTTACTTTTAGAGCGTTTAACCCGATACCTGTGTTTCATACGCCCAAAGAAGTATTTTCGATGACCTTTAAGAAGAGTATGGAAACCCTAAACGAGGGTATACCGCAAGTTATCTTCCCCGAAAGAACGGAAAACAAAGTCAATAAATATATATGGCAATTAAACACGGGGTTTGCGAGAGTGGCGGAAACGTATTATAGGGAAACGGGTCGAAAGGTAAAATTTTATCCCGTGTACTGCGCGGAAAAATTGCGCACTTTCGTTGTCGGAGATCCGATAGAATACGACCCGAGCGTGCCTATGGCAAAACAAAAAATAACTATTTGTAACTATCTCGAAAATAAAATCGAAGAACTCGGCGACTCGTTGCCCGAACACGAACCCGTAATTTACGGCTAATAAGTTCCGCGTACCGTTTAAGAGAAAAACCTACGCTCGACATGACAGCAACGTGACGTTGCATCCTGTAATCGGGCAAAGGTAAATCGCGGAAAAATGCTTTCTCTGTCGGCACGGCGGCAACGTTTTGCGTTGTATTGCGGCTATCGCCGAAATGTTTCGACTGCGTTCAACATATATAAACGGCAGGGTAAAAAGTTTCTTGCAGAATGTTATTTCGTGAACGTAAACAGATAGTCGCCGTCGCTGTCGATTGTTAGTGTTATCGTGCCGTCGGTGTCGGTACGGTAGATGGTGGCGTCGACATCGGCTAGCCGAGTTAGTGCTTGTTCGGTCGGGTGTCCGTATTTGTTATCGCTCGCGTCTACCGAGATTATCGCGTATTCCGTTTTGACGTATGCAAGAAACGCCGCTGTGGACGAGTCTTTACTGCCGTGATGCGCGACTTTGAGAAAATCAATATCCATTCCTCCGGCGAAGTTTTCCGTGTAGGCTATAAACCAGTTTTCTTCTTCTTCGGGTGCGTCGCCCGTCAATAAAAGTTTTCTTCCGCCGTACTTAATCAATATCATTATCGACATACCGTTCTTGACTTTTGCGGCGGTTTTCGTAAATCCGTCGTTCCCCGGAGAAAAGAACGTAAGCACGCATGCTCCGACTATCTCTTCAAAAGTCGAGTTATCTTCGTCGGCGATTATATGTCGCGTCGCGCCTTCTTCAGCAAGCGCTTTGTCCATAAACGTTCGATATGTTTGAGAGCCGTTTTCGTAATAATCGTTATAATATAAATTCTTTACTTCATAGTCGTCAAGAACTTGGCTCATCATATTGACGTGGTCGCTATCGGGGTGCGTCACAACCAAATAATCTATCCGATTGCCTTCCACGACTTCGTTCAGATAGTTATAATACCTGTCCTTGTTTTCTTTTTTTGCTTTCAATCCGCTGCCTGCGTCAACCAGCATATATTTGTTTTCCGGTAGTTCGATGACTATGCCGTCGCCTTGACCTACGAATACGAAATGTACCTTAATCGGAGTTCCGTCTATCGTACCGTACGACGCTCCGCGCTCGGTCTTGTTTTCGCCGCCGTTCCCCGGATTCGACCCTTCACCCGACGAAATGCCGAGTTTGTCGAGAATGGGGTCTAGTTTGCCTGTTTTATACAAAACAAGACATACGGCTACCAAAACAAGGATTAAGAGAACCGCAATTAGTATGTTAATGTTTTTCTGTTTGTTCGATACGCGTTTTTTTGCCACGATTTATCTCCGTATTTGAAATTTATTTTGTTTTCTCAATTATACATTCTCTTCCTCATTATGGCAAGGTTTTTTCTTGCGGCAACGAGAGCGACGGTCGATAAAGCGACAAGTAAAAAAGCATTATATTATCTTAACGCAAAAACTTATCTTGACAAAACGCGCGCGAGTATAGTATACTTCTTATAATTATAAGTGCGCGGTTGTACGCGCGTATGCATACGTCGTACGCACGAATACGCACGAAATTTGGAGATAAAACGATGACGGCGAAAAAACGAACCGGTTGGAAAAAATTTGCGATTTTATTGATACTCGTTCTCGGAGCGGTTTTGCTTACCGCGTGTTTCGGGACGCAGGTCACGATAGCGTTTAATTCCGACGGCGGTTCGGCGTGCGAAACGATAATCGTTACGAGCGAAATGACGGAAATAACCCTCCCCGTTCCCGCAAAAGACGGTTGCATTTTCGACGGTTGGTATGCGAACCGTTCTTTTACCACGCCCGTTCCCGCGGTGTTGTCGAGCGACGATATTCCTACTATGAGCGTGACGTACTACGCTAAGTGGTCGCGTAAACAAATTACGATTAAATTTGCCGTCGAGGGCGAAGTCATCGGCACGAAAATTTTTGACTATGACGAAACGGTAACCGAGGCGGACTGTCCGTCACTCGACGCGTACCCCGACTACGCGTGGGAAAAGTTTTCGTTTAAGGCGAACTACGATAGGCAGGTTGACGCGAAAAAAGTTCACAACGTAGACCCCGAGTACACCGTTGCCGTCTATTTCCCGACCGACGACGGGTACGTTTTGGCAAGCGCGGTCAAGGGTGTAAAAGGCACGGTCGTACCCGATCCGGGCAAACCGACTTATGTCGGACACGAAAACACCGCGTATTTTTCGCATTGGGCGTTGGACGAAGCCGGAAATCGGCGCATAGCGGAACTGCCTACGGAAATCGGCGACGCGGACGTTAAAATTTACGCGATTTTCAAGGATATAACCGACGGTTCCAAATTCCTGTTCTACGAAGAAACCGCGGACGGCAAAAGCGTGTCCGTCACGGGACTTACGCAAATAGGCAAATATCAAGATACCGTAAGCATACCCAAGTTAATTAACGGCAAACCCGTAGTAAGCGTGGGCGACGACGGAGAAAAAGGCTCCGTCGGCTCTAAATTTTTGCAGACGGTCGTAATTCCCGAAACGGTCAAAGAGATAAAAGGCTACGCGTTTTTCGGCAGCGAGTCGCTTAAAGAAGTCATTTTCGTGGGCAACGCGTTGACGTCGATAGGCGAGGGTGCGTTTGCAAACTGTTCTTCCATCGTCAAACTCGATTTACCGAACAACGTGACTAGCATAGGCGATTATGCGTTCGCCGCGCTTACCGAAAGCGGAATAACCAAACTTAAAAACGGCGAAACTCCCGACGAAAGCGAAACTGTTTCGTCGCTATTTTCGACTCTTGCCGTCGATAAAGCGAGCAAACTGTCGCATATAGGCGACTACGCGTTTTACGGTTGCTCGAAAACGGAAACGGCACGTTTCGGCACGACCATGCGAGATTTTAACTTCCTTGCGTTTTACGGCAGCGGCATACGGGAAATCGATTTTTACGACGGCGGACTGCTTAAAGGCATAGACGGAGCGGTTTATTCCGATTCGGGCGAAAAACTTTGTTATTTCCCGATAAAAGGCGACGAAAGTTACGAAATGCCGCAGACGGTCACGGAAATCGCGCCTTACGCGTTCTACCGCAACGAAGGCATAAAAAAGATAACGGTTTCTTCCGTGCTTGCCAAGGTCGGCGACTATGCGTTTTACGGTTGCGCTTCTCTTACGGAGGCGAACTTTGCGTCGTCGTCGCTCGTTTCCGTCGGCGATTATGCGTTTTACGACTGCGCCGCGCTTACGCGAGCGGATTTTCCTACTACGCTTACGGCGACGGGCGCGTCCGCGTTTGAAAACTGCGGTTCTCTTAAAAACGTTAATTTTAACGGCGACAAACTCAAAGAAATAAAAACGAAAACGTTTTACCGTTGCGGCGAGTTGGAAAGCGCGTTCGTTCCCGCAGACGTAAAAGAAATAGGCGATTACGCATACGCATACTGCGGCTCGCTTAATCGGCTTACCTTCGGGAGGGGCAGCAAACTCGAAGTTATCGGCGATTACGCGTTTTACGGCAGTCCGAAAATAACGACGACGCTTATCCCCGGCGGAACGCAAAGAATAGGCGCGTACGCGTTCGCGTCGGAAAACGGCAAATCGCAGTTCGAACTCGATACGGAAACGAACCTGACGAACCTTAACGAAATCGGCGATTACGCGTTTATGAACACGAGCATATCGTCCTTTACCATAGCGGAAAACGTCAAAAACGTAATTCCCTCCGCCGGACAAACTAGCGTGAACAAACTCGGAAAATACGTTTTCAAAAACTGCACGAACTTAAAACAAGCGTATTTTACGCCGACAAGCGAATACGTGTCGATAAGCGAAGGGCTTTTTTACGGCTGCGCTTCCCTCGGCAGAATAAGATTTACCAACAAAATAAAAGAAATAAGCGACTACGCTTTTTATAACTGTTCTTCCCTAAAATCCGTAAGCGACTGGCAAAACGTCGAGAAGATAGGCTCGGAAGCGTTTTACGGCTGCGTATCTCTCGAAAACAACGGCGGAGAAGAAAGGGTTTTGCCGAGAGAACTCGTTTCTTTAGGCGAACGCGCGTTTTATAACTGTAAGTCGCTTGAAATAGTCAACGTTTCCAAAGGGCTTGTAACCATACCCGAAGAAGCGTTTTCTCATTGCGAAAAACTCGAAACTATAAGTTACGACGCAGACGGCGCGCTTACCACGATAGGGGAAAACGCGTTTTCTTACTGCACGTCGCTCAAGACTGCGACATTGCCCGTTAAACTCGCGGAGAGGGAATACGCCGAGTACGACGAAGACGGGAAAGTGACCAACGTGGTAAACGATACCACGGGATTGATAAAGAACCCGTTTTACGGCTGTTCTTCCCTTACGGCTTACGTTTTCGCCGGGGATACCGACGGAACGCTTACGGCGGAAGACGGCGTGGTTTATCGTAGTTTGTCCGACGACGACGCAAACGCGGGCGTGTTGAACGGCAAGAAAGCGAGGGCGATATACGCTTATCCGACGGCAAAAAGCACGGCGTTTTACGAAGTACCCGTATGGGCGTCCGAAATCGACAGATACGCGTTTTTCGGAAGTACGATAACGGGAATTAGATTTGCGGACGCAAGCGAGCAAAACGGGAAAAAGCCGATAATGTTTACCGAAGTAGGCGATTACGCGTTCGCCGAAACGGCGGCGACCGAGGCGTCGATATCCGCGCGCGTATATAAAATAGGCGCGGGAGCGTTTGCGAGGAGCAAACTGAACTCCGTTACCGTTGACGCGAAGTACGTCTACGCAAGCGAAATCAACTCCGCATATAACGTGCTTAACGCAAAGACGGGAAGCAATCTTCTCACGATAGGCGCGTACGCGTTCAAGCAAACCGCGATTAAGCGGTTTGCCGTTCCTTACAGAGTGACGGAACTCGGCGACGGCGCATTGTCGGAATGTTATTCTCTGTCCGAGATTACGTTCGGCGAAGGCGCGAAGATAGACGGGGAAACGCTTACGTTGGGCGACGGATTGTTCCGTAACGACAACCTTATTTCGGCGGTCGTGTTGCCCGATAACGTCGTTGCCGTAGGCGCGTACGCTTTTTACGCCTGCGCCAACCTTGAAAAAGTGACGTTCGGGTTTGACGGGACGGAAAATCTTGCGATAGGCGATTATGCGTTTGCGAAAGCGCACTACCTGTACGAAATTACCTTCCCGTCCAACCTTGCTTCTCTCGGGAAAGGCGTTTTCGACGGGGATACGAGGCTTAAATACGTTAATTTCGCAACGAAAGCAAAAGACGGGATAGAACTCGAAATACCCGACTATGCGTTCGTCGGTATGCGAGAAATGGAAGAAATAACGTTGCCGTCGTACGTTACGAGAATCGGCGAAGGGGCGTTTAACGACACTTCATTAAGAAAAATAGAATTTTTAGGAGATAAAAACTCGCCGTCGCTCGTTATCGGGAAAGGGGCGTTTGCGAATTTAATCGCGCTTACGACGATTGATTTACCCGCCAATCTTACGGAAATCGGCGAAGAGGCTTTTTATAAGTCGAGTATTGCGCAGATTAACTACGGCGAAGGGAAAAAGGACGACAAAAACAACGAAGTAGGGCTTGCGCTCGGCAAAAAAGCGTTTTCGGAGACGCAAATAACCGAGTTTATCGCCACGGCGAGAATAACCGCGATAGGGGAAAGTTGTTTTGAAAACTGTTTGAATTTAGCGACCGTAGGCATAGGCACACACGTGACTGTACTCGGCGACAGGGCGTTTTACGGGAACACTGCGTTAACGACCGTCACGTTCGGCGAAAAAACGGTTCTCGGTACGACGACGACGTGCAATCCGATAGAAGTTATCGGTAAAGAAAGTTTCTTTAAGACGGGAATAACCGCATTGAAACTGACTAGCGGAGACGGTCAAGACGGCATTAAGATAAAAGAGGACGCGTTTGCGTTCACCGCGCTGGAAAGCGTAGAGATAGGAGGAAAGGGAAAAGTCGAAATAGAAACGGGCGCGTTCCGCGAAACGACCGCGCTTAACTCATTCAAAGCGGAAACGGACGATAAAATTACGGTCGGGAAGAGCGTGTTTTTCGCATGTCGGTCGCTTGTAAGTTTATCTCTTAAAGGCAGCGCAATCGAATTAACGTACGGATTTGCCGCAGGTGCAACCGAAATCGGCGACGGATTTGCGTTTGAAGAAACCGACGTCGGTAATAAAAACTACTTCTTTGACGCGAAAGAAAAAGTTTTGTTCGACAAAGATAAAACCGCGTTCGTTTATTACCCTGCCGGGAAGACGGGAGCGACGTTTACGCTTGACGAAAACGTCACGGAAATCAAACCGTACGCGTTTTACGGAGCGGACGGATTGACGGGTATTATCGTTAAAGGCGACGCTGTCGGCATAGGGGAAAACTGCTTTACGGAAACGGGAAGCAATCTTACGTTCTACGTTCCGTCGAATAGAGTCGCAGAGTATAAAAACGGTTGGAGAATAAGTAACGTCGCGGCTGACGAAACGGTGGCGGACGGGCTTGTGCTTTCCGTTCTTTCATCGGGCGAATACAGCGTGGTCGGGTATCTTGGAACGAGTAAGAAAGTAGAGATAAAAAGTCGCGTCACGGACGCAGACGGGAAAGAATACTTTATCGTGTCCGTCGGTAAAAACGCGTTCGGAAACAACTCGGTCATCACCGAGGTCGTCATCGAAGACGGGATAAAAACCATAGAATCGTATGCGTTCGGAAACTGTACCGCACTTACCAAACTCACGATAGGCGAAAACGTGACGAGCATTAAAAACCACGCGTTTTTCGGCTGTTCTTCTCTTAAAGAAATAACGATAACGGAAGGCAGCAGCCTTATCGAAATAGGCAACTATGCGTTTGCCGGGAATGTAGCGATGGAAACGTTGAAATTGCCCGACGGCGTAGAAAAAATGGGTATTTTCGCGTTTGCCGGGGATACGAGCCTTAGAGATTTAACCATAGGGTACGGGCTTGAAGAAGTGGGCAACAACGCGTTTGAAAATTGTATTTCGCTCAATTATCTTACGTTGCCCGGAACGGTGAAGAAACTCGGTAGTTATGTGTTTACCGGGTGCGAAAATCTCGTGTACGTCGAATTTTCTGCGCAAAGCGTGTGTAAGATAGAAAGCAACACGTTTACGGGCGCGCCCGAAAGCGTTTATTTCTTCGTACCCGATACGTCGAGCGCAAGGCTGTATAAGACGGACGGGATATGGCGTAACCATATAAGCAAGATACTTTCCGCGGAGGAACGTTGCTCGGAGGCGGGGTTTGAAAATTACGTCGTTAAACTTGACGGAAACGACTACGTGCTTGTCGCGTATCTCGGCACGGAAGAAGAAGTCGTCGTGGAAAGCACGGTAAACGAGAACGTTAAAATAACCGTCGTAGGGGAGTACGCGTTTGGTAAATTTACGAAGAAAATAACGATAAACGGCGGAGTCAAAGAAATAGCGGACAGGGCGTTTTATCAAACGGTTAACCTCGAAGAGATAACTTTGCCGGAAACCGTGGAAAAAATCGGTTCTTACGCGTTTGCGTATCTTAAAAACCTGAATAAGGTAGCCGTACTCGATGTAGACGGGAGTTCGGTTCTTTCGGAAATCGGTGCGTATGCATTTAGCGGATGCGGACGAGTAAGCGAATTTTATTTCCCTGCGTCGGTCAAGAAGATAGGCTCTTACGCGTTCGGCGCGACGGACGGCGGACTAAGCAAAGCGACGTTTGCCGGCGGCGCGGATAATACCGTCGAGATAGGGTCTTATGCGTTCAGCAACAACGCAAGACTTACCGACGTAACGATTAACGCGCGAGTGAGCGCGTTGGGCGACGGAGCGTTCAACGGTTGCGTCAATTTGTCCGCGCTTTATTTGGGGTACAGCCCGAAAGACGTCAGAAACGCCGTTGCGTCGGTGAGCGGCAAGGGAGTGTTCGGAGGATGCGAAAAACTCTCGGTGTTCGTCGCGACGGAAAACATCGCCAAAAAATATGCGGAAATATGGGAAAACGCTTATGACAAGCATAAAATCTCGCCGGTGCAATACAAAGACGTCAACGGGTTCGTGTACGCGGTAACAAGCACGCAGAACAAGCAGGTGACGGTAGTCAACTACGTCGGCAAGAACAAAGAAATAGTGTTCCCGACGGAAACGCAGATAGGCTCGGTTATCTATTCCGTAGCCCGTATCGGCAGAGCGAAATACGACAATTCCGGGATTTCCGAAGGGTATGTAATTAACGACAACGTAAAAAAAGTCGTCGTACCGAAATCGGTTACGACGATAGGAGAAGACGCGTTCAAAAACAGCGAAAATCTTGAAGAGGTCGAACTTACGAGCGGACTTTTGACGATAGAAACGCGTGCGTTCGAGAACTGCAAAAAACTCACGAAGATAAAGATACCCGCGTCGGTTAAGACGATAGAAACGTACGCTTTTGCCGGGTGCGAAAGTTTGAACGACGGATTTTCCTTTGCGGAAAACGCAATTGCGCCCGTTTCCGGGACGTTGATTATCGGCGGTTACGCGTTTAGCGGTTGCGTTTCGCTCGAAACGTTGTACGTTCCGAGCCACGTTGCGAACATCGGCGGATACCGTTCGGCAGCGACGAAGGATACGGGACACACGTTTGAAAACTGCATTTCGCTTAAAACGGTTACGTTCTCGAAAAACGCGCTTATTACTTCGGTCGAAGGATACGTGTTTGCGAACACGGCAATAAAGGAAATACAAATTCCCGCGTCGCTGGAAACGGTAGGCGACTATGCGTTTGCGAAAATGAATTCGCTTTTGAGAGTGGTAATCGCTCGCGCGCCGACGGGCGGTAGCGGAATAGGGAACATTACCTCGGCAGGGAACAACGTTTTCGACGACGTGGATAATCCGCATCTTAAAGTTTACGTTCCCGAAGAAGTTTATGAAGTTTATGCCGCTTCGGGTTGGAAAACGAAAACCGTAATCAAAAACAAGGTAATTTCTACCGCAAACGGCGAATTTGCGTACGAAACGAGAGATGCGTTTATTACATTGACCGATTATCGCGGAACGGACGAGATACTGACTATACCGACGAAAGCGGAGGTAAACAATTTGACTTATACGGTTTCCGGACTAGGGAGATATTTTGCCAACCGCAACGTGAAAAAGATAAAATTCGCGACGGCGTCGCAATTAACCGAACTTGCGGCGTATGCGTTTGCGAACAGTACGGGATTGGAAGAAATCCGTATCCCCGACGGGGTAACGGTAATCGGGGAATACGCGTTTGCGAACTGCACCGCCCTTAGAGACGTTAAACTTCCGGAAGGGCTTACCGAAATAAAAGACTTTACGTTTACGCAGTGCGTCGCGCTTAGAGAGATAACCTTACCCGAAAAGGTGCAAGGCATAGGCGCGTCGGCGTTTTCCTACTGTACGGGGTTGAGCAGAGTAACGATTAAGTTCGGAGAAGACATAACGGTAGATAACGCGAGAAACGCAATCGGGAACTCTGCGTTTACCGAGGCAGGCAAGACGGCAGGCGGAATGACGATAATCGTACGCGACGACAAACTGACCGCGTTCCGCGCGTGGGATTCGGTAAAAGAGAAAATTTACGGCGCGAACAACGTCGTCGGGGATTATGTCGTTACGCTTAACGACAAAGGGAACGCGCTGATACTCGTACAGTATCTCGGAAAGGAAAAGGAAGTGGACTTGACGACGCTTACGCTAAAAGGGCTTAAAATAGAGAGCATATCCGGCAACGCGGTATCCGACCCTAACGTTAAGTTTATCGTAGATAAAAAGATAAAGATACCCGACGACCTTAAAGACAGAGTCGTAATAAAAGAATAATTCAGTCAAAATACCGGAAACGGCACAAAAGAGGTGAAATAAATGGAATATTATACTGTTGACATTGCCGGACGCAAGGAAGACTTGCCCGTCCTTACCATCGGAGAGAACCTGAGAATAGCGTTTTTCAATCTGCACGGAGCGCAGGATCTTACCGAATACTGCGGAAAGAAACTTGCCGAAAAGATTAGAGAAACGGGTGCGGAAGTGGTTCTTACCGCGGAGAGCAAAGGGTTGCAACTTGCGCATTGCGTTGCAAGAGAACTCGGACACGAGTTTTACGCGGTTGCGAGAAAGTCGAAAAAACTGTATATGCAAGACGGGATAAGCGCGACGGTACATTCGATAACCACGGCAGGGGAACAAACGCTGTATTTGTCCAAACACGACGCCGACCTTATAAAGAACAAGAAAGTAGCGATAGTGGACGACGTAATAAGTACGGGCGGAAGTTTGGAAGGGCTTGAAGAACTCGCGCGCAAAGAAAACAGCGAAGTGGTTGCAAAAGCGTTCGTTCTTGCCGAAGGCGACGCCGCGAAAAGGGAAGACGTCATCTTTTTAGGAACTATTCCGCTGCTGTAAAGGAAAGAAAACAGCAAAACGCAACAAAAACGAAATAAGAACGGACAATCTTGTTTTTCATTTAAGGAAATAAGATTAAGATAGAGAAGTAACGAATGAGCGTAAGCGTATATTCCCTCGGAAGCGGGTCGAAAGGCAACTGTTTCGTCCTGTCGAACGGGAAAACGAATATAATGATAGACGCCGGACTAAGCGTAAGGGCGACGATAAGCAAACTCGCGGAAATTGGGTTAAGACTACAAGACGTGAGCGGAATTTTGCTTACGCACGAACACAACGACCATATTCGGTGTCTTGCTAATTTAAGCACTTATTTGCCGATATATTCGCATGCGGACACGCTTGCCGCGGTGGAGAGTACGGACGGAATGAGATTTTCCGCGCTTAGTGCGGTAGAAAGGAAGTTTGTCGTCGGGGATTTTGAAATAACGCCTTTTGCGGTAAGTCACGACGCGGCGCATCCGTACGGATTTTTGCTTAACGACGGCAACGAGAAAACGGCGTACCTTACCGATACCGGGTACGTCAGCAAAGGAGTAATGAAGACCATACGGGGGAGCGACGCGGTTATCGTAGAGAGCAACCACGACAAAGAGTTACTTATGCGCGGCGGATATCCCGAACGGTTAAAGCGGCGTATTCTGTCGGACAAAGGACATTTAAGCAACGAAGAAACCGCGTGTTGCGTGTGCGATTTGGCGAAATGCGGTACGAAACGGGTTTTGCTTGCGCACGTTAGCGAAAACAACAACTTAGGCGAACTTGCGTACTGGACGACGGCGAAAATGCTATCTAAATGCGGTGCGCAAAAAGAAGACGTCACGGTTAAGGTGGCGGATCAAAGGGTTACGGTGATACTGTGAGTACAACGGAAAACGTAAGAAAAACCGACCAAAAGTTTGCGGTGACGTGTTACGCCGTCGCGGTGTGCATCAGCGCGATTGCGGGAGCAATAGTCGCGGCGATGGTCAAACAAGAAAGCCCGTCCTATATCTATTTGTCGTATTTATTGCCGCAAATAGGGTATATAGGCGTGTTTTTCGCGATGAAATACAAATACGAACGCACGGTGATAAAAGGGCTTGTGAGAAAGGACGCCGTAAAACCGAGCCATTATTTAATCGGCGCGCTTATTGCCGTAGGACTGCTGTTTATCGCGTTATTGCCAAACACGGGGGTTAGAAAACTATTCGAGTTAATGGGAATAAAGGCGAGCGTAGTCGTGCCGAAGATGAACGCCTGGTACGAATATTTGCTATGCGGCGTCGTGATTTGCGTTTTGCCCGCTATCGGGGAAGAACTCGTGTTCAGGAAAGCGTTTTGCGACGGAATGGAAGAAGTAGCGGATTACAAAACGATACTTTTGTGCGGACTTGCGTTTTCTTTGTCGCATCTTAACGCGGCGCAGACGGTGCATCAGTTCTTTTTAGGGTGCGTTTTGGCGACGGTTTACGTAAAAACGAAAAACGTCACCGTTACGATGACGATGCATTTTATAAATAATTTTCTCGCGCTTTATCTCGAACGGATAACGGGCGCGGAAGTATGGAATAATATAACGGTACAAGGGATTTGTTTTGCCGTAGGCGCGATTGCCGTAGGCACGGGACTGTTCCTGTTACTTAAAAAAGGCGGATTAAACAACAAAAAACAAGGAAAAATCGAAGGTGTGACGACGTTATTGCTCGCCGTGCTTGCCGTTGCGTGGGCAATCGTCTTCGGACTAAGTTTTAAGTAGAAAAACTGCGGAGGATATGTGACGAAAACTTTTAAGACTTGCGCGATATTCAGTATTACTACGGTTTGGCTCATACTTATGCGAGTTATCGTAGGCGAAGTCAATATGAGCGACAACGTTTCGGAATGGGTGTTTTCTTTCTGCGTACAGATAGTAGGAATGGGACTTATTCCGATATTGTTATATAAATTTTGGGTAAAAGACAGCATAAAAAGCGGGTTTGCGATTAATTTCAAAATAAACCCGATAATATGGTTGCTTGCGTTGGGAGTGGGAATAACTCTCCATTTTCTCATTCGCTCGGTTTCCGTGCTATGGCAAAGTATAGCGATGCTAATGGGCTTTACGCCGCCTAACTCCGCAGGAACGATTTACTCTTCGCCCGAAGTGCTTGTGCTGGGGATAATAACTTCCGCGATTTTGCCGGGCATTTGCGAAGAATTGACGTACAGGGGACTTGCTAGACAGATGTTTGGCACCGTTAAGGACGAAAAAGTCGTGATTGTCTTGATGGGACTATTGTTCGGGCTGGGACATCAGTTCATTTTGCAAACGGGTTATGCGTTCGTTGCGGGAATTGTTTTTGCGTATATAGCAATTAAGACGCGCAGCATAATTCCGGGAATGATAATACATTTTATAAATAATTGCTGGGCAACGGTAAGCGAGTATGCGTCGCAAAAAGGCAACGGGTTTTACCAAATGGAAGAGGCGATAAACGGCGTGTTGTTCCGCTCGTACGGCTCGGTAATACTCACGCTTGCAATATCGGCGGTAGCGACGATAGGACTGCTGTACCTTATAAAGAAAGCGGCGGGAGAAGACAAAAAACCGTCGGAAACGGCGGACGGAACAACGTTTTTCTACCCGAATACAATGCAATATATCGACGAGTTGTTCGGTAAACCCGTAAGAACGGAAATAAAAGTCGTTCCTGAAACGGCGGCTTGGTACGAGTACGCATTTTTGTACGCGTCGATGGCGATAATGACCGTTACTACGATATTCACGTTCGTTTGGGGCGTGATGAGATGATAAAAGTCAATCTCGTCGTTATCGGCAAACTCAAAGAAACCTTTTTTACCGAAGCGGTGAACGAATACGCAAAACGAATATCGAGATTCGCTTGCCTAAAAATAATCGAACTTCCCGAACGTAAAACGCTTACGGAAGAAGGCGACGACGTGCTAAAAAAAGTAACGGGTTTGGTTGTGGTTTTCGACGTAAAAGGTGAAGAAGTCACCAGCGAAGGGCTGGCAAAACTCATAGAAAACGCGGCAATAAACGGAAAAAGCGAACTCACGTTCGTAATCGGTAGCAGCGAAGGACTTTCCGACAAGGTAAAAAATGCCGCCGATAAAAAAATATCCTTCGGCAGAGTAACCTATCCGCACCAACTTATGCGCGTGATCGCCTTAGAACAAATATATAGGGCGTTTACCATCATAAACAACGTGACGTATCATAAATAAAATAAGCGATAAACGCTATGCGAAGAGCCGACCAAACGTTATTAGGATAGCCGACCAAACGTTACACGGACGTTTAACGCAGTCGCGAATGCTTTGTGCGTATAAACGTTTAACCCGTGTAAGTCGGACTACCAAGGAAGTCAAGCGTACCGCTTGCCTTGCAAGCGAAGTCCGCAGGGGTTAAAACCCCTCGCTCGCTCCCCATAAGGGCGGCACTCACGGCGCATGTCCGCTCGTGCCGTTTGTCGATTAAACGTTATGCGAATAGCCGACCAAACGTTATGCGGAAATTTACTCGCGGTCGAGAGAACTCGACGCGCGGATAAATTTTTAATCCGCATAAGTCGGACTACCAAGGAAGCAAAATGACGCATTTTGCTTACCATATAGTTTGGCGAGGGAGATTCCCCCGCCGTCCCCCTACAAGGGCAAAAATTTCGGTACACGCCCGTAATTTTTGAGAAAACGAACATTAAAACGTGACGCTTTACGTTCCGTAAAACGCACTATGAAACCTTTCCACACCTTACCGTTCGTCATATTGAGCGAAGACGAAACGTCAAGGCGGAAGAGGAAATAATTGTTTTTGATTTACGAATTGTTCTTTTTGTGCGTTTCGGCGCATAGAATGAACTTATGATGAAATTAAACGATAAACTTGCTCTGTGCTATGAAAAACTGAGCCGCGTCGCCACGCCCGAAATGCTCGCGAAAAGCGTGCTTGGACGAGAAATAATGCTGTTTCGGTTCGGTTCAGACCCGAAAACCGTGATTTTCGGCGGTATTCACGCGCGAGAATGGATTACGGTTTTGCTTCTTACCGAACTCGCGCTCGAAGCAAAAGGCGCGTCGTTCGATTTGGTTCCGTGCCTTAATCCCGACGGAATGAGCCTTTGTCTTGACGGCATAAACAGCGTGTCAGACGGAGCGTTACGGGAAGAACTGCTTGCCGTCAACGGTCAAAAAAACGATTTTTCGTTATGGAAAGCCAACGCTCGCGCGGTTGACCTGAACGTTAACTTTGACGCGGACTGGGGGGAGGGGTGGTCGAACGTAACCGACAAAGCGTCTGCAAATTATATCGGAATTGCGCCCGAAAGCGAAAACGAAACGCGTGCCGCGGTGGAATTGTTAAAGCGAAACTATTCGCTCGCGGTTAGTTTTCATTCTCTCGGCGAAGAAGTCTACTGGGGTTACGAAAGTAATTTTCGGTTTTACAAAGAGGCGAAAAAATACTCGGACTACCTAGGCTACGCGCTTAAACGGAGCGAACATTCTTCGGGCGGACTAAAAGACTACTATGCCTTAAACTACGACGGCTTGGGATTGACGGTGGAAGTCGGCGAAGAAAAATACGGACATCCTTATCCCGAAAAAAGGCTTGACGAATTAGTAAAAAAACACGCGGGAAGCATAAATGTTTTAACCGCAATCGGAGAAAAAATATATGA
Source organism: uncultured Clostridia bacterium (assembly GCA_934274515.1). Lineage (GTDB taxonomy): Bacteria > Bacillota > Clostridia > Christensenellales > DTU072 > CAG-1782. Next base: position 51,002 of record CAKQTC010000012.1, read on the forward strand.
CCGACTTTATGGCGGAGGCGTTACGGGAAGCGAAAAAGGCTTATAAAAAAGACGAAGTACCCATAGGCTGCGTTATTGTCCGCAACGGCGAAATCATTGCCAAAAGCCACAACAGCAAGATACGCGACAACGATTCCACTTCGCACGCAGAGATGAAAGCACTTAAAAAAGCGCAAAAAAATTTAGGGACGAAATATCTATACGATTGCGAAATGTTCGTCACGCTAGAACCGTGCGCAATGTGTGCCGGAGCGATAGTTAATACGCGTTTAGGTGTCCTGCATTACGCGCTTGAAGAGCCTAAAAGCGGTTGTTGCGGCAGCGTGTTTAATCTTGTTGACGGGAAGTTTAACCATAAAACGACGGTAATTGCAGGAGAGAGAAGGGAAGAAGCGTTATATTTAATGCAAGAATTTTTCAAAGAAAAAAGGAGCAACAAATGATAATAGTAGGGCTAGGCAATCCGGGGGCGAAATACGAAGGCACGTTTCACAACTGCGGCTACGGCGTTGTGGACGCTTTGGCGGAAAGGCTCGGAAAGAAAATAAACAAAATCGAGTGTTCGTCGCTTACTTCGGTGAGTGAGAGAAACGGAGAAAAACTCGTACTCGCCAAGCCGACGACGTATATGAATTTAAGCGGCGAGGCGGTTAAAAGTCTTATAGGTAAGTACGGCGATAAAGCGGGCGAACTTATAGTTTGTTACGACGACGTAGACATAGAGCGATTTTCCGTAAGGGTACGAGCAAGCGGCAGCGCAGGCACGCACAACGGAATGAGGAACATAATAAATTTGCTCGGGCGCGAAGATTTCACGCGCGTACGAATAGGTATCGGCAGACCGGACTACGACCTTGCCGACTACGTTCTGTCCAAACCGACGAGAGAAGACGAAAAGAGATTTAACGAAACGTTCGGCAAAGTAGCCGACTTGTTGGCGGAGTATATAAAAACCCGTGATTTCGACAAATTTTTGCGCGAAGGAAATTCGATTAAGTAATGGAAAAAAATCTCGTTCCCGTTACGGGCATTATTCGCGACGTAAAAAAAGCGATTGAAACAAGAAAGGACGTAATGGCGTTTAACGCTGCGCCGAACAATCGTTTTCACCTTACGACCGTCGCTTGCAAGAAGTTTGTTTACCTTGCCGGAGACGTAAGCGAGGCTCGTACGGCGTACAATCGCATTACGAAATACGGCGACGGGAACTACGTGCTTTTGCCCGAAAAGGAAGATTCGCTTACCAAGCGAATGATATGCGACTATTCGTCGATGGGCGAACGCGTCAAAATACTCGCCGGGCTTCTTGACGGCAGCATTGACGGCGTGGTGCTTTCCTGCGAAAGTTTTCTTGCGCGTTATCCCGAAAAAGAACGGTTTATCGACGCGACGATTACGTTCCGTAAAAACTGCGAAATAAAGACGAGCGACTTGGCGGAACGGCTATTGTATGCCGGTTATAAACGTGATACCGACGTCAAAACTCCCGCTACTTTCCGCTTGTCGGGCGACGTTTTGGAAATTTTCCCCCCTGCCTCGTTCTGCCCGTACAGGGTGGATTTTTTTGGCGACGCGGTGGAGAAAATCCGCGTGTACGAACCCGAAACGCACGTTGCGTCGGAAGAAAAAGACGCGCTTACGGTTTTACCTGCGTCCGATGTTTTGGTGCGCCAAAACGAAGTAAACGGTATCCTTAACTCGATTAGAAATGCGGCGAGAACGCTTGCGCCGGAAATGCGGGGCGCGGCAAGCGACGCTATGGAAAGGTTCACGCGTAATCCGTCGGACGCGTTAAACGGGTTTATATTGCCGTTTCTCAAAGAACAGACTGCGCCGTTTCTTACTTACGCAAAAAATTTTACGCTTGTCGTCGATGACGTAAGGCAGATAGAAGACAAACTCAAACTTACGAGAAAAGCGTTTGAAAACAGGGCGGAAACGCTCTCGGAAGGCGGCAAAGCGTTCGGTTGCCACAAGGAAGCGATTTTCACGGAAAGCGGTGCGCTTGCGCCGCGCGGAGAGATACTCGGGTTTGGAAGAACGACGTCGGCGGTAAGGTTGTTTCGACCGCAAGAAATTTTCGATTTGAAGACGTCTCCGCTCGCGCCGTTTTACAACGATATAGAAGGTTTTTTCACGCTTGTAAAACAACTTCTTTTACGTGGAGTGAAGATACGCGTTTACGTTGCGAACGAAGGCTCGCTCGGCGCGTTGGAGAGTGCGTTTAACGACCACGATATAGGCGTGCATATAGGGTTTTCTTCCGACGCAGACATCGCGTTACAGGTCGGGGACGTGGAATACGGGTTTTATTATCCGACGGAAAAATTTATGTGCGTCGGGATAAACGACCTTACGAGAAAACAGCAACCTATCCGAAAAAAACCTAAAAAGCAGACGTTTGAACTTCCTCTTAAAGGGGATTACGTCGTACACGAAAAGCACGGTATTGGGATAAGCGAAGGTATGCAAAGGGTGAAGACCCTGTCGGGAGAAAAGGATTTTTTCGTCGTTTTGTACAAGGGCGGCGATAAACTGTTTTTGCCCGTAGAGCAACTCGACACGATTGAAAAGTACACTGGCGCGGACAAACCCGCGCTTCATAAACTCGGCGGCGCGGAGTTTGAACGGGTAAAAGAAAGGGTTCGTCAAAGCGTCAAAGAGATGGCGATAGACCTTTTGGAAATTTACCGTGCGAGAGAAGGGCGCAAAGGGTATAAATATCAATCCGATACGCCGTGGCAGAAAGAACTCGAAGACGATTTCGAGTTTACCGAAACCGAAGACCAACTCGTCGCGATAGCGGATATAAAACGGGATATGGAAAGCGGAAAGATAATGGACAGATTGCTTTGCGGCGACGTCGGGTACGGCAAAACCGAAGTCGCTATACGCGCGATTTTCAAAACCGTTATCGAAGGGAAACAGGCGGCGTTGCTTGCTCCCACAACCGTGCTTGCGCAACAACACTATAATCTTATTTGCGCGAGAATGAACAAGTTCAAACTTAAAATCGAACTTCTAAGCCGTTTCGTTCCGCCGTCGGAGATAAAAAAATCGCTCGAAAGAATAAAAAGCGGCGAAAGCAACATAATCGTCGCGACGCACAGACTGCTCGGCGGCGACGTGGTTTTTCACGACCTCGGCTTGCTCGTGCTTGACGAAGAACAGCGGTTCGGCGTAGAGCATAAAGAAAAACTAAAAGCGTTCAAAAGCACGGTAAACGTGCTTAGTATGTCGGCTACGCCTATTCCGCGAACGTTGCATATGGCGTTAAGCGGAATAAGGGATATTTCCACGTTGGACACGCCCCCGAAAAACAGACTGCCCGTGGAAACGTACGTCACGGAATACAGTGACGAACTGCTTAATGACGCGCTCGAACGCGAACTTAACCGCGGCGGACAGGCGTTCGTTTTGTACAACAGGGTAAAGGGTATAAACAAATTTCGCGACACGGTAATTTCGCTCGTGGGGGATAGAACGGAAGTGGTTTGCGCGCACGGGCAAATGAGCGAAGAAGAGTTGGAGACCGCCATAAAAAAATTCTACGACGGCGACGCCGGCGTATTGGTTTCCACCACGATAATTGAAAACGGCGTGGATTTGCCGAACGCCAACACGCTGTTCGTAATCGACGCGGACAATTTAGGGCTTAGTCAACTGTACCAACTTCGCGGTAGAGTGGGGAGGAGCAACGTGCTTGCATATGCCTATTTTACTGTAAGAGAAGGTAAAGTGCTTACGGAAACGGCGGTTAAACGTCTTGACGCGTTGATGTCGAACACCGAACTCGGGAGCGGGTTCAAAATCGCAATGCAGGACCTTGAAATTCGCGGCGCGGGCAATATTTTAGGCAGAGAACAGCACGGACAAATGGAAAAAGTCGGGTACGAAATGTACCTACGGTTGGTTAAAGAAGGGATAGAACGCGCACAAGGGAAAGAAATCGAAGAAGAACGGGAAGTAGAACTTAAAATCGACGGCGATATGGCTCTTAAAGAGAGTTACATTCCCGAAGTCAAAGCACGAACCGCAGTGTATCGAACGGCGGCGCAACTAACCTGCACCAAAGACGGAAACGAATTTTATAAAGAACTTTCCGCGTCCTACGGCGACGACGCGCGGCTTAAAAACATCGTTAGAACGGGAATACTCAAAAACGTCGCTAAAAAACTCGGCGTGAAAAAAGTCGTTATTGGCAGCGCGGGTAGCGGAATTTATTTCGATAATTCGGATATTCTTAAAGAAAAACGTTTGTACGAAACGCTTGAAAGATATAAATCCGTCGCGGTTCTTTGCCCGACAAATCCGCCGAGCGTCGTTTTCGGAATAGCGAAACTCGCCCAAAGCGCGCGAATAAAATTCGTCAAAGATTTTTTGGAAGAGATAAAAGGTTGACAAACGATAAAATATTTTGCGCTCGTTCGGCTTATATATACTTGCTTTCCGTAGGAAAGTAGTGTATACTCTTATGAGTAGTCTTATAGGTGTCGGCTTTTTGCCTTGCCGTAAGAGTGCGTAAGGGGCGGTAAAACCGCAAATCAAAACTCTAAAAGGAGTACGATAATGAAGAAAAAAGGATTATTGTTTTTGTTGACGGCGGCGATGCTGTTCTTCTGCGTCGCGCTTAGCGCGTGTTCTCTCGTCAGCGTCAACGAAGAAAGACAGGCAAACCGCGTCGTTGCGACGGTTTCGGTCGATCTCGAAAAAGAATTCGGCAACGGGGTCAAGGTTCTCGATACCGAGAAAGAAAAATGGGACTACAACGTTTCCATGGACATTACGCGCAGAGAACTCGTTTTTACCGTTAATTACGCTATCAACTATTATTCGCAACTTTACGCTCAATACGGAATGCAATATTCTTACGACGTCGAAACGTTGCTCGAATCGTCGTTGAAAACGCTTAAAGCGCAAAAGTACAACACCGCTTACGCGATGGGAGAACTGCTCGTTAACGCGAAAAGCACGGGAAGGTTCGACGCTTTGTATTGCCGTACCGCCGAATATAAAGAAATTTACGGCAAAACTCTTGTTCCCGAAGGTCTGCTTACCGTTTCCGAAAGATACGAAGCGGTTAAGACGGTAAACAATCAATTCGATACGCAACTTACTTCTCTTCTCGATACCGGCAAAGACAAGGACAGAGAAAAAGCAAAAAGCAACGCCAACGACGAACTTGCGAAAGCGTACAACGACGGATTTTTCGTCAAGAGCGTTCAAATGGCGTATAAAGACGACCAAGGTAAATGGAGCGACGGTATTTACGACAACGAAATCATCGACGACGGCAACGACAAAACCGCAGAACTCGATTATAAGAAAATCTACGTTAAAGTAAGGTTGACCAAAGGCGGCGCTGACGTGAGCAAGTCGGAAGAAGCGAAAGACGAAAAAGGCGAAAAAGTCAGATACGTTTGGGTTCCGTCGGAAGAAGGAGCGATTAAGACCGAGGCGGACAGCGCCGTGACTTCGACGCGTAAATACATGACAGCGAAAAAAGCGACGGTATCTTTCTCGGGAAGAGAATATGCGGAAGTCACTAAGGACAACGATTCCGGGTACGAAGTCGCTACGTTTACGAGCGACCCCGTCAAGTTCACGCTTGTTACCGCAAGAAGCGCGCATAAACACGACGACAGCGAAAACGCAAGCGCAAAACTTACGAAAGAACTGCGCTATTTCTCGCTTAAAGCATGGGAAACGGGCGCGGTTACCGAAAAAGTGACGAAAGAAACGCTTGACGAACTTAAATCCGAAATCTTTAACGCGAAACCCGCAACTTACCCCGAAAAATACGGCAAATATACCGATACGGAAAAGAAAGAGGCGTATCGTCAACTTCGCAGCACGTTCACTTCGAGCAATATCGGGTTCGTCGAAGACTCGTTGGACGAAGCGGAAATGGCAAAACTCAGCGCGGCGCAACAACGAAATCTTAAATTCTACAACGGACTTGCTTATTATTACGACGCACAATTCTCGTCGGCGGTTCTCTCCGCTATCGAGTACGAACTCGGCGAGAAGGACAGCGTTGCCGTCACGAACGGCGAAATAGACGAAGAATACAAACTTCTCGTACTTAAAGACAAAGCCAATTACGAATATCTCTCGGACAAAGAACAAGTAAAGAAATTTTTTGAAACGCTTAAAGGCGGTACGAACGGACTCGATAAAGTTTATTACGTACCCATCGACGCGCTTACCAAAGTAGGATACGAAATTAAATCCACCGATAAGGCGTATAAGATTTTCTTTGAAAACGACGGAACGGTCAAAGCGGAATACAAAAACAAATACGTGTTTGAAGAAGTCAAGAACGGCAAAACCGTTTATACTATGAAATACGCGTATAAGAACGAAAAAGCAGACGGAACGCATACTTACACGATAAATATGATTTACGTTACGCACATTCTTCTTTCGTTCGACAACGTGGAAGGATTGACAAACAAATACAAGGCGGCGACGCTCGACCTTACGGACGAACAGAAGATAGAGTTTGCTAAGAAGTTCGTCGAAAAAATCAAAACTTGTCCGCAACTTCTTTCTTTCCTTGAAAACTTCGACCATGACAAGACTTACGAAGTAAAAGACGTGTTTAAGACCGACGAGAAAGGGAAACTCGCATACCAAACCTACGCGGACGTAATCAATACTATAAACGACGCTTTGAGCGGAAAAGGTACGTATAAAGAACTGTTAGACGCGTTTATAACGCTTATGGAACAGTACAACGACGATAGCGGCAAACTCACCACGTCGGGTTACGTCGTAAGTGCGGGAGATATGGAAAACGGCTGGTACGCGGACTTTACGGCGACTGCTCTCGAAATGTACTTTAAGGCGTTGGTTACGGGAAAGAACCCGACGGAACTTGCGGCGGGAGAAAATTCTTTGGACAGAATCGAAGACGCTTATTCCGATTACGGTATTCATAAAATGATAATAAGTTTCACGCCGCTGTTCGACGTAAAGATTGACGAAAGCATCGGAGCGACGGACGTTAAGACCAAACTCAACATCGACGGCGATACGAGATACGACGAAATCGGAAAAAGTTTGCTTTCGGCAAAGAAGAGCAAGGCTTACACCGAGTGGAAAGCGAAGAATTCCGACGAAATCGTGGAAAAACATTCTAGCACGAACGATAAGAATTACAAACGCATCGTTAAGGATATAAAAGGTTAATTAAAACACGAACTAAAAAGGCTATCCTGCAAAAGATAGCCTTTTTTAGAAACTCATAGAAACGGAGTATACAATGGCAGAATTCGATATAGAACTTGTCGGCAAAATCGGGAGTATGGCTCTTATCAACCGCGAGCACGACGATATGGATTACAACATTATCGCAAGAATAGGGCGGTATTTACATCCCGGGGTCATTTGGGTGACGAGCGGCGCGACGGAAATAGGCAGGTTGGATTATATTAAGCGCAACGGGAAAGAACTCGAAGGGAATTCGGAAGAAGTTAAGGCGGACTATGCCGCGCAAGGACAAAGCATACTTATGACGCAGTATAGACAGTTTCTTAACAGTAAATACAGTTTAAGGCAGATTTTGGTCGAACATCATCATTTTAACGACGACGCGAAGAGAGATAATCTTCGACGGTTGTTGCTAAGATGTCCTGTGCAGGGTGCGGTACCGATAATAAATTATAACGATCCGCTTAACGACGAAGAAGTGAGAAAAATGGAAATTCGTTCGTTGATAGCGGAAAGGGGAACGGCGGTAGAGTGCGTGGACAACGACGAAACGGCAAGTCAAATAGCGTGCCTTGTCAAGCCGAAAACGCTCGTTATACTTACCGGAGTGAACGGAATATATAAAGACAAGGACAATGAAAACACGCTTGTAAGGGAGATTTGCGGAGCGAGCGTGTACGAAACTTTGGAAAACGTGGAGTATTACCGCAATTTTTGCGACGGAGCAAGCAGAGCAGGGGCGCAGGGCGCGCGTGCAAAGTTAGGATACATAGAAGAACCGCTTAAAAACGGAACGACCGTGTATATAGCAAATAGCAAGTTCCATATAGAAGACGTTTTGCGCGGCGACGTACCGTCTACGAAGATATATACGAGATAGCATAAGGTTGAATTAAGGTTAAATTAATATTATTAAAAATATAAAATAGTATATAGAAGGAGCGTGTCAATGAAAAAGAAAAATAAACTTTTGCTTGTTTTTATGGGAATGATTTTAGTGCTGGCGACGATATTCGGACTTGTTGCGTGTAAAGCCGACGGCGGAAGCGGAAATCGTTACGGCAAAGATTTCGTTCCTGGGTCAAGCAACGACGAGGGAAAGAAAAGTTCGATAGTCATTACTACCGACAGGCTTATCGTTTATACGGTGGAAATGAGTCTTACATCAAAAGACGTGAACGCGTCTATGAAGAAAATGCAAGAAAAGGCGAAAGAAATCGGCGGTTGGCAAGCAAGTTCGTCGGAAAACGAAACGTATATTTACGTCACGTTTAGAGTGCCTACGGTCAAATTAGACGAATTTATAGACAGAGTATCGGAAGGGAACGAGGTGCGAAACAAACAAGTAAGTACCGTGGACATAACCGATCAATATCAAACAGCGGAAACGAAAAGGGCGGAACTTATTAAAGAAAAGGACAGGCTCACCGCCTGGATGGAAACAGACGCGTCGTTGAAGACGGAAAACAAAATAGAAATTCAAAAAAGGATTACCGAGATAGCAAACGAGATAGACGGATATTCGACCGAAATCAGCGGATATAAAAAAAGAGCGGATTATAGCACGGTAAACATAAGTTTATACCAAGACGGACAATACGTGGAACCGTCTTACTGGGACAGACTGGGGGAAGTGTTTTTCGGAAGCGGAAAGAGCATAGGAACAGTCTTTGGCTGGTTGCTTACCGCAATAGTCGCGATACTTCCGTATTTTGCGATTGTCGCGGGCGTATTCGGCTTGTACGTACTGATTAAATTTATCGTGTGCAGAGCCAAGAAAATACCGTTTACGCTGTTTAAGCGAGCAAGAGAGCATGCGCTCGTAAGAAAAGAGCAAAAGCACAAAATGCGAGAAGAGATGGAAGCGTATCGCGCAAAACGAACCGCGTCAGCCCGACCCGCCCGCCCGTCAAGTGAGAACGAGGCGTCCGAACAAACGACGGAATCGTCTTTGGAGCCGTTATCCGACGAAAAAGAAGATAAGGAATAAGCGATAACGAAAAACGTTAAAAAAACCGTTAAGAAATGCGATTTTCTTAACGGTTTTTTCGTTAATCGGCGCATATCGCTCGTTCGAGCGGATTTACGGGAGTCTATTTACGTCGCAGTTAGTTTGCGAAACGACAAAAAGAAAGATACTGTACCATAAACGACACAATTCGGGGCTGCAAACGGGGCAGGTTATGGTACAATTAGTGTAAACGAAAGGGAAAGGAGAAAGAGAAAAATGCCTAAATCGGAAAATCAAAAAATAAAACCCGTGGTACTACTTGATATTCTGCGCACGCACAGCGATGAAGAACATCCGTTATCCACCAACGAGATAATAAGACTTCTTGCCGAAAACGGCATTGAAACGGGCAGGAAAGCGCTTTACGACGATATACAGACGCTTAACGATTTCGGGTATGAAATTCTCACGGTTAAGTCGAGAAGCAATCTTTATTACGTCGTTGACCGTAAGTTCGATACGGCGGAACTTAAAATACTTATGGACGCGGTATTAGGCGCGGACTTTATCACCGAGAAAAAGACGGCTGCGCTTACCAACAAGATAGCGGAACTTGCCGGCGTGCATAAGGCGCGCATAATGACGAAGAACATAGTTTACACCGACACGACCAAACATTCCAACGAGAAGGTATATTATTCCGTGGACGCGATTGACAGGGCGATAGCGAAAGGGAAAAAGGTTGCGTTCAAATATTTTGACCTAGACTGCCACGGGCAACGCGCGTACAGAAAAAGCGGCGAAGAGTACGTCGTTAATCCCGTCGCGTTGGTTTTCAACGAAAACAAATACTATCTTACTTGTTACAACGACAAATATCTTAACTTATCCAACTATCGTATTGACAGAATGGACGGAGTAAGGGTTCTTGACGAAGAGATAACCGACGCGAAGTGCAGGGAGGAGTTTAACGTCAACAAGCACCGCAAACAGGCGTTTTCGATGTACGGCGGCGACGACGAGAGAGTTAGTTTTTACATAGATAAGACCGCGCTTGACGTGATTTTCGATAAGTTCGGGGAGAAGACGAAGTTTGCATATTGCGACGAGGGGTTCAAGTTTAGTGCAAACGTTCAAATAAGCCCGACGTTTTACGGGTGGTGTGCGTCGCTCGGAAACAGGCTAAAAATTCTTGCTCCGCAGTCGGTGGCGGACGGATACGTCGAATATCTCGGGGAGATAGTTAAACAATATAAGAATTGAGTTAATTAAATAAGGATGTACGATTACGAGTTTTTACGAATAAAGCGTTTACTTGCTTGACCGCGCCGATTTTCGGGGGTATAATTGATACAATTTAATGCGATATTCTTTGGGTGAGTAGTCGATTTCGGTTGCGGAAACGCAAAAATCGAACCGAGCGACGTATCAACCGGCGGTAATGCCGACGCTTTGGCGATTAACCTAACGCGCTAAGCGATCGGACGAGTCCGACAGCCCCAACAGCCGATGCGGTGAGATTCCGCAACCGCCTGTAAAGTCAGAATGGGAAAGAATGTTTTTTCGGCGCGACAACGCGCTTTTTCCCGTTTATACTTTATCCCAAACAAACGGAGGTAAAGATGTTAAACGCAAAAAAGATGAGTAAAGTTCGTCTTACGACGAAGGTAATCGCGTATGCGGCGGCGTGTACGGCTGCGGTCACGGCAATGACCCTTATGGGTTTTTCTTCCGCGCAGTTTTATTTTAATCTCGGCGATGCGATAATATTAATCGTTTCCGTTATTTTCGGACCGTTTATCGGAATGATAGCCGGCGGACTCGGTTCGTTTTTTGCAGACCTTGCCGTTTATCCGGCGACGATGTTTTATACGCTCGTAATCAAAGGTCTCGAAGGACTTATTGCCGGCGGACTTACCATTTTAATCAAAAAGTTTGTCAAAAATAAGAAACTGTCCGTCGTTTTGGGAGCGGCGTCTATGGCGATAGCGGCATATTTTATGATGACGGGTTATTTCGTTTGTCAAACGTTTTTCTACGGCAGTAAAGAATCCGCTCTTGTCGCTTTGCCGATGGACGCGGTGCAAGCCTCTGTGTCCCTCGTCGTTGCGTTCGTTGCGCTGTATCCGATGAAAATGATTAATTTCCGTGAGAAAGTTTACATCTCGGACAAGGCGGAAACAAAACAAAAGAATGAGGACTAAACGGGAGTTTGGGTATCCGAATTAACAGCAAAAAGGTCATCAAAATAGATTTTTGCGTTTTCGGTGAGAAGGAATCGTTCGAGCGCGTCGATTTTGACGACGACGTGAGTTTCGGTAACGTATTGCCCGTCGAAGTAACGAGTTATCGTGACGCGCGAACCTTTCTTCAAAACGGAAAGCGCGTCGGATATTTCCGCTTGTTGCGTATCGGAAAGCGTGACGCGGTCGCGCCTAAGACGTTTTTTCTCGCGCGCGGCCAGTTCTTCTCGCAGTCCTTTAAGCGCGTCGAAAGGAAGAAATTGTTTTGCGCGTTCTACGTTATTCACCGTTATGTCCCCCTATAAGTTTGTTTCGTTCGATAGCCGTTGCGCCTTCTTGTAAATCCATACCGCGTAGTAGGGCGTTTTTGCCGAATTTATCTTTGATTGCGAGTACGGTTTGTTCCGTTTTCTTTTCTTTTTCTATCTTTTCCGTATCGAAAAGAAGGCTGTTGGACGCCATATTTTCGGGGATAACCGAGCCGAAGTCAACGGATATTCGACGGATAGGTTCGGTTTTTATCGTTGTTTTGCGAAAAATTTTAAGCGCATAGTCGATGATAATTCGGTATGACGCGGTCGAGTCCGTCATTCGCAGGTTTCCGCCGGTGGGAGCGACGAAGTCTTGGGAATAACCGACGAACACGCCGACGGTGGTCGCCACGGCTTTACGACGAAGAAGTTCTTGACAGCAGGAAAGTATCATTTCTTTAAGGACAAGTTCCGCTTTGTCGTAATCGTAGTCGTCAAAAAGTATTTGCGAAGTCGACACCGACGTGTTTTTGCGCTTGTATGCCTTTATGTCGGCAATCGTGCAGGGTTCTATACCGCGAGAGTGGTCGATGAGCAGTTCCGCGTTAATGCCGAATTCCCTATAAAGCACGGATTCGGGCGCGTTCGCGATATCGCGCATCGTAAAAATACGGAGTTTTTTAAGGCGTTTAGCCGTGCCTCTCGCTATCTGCCAAAAATCGGTAAGCGGTCGGTGGTCCCAAAGCGTGCGTGTAAACAGTTCTTCGTCGAGATAACCGATGCCGTCGGGTGTGTGTTTCGCCGTAATGTCGAGCGCGATTTTCGCAAGATATAGGTTTGTTCCGATACCGGCGGTCGCCGGGATGCGTTTGCGTGCGGTTATTTCTTCGATAAGACGTTTCGCAAAGGCTTTCGGTGTGGTTTTGTATGTCGCGAGATATTCGGTCGCGTCAAGAAAACACTCGTCGATGGAGTAGACGTGAATGTCGTCGGGCGAAAAAAAGTCGAGATAAAGTTCGTAAATGTCGGCGGCATACTCAATGTATTTTTTCATACGCGGTTTTGCAATGAGATAGTCAACGTTTTGCGGAATATCGAACAGTCGGCAACGGTTTTTTACGCCGAGTTTTTTCATGTACGGAGAAACGGCAAGGCAAAGCGCGCCCCTACCCCTCGTTTCGTCCGCAACGACGAGGGGAGTAGACATCGGATCCAAACCGCGTTCGGCACATTCGACCGACGCGAAAAACGATTTCATATCTATGCAGTAAAACGTACGATTTTTTTCCATTATAAGAATTATACCGCTTAGAGAAAGGTTTAGTCAACGTCAAAACCGCCCATATGAAGTCGCTTGCGAGAGAAAGCGATGGTAGAGAGAAAGTAAAACGTTTTGAAAGCGTTTGGCATATATTTGGTATAAAAGAAAAGGAGGAGGTTTATGGAATGTTTGTATAAAGCGGACGCGGCGTATCCCGAGATAGAAATAAAAACGCGCAGTCCGTTTGAAGTAAGACTGCTGATGCCCGTTTATGGCGGAAAGAACAGCGAAATTACGGCGATAACGGGTTATATTTTTCAAAGTTATATGCTTGCGGAAAAGGAAAAAGAAATAGCGAAGTGTCTTGAAAAAATAGCGATAAGCGAGATGAGGCACCACGAAACGATAGGAACGATGATAGTTATGCTCGGCGGAGTGCCGTATATAGGAGATAACAGGAGTTTTTGGCAAGGAGGGTACGTCAATTATTCGCAGAAAGTATCGGATATGATCGAAGGGGATATAATAGGAGAGAAAAACGCGATAAGGGGATATAAAGACGTAATAAAACTGTCGAAGAACGAAACGGTAAAGGCAGTTATCGGAAGAATAATTATGGACGAAGAAGTGCATATTGCCACGCTTGAAAGCATAAAAAGAAGTTTGTTATCCTGAAAAAAGTAAAAATTTGGTATTGACATACCTAAAAATATACAATATACTAAAATAAAAGGAACGACGGAAAATTGCTTTTTTGCAAGAAAAGCGCAGAAGAATAGAAGATAAAAAATCGAAGAAATTCGTTTTTATAATAATTTTTATTAGGAGGAATTTAGAATGAACAAAAAAGAATTCATTAAGGCTATCGCCGGAGAAATGAACGATTCTTATGCCGCGGCGGAAAGAGCGTACGACGCATTCGTCGGAGCGGTAACCGCAGCACTGAAAAAAGGAGAAAAAATTCAACTCGTAGGGTTCGGAACCTTTGAAGCGAAAGACGTTCCCGCAAAAGTCGGCATTAACCCGAGAACCAAAGAAAAAGTAGAAATTCCCGCTTGTAAAAAACCGATACTTCGTTTCGGAAAAGCATATAAGGACGAACTGCAATAAAGAGAACGATATTAGCGGAAAAGGTGGCCGATGAAAAACATTTGGGCGCCCTAACTAACCAAACGAAATCAAACCCCCGACGCGATTTGCCGCGTCGGGGGTTTTCCGATATAACCGCAAACAAAACTATATAAAGAAATCGAGAGAAACTCCGACGACTGCGTATCGTCGATAAATCGTACGGGGCGGGGAAAGGAAGCGGAGCAAATCGCGCGGTTTTCTATTCCGCATAGATATAAATTCGACGGTAAAAAAACAACGGATGTTGTATGAATAACCATATCTTCCAAAAACTGCTTTTGTATGGGCTTGGTGTTACACGCCATTTTTCTGCGCTGTTTTGATTTACGCGAATAGTAATAGTGAACCACGCCCGTTTTACTTGTTCCGCATTTTGATTTAATTTGAACGTTGTTATTCAATACTTTTTTCTAAACTATACGAACATGATGTCAAGCAAAACATCATATTAATTAATAATAAAGTTAGCAATAATATGATTGCTTTATATTTTACTTTATCCCTAATCTTCATCATTTATTACCGCATAACACATACAGCTCTTCTGCAAGTCCATCAGAATAACCGCCGATATAGTAAGATGATAAATGTACTTTATCTTCACTTCCGACAATAACAAATAGATCGTAAAAAAAATCGTCTTTATTTGTAGATGGTCTTATGCAGTTTTCTCTTTTTATAATATAAGCACAATGATATTCCTCGTCTAACACATGAGTTTCGCTTACACAAAATACCGTTTTACAATATTTATTATACCTTTTAACTTTGGTTTTTGTGCACTTATCTATATCTTTCCATTCAGCTTTAACTGCTCTATATTTTTTTGATAAAAAATTATCTAAATCTTTAAGATGTACCTGCTCTCCAAGTTGGAAAGCAGGTATTATATATCTAATTTGATTATAAGCAACATTCATCCTATCCGAAGACAATTTGGAATGGATAATATAATAGTCACAAGCATTATTATTAAAGTTTTTGTTTTTGTCATTACACATTTTTTTACCTTATTTATAAACATAAGAATTAGCATTAGTAAAATTGCAACCTACCAATACAATTGTAAGTGTTAGTGCCATAACAGCAGTTAAAAAAAGTAAAATTTCTTTTTAGTAAAAATATACATAAAATCTCCCCACTGTTATCTTTTGTTTAATTATAAAACAGATTATTTTATTTGTTAAGTATAATATATTAATTGGTAATTATATTAAAAAATTGCGTTATGTACCAGTTTTAATTGTGTAATGTTTTCATTTCTTGAATACCTCCGATTTACTTCGCCTTTCGACAAAAAAACGGAAGTAGCACCGGGAAAAGCTGCAATAACAATGTGAGTTAAAGTCACAATGACGGAAGTCAACGAAACAGCAAAAAGTTTTATGTATTAGTCGGTAATTTCAGAATTTTCGGTAAAAATTTTTGCCGTTGACTTACGCTTTTCACTGTGCTACAAACGTAGTCCGAAAGGCGATAACTCGGACGATAAAAAAATAGCAGATATCTGGCACTTGATACCTGCTAAACGATAATTATTCGGTTGTATATGGCGAAATCAAAACTTAAATCTTACGCCGAAAAAATCTCTTGAAAAGAAAAAAGCGAACGCCGCTTTTATATCAGAGTTCGTTTTTTCATCTGTGGCGGGAAGTGGCTGAAAATGCTCGAACTCACTGTATAAGAAGAAGCGGATTTTTCCGCCATCTTACCGCCGAGCGAGTTTATATGTGCCATTGTCTTAAAAGGTCTCATTGTCGTTCTCCTTATGCCGTTCTGACAAGTCCGCCGAATTGCTGTCTGAAACAAACGCCGCCAAATTCGGAACACATATCGTCGGAAAGGTTTTTGACGTAAGCGCAGGCGTATCCGTCTTTCAGGTCTTCTCGGTCGTATTCCCATTCTTCTTCATCGTCCGAAACGTAGAAGAAAGTCAGCATTTCGCCAAATTCCGTAAAGTTATGTATGACGTGATACACAAGAACGTTATATTCTTTTTCAAATTCCATAACGTATATTTGTTGTTGGTCGTTCAGCCAGTAGAGGAAACCGCCGTTTTCGGACATATTGACTACGCCGTCTTTCTCAAACTCTTTAATGATATTCGGATAGAGTTTCAGGAACTTCATTCTTTCGATTGCTTCTTGTTTTTTCTTTTCAATAGTGATTTTCATAATGTTTTTCTCCTTATTCTTAAATACAGTCTTGTAATTGCTCGAATTGATAGCCGATATTTCGCATAGTTTCTTCAAATCCAAACCACGCAAGCAAGTTTTGGTTATAGTCGTCGTTTGCGAGCGGATCTTCTTTATCACATTTATCTCCAAAAAGTTCAGTCGGGGCGTATAGTCCCGTGCTTTCCATCGTTTCATATAGAAGCGCGTCGATTTCCGCTTTGTGTTTTTTATAGAACTTAACGGTATCGCTGTACCAAATTAAAAAGCCAACCGTTCCCGATTGGCAGCCGTAATGAAGTATGTCGGTGAAAATATGCTTTTTATCGTCGTAATTGCCCCATTCGTCCGAGATATATGTCAGCACTCGTTTTTGGAGCGGAGTTGCGTTTGTCTTTAATTCTTTTATGTTTTTCACAGTGAGTTTCATTTTAAGCCTCCTCGAAGTCGTTAAGATAAATTCTTTCGTAATTACAGCCATACTCGAAGTATTCGCCGTTGTCATCGGCGTATAGGTCGTATGTAATAACGCTTATTTTGCCTCTGTTGGTCACGGCAACCTGAACTTCGTTCTTTCTTTCGGCGATAGATACAATATCCATCGCGATGAATGCTTCACTGTCAAAGTGTTGATATTCAGCCATTTTTCTTTACTCATTTACAAGTTTGTACCAAACTTTATACTCGACTTCGAGGTCGAGCATATCGTAAGAGCCGTCTTTTTCTCTATAAACGGGAACTTCGGTAAAGTACATTGTCAGATACCCATTGAACTCGTCTTGCTTTCCGTTTACAGGGTGACATCTCTTTTCCACGTCGTCGAATACGCGAATAAAAGGCTTGTTGTTCTTGGATATGCACGGACAGAGCAGACAACCGTCTGTCAGATACCCGAAGCCGGATAATTTCTTATCCGATTTGCTTCTTGCGTTGGTGATTGAGAATACTACTTTTTTCATTTTAAATATACCTCCATATTTTTTATTTTTGCCTTTCGGCAGTGAAGGAAGGAGCATATTGCGAATAGGAAGGAAGTATATTAAAAATCCCTCTGCCGTAGTCAACGGTAAAGGGAAAAAATTGCGTGGGGTATATATGGGATAATTGTTATTCGTAGCAATTATTTTCCCCGTTTACTACGGGGAGAAATATGCTACAACAGAAATGACGACAAGGGAAAAATATGGAGAAGTCTCAACAGAAACAAGTTGAAACTTTTATATCAAGGCAAAAAACATGAGCATTGGTACAACTTTATTATTTTTGTCTTCAAATAACTCTTAATTATT